>NZ_JBFEFI010000003.1:70000-670000 GCF_040717535.1 Thalassoglobus sp. JC818
CGTGTTTCATGACTTCGGGGTCAGATACATTGAGAGGAATGAGTTCGACTTCATAAGGGGCGATGGAAACGGGCCAGATGAGTCCGTTTTCATCATGGCAGGTTTCTGCCAGGCCAGCGACGATGCGATTCACGCCGATCCCATAGCATCCCATGATCAAAGGATGTCGCTGTTCTTTTTCGTCGAGGAATTCGGCGTCGAGCGACTCGCTGTATTTGGTTCCCAGTTTGAAGACGTGACCAACTTCGATTCCATGGACGAACTCAAGGTGGGATTCACATTTCGGGCAGGGGTCGTCAGCCTCTGCGTTGCGAAGGTCAAAGCTCGTGTCGAACGAGAAGTCTCGTCCGGGAATCACTCCAGTGGTGTGCTTGTCGGCAGCATTGGCCCCGACGACAGCGACGGGCATCAAAGCGACATCGTGATCGACGAGAGTTGTGATTTTGATGTCGACCGGTCCGGCGAATCCGACGGGAGCGTTTGTCGACTTCTCGATCGTTGCGTTGTCGGCCATTTCAAGTGATTTGGCCCCCAAGGCTCTGCGGATTTTTCCGTCGTTGGCCTCGTGGTCCCCGCGAAGCAGGACAGCGACCGGTTTTTCATCAGCAACGTAGATCAGTGTTTTGATCATCTCGCTGGGTTGAATCTTTAAGAAGCTGGCGACCGCTTCGATGCTTCCCAGCCCGGGCGTGTCGACAGTTTGTGGTGCTGGCTTGTTTTCGTCGGGAGTGGGTTTTTGAGGTTGGCGCCCGGTGTCGGCTCTTTCGAGGTTGGCTGCGTATCCGCAAGACGTGCAGCGAACGATTCGATCTTCTCCGTTTTCGGCGGGAATCATGAATTCGTGAGAAGCATCTCCCCCGATCGGGCCGCTTTCTGCTTCGACGGGGATGAACTCGAGTCCGCAGCGAGCGTAAATACGGCAATATGCATCGTACATCTTCTGATAGGACTCGTTCAGCTGTTCGACTGTTGTCGCGAAGCTGTAGGCGTCCTTCATCAGAAATTCGCTGGTGCGGAGAACTCCGAATCTCGGCCGCTCTTCATTTCGGAATTTCGTTTGGATCTGATAAACGGTGATTGGAAGTTGTCGGTAGCTGCTGATGAGTCGCGACATTAAGTCGGTCACGACTTCTTCGTGGGTTGGTCCGAGTGCCAGGTGGACATTGTGGTCACGCCGGCGGATCGGGAAGTTGATGAGTACGTTTCCGAAAGCGTCTCGTCGTCCGGTTCGCTCGAAAAGTTCAATCGGCTGGAGGGCTGGCATGGAGAGTTCCACCGCTCCGGTGCGGTCCATTTCTTCACGGACGATTTCCGCGGCTTTTCGAATCGCACGTGTTCCGAGCGGAAGATACGTGTAGGCACCGGCCATGAGTTGGCGAATGAGGCCAGCGCGAAGCATGAGCTGATGGCTGGGGATCTCGGCGTCCGCCGGAATCTCTTTCATGGTTGGGATTAGTGTTTGTGACCAGCGCACTCGTCTATCCTCAATTGTCAGTCGTTTTCGTCAGACTGTGTTACAGAATGGTTTTGGGACGTTTCGTTGTGTTTGTGAACTCGCCTGAGACGGCAGGGGCCGAACTTGCTCTCGCGCGTGGACGATCGTTTCGCCGGAAGACGTTCCTCAGACTAGTGTTTGAGACGGTCTGTGAAGTTGTGGAAATGCTCGCATTGAGCGATGTTTCCGGCTCTTGATCACCGTTGGCATGTTCTCGATTCCTTCAAAGCCTGTCGAGTCTGGAACCGAGAATGCCCTTTGAAAGTTGCGTGGAGTCGATCGTCGCTGCCGGTTTAGTTTGCGAGAAGCGATTTAAGAGCGGAATCGTCGACAAAATGGGGCGGGTTCGAATCAAAGGGTATCGCTGGCCCGGATTTACTCGCTGGGAGATCGGTATTTCGAGCTTGCTTGCTGTAGAAACTTCTTTTCAGCATCTGTGAGCGAGTTGAAGCCCGAGAGGTTGATCTTCTCCAGTAAAGCATCGACGCGCTGCGACGTTTCGGCCTGCTGCTGGGCTTCGCGTTCGAGTCGTTTTTCTCGGCGGTGAGCTTTCCATCGCTGAAGCGGTCCCGGACGTGGCGTCGGGTCTTCATCTTCATCGAGGTAATTCAGATAGCTCTCGCCTTCGTCTTCGAGTCCGTAACCCAGCCCGACTTCGCCGAATCGCTGGGCGAAGACTGTTGTCATATGTGCCTGCAGGACGAAAACCATGAGCAGGAATCCGATGAAGACAAGGTCGGTCGACTTCGTCAGCATCCCGGCGAGAGCCAGAATGATCGTGATGACAGCTCCGAGATAGAGAGTGCCAAGTCGCGCAACTCCCCGCTCCCAATGGAGTTTTGCGATGTAGAATGCGATTTGACCTCCATCGAGGGGGTAAATCGGGAGAAGGTTGAGGATCAGAAGCTTAAAGTTGATGGAAAAGGCCAGCACGAAGATCGAATTCAAGAAGATGGCTGGCGTGCTGAGGGATAAGTCAACATTTGGAAGCATGATGGGGTGGAGTGACTGCATCAGCATTCCACTTGAGGCGACTGCGGGGGCGCAAATGAGGCAAATCGCCGCGTTGCTCAATGGGCCGGCCAGAGTCGTCCAGAATTCTGAGTAGAACGACGGGGCCGGTGAGACGAATGCGAGTCCACCCAGCGGCCACATGAGGATTTCGTTGCCTTCGCCGCCTGTTGCCCGGGCTCCGAATACGTGGGCAAACTCGTGTGCGAGGATGCTGAGAAACAGGATCGCAGAAACGGCCAGCCCAAGGGCTCCTCCGAGTCGGAGGCAGAAAATCAGGACCAGTCCGACGAACCAGACGCTCATTCGGACATCAACGCCAAACCATCGTCCGAGCGGGATGCTCAAAATCAGCGGTGATTGACGAATATCCATCTGAAGCGGGTCTCGGTCGGTGAGGAATTGCAGAAAAATTCCGAAAGAATGGTACCACTCCGTGAGTCCTCGGGCAATTCGCAATTCATCAGGTTGCAGAATTGGTCGGGGTGAGTTTGCCAGTCGTCGGGATGATTTCAGGCCATCGATCCTGATTGATGCGATGGAGGTTGCCACAGCGAGGGGTGAGATTGCAGACTCTTCTCAATCTGATAACATTTCGCTCAGGTGGGTCGTCATTGTGACGATGTGCCTGAATGAAAAGTCAAATCAACAAAGTCCAATGCATTCCGGGTTTTCTTGCCAGTTCAGTTTGGCTGGAACCTCACGGAAACCACGATCATTTCAAACCGTTTTGAGTCATCCGGTTCGTGTCACATTTTATTTTGTGTGCTTCTTCACAACTTTTTTATTCGACAGGGATCGTAAGAGCGAGTGCTGTGTCACCGCTCAACTCGTAATCGATTGAACCGTTTTGGTGTCATCATGCTGGGCGAGTCTTCGGTGTTTACATTGTTATGCTTTCTGGTGGTGTTGCTGCATTCCATTTGCAGAGCGCTGAAAACCACGGAAAGCTGTCGTCAGATGACAACTCAGGACAGCTGTCCGTGTCGTCAAGTGGATGGAATCGACCGACTTTCAATCGCAATCTCTGAATGGTGGGGCATCCCGCAATTCGGCCAAAGTTGCGGTCGGTCTGTGAGGTTCGCACCAGCTACGGCAGGAAACGTCAGAAGTCTCTCGATGTCCGGTCGCCCATGTCTGTTCTTTCGTCATTCAAGACGGCACTGAGTGGAAATTCCGCGAATTGATCCAGTTTCAACGGTGAGTAGCGACTCCGGGGTGCGATTCTAAAAGGATCATGTCGTGCCAATTTTCGAGATAGGGATCGGGCTTGTGCTCGGTGCTGTCATCGGCTTCTTCTTCGATCGAATGCGGATGGGGAGTGCGTATCGAACACGCGAAGATCTCATTAAAGATGCCGAACGCGAGGCAGAGAATCTTCGAAAAGAGAGTGAGCTCGCCGCGAAAGAAGAGCTCCTCAGACGGCGTCAGGAAATCGAGACCGAACTCGATAAAGTTCGTGACAAGCTGCGTCAGCAAGAGCGGGAAATCGACAAACGCGAAACGCGTCTCGACGACCAGACCGAGAGCGTGAAGAAACGCGAACGCATGCTCGAGCAAATGCAGAATCGACTCACGGAGCGTTCGAAGTTCATTGAAAAGCGTGAGCAAGAACTCGAGAAGATTGTCGAGGAAGAGCAGGAAAAGCTCTACACAATCAGCGGTCTTTCGAAGGAAGATGCGACGCAGCGACTTTTGAGTAGACTCGATAAACAGCTGAAAAGTGAAACTGGAAGCTTAATTCTCAAGCATCAACAGCAGCTCAAGCAGGATTCCGAAAAACTCGCTCGCGAGATCATCGGAATGGCTGTCCAGCGCTACGCGTCCGATCACACATCGGAAACGACCGTTTCGACGATCGATATTCCCAGCGATGAAATCAAAGGCCGAATCATCGGACGTGAAGGACGAAATATCCGAGCGTTTGAGAAAGAGACTGGCGTCGATGTCATCGTCGATGATACGCCCGGCGTCGTGGTCGTCTCGGCGTTTGATACCGTTCGCCGCGAAATCGCGAAGAATGCCCTTCTCAAGCTGATTCAGGATGGCCGAATTCATCCCGCTCGAATCGAAGAAATCGTCTCGGAAACGAAAAGCGAGATGGATGAGCGGATCATGGATCTCGGAACCCGCGCAGCGGAAGAAGCAGGGGTTCCGAATCTGCATCCGAAATTGCTGGCGCTGATGGGGCGGCTACATTTTCGAGTGAGCTACAGTCAGAATGTGCTACAGCACTCGATTGAAGTCGCTTATTTGACCGGAATGATGGCGGAGCAGCTCGGTCTGGATGTCGAAATTGCCCGTCGCTGTGGATTCTGTCACGACATCGGAAAAGCTGCCGACCACGAAATGGAAGGTGGTCATCCGGCGATTGGTGCCGAATTGCTGAAGCGTTATGGCGAAGGTGAAGAAGTTGTCCATGCAGCTGCTGGTCACCATGACGATATTCGTCCGGAATACATCTACACAGTCTTAACGGCCGCTGCGGATGCCTGTTCTGCCTCACGACCGGGATCGCGTCGAGAAACTCTCGAGAAATACATCAAGCGGCTCGAAGAGTTGGAAGCGATTGCTTGTGGTTTCCCCGGAGTGAACGAGGTTTACGCTGTTCAGGCGGGGCGAGAAGTTCGAGTGATTGTCGATCCCAAGCGGATTAACGATCGCGAAGCTGCGAAAATGTCGCGAGACATTGCTAGTACGATCGAAGAGAACATGACTTACCCCGGAGAAGTGAAGGTCGTCGTGATGCGGGAAATTCGCTCGATTGGAATGGCGCGTTAATCCCGGTTGGGTTTGCAGCATTGACTCCTTCTGTGTGGCCATTCTTTCCTTGAGGAATGGCCTGTTCCAGGGGATCAATGCTGTTTCTGTTCAGGTAAACCGCTGGGGTTTGAGAACTCCACTCTGTTTTGTCGCCGACACGCGCAGGCGACTTCGAGATCTGTGCCATCGTCGGTTGTGGTGTCGCCACTCTCTTGGCGTTTTCGATGACGCGTGATGATATTGTCATGCGTGGATGTTTTTGAAACTGCGCAGAATTTCCAGTAATTCACGCAAAGTTAACATCGCGTAGGTAGAGTACACGTCGAAATGGAATAGCAAGAGCAGCGGGAGTCTTTGCTTTGGATGTTTGGAAGTCGAGCATCAATCTTTTGTTGAGTTGAGTTGTCTTGGATTCGCTGGTCCGAGCAACGAATCAGGATGTGATTCTGGGGCTTGGTTGTCATGGCAACGCAATGGTATGTCCGAGTATCTGGTGGTGTGCGGGGACCGATGAAGTTCAAGGACGTCGCGTTCTTGATCCATGATCATCAGCTACCCGAAGACGGGGACGTTCGTCGATCTGACGTCGAGGAATGGCAGCCTGCGAATTCGGTCGTCGGGTTAATTCGCACTGCGAGAAATCATCAGGCGACCGAAGAACGGGTCGCTGTCATGGCGCCCAAGAAGCCAGTTCAAAAGCCCGCCCCTGCTTCAACGAGTTCGAAATCTGAGCGCAAACGAGCTGAGCGAATGGAGATCATTCGTCGAACTCAAGAGAGTATGGACGAAAGTGAAGCAGAGGAAGCGTCGCAAGATCAAAGGACCTTCCTCGAAAATGCGATGGTCTGGGGGCCGATTGTCGTTTTAGCAGCAGCTGCCGTTTACGCTGCATGGACCGTGCAGACGCACGATCCCTTCAAGAACAAGAACTTCGAAGGTCAATCTCGAGTGGTCGATTCAGCATTCGACCGCCTCTCTTGATGCATTGAGTGCTCATTCTCTGCTCGATCCGTCAGGCTCTCTTCGCTCATGTGAATGAGTCGGCCAATTTGAAGTCGTGTTCTGCTTAGTCATTCGTACGAGCTTCGCGAATGCTCCTTGGTGGTTGTGAACGGTCTTGCACGATTCACTCTAGGTGTGGAGTGGAATTCCTGTGCAAACAATTCGGCAAATATTCGCAATGGGCTGCTTCTTCTTCGTCCGATGATCTTCTTCAGAAGTCTTGCTGACGCCTGTGATCAGACGGTCTCTTTTCCTTTTTGGCTCTCGGTAGAGATTTGGCACGTCGATCGCATTGTTGATGTGTTCTGAGAAAACTCAGAAGAATTGATCGGAAGAGACTGAGATGTGCTTAGAAAATAGGCGTTGTGCATGTTGCTTCCGCAGCAGATAATGAGCGTCGTCCCAAGTGTCGATGCATTTGAAGGGTGAGTCAGGATATGGCTAAGAGCGTTGACTTTAGTGCCTATGATGCCGAGTCGTTTTACGATGAAGTCTTCGACAGTCAGGGGCAGCCGCGTCCGGAAGCTCAATTGCTCGTCGATTCAATCAACGGATTGCCTCCGGGCGAACTGTTGCGTCGGCAGGAGGCCATTGATCAAGCAATGATGCGAATGGGGATTACCTTCGCAGTCTACGGAGATGATCGGGGCACCGAAAAAATCTGGCCATTCGACATTGTGCCGAGAATCGTTGGCTCGCAGGAGTGGCGAACCGTTGAGCAGGGATTGAAGCAACGTATTCGCGCGCTCAATCTGTTCATTGATGACATCTATCATGATCAAGAGATTCTGAACGACGGCATCATTCCGCGAGCCCTCATTGAAAATGCCAGTTCGTTTCGAGAGCAGTGTCGCGGGCTAAATCCGCCTCGGGGAGTCTGGGTTCATATCACCGGGACGGATCTGATTCGACATGCGGATGGTCAGATCTATGTGTTGGAAGACAACCTTCGCTGTCCTTCAGGCGTTTCGTACGTGCTTCAGAATCGTTTGCTGATGAAGCGGAGCTTCCCGGGGATTTTCAAAGCTTGCCGCGTTCGTCCGGTGATCGATTACCCGAGCGGCCTGCTGCAAACGCTGCAGTCTCTGGCGCCAGAAACCTACGAACCAACGATCGTGGTGCTGACTCCGGGGGTTTACAACTCAGCTTACTACGAGCACTCCTTCCTCGCTCAACAGATGGGTGTGGAACTAGTTGAAGGCCGAGATCTGGTCGTCAAAGACGGGTTCGTCTGTATGCGGACAACCGAAGGATTTCAGCGAGTGGACGTCATTTACAGACGGATTGATGATGACTTCATCGATCCGAAAGTCTTCCGCGAAGATTCGGTGCTGGGAGTTCCGGGTTTGATGGAAGCTTACCGCAACGGACGTGTTGCTCTCGCCAATGCTCCTGGAACAGGCATTGCGGACGACAAGGTCGTCTATGCGTTTGTGCCGGAGATGATCAAGTACTACCTCGGCGAAGAGGCCATCCTCCCGAATGTGGAGACTTACGTCTGCGAAGTTCCCGAGCATCGCGAGTATGTTCTGAGCCATCTCAACGAGCTGGTTGTCAAACCTGCCAATGAATCGGGCGGCTACGGGATGATGATCGGAACACGTGCGAGCGCTGATGAGATCAAGAAGTTTGACGAACTGATTCGGAAGAATCCGCGAAATTACATCGCGCAGCCTGTGTTGTCGCTCTCGCGGGTTCCGACGCTGATTGATGGTGTATTTGAAGGCCGGCACGTCGATTTGCGGCCGTACATTCTCTATGGGGAAGATGTGCGAGTGCTCCCAGGCGGGTTGACGCGTGTTGCGCTTCGCAAGGGATCGCTTGTCGTGAACTCTTCGCAAGGGGGCGGAAGTAAGGATACGTGGGTCGTTGCTGACTCGGACGAAGAACTGACTGGACTCGATTAAGACCTCTAGAAGCTCAGGGAATCAACAAACAACAAAACAAAAGGTCCAGAATGTTAAGCCGCGTCGCAGAAGCAATTTACTGGATGGCTCGATACGTCGAGCGTGCTGAAAATCTCGCCCGATTTGTCGATGTCACTCTCAACATGACACTCGATCAGCCCATCGGAATTCAGCAGCAATGGGAACCGCTGGTGTTGGCGACCGGCGATGAGAAGTACTTTCACAAAAACTACAAGCATGCTTCTGCCGAAACGGTGATGCAGTTTCTCGTCTTCGATCGTGAGTACCCCAACTCCATTCTTTCGTCGCTGCGTTTCGCTCGTGAGAATGCCCGGTCGGTCCGCGAGTCAATTTCTTCAGAGATGTGGGAACAGCTCAATGCTTTTTACCATCGGGTGAAGGATGCCGAACCGACTTTTGCAACGATGGATTCGCCGTCTGATTTCCTGTGCTCGGTGAAGGAAGGCAGCCATCTGTTCAACGGAATTGCGGATGCAACGATGTCACATGACCTGGGATGGCATTTCGCGAATCTCGGGCGAGTGATTGAACGTGCTGACAAAACGTCTCGTTTGCTGGACGTGAAATACTTCACGCTACTTCCCACGGTCAGCGATGTCGGGACGCCAACCGATGACCTGCAATGGGCGGATGTCTTGCGGTCTGTGAGTGGGTTTCAAAGCTATCGACGTCGCTATCACGGAATCACCGTCGAGCGAATTATCGGGTTTCTGATTCTCGACCGAACATTTCCAAGAGCCATCAACTATTGCGTTCGAGAAGCGGACGTATCGTTGCACGCGATTTCGGGCACGCTGATGGGGACGTATCGCAATTCCGCTGAACGGCTCTTCGGTCAACTGAGAGCGGAATTGGATTATCGGCAGGTGGAGAACATCCGAGAGATCGGGCTCCACGAATATATTGACTCGCTGCAAGTACGATTAAACGAAGCGAGTGCGGCGATTCATGACACCTTCTTCGCGATTCGACCCGTTGAAGAGCCTTGGACTGGACAGTTTCAGTCGCAGAGGTAGGACGAACCTGTCTCGGATTTCAAAGACATACGGACTGCTGAGAGACACCTATGCCGATTCGCGTTGCGCTCCACCACAAAACTCGCTACGAATACGACCGCCCGGTGACGCTCGGTCCACAGATTGTCCGATTGCGCCCGGCACCGCATTGCCGAACGCCGATTCGAAGCTATTCGCTGTCAATCCTTCCTGAGCCGCACTTCCTGAACTGGCAACAAGACCCGTATGGGAACTTTCTAGCCCGGCTTGTCTTTCCGAATGTCACTCGACTCTTTGAGGTGAAGGTCGATCTCATTGCCGAAATGACGGTGGTTAATCCGTTCGATTTCTTCATCGAAGAATACGCTGAAGAATTTCCGTTCCGATACGACCCCGAACTCGCCAAGCAGCTTCAGCCGTTTCTTGATCCCCCGACGAGGGAGAAGATTTTCGAGGACTTTGCGAAGCAGTTCGAAGTCGAAAAACTTCGAACTGTCGATTTTCTAGTCAAGATGAACGGACAGCTTCAGCATGATGTGGACTATCTCATCAGAATGGAGCCGGGTGTTCAGACTCCCGCTGAAACATTGACCAAGGGTTCGGGAAGTTGTCGCGATTCCGCCTGGTTGCTGGTGCATCTGCTGCGCAAATTCGGTCTCGCTGCCCGGTTTGTCTCGGGGTATCTGATCCAGCTGACGGCGGATGAAAAGCCGCTTGAAGGCCCCGAAGGACCCGCCGCAGATTTCACCGATCTGCATGCGTGGACGGAGGTCTTCTTGCCGGGGGCAGGCTGGGTTGGTCTCGATCCCACGTCAGGACTGTTTGCTGGCGAGGGGCATATCCCGCTGGCATGTACTCCGGAACCGCAATCGGCAGCCCCGATCTCCGGAGGTGTCGACGAAAGTGAATGCGAGTTCGCCTTTGATATGACGGTCACGCGGATTCACGAAGATCCTCGCGTCACGAAACCGTATTCAGAAGAGCAGTGGCAAGCCATCGATGAAGTCGGCAAGCTCGTTGATCAGCGATTGCAGGACAACGACGTTCGATTGACGATGGGAGGAGAGCCGACCTTCGTTTCGATCGACGATATGGAAAGCCCGGAGTGGAACACTGCCGCCGTCGGGAAAATGAAACAGAAGAAATCGGTCGAGCTGATTCATCGGCTGCGCGATCGATTTGCTCCGGGCGGCTTACTTCACTTTGGTCAGGGAAAGTGGTACCCGGGTGAGTCGCTTCCACGCTGGGCATACTCCTGTATGTGGAGGAAAGATGGCGAGCCAATCTGGTCCGAGACCGAGTTGCTGGCCAATGTCTGGGAGCAGGGAGAGACTCAGCCCGAGGATGCGGGAGTCTTTCTGGTTGAGTTCGCTGAACGGTTGAAGGTCGATGAAAAATGGATTCGTCCCGCTTACGAGGATGTGTGGGAAACTGTCGAAATGGAGCAGAAAGTTCCAATCGATGTTGATCCGCGTAAGTTCGATCTGGAAGCTTCCGAAGACCGCAGACGCCTCGCGAAGATTCTTGAACGTGGTGTGACGACTCCCGTCGGGTATGTTCTGCCACTCAAAAAAGCATGGTGGCAAGCGAAGGCCTCCTGGACGTCGGGACCCTGGCCATTTCGGATGGACCGGTTGTTTCTGATTCCGGGAGATTCTCCGATTGGTCTCCGCTTACCGCTCGACTCACTTCCTCGCGGCGTGAACAGAATCTTGTACCAGGTCGACCCGTTCGAAGGTCGTCCGGTGCTGCCGCGATATCTCGAGTTGAGAAGAGCTGCTCAGGCGACTCGCATGGAGAGTCATGATTCGAACATCACTGGTCAACAAAAAACTCTCGAACGCATGGAGAAGATTGCGCAGATCAACGCGGGTTACGAGGAAGAGGCTCCTCCATCTCTGGAGCCATCTTCGATCATCAGCACAGCGATGTGTGTGGAATCCCGCGAAGGTCGGCTGCATGTCTTTCTTCCGCCAGTGGCTCGGCTCGAAGACTTTCTGGAACTCATCACGATAGTCGAAGATACTGCTTTGGCTGTCGGAATGCCGGTTGTGCTGGAAGGGTATTTGCCTCCGCATGATCCGCGTCTGGAAATTCTCAAAGTGACTCCCGACCCCGGCGTCATCGAAGTGAATGTTCCCCCATCGAGCGATTGGGAGGAGCTGAAGTCTGTGACATTCGGAGTTTATGAAGAGGCACGGTTGTCTCGGCTGGGAACAGAAAAGTTCGAGCTCGACGGAAAACATACCGGCACTGGCGGGGGGAATCATGTGGTCCTTGGAGGGAAGTCGCCGGAGGACAGCCCATTCCTCAGGCGTCCCGATGTTCTCAAGAGTCTGATTGGCTACTGGAACAATCATCCCTCGCTTTCGTACTTGTTCTCCGGACAATTTATTGGCCCGACAAGTCAGGCTCCGCGAGTCGATGAAGGTCGACGGGATGCGATCTATGAAATGGAAATCGCATTCGCTCAAGTGCCGGAGCCATTTAACGCTCAGGAAATTCCAGCGTGGCTGGTTGACAGGATTTTCCGACATCTGCTTGTCGACTTGACCGGAAACACACACCGGGCAGAATTTTGTATCGACAAATTGTTCTCACCCGATTCCGCCACCGGACGGCTGGGACTTGTCGAATTCAGGGCATTGGAAATGCCTCCGCATGCGAGGATGAGTCTCGCACAGCAGTTGCTTGTTCGCTCGCTGGTGACGCGGTTCTGGGAAGAGCCCTACAACGGTCGATTGATTCGCTGGGGGACAGCGATTCACGACCAGTTCATGCTTCCACATTGGCTGGAAGAAGATTTCTCGGAAGTGATCGCCGATTTGCGTGCTGCTGACATTCCGATGGAGCGGGAATGGTTTACACCTCACATCGCGTTTCGATGTCCTGTGATTGGGGAAATCGAGCGAGAAGGTGTTCATCTCGAACTGCGACAGGCATTAGAACCCTGGTATGTGCTGGGAGAAGAGCCAGCTGGTGGCGGGACGGCGCGTTACGTCGACTCTTCCGTAGAACGTCTTCAAGTGAAAGTGAATGGGCTTTGGGATCGCTATTCAGTGACCTGCAATTCCCGAACACTGCCGCTCTCGCCGACGGGCCGCAATGGAGAGTTCGCTGCGGGCGTGCGGTATCGAGCGTGGCAGCCTCCAAGTTGCCTTCATCCGACGATCCCGATTCACACTCCGCTGGTCGTTGACATCGTGGACACTTGGAACAAACGGTCCATCGGAGGATGCCAATATCATGTGGAACATCCAGGCGGTTTGAATCAGAGCGTTTACCCAGTTAATTCACTCGAAGCAGAGAGTCGACGAGCTTCCAGGTTTTTCGAGTTCGGTCATACCGGCAACAGAATTGATTTCCGTCCGGCAGTCGTCAACAATGAGTATCCGCACACGCTGGACCTCCGGCTGAGCGAATAAAAAACGACACTGCCTGACCTGGTTCGAATCCGATTTGGAGGCGAATCTCATTCTGGAGTTTTATGTCCTCTGTGCTGCCCCAGAAATCGATGTCAGGTACCTATTCCCCTGCTGCTGGCGTTTTCGACGAAGCCTTCGATCGACAGGCTCCTCGTCCGCATTGGAAGCAATTGTGGGATCGAGTGGATCAACTCGGCGCCGCTGAGCTTCAGCGTCGAACGACTCAGGCAGAACATCTTCTCAATGAAAATGGTGTGACGTTCGGCGGGGTCACAGACTCTTCCGGAAACCAGCGACCGTGGAAGCTGGACCTCATTCCAATGATTCTGGATGAGAAGACCTGGGCATTCATTGAGGAAGGAATTGAGCAGCGGGCAAAACTCCAGAACCTTCTGATTCGCGATATCTACGGAGATCTCGAAGCAGTACAGGCAGGCATTCTGCCGCCTGAGGTCGTCTACGGACACAACGCGTTGATGTTTCCAGCAAAGGGATTGCATATCCGCGAGAATTCGCTGGTTCTCTACTCTGCAGAATTAGCCAGATCGGAGAGTGGAAAATTCTGGGTCATGGCGGATCGCTCGAACGCTCCGGCGGGGGCTGGGTTCGCGCTCGAGAATCGAATTGTCACGAAGCGTATTCTTCCTCAGCTCAGCAATTCGTTTCAGATCCGCAAACTGGCCCCGTTCTTCGTGAAATTGAAGGCGACTCTGAAAGCATTGAGTCCCCGGAAGATTGATCACCCGCGCGTCGCAATTCTCAGCAACGGCCCTACGCATCCGTATTACTTCGAAGATGTCTACTTGGCTCGCTATCTCGGAATTGATCTCGTTCAAGGGAGCGATCTGGCGGTTCGGGAAGATCAGGTCTTTCTAAAGACGCTGGCAGGTCTGATCAATGTCGATGTCTTGCTCGTTCGTGGAGACGAAGGAGACATTGATCCCGTCGAGTGTGGAGGTGGTGCACCTCATGGGGTTCCGGGGTTGTTGCAAGCAATTCGATCCGGAACTGTTGCACTCGCCAACATGCCGGGCAGCGGGATTATTGAGTCACCCGTTTTCAAATCCGTGCTTCCGAAGCTCTGTCAGTTTTATCTGGGGACGACTCTTAAGATTCCGTCGATTGCAACGTGGTGGTGTGGTGACGCCAGTTCGCGAGAGTACGTTCTGGACAACATGCGTTCTCTGGTGATCAAACCAGCTTTCCGAGCCAGTGGCGGGGAAGAAGTGATTGGAGAGAGCCTGAGCGCTGAAGAGCAGAACCAGCTGAGAAAACGAATTCTCTCACAGCCGAATTCATATGTCGCACAAGAACTGATCCGCCGTTCTGCTGCTCCAACATTGAACGGCGAAGCCAAGTTGACTTCCGGACATGTCGCGATGCGTGTCTTCGCAGTCGCCAGTGAAGACTCTTACAGCGTGATGCCCGGCGGTTTGGTTCGAGTGGCTGACTCCAGTGGACCGATGGAATTGTCCATCGCTGGTGGAGAAACGAGCAAAGACCTGTGGGTGGAAACGTCTTCGCCAGAACGCTCAATGACGTTGCTGGCTGGTGAGCACCGCAATGTTCAGTTGCATCGAACGACGGCGAAATTCCCGAGTCGCGTTGCTGATGATCTCTTCTGGTTGGGGCAGAACCTCGACCGTTCCGATCAGTTGTCTCGTCTGTGTCGGGCTCTTCTTTCGCGAGTTCACATTTCCGTCGATACTGACAACGATGCAACCTCTGTGCTGCTGCGGAGTCTCGTGGATGTCGGATCGATTGAGCCGGGATTTGTTGTCAACGGGCTCGTTGAAACGCTTCCGAAGCTGCACGATTCGCTGCCTGCAATCATTGTCGACAGCAGTCAGTCTCGCGGCCTGGGGCAGAGTGTCACGGAATTGCTTCGGCTCTGCTCACTGGTTCGGGACTGGATTTCTCCAGAAACGTGGCAACAGCTGCATCGCACTGCCAGCGACTTCCAGGATGCAATTTCAGGGACCAACGATCTGGCTGAGTTCGCTGATGAACTTGACGATTTGATCCTCGGGTTAGCCTCAGCGATGGGGTTGATCGACAACGGGATGATTCGAGGGCCAGCTTGGAGATTCCTCGACCTCGGCCGGCGCATCGAACGGTCTCGCACGACAGCTCAGTTTGCCCGGAGTGTTCTCGATTCTGATGCTCGCCACGACCCGGCAACATTGAAAATGGTCATTGAAGTCTGTGACGTTCAGATGACTTATCGAGCACGATATCTCGATGACATTCAACAGAACGGTGTGTTTGACTTGTGCATCACTGACCTGACGAATCCGCGATCGATTCTATCTCAATTGGAATCAATCGCTGGGCATGTCGCTGAACTGCCGGGAAGTACGGTCGATCCGCTGCGGACAGAGGAAACGCGACTGGCCATGTCCGCTGTGCATCAGGTGAAAATGTTGACCTCGGATGATCTGGGAGCGATGGAACCGATTCGACTCGTGAGCGTTCTCGATATCGTCGATCAGGCGATGCGTGATCTCGCGAGCCTCCTTGAAAGAAAGTATTTGTTGCACTCTGGAGACTTGCGTCAAATTGTCGATCAGGGCGGAGTCCTTTCATGAAATATGCGATCACGCATTCGACGACTTACGCCGGAAAGGAACCCGTTTCCGTTTGTCACAACCAGTCCTGGCTCAAGCCAAGAGTCCTCGCTCATCAGACATGCGAAACGTTTTCGCTGGACATTTCTCCAGCTCCGTCAATTCGGGCGACGCGATTTGACGCGTTCGGAAATGAAGTGGAGTCTTTCTCGTTCAATCAGGGTTATGAAGTCTTAAAGGTCAACGCTTCGAGCAAGATCGAGGTTCAGCCGAGAATCAATAACAACGCAGACGATGTTCCGTGGGAAACTGTTCGCGATGAAGTTTGCCGAGCGCGTACGAAAGAGTCGCTCGAAAATTACCTCTTCGCGTTCGAGTCTCCTCGCATCCGGCTTTCGGAAGAATTTCAGGCGTATGCTTCGGTCTCGTTTGATCCGGGACGAGGAATTGTGGAAGCGGGCGCTGATCTCACGAAACGAATCTTCGAAGACTTCGAGTTCGATGGCCGAGCGACAACGGTCACGACACCGGTTGAGGAGGTTTTTCGAATTCGCCGCGGTGTCTGTCAGGACTTCGCGCATCTGCAGATTGCCCTGCTGCGATCGCTGAAGCTGCCGACTCGCTATGTGAGTGGATACTTGCGAACGATTCCGCCTCCCGGGAAACCGCGTTTGGTTGGTGCGGACGCGAGCCATGCCTGGATTTCTTTGTACTGCGGTCCAGGCCAGGGTTGGATTGATTACGATCCGACAAACAACATGCGTCCCGATCTCGATCACATCACCGTCGCGTGGGGTCGAGATTACAGCGACGTTCCGCCGCTACGCGGTGTCTTCATCGGGGGCGGTTCACACTCGTTGAGTGTTTCCGTCGATGTGGAACCACTTGGCTAGAGCCAGTTGCTCTTGCTTGCACGTACGAGAGAGTGCTCACCAAATCTGCAGATGCTCTGATCGACTCGATGAGCTTACTTGGATGGAATCGACTGGAAGCGGAATCCGCCTTCTCCCAAAGTTCTGAGGAGCTCTTCCTTCAAGTCTCCTCGAGCCGACACCTGAATCGGAGTCGCGATAATCGCACGGATTCGAGAAGTCGTTGCTGATGCTGTTTCGGTGGCTGTCCCCTGAGAATCAAAACCATTTGATTCTCGTTTGCCGTTGCCGTTCTGTTTAGGATCGTTCGTCTCGACGACAATCGTGACCGGTGTTTTGCCTGGGAATCGCCCGAGCAGGTCTTTCACTCGCTGCATGTCGTCTACGGTGTGCAGTCCGCGTTGGAACCGAACGGCAATTTGCTGAGTGAATTCCTTCTCTGCTTCATCGAGTGTGTAGAGCTTGTTGACGATGACATTCGGTTCGCGGCCACGTAGGTCGATGCGGCCTTTGACGACGACGATTTGTTCTTGAACGACTTTCTCGCCAATCGCAGCAAAATCGTCCGGCCAGAGGATGCATCGCACAACGCCGGTCGAGTCTTCAAGGTCGAAGTTCACATATTTGCTGTGACCGTTTCGCGATGGGTTTTTCGTTTGAGCCTTCTTGATGGAAGAGATCATGCCACCCAACGTGACTTCCTTTTGGTCTCCCAGATCACGCAGATCCTTGACCATGTTCTGTGTGAACGTGGCGATCTGATCGGCAAATTCGGTGAGTGGATGAGAAGTGAGATAAAAGCCCAGCACTTCCTTTTCACAGGCGAGTTTGTAGCCGTGCGTCCAGTCTTCTGCGACTGGCATCGTGATATCTGTTTCGATGGAGCCATCATCTTTGGATGAGTCACCACCGAAGAGAGACATTTGGCCTTTGGCGAGGTCTCGCTGTTTCGCGATCGCAGCCTGAACTGCCCGATCGATCGCCAAATTGTGCTGCTCCCGATTGAATCCGAATTCGTCCAGTGCTCCCGCCTTGATCAGTGTTTCGAGAACACCTTTCGTCATCGCCTTGGGATCACATCGTTCGCAAAGATCGAAGATGTTCTTGAACGGTCCGTTCTCATTGCGTTCATTGACCATCGAGTGCATGGCTGCTTCACCGACCCCTTTGACGGCACCCAATCCGAACCCGAGTTTGCGAGTGGGAGGATCGGTGGAGTCGTCGACGATCACTGTGAATTCGACGTCGCTGCGGTTGACATCTGGTGGAAGAATTTCGATTCCCATGCGACGGCAGTCGTCGGTGTGCTCTGAAATTCGCTCGCTTGATTCCATTCCACATGACAGCAAAGCTGCCATGAACTCTTCTGGATAGTGTGCTTTCAGGTAGGCGGTCTGATAGGCGATCGCTCCATAAGCGGTTGAGTGCGATTTGTTAAATCCGTAGCCCGCGAACTTCTCGATCAGGTTCCAAATTTCCTGAGCCTGTTCCGCAGGCATGTTCTGCGTTTGGGCTCCTTCGATGAACTGGTCGTGGAAGCTGTCGATGATCTCCTGCTTCTTTTTGGAGATCGCTTTAATGCACTTGTAGGAACTGGCGAGCTCAATTCCGCCGAGGCGGTTAAGAATTCGCATCACCTGTTCCTGATAAACCATCACGCCGTACGTTTCCGCCAGCACTTCATCGACGATCGGGTGCACGGTCGGGACCGGTTCGCGCTCGTGCTTGACGTTGACATACGTCATGACCATGCCCCCCTCGAGAGGACCCGGTCGATACAAAGCGGATGTCGCGATGATGTCGGCGAATTTATCCGGCTTCATCTTGGTGAGGAGGTCTCGCATCCCTCCAGATTCCAGCTGGAAGATGCCTTTCGTTTCACCGCGTTGCAGCAAGGCAAACGTCTGTTTGTCGTCGAGCGGAAGATCTTTCGGAACGATGTGAACTCCGCGATGCTTGGCGACGTTTTTGACGGCCTTGTCGAGGATGGACAGGTTTCGAAGCCCGAGGAAGTCCATCTTCAACAGCCCGGCAGTTTCCACATCCGTCCACTGCGTCAGGACGTCATCCTTTCCGGAAATCTTCTGCAGCGGGACGTAGTTCTCAAGCGGCTTATCCGCGATCACCACTCCGGCCGCGTGCGTTCCAGCAGACTTCGCTAAGCCTTCCATCGCCATCGCGAAATCGAGGAGTTCTTTGATCTGTGAGTCGGTGTCGTAGGCCTGTTGAAGTTCGACGCTCTCCTTGAGCGCATCTTTCAACTTGATGTTGAGCGTGTCGGGAACCATCTTCGCGATTTCGTCGGCTCGTTTGAGCGGAACGGAAAGAGCACGCGCGACGTCGCGAATCGCAGCTTTGGCTTTGAGGGTTCCGAACGTTCCAATCTGAGCGACGTTCTCGCTTCCGTATTTATCCTTCACGAACTGGATGACGAGTTCTCGTCTGTCTCGGCAGAAATCGATGTCGATATCCGGTGCTTCTGAACGGCTTGGGTCAAGAAATCGTTCGAACAGCAAGTCGTACTTGATGGGGCAAACATCGGAGAGACCGAGCAGGTATGCCACAATGGCCCCGCACGCAGAACCTCGAGCGGTACAAGGAATCCCGTTGTCGATCGCGAATTGAGCGAAGTCCCAGACGATAAGGAAGTAGCTGGAGTAGCCCATCCGTTCGATCACGCCGAGTTCAAAATCGAGACGTTCTTTGTAAACCGGGTCGGCGTCTGCGCCGTATCGATCGACGAGAGCTTTCTCACAGACTTCACGCAAGTACTGGACGTCCGTCTTCGATTCCGGAGGATGGAAAACTGGAAAGTGACGCGTGGTCAGATCGAGATCGATGTCAACACGGTCGGCGATTTCCTGTGAACGGGCGACTGCATCCTCCTGTCGGGAGAAGGCTTCGTACATTTGTTCGGGAGATCGAATGAAGAGCTGGTCTGTTCCGATCTTCATTCGGTTTTCATCGCTTCGATACGATTTGGTGTTCACGCAGAGGAGAACATCGTGCATGTCTGCATCGTCGGAGCAGAGGTAGTGCGCGTCGTTCGTGGCGACGAGAGGCAATCCCATTCGATTCGCAAGATCGGTGGTCGCTTCCGCGCAGGATGTCTGAATCTCGACACCCCCATCCTGGATCTCCATGTAAAACCGATCACCGAAGAGATCGGTGTACCAGCGAGTCAATGACTCTGCTTTTTCCTTTTCGCCAGCGAGCAAGAGGCGTGACAATTCACCGGAAGCGCAACCGGAAAGACAGATGATCCCCTCGTTAAATTCTTCCAACAGTTCTTTGTCGATACGCGGCTTGTAATAGAACCCTTCAAGGTACGCTCGCGATGACATTTTGACGAGATTTTTGAACCCCTGAGCATTCATCGCCAGAAGCGTCAGGTGAAAACTCGCGTCTTTCATACGCGACGCACTTCGGTCAGTACGATGACCGGGAGCGATGTAAGCTTCGTATCCGAGGATCGGATTGACGTCGTTCTTGCGGCACGTCTGGTAGAACTCAAGCGATCCGTAAAGGTTGCCGTGATCGGTGATCGCGCACGAGTTCATCCCGAGATCTTTGACCTTGTTGACCAGATCCGGGATTCGGTTTGCACCATCAAGAAGCGAGTAATGAGTGTGGCAGTGAAGATGGGCGAACGGACGAGAACTCATTGTTTTACCGATTCCGTTTGGAAAACTTGATCGAAGCAGGCGATCGAGAAGTCCGCCGAAGACTCCTCAGCAGATGTGTGAAAAGGATTGTATCAACATCCAGTTGACTCGTGCGACCGTCCTCTCAACCACAAGTCAAGATTCGTGGATTCTCGGAGCACACGAGAATCGGTTCGTGCGGGTGAACGGGTTTTTCGTAGATAAAAAACAAGTCAACCAGCGAAGAAACTGGTTTCAGCGCCTGCTACGTCGGCTCATCCGGGAAGTGTTGAATGGACTGGAAGGCGCAACAAAAAACACCGCTCTCGAAGAATTCGAAAGCGGTGTTGAGATGATTGTCGAACTCAGCTTGCTTAGCGTCGTGCTTCCTGAATTCGCTGACCTGTGAAGTAGTACACTTTCGGGTCATCGATGATCCACGGAGTCGACCAGGTCTTCCCATCGTCGGCAGAGCAGACGTTGAAGAAGATCGTGTTGAAGTGTGTTCCCGCGATTGTGTACGGATACTGCGAAGTGATGAAATCGCGTGGTGTCAGATCGTCAACTCCAGGGCTGGCGTAGTAGTGGCATCGAGCATCCGGAGTAACGCTCATTCCGAATGTCCACCAACCGGTTTCCTTGATGATCGGACCATCGACTTCGTGTCCCAACTGGTTGGCCCGAATCAGGATTTTGGCATAGGGCTCGCCGGTTTTGTTGTTCGGGTCTGAAGCTGGCACGTGATAGATGAAGAATCCTGGGTAGTATGGCTCCATCTTTGTCGTTGTTTCCTTGCGCAGACGACGGAAGAGACGACGGCCGAAACCGAGCGATTCGACTTCTTCTTCAACTGGTCCCTGCATTCCGGAACGAATTCCGAAGGTCACACCCGAGCGTTGTTCCCACTGATCCCAACTCGGTAGATAAACACGCACGGTGTAGTTGGGAGAGTAGGAGAGAGTCATCGGCTTCGCAGCCAGAATGAAATCGTCCTGAGCCTGTTTGAATCCGGGGCGTCCCGGGACTCCAGTGTCTCGGCTTCTGAGATACAAAGCCCCTTTGCTGCCTTCGAGTCCGCCTGCGGGCGTTTCGACTCGTTTCACAACGTCGGGCATTCCGCGCTTGGGGCTTTCCATCCACATGTTGTTGCTGGAACGGCCGAGAGGATAGCGAACGTTTTCGTCTTCCTCTTTACTGCTTTTGGGCCAGTTCATGTCGAACGAAAATGATTCGTCTTCGAAGTCATCAGTGTTGATGAGCGTGCCTGTTCCGGGAACAACTTGTGCTGTGACAACTGCAGGTGGCAACAGAACTGGTGTTGTGAGGAGCAGGACTCTGAGTAGCAAAGGGGATCTGACAATCATCACAGGGTTTCCATCCTGGAGGCCAATATTCACGGTCTTGTGAATGAGTGTGAGGGCTTGAACAGCTTTGAGTCTTCCGACGCCAATCAAGGTTGTGCGCTTGCCGAGTGGCGAATCGTGTGGTGTGGAATGGGCGTGACTCTCTTTTCGTATCGGATCTTCCGTTTGGGAAGAACAATCAATCACATGGAAGACTGATCAGAGTGTTCGGAGCGGTTTTGCGGACTGCGCAAACTTTGAGGGTGCGCGGATCTGGGAGAGGAGTGCTCATTGGAGCGAGAGGACTTTCAGCGCGCAGCAGCTCGGCGGGTGCTACGCACTCCATCCATCGACACAAGCGGAACGGTTTATTCTTCGTCAGCTGGAGGCGCAAACCCGCGTCGCATCGTGTTTTCGGTCACCGAAACCGGAAGCATGAACTGCTGGAGATAGTCGGGACCGCCAGCTTTGGTTCCAATTCCGGACATGCGAAAACCTCCGAAAGGATGTCGCTGGACGATCGCTCCTGTGATTCCCCGGTTGAGATACAGGTTTCCGACGAGGAACTCGTTTCGAGCTCGTTCCAGATTCTTCGGGCTCCGACTGTAGATTCCGCCGGTCAACGCATAATCGGATTCGTTCGCAATCTGCAGTGCCTGATCGAGATCTTTGGCTTTCTGAATGGCCAGCACGGGGCCGAAGATTTCCGCATCGAGAATTCGGGAATGCTCCTCCTGAACTTCAAATAAGTGCGGGCCGATGAAGTTACCGTCAGGAAGGTCTTCGCTGAGGTCGACATTGACAATTGCAGCGCACTCTTCGTGTCCGATTTCGATGAAATCCTGAATGCGTTCGTAAGCTTCCTGGCTGATGACCGGTCCGAAATCGGCACCCGGATCAGTGGCTGGTCCGACCTTCAGGCTTTCGATCGCTCCGGTCAGGCGTTCAAGAAATGTGTCGTACACGTTTTGAAGAACGATGACTCGAGAGCACGCCGAACACTTCTGCCCGGCGAAGCCGAATGCTGACGAAACGACTCCCTGAACGGCATCGTCCAGGTCAGCGTCGTCATCGATGATGATCGCGTTCTTGCCGCCCATTTCGGCAATGACTTTTTTGACCCCATGGTGTTGTGATTCGGGATTTGCAGCTTGTCGGTTAATTTCCAGTCCGACTTCGCGAGAACCAGTGAAGGCGATGATGTCGACGTCCGGGCTGCCCACGAGCGTAGGGCCGATTTCTTCTCCGATTCCGGGGAGGTAGTTCAAGACTCCCGTGGGAAGTCCTGCGTCGCGAGCCATCTCCATCAGCTTAAATGCGATAATCGAAGACTCTTCGGCAGGCTTCATGACGACAGTGTTTCCGGTGACCAGAGCAGCAGTCACCATTCCCGTGAGAATCGCGAGTGGAAAGTTCCACGGAGAGATCACGACTGCCACGCCTCGCGGTCGGTAGAAGAGTGCGTTTTCTTCGCCGGGATAGTCGCAACGCAGTTCAGCGTCGAGATCGCGCATGGCCAGTGCGTAGTACCGGCAGAAATCGATTGCTTCCGAAACCTCAGCGTCAGCCTCGATCCATGGCTTTCCGGTTTCGTACACCATCCATGCGATGAGTTCAAAGCGACGTGATCGCATTTCGGCAGCAATCAAATCGAGATATTCAGCCCGGTGGTCAATCGGAACTTTTTTCCACTGGGTGGAAGCACGCAGGCAAGCGGCGATCGCCTGTTCCGCTTGGTCGGGGCTGGCTGCGGCGATTGCTCCAAGTTTCAGTTCTTTGTTGAAGGGGCATCGCGCAACGATGTGGGCTCGTCCGTCCTGAGCTTTGCCATCGATATTGAGCGGGTAGTCCTGACCGAACAGCTCTTCAACATCTTTGAGAGCCTGTTTCATGTCGTCGCGATTCTCTTTGCGACTGAAATCCGTGTTCGGCTCGTTCTGAAACTTGGTCACGTTGAGCGTTTTGCGATAATCTTCCAGTGACATTCCCGACTCCAAATCTCTTTCACCGTTCACGCATGAGTTGGCGAACGTTTCTTCTGCGCAATTCTGCCAAGCACTTCAGGATCTTGACGATGTCACTTCCCGTCAAGGACGTAAGTCGCGACGATGGAGAAAGTTTTCAGAACTCGTTCGACTTTCAGATTTCGTCTGCCCCAGGAATCCTTTGGCATCAGAGACCGCTAATGTTTGAGCTGGAAAAGATTCAGGAATCGCTTCAGGAACTCGGCCTGGATGGATGGCTGTTGTATGACTTTCGAGGCAGCAACCAGCTGGCCAGAAGAGTCATGAAACTCTCCGACGATTCAATGGGATCTCGCCGATGTGCTTACGGGATTCCAGCGGTCGGTGAGCCTGTCCGCATTGTGCATCGGATTGAAAGTTCGTCTCTCGATCATCTTCCCGGATCAAAGTCGATCTATCTCCGCTGGCAGGAATTCGAAGCAGCGATTCAGGAATTCGTCGAGGGCAAGAAACGTGTTGCCATGGAATACTCGTTTCAGAACGGGAATCCGTATGTCTCTCGAGTCGATGCTGGCACAGTGGAACTGGTTCGATCGTTCGGCGTGGAAGTGATTTCGTCGGGAGATTTGATCCAACTCTTTGAGGCCGTTTGGACGAACGGACAATGGGAGATGCATCAGGCAGCTTCGAAGGTGACCAATGCTGCATTCGATCTGGCCTGGAAGTCGATTGCCGATGCTGTTCGGTCAGGCGAGGGAATTGAAGAAGCAGCGGTTCGGGATGTGATCATGGATCACTTCGCGCGTCACAAAATGACGACTTATCATCCCCCGATTGTGGCTCGCAATTCTCACTCCGGAATGCCGCACTACGAGACCGGGACGGGTGACGACACGCTCATTCGTTCCGGCGATTTTGTGCTGATTGATTTGTGGGCCAAGCTGGATCAGCCAAACAGCGTGTACAGCGACCTGACGCGAACGGGTTATGTTGGGGAAAACGTCCCGGAAGAATATGTGCGAATCTTTGACATCGTCGCAGCTGCCAGAGACGCGGGAATTGCGGCTGTCGAGGCAGCGATGGAATCCGAGACTCCACTGCCGGGAGCGCGCGTCGACGATGCTGTTCGTGAGGTGATCGAGAAAGCTGGGTACGGCGAGTATTTTACTCATCGCACAGGGCACAACATTGGCCAGGAAGTTCACGGCAACGGTGCACATCTCGACAATCTGGAAACACGAGATGAACGGCTCATTCTCCCGCGGACGTGTTTCTCGATCGAACCCGGGGTTTATCTCGAAGAGTTTGGAGTCCGCAGCGAAGTCGATGTTTATGTCGATGAAAACCGGAAAGTGCATGTCACCGGCGGGCTTCTCCAGAAAGAAGTGATTCCGATTCTCAGTCAGTACTGATGCAGTCGGTGACGGAGATTCGACGCGAGCTGAATTGAATCACCAGCTTGGTCCGGTCCCGTTTGAATTGTCGTGGATCGGGCAGGGTGTCAATCAGTGCGCCAGCGTTGTATTTCCGACACTGGATGCCCACACTCATGATGTGGCGATTACAAGCCCTTTGCTATTCACGCTTCCTCAACAGAGCAGGTGAAATCGATGGCCCATCGAATTCGATACATCATGATCGGCGGTTTTCTTGGTGCAGGTAAGACGACGACGCTTGGAAAACTCGCTGCTCACTATCGAGAGCAAGGTCTGAACGTCGGAATTGTCACCAACGATCAAGCGACCGATCTCGTCGATACGAACACACTGCGCGGCATGGGATTCGAAGTCGGTGAAGTCGCTGGTGCTTGTTTCTGCTGCAACTTCAACGAACTCATCGACACGATGGGGAATCTTTCCGCCGAGCAGCGGCCGGACGTGATCCTCGCGGAACCGGTCGGTAGCTGTACCGATCTCGTCGCCACCGTGATTCAACCGATCAAGCAACTCTTCGACGCAGAATTCGACATCGCGCCTTACCCGGTGATCCTCAAACCGAGTCATGGAATCCGGATTCTCAAAAATGAGCAACGCGGCGGATTTTCTCCTAAAGCAGAGTACATTCTGAAGAAGCAGCTCGAAGAAGCGGACCTGATCCTCATCAATCGAATTGATGAGTTGACCAGTGAAAAAGTCGATGAGATCTGCGCCCTGTGTGACGAACAGCTACCTGGGACGCCGCTGATTCGTATGTCTGCAAAGACTGGTTCCGGAATTCCGGAGTTGGTTGAGTTTCTCTCGCAGGATGGCGACTTCGGACGAAAGATCCTCGACATTGATTATGACATCTATGCAGACGGAGAAGCGGAACTCGGTTGGCTCAACAGCAGCTTGACGCTGACCAGTGAAAACGAATTCGATCTCGATGCGTTTCTGTTTGGTGTTGTTGAGACACTGCAAGCGAAGTTGCACGAGGCTGATCTTGAGCCTGCCCACTTGAAAGCGATTGGTCTTTGGGAAGGATTTTTTGGCGTTGCGAATCTGATCAGCAGCGATACCAAAGTTGAATTGTCTCTCCCCTCAAATCAAAAGGCGCGTAACTCGGAAGTGATCATCAACGCGCGAGTCGCCTGTGATCCGGAGCTTCTGGAAACGCTCGTGAATGAAGCCGTCGCTGATGTCGCTGCGAAGCAGAACGTGAACTTCGAGTTCCGTCAGACGCAGCGATTCCGTCCGGGACGTCCCGTTCCAACACACCGCCTCTCGACTCCAGTCGGGTCTTGATTGATTCGGTCAAAACGTGGAAACAGCGATATACCTGGACTGTGAGCTGACATGATGTCTCGATCACTGCTTGTGACTTTGTGTACGTACAACGAACGTGAGAATCTCGAACAGCTGATTCCTGAGATCTTCGAGCACGTTCCTGAGGCGTCCATTCTGGTTGTTGACGACAATTCGCCTGATGGAACAGGCGAATACGTCGATGAGCTCGCTCGCGACAATCCCCGAATTTACGCGATTCACAGGTCAGGCAAACTTGGCTTGGGAACAGCGACGGTCGCAGCATTCAACTACGGCATCGAACACAAGTTCGACCTGCTTTTGAATCTCGACGCCGACTTCTCGCATCCGCCCCGCTTCATGTCTTCCATGATTGAGAAGGCGGAAGAGTACGATGTCGTGATCGGCTCACGCTATGTTCCCGGCGGTGAAATCGTCGGCTGGGGACCGAAGCGTCACATGATGAGTCGCGGGATCAACTTCTATGCGAAGGCAATGCTGGGATTGAAGACGCTCGACAATTCCGGGAGTTTTCGATGCTATCGCGTTCCGAAGCTCGCTGAGGTGGACTGGTCGCAATCGAAAGCGAAGGGGTATGCGTTTCAGGAGGAGATTCTCTACCGGTTGCGGCGCGTGGGTGCGACGTTCGCGGAGGTCCCGATCACGTTCGAAGAGCGAAGGTTCGGAGTCACGAAGATCAACATGAAAGAAGCGGTTTCGGCTGCATGGGTTCTCATGAGCCTCCGCTTCCGCAGTTGACGAAGCCACTCGATTCACTTGTCGAGACGTATCGGAAGATCGGTGTGTGTTGATGTGAAGTGGTCGGCCCGTGCTTGAAGTGTGGCCGGAAATGAGACAGCATTCTTGAATCTGAGAGAGTTGGCCGCAATCGCGCTCAGAGAAACAAAGATCTCTTGGAGAAGGTTCCACAGATCGCTTCAATTCTCAATATGCGCGTGTATCATTTGATCGCGTGTGGTGACGAGTTTGTGTTCACAAGCTCGAATGATGTCTTCCTTTAAAATTCTTGATGACGTTCCCTTGTTGAACTCTCTGTGATTATTGGCTTGTCGCAGACTTTGAACTTCCAAGGGCCATCGAGTTGGACCACTGAGAGGAGAGCGAGACCTTCGCTCTACCAAGACCGTATGCCGATTCGGATCCGACGAGGCCTCGACCTGCCGATTTCTGGAGTCCCTGATCAAGAGATTGATCGCGGGGCGGCTGTGACACGCGTAGCGCTGCTGGGAGACGACTATGTTGGCATGAAGCCGACCATGCTCGTGCAGGTTGGTGATTCGGTCGAACTCGGCACCCCGCTGTTTGAAGACAAGAAGAATCCCGGAGTCACTTTTAACTCGCCCGGTTCTGGCCGCGTTGCTGAAATCAATCGTGGCGACAAGCGTCGATTTCAATCGGTTGTCGTCGAGCTTGAAGGGGATGCTCAGAAGAAGTTCCAGTCATATCAGAACAGCGACTTGCAGACTCTCGAACGTGAGGCTGTGGTCGAAAATCTCGTTCAATCCGGGTTGTGGACTTCATTTCGACGTCGCCCGTACAGCAAAGTGCCGAAGCGAAGCGAAGAGCCTTTCGCCATTTTTGTTCAGGCAATGGACACTCGGCCTCTCGCCGCATTTCCCGGCTTGATCATTGATGAGCACCCGGCTCACTTTCGATACGGCCTGCAAGTCCTGACAAGATTGACTGCCGGCGCGGTCTATGTTTGTTCGGCACCTGGTTTCAATATTCCCGGTACAAATCCTGATGATGCTCCGGTTGAAGGCGTCGAGCTGCGACAGTTCGACGGTCCACATCCGGCCGGACTTGCTGGAACTCATATTCATAAGCTGGCTGCTGCCAGCGAAAAGCGTCCTTCCTGGTATTTGAACTATCAGGACGTGATTGCGATCGGAAAACTGTTTGTCACTGGAGAATTGTTCGTCGATCGAGTGATCTCCCTGGCGGGACCTCAAGTGACAAAACCTCGTCTGTTGCGAACACGAATCGGGGCATCGATTGATGAATTAACTGCTGGAGAACTTGCTTCCGGTGAGAATCGAGTCATCTCCGGCTCCGTTCTGCGAGGGTCTATCGCCGAAGGGCCTTATGCCTACCTGGGACGATACGATCTGCAGGTTTCTGCTTTGCTCGAAGGTCGCGATCGCGAGTTTCTCGGATGGCAGAGCCCTGGATTCGACAAGTTTTCCGTCAAGCCTGTCTATGCCTCCGCAGTTGCTGGAGACGGACAGAACTTTGCAATGACCACCAATCGCAACGGAAGTGATCGAGCGATCATTCCGATTGGGATTTACGAACAAGTCATGCCTCTCGACATTGAGCCGACCGCACTTGTGAAAGCGCTGCTGGTGGGTGACACGGAGCAGGCGCAACTCCTCGGGGCAACAGAGCTTGACGAAGAAGATCTCGCGCTCCTCACTTTTGTTGATCCGGGTAAACACGATTTTGGACCTGTCCTGCGGGACGTGCTCACTCGAATTGAGCGAGAAGGCTAGGTTCAGTGCGTGCTCAATCGCACGACTCGAATCTGAATTGACTGAGATAGCACCGGATCTTTGATCGAAATTTTGTGACCCACTGTTGATCAGCCGACTGGCACCCCATGAAGTTCCTGAGGAAAAAGCTCGACGAGCTCCACACCCACGTCAAACCGGGTGGGAAGTATGAGAAATTCTATGCCATCTACGAGATGGCAGACACGTTTCTCTATACCCCAGATCTCGTGACGCGTGGCCAGACCCATGTCCGCGATGGACTGGATCTCAAGCGGATGATGATCATGGTCGTCGTCGCGCTGGGTCCTTGCATCCTGATGGCCATGTACAACACTGGCTATCAGACCAATGTCGCGATTCAGGCACTTGTCGAGAGTGGCGAAATTTCACAAGCGACCGCTGGTGGATGGCGGGGCGCGATCATGGACCCCATCGGTTACAGTCCAAGCAACTTCGTTTCCTGTTTCCTTCTGGGAGCGTTGTACTTTTTGCCGATCTTCATCGTGACGCAAATTGCCGGGGGGGCTTGCGAGGTGATCTTTGCCTCGATTCGCAAGCATGAAATCAACGAAGGTTTCCTCGTCACAGGGATGCTGTATCCGCTGACATTGCCGCCGACTGTCCCGCTCTGGCAGGTGGCGATCGGAATTATCTTCGGTGTGGTGGTCGGAAAAGAGATCTTCGGTGGAACGGGGAAGAACTTCCTGAATCCTGCGTTGACGGCTCGAGCGTTTCTGTACTTTGCATATCCAGCTCAGATGAGTGGGGACAAAGTTTGGGTTGCCACACCTGTTGATGGATACTCAGCTGCGACATCGCTCGGAGCACTGGCCGATCCCGAACAAACAGCGGGAATGGCTGTGATTACTGAACAACTGGGAATTTCCTGGTCACAAGCGTTCTTCGGATTCATTCCCGGATCGATGGGCGAAACATCGACTTTCGCCTGTTTGCTCGGGGCGATCATTCTCGTCGCGACCAGAATTGGATCGTGGCGAATCATGGTGAGTGTTCTCGTGGGAGCACTCGGATCAGCCTGGTTGTTCAATCTTGGCGTGACTGCTGAAACTCCGAACATGTTCCTGATGCCTCCGCACTGGCATCTGGTCGTGGGAGGTTTGGCATTCGGTTTGGTCTTCATGGCGACCGATCCCGTTTCGGCGACGATGACCGAAACAGGCAAATGGGTTTACGGTCTCGTGATCGGAATCACGACAACTCTTGTCCGTGTGATCAATCCGGGTTATCCGGAAGGGATCATGCTGGCGATTCTGTTTGGAAACGTGGTCGCTCCCTTGATCGATTACTGCGTCATTCAACTTAACATTCGACGAAGGCGAGTTCGCTGTGGACTCTGAAAACGAACTGAACGACAACTTGAACGACGCTGCGGAGGAAGCTCAGGAGAGTTTCAATCCGAACAGCTTCATCGGCACACTTTCTGTCGCCGTAGTCTTGTGTCTGGTCTGCTCTCTGGTCGTCTCGGTCGCAGCTGTTGCTCTGAGGCCGATTCAGCAGCGGAATCAGGAAAACAAGATGAAGCGCAACGTTCTGATTGCAGCTGGCTTGTGGGATCCCAAAACGTCCACTGATCAAGACATCCCTGAGATGTTCAAATCGATCGAAACAGTGGCTGTGAATCTACCCGGCCGTGCTGAAGATGCTCCCATTCCAGGGACGTTGAACGAAGAGACTGACCTGAACACCTACAATCAGGTGAAGGCGGCCAAAGACCCTGACCGGAGCGTTTTCATCGCCAATGACAATGTCGACGACATTGCCGGAATCAAACGACGTGAAGTCGTGGGACTGGCCTATCTGGTGAACGACTCTTCCGGAAAGCTGGAGTCGGTCGTCGTTCCGATTTACGGAAAAGGATTGTGGTCCACGCTATACGGGTACATCGCACTCGATGCAGATTGTCGAACAGTCCGTGGGATTACGTTCTATCAGCACGGGGAAACACCCGGTCTGGGTGGAGAAGTCGACAATCCGAAATGGAAGGCCCAGTGGGTTGGCAAAGAGATTGTCAGTGCTGATGGTGTGCCTGATTTGAAAGTCACCAAACCCGGAAACGCAACTAAGGACAATCAGGTCGATGGTCTTTCCGGGGCAACGATTACGTCGAGTGGTGTCGAAAGAACTGTGCGATATTGGCTGGGAGAGGATGCCTACGGGCCATTCCTCGATCGAATTCGCGAAGAGTCGGTAGCGGTAGTTCAGTAACAAGTATGAGGAAGTGAAGCGAGCAACACCGGTGAGTGAAACCTGTTCGCTTCATTTGAAGAGTATCAAATATGGCAGCCAGTAAGACGACTGACGTACTGTTTGACCCCGTCTTCAAGAGCAACCCGATTGCCCTTCAGGTTCTCGGAATTTGTTCTGCGCTGGCCGTGACGACTCAGCTCGATAAAGCCCTCGTCATGTCCCTTGCGGTGACTGTTGTTGTCGCTTGTTCGAATGCGATCATCGCATTGATTCGGAACTTTATCCCGAACAGCATTCGTATCATTGTGCAGATGACCGTGATTTCATCACTGGTGATCGTCGTTGACCAAATCCTGAAAGCGTTCGTTCCGTCAGTCGCGGATCAGCTCTCCGTGTTCGTGGGGCTAATCATCACAAACTGTATCGTGATGGGACGAGCGGAAGGCTTCGCGATGAAGAACGGAGTTCTCCGAAGCTTCCTCGACGGTGTCGGAAACGGATTGGGTTACTCATTGATTCTGATTGCGGTTGGATTTTTCCGGGAACTGCTGGGATCGGGGACGTTGCTGGGGTTCACTGTTCTGCCGCTCGCTACAGAAGGTGGCTTTTACATCCGAAACGGTCTGATGTTGACTCCGCCTAGTGCGTTCTTCCTGATTGGATTCTTCATTTGGATCTTGCGAGCGTTCCGAACGGATCAGGCAGCAAAAGATCCGACACGAGATTGAGAAATCAACGTTCTTGTCTGAACGAAACAAACGAGCACTAACAGCGACACTTGAATTTGTCACAGACAGTCAGCGTCACAGAGTTTGCAAAACAGAGCAGCGAACGACAGAGACTAACCGAGGTTGAGGTCAGAAAATGACGCTCGAAGAAGTAGGCAGTATGTTTTTCAAGTCAGTGTTCTCAGAGAACCTGGCTCTCGCATTCTTTCTGGGAATGTGTACGTTTCTGGCTGTCTCCAAGACCGTCAAGAACGCATTCATGCTGGGAATTGCGGTTATCGTCGTGCAAGGCGTGACGGTTCCCGTGAACAACATCATCTTTCGTAATTTTCTTCGCGAGGGAGCTCTTTCCTGGACGGGGAATGAATACCTGCAAAACGTCGATCTCAGCTTCCTGGGATTGATCAGCTTCATTGGCACAATTGCGGCCATGGTGCAGATTCTGGAATTGTTTCTGGACCGCTATCTGCCCGCTCTCTACAACACTCTTGGAATTTTTCTGCCGCTGATCACAGTGAACTGTGCGATTCTAGGTGGTTCGCTCTTCATGCAGGAGCGTGATTACACGCTTGCAGAAAGTGTGACTTACGGATTTTCGAGCGGAATTGGTTGGGCGCTGGCCATTTGTTGCCTGGCTGGTGTTCGTGAAAAACTCAGGTACAGCGACATTCCGGAAGGGCTTCGCGGCCTCGGAATTACCTTCATCACCGTCGGATTGATGGCGATGGCATTCATGGCATTTGGTGGAATTGATATCTGATTCGAGTTGTCGCCCGACTCGCTTCTTCACCCTCAACCTGATCTCGCAATCGTGATTGAAATCCTCCTCGGCATTCTGTTCTTCACCGTGATCGTCATCATTCTGGTGCTGTGTATCCAGTTGGCGAAGAAGCTTCTTGTTCCGTCTGGTGATGTCACCATTGTCGTGAACAATCAGAAGACTCTGACCGTGCCAACCGGCGGCAAGCTTCTGAATGCACTTGCGGAAAATAAGATTTTCGTTTCCTCTGCCTGTGGAGGAGGCGGAACGTGTGCCCAGTGCAAAGTGAAGATTCACGCTGGGGGTGGAGACATCCTGCCGACTGAAAAGACACACATCAACAAGAAGCAAGAACGTCAAGGCGAGCGGCTTTCCTGTCAGGTGACTGTGAAGCAGGACATGGAGGTTGAAGTTCCTCCAGAAGTCTTCGAAACGAAGAAGTGGGAATGTACGGTTCGCTCGAACAACAACGTTGCCACATTCATTAAAGAACTCGTCCTGGAACTTCCTGCTGACGAAGCTGTCGACTTCAAACCGGGTGGCTACATCCAGATCGACGTTCCTGCACACGAAGTCAATTACAAAGACTTCGCAATTGAAGATGAATACCACGAAGACTGGGACAAGTTTGACATCTGGCGATTCAAGTCAGTTGTGAAAGAGCCGGTTTATCGTGCTTATTCAATGGCGAACTACCCAGGGGAAAAGGGCGTGATCATGCTCAACGTGCGGATCGCATCTCCGCCGCCGCGCATGCCGGATGTCCCTCCAGGAAAGGTTTCGAGCTATATCTTTGGACTGAAGCCGGGTGATAAAGTGACCATTTCTGGTCCTTATGGTGAGTTCTTCATCAAAGAGACACAGAACGAAATGGTGTACATCGGCGGTGGTGCTGGAATGGCTCCGCTACGTTCACACATTTTCGAATTGCTGAAACAGCAGGACAGCGAACGCAAGATCTCGTACTGGTACGGGGGACGTTCATCTCGTGAATTGTTCTACGTCGAAGAGTTCCGAGAGCTGGAAGAAAAGCATCCGAACTTCAAGTTCAACATCGCGCTTTCAGATCCGCTGCCTGAAGACAACTGGACCGGCTACACCGGGTTCATCCACCAGGTTCTGCATGATGAGTATTTGAAGAACCATCCTGCTCCGGAAGATGTGGAATACTACATCTGTGGTCCGCCGATGATGCTTCAGGCGGTGTTGAATATGCTGGACAGCCTCGGAGTTGAACCGGACAATATCGCTTACGACGACTTTGGTGGATAATGTCAGTTCCGCTCTTCGGAGCGGAGCGTTTCCACGAAAAGTCTCTCCGGCTCCGGCTTTCTTGCGTTCGGCGAGTTGAACCTGATGTACTCGTTTTTCAGCGTTCAGGTCAGCGCAGCAAACGATGAAAACGAATCGTGAGGCGGGGTCGTCTGTGTTTTGAAGTTGCGGCAGTCTCTTCGTGAAGTATGCTGCAAGTTGAACGTCCGTCTGGTTCAAGGGGGCTCAATGTGAGTCGAAGTATCTGGGTTGGGTCATTCGAGGAGCTGGGCCCAATTGTGATCCCAATTCGGGAGCAGGTCTTCGTCGTTGAGCAAGGAGTCCCACCGGAAATCGAGCGAGATGACCGGGATGCTGTGTCTCAGCATGTTGTCGTCGTTGAAGACGGGCTGTTCGTCGGAACGGGTCGCATCGATCTGGAACACGATGGAAAAATCGGCCGTCTGGCTGTCCTCGAGCGGTCCCGAAATCGCAATTTCGGCACGCTGATCATGCGGGCTCTCGAAGAAATCGCTATGCGAGAAGATCTGGTGAGCGTCTGGCTGCACTCTCAGATTGCGGTCGTTCCGTTCTATCAGCATTTAGGGTACGCCGAAGACGGAGATGAATTTACCGAAGCGGGCATCTCGCATATTCCAATGCGGAAGAAGCTATGAGGTGGCTTCAAGGACTCTTTGCAGCAGAATAGAACCAAAATAGCTCTGAAAACAAAAGAAGCCCTCCGGATCGAAGATGATTCGGAGGGCTTCTGTCTTTTGCGGACTAGCCATGTTGCACGACTGACGTCGATTGCTGGCAGCTAATTCCCGGAATTTATTACTCTTCGAGTTCCGGTCGGGCTGGTCGGTCTCTGCGTTCTTCAGGATTACCTCGTCCGAAACCGGGACGATCACCGTCTCCGCGTCGGCCGCCGGCTAATGCTTCGAATTCCTCAGCTGTCAGCTTTCCGTCGCCGTTCGCGTCCAGTCGATCGAAACCCTCAGCCATTCGTTCGGGGGCTTCTGACTTTGAGATGGCTCCGTCTTTGTCGGTGTCAAATCGGTCGATGAAGCCCTGCATAGGATTGAATCCTCTGCCGGGGCCTTCTCCGCCCGGTCCGCGATCACCGAATCGGCCGCGTGGTCCACCTTCGGGGCGATCACCGTCACGTCGGTCACCTTCTGGGCGGTCGCCTTCGCGACGGTCCCCATCAGGTCGATCTCGTTCAGGACGATCCGAGGCACCCTCTGGACGATCGCCAGATTCTGGTCGACCGAATGGAGGGCGTCCGTCTCCACGACCCATCATCATTCCCATTTGTCTGTCGCCATCGGATCCCATGAGTTCCCGGTTGTCGAGTTCACCGTCGTCATTGGCGTCAAGTTCGCGGAAGAGTCGTCCCACTTCGAGTGCTTCGGCCTTGCTGATCGATCCGTTACGGTCAGCGTCCAGAATTCGCATGAACGCAAATCCTCCGCCACGTGGTGGGCGACCGAAATCGGGGCGGCCATCTTCACGACGATCGCCATCTTCTCGGTCGCGTCGATTACGAGGGTCATCTCGTTCTTCTCGCTCTGAGCCATCACGTCGCATGGCTGACTCTTCGTCGTCACGAGATGGTCGATCGCCTCGATCTCGTCCTCGCATTTGACTCATCTGTTCGAGGTCAATTTCATCGGTTCCGAGTCGATCCATGATCGACTGCAGGCGTTCTCGCATCTGTTCTGGAGCTTCGTCGATGGTGAGTTTGCCGTCTTCGTTTTTATCAAAGCGAGCGAAGAAATCCGCTCCACCCATTCCACCGGGGCCGCGGCCTGGTCCAGCTCCTGGACGTCCCTGACCGAATCGGCCCTCACCTGGGCGGCCCTCTCCGGGCCGTCGACCTGGATCTCGATCCTGCGGTGCGTCGTCTTCAGTGAGAGTGGCTTGATATTCTGCTTGAGAGAGTTTTCCATCCTCGTTTTTGTCGCCGGAGCGGACGAGGCGATCGAAGAATCGTCGCTGGGCTTCGGGAACTTCCTCAGCGGTCAGGATTCCGTCTTTGTTTTCGTCGAGGCGTTGGAAAACATCATCCGCATCTTGTGCAAAGAGTGGGACTGAAAGCCCGCAGGTCGTCAGCGCGGTTGCGAGCAGTGTCAACCGAATCATGATTAAATTCCTCGTGTTGGAGAATTTGAGAGAGAATTGAGTTTGAAGGGTCGTTGGGATTCAAACACCGCAAACATTGCAATGTTTCGAAACACTTCCGCTGAACACCCGAACCCCACTCAAAACCTGAATTTTCGAGAAAAACTTGCACAATCTCAGTCCTCCTCTTGAGGAATCGGAATTGAGCGTACGTATAATTTGAGAGGAGACATTCTGCGCAGATTCAGCTGCCACGTTTCTGAGAGGATGCCGTTTCGTATCTCTTATTCAGGGATTCTCTCACCTGTTTGGTCTTTCATATGTTTTGAGATGTGAGGTGACTCGTCATGGTTCAAGTGATGGAAAGTCCCGAAGTTGAAGCCACAGAGAGCGTCAATCTTCCATTGGACTCGGGGATCGGAGCCGACGAATACGGCGATTTCAATTATCGCCCGGTTCCCGTGATTGCGGTGTCCGGGCTTGTGGTGTCGCTACTCTCCTTCATCGGAGTGTTCGTCTGGCTGGCACTTCCACTGTGCCTGGTTGGACTCGTGTTAAGCGTGGCTGCGTTTGTCGTCATTCGACGTTCCAAGGGAGCCTACGGCGGAACGTTTGTCGCTGCCTCCGGAGCACTATTGTCGACTCTGTTTTTCGTCGGTGGAATTGCACTTCAGATTTACATCTATCAGACAGAGGTTCCCGACGGTTATACTCGCGTCAGCTTTGTGAAAGACATCGCTGGTAAGCCGCTTGTTCCTCAAGGGGAAGTGGCAGATGTGCATCCGGATATTAAGTCGCTGGATGGCGAGAAGATCTTCCTGAAGGGATACATTTACCAGACAGGCAAGATGAAAGACTTGCAGTCATTCCTGTTTGTGAAAGACAATCAGGACTGCTGCTTCGGAGCCAACCCTGCCGTCACTGACCGAGTTGGTGTGTTGATGAAAGAAGGCAACTCGATTGACTACGTCGGCGGAAAAGTGGCGATTGCTGGAACGTTCCGAATCAACAATGAGTTCTCGAACACTGATCAGTTGGAGCCGCTGTACATTCTGGATGGAGAACTGTTTACCACCCGGGTCAGCGATTTCTAATTCGATTGACGGAAGGATCGCACTTGCTGCGAATCGTTGAGACCTTGTCCTCAGCTTGCGTGTGATTTGACTTCAGGTGCTCACGGGCAGGTGGAATTTACTTCTCACCAGACAGCCTTGAAACGACTGGGAGACCTCTCAACTGATGTTTAACATTTCGGAATCAAACGCTTCATACCAGTTGATGAGTGACTCGGTCCGGTTTCTGACTCTTCTCGCGGTCGTTGTGTCGATTAGCATGCTGGGATGTTCCAGTCGAGACGATGCATTTCGTGAAATCGAAGTGTCTGACAATTCGGTCGAAGATTCCGAAACTGATGCGTCGCCGCAAGCCGACGATGCTGCTTCCGAAGAATCGTCTGACGCTGAGCTGAACGAAGGCGTCGATCCTGAAACTGTTGTGGTCGACCAAACAGCATCTCAAGGTGAACCAGCAGAACCGATCGAAGCTTCGAACACTCAGGCGGAAGCATCGTCAGGACAAGACCCCGGCGAAGATACTTCTGACGCTGAAGAGGAGCCAGTACCAACTCCAAGCGTGAACTCCGAGGAGTCTCTGGCAAGCGCTGAGGGAAGTGATTCTCGACCCGCTGAATCGGAAAACTCGGAGGCAGATCCTGCGTCTGAAAAAGACGATGAAACGGAACAGCCTGAGAAGACCAAGCCGTCTCCGGCTCGCAGCCTCGAGGAAGAAATGGCTGCGATGCGAGCGAAGCTGCTTGGACTCCCGGATGATGCTGCCGGCGGAGAACCAAGGGAAATCAAGTTGTTGATCCCGAATAAAGAGTTTGTTCGCGACGAAAAAACTGGGGCGCTCCGAATCACTTTTGATGACATTGATCTCCTGAAAGTGTTGAACATGGAGCCTGTTCCAGTCGACGCGGACAAGCATCTACCGAACTGGCTGACAGAACTCGATGGGCAGCGGATCGTCTTGCGAGGGTGGATGTTCCCGACGGTCAAGTCGGAAGGGATTCAGCGGTTCTTGTTCGTTCGAGATAATGGCATTTGCTGTTTTGGACGAATGGCCAAGCTTTATGATAAACTGGGGGTCACCTTAAAAGAGGGCGAAACAACTCGGTACATTGAAGGTCGCCCGTTTGATGTCGTCGGGACATTCGTTCTTGACCCGTGGATTCTCGATGATGAACTCGATCTGCTCTACCACATCGAAGATGCGAAAGTGCTCGATCAGTAAGAGCAGACCTCTGAAGTGATCATCACGAAAAGGATAGTTTGCATGTTGTTCTCATCTGCTCATCGTCTCGTCGTCGCGGCGTTTCTCAGTTGCGCACTGATGGTCGGAAGTTTCGCGTCGGCCTGCCCGTTTTGCTCAGCTCCGTCGTTGACTCTGACTGAGCAATTGAATGCTTCTCAGGCGGCGGTCCTCGTTCAATGGGCTGGCGGAGATGAACCGAATCGAGAAAAGAGCTTCTCGGGGACCACGAACTACGAGATCCTGGAAATCGTCCACGATGAGTCGGGGAGCCTCGAAAAAGGGCAGGTTCTGAATCTCGACCGGTATCGAGCTGCTCAAAAAGGAGATTTGTTCGTCCTGCTCGGAACACTGAGTGATGCTCGAATCGAATGGAGCAGCCCGCTTGAAGTGACCGAGGCCAGCTACAACTACATGCGGCAAGCTCCGACCAAGGAAGTGGCGACAACTCAGCGTCTGGCGTACTTCATGAAGTTTCTGGAGTATCCGGACAAGCTGATTGCAGATGATGCCTACGGCGAATTTGCGAATGCACCCTACGAAGACATTGTTCCATTGCGGTCAGTGATGCCGCGTGATGATCTGCGAGGCTGGCTCAGCGACCCTCAGACAACTCCGACTCGATACGGTCTTTACGGGCTGATGCTCGGTTTGTGCGGGCAGGAAGAAGATGCCGAGTTTCTGAAGAACATGATTCTGGAAGAGACCGACGATTTCCGTCTTGGCATTGATGGAGTCATGGGTGGATATCTCGTTTTGACGGGAGCCGAAGGGCTCGATGTCATCGATGAGTCAAAACTCGCAAATCGCGACGTCCCGTTCAGTGAGACATTTGCAGCCATGCAGGCGCTGCGATTCATGTGGACCTACGGTGATGGAGAGATCTCCCCCGAGCGACTTCGCCAGTCGATGCGAATCCTGCTGGACCGTCCGAATCTCGCCGATCTGGTCATCGTCGACCTCGCTCGATGGAAAGACGTGAGTGTGATGGATCGGCTGATTACGATTTACAACTCTGAGGAGTACAACGTTCCCTCAATCAAGCGTTCGATCGTCCGGTATTTCCTGATCACAGAAAAGGACTCGACGACGACAGCAGAGGGGGAAGTCCCGGAGCATGTTGCAACCGCCAAGGCATACCTCGCGAAACTTCGTGAAGAAGATCCGAAGACCGTGAAGGCGGCCGAGCGTTACTTCTTTGACTAATCGGATTCCGAGCTGTTAGCCCCGCTGCAGATTGGCGTTTCTCGATCACAGTGAACGTGCTATGACTCATTTTGAGTTGGGCTCGTTGAATTGAGTGAACAAGAGCAGCAAACTGATCGAGCGGGGCAAGGATGCGTACACGGACTCTTTTCAAGCTGATCGGCGTCTCTCTCTGCCTTGTCGCCAGCGTGGGGATCTTGTTTCTTCAAGAATCTCTTGCTTGCCCGTTCTGTATGGAGCCGCAGCGGACTCTCACGGAGTACGCAGCCGAGGCAGAATATGTTGCGGTTGCTGTCTTTGTGAAACCCGATTCTGATAAAGGGCAGACTTCGGAGTGGAGAATCGAAACGATTCTCAAAGCGAAGGGTGATCTTCTACGCCTGGGAGACTCGGTCCAGTCGGAGCAGCTTCCAGAGGGCGAGCTGAATGGTCGCTGTATCATCTTCGGTCAGGGTGACACGGATTCGGTGAGTTGGAATTCAGTCGTGGACTCCAATGAGGACATTGAAAAGTATTTCCAAGGACTGCTTAAGACTGATTCGAATGCTCGTCTGAAGCTCTGCATCGACTATCTTGAGCATCGCGACCATGAAATCGCGATGGACTCGTATTCAGAGTTCGCGAAAGTCTCTGCGACGGACGTCGCTGCTTTGGAGGAATTTCTACCTCGCGATCGATTGCGCGAATGGATTGCAACCGTCGATGAATCGCCCAGTCGTTGGACACGGATCGGGCTGTATGGCTTGATGTTGGGCTACTGCGGAAGTGCCGATGATGCGGAGTTTCTGGCCGAGACGATCTACCGACCGACAACCGAAGTCCGAATTGGGTTGAATGGTTTGATTGCCGGTTATCTCCTGCTGACCTCGACGGAAGGCCTCTCGCAGATTGACGAGCGGTTTCTCGACAACTCTGAAGCATCTCGTGACGTTCGATTCTCCACGATGCAGGCACTCCGATTTCTCTGGGAGTCCAAAGATCATGAAATTTCTCCCGATCGCTTAAAGCAATCGATGCGAAAGCTGTTGAATGATCCTGCGTTGGCGATGCTGGCTGTGATCGATCTGACTCGGTGGCAGGATTGGGACGCCATCGACGTCATCGCAGAATTGAAGAAAAGTCCGGAGCACTCCGACTCCTCGACCCAGCGGGCGTTCGTGCGATATCTGCTGGCTGCTGCGGATGCTTGCGATTCGGAAGAGAACCAGGGTTGCCACGATATCGCTGCAAAAGCGAAGCAATTGGTGGAAGAAATCCGCATGACCAATCCGCAACTGGTCAGATTTGCCGAACGAAGCATGTTCGACTAGGGCTGAAGACTCTCTGGGCTTCGCAGATTCTCAACATCGTGGTACATGACAATTCCCAAAGTTCAACAATCGCTCATGCGTTCGAGTGGCTGTGGGAGAGTGGGTGGTTTAGGTGTTTGGTGTACTGCCAGATTCGCCGGAAGAACCGCTTCATTCGTTCCAACCCATCAGTTTTAACTCAACCGAATAATGGGAATCGTCCGAATAATCAGAAAGAACGCGCAGAAACCGCGCCCTCAATCTTGCTGCACTTGTTTGACGGATCAAGCAATGTGACAGCAACGCGGAAGAAAGCGTGACACTATCGGGCTCGAAGCGGTGCCGGGGCACTCTTTTCGGGGCAGATGGATCATCTGAAGAAATTTACCTGCAAGCGGATGTTGGAGAGACTCATGCAATGGACTCGGCGAGTCGGCCTGCTTTGCCTTTGTCTACTACCCTGGAGCACAGTTGGTGTTGCTCAGGGACAAGATCAGATCACCACATCCGATGGGGGTGTTGTTTTTCTGGACGATGTTAGTGGATCAATGGCTCTTTCGAGCGATGGAGGGAATTACATTCTCTTCCAGAAAATGATCGGGGACGGTCCCGGTTTCGCTGACGGATACTCACGAATTGGTGTTCGAACACGGCTTTGGGAGCCGGGAGCTGACCACATTTTCGGTGAGTTGCATGCGTTGATCACTGACGGCGGTCAGGTTGGTTTCAACGTCGGGGGTGGTTACCGAACTCCCATGCGAAATGGACTGATCGGTATTCACGGCTGGTTCGATGACTACGAAACCAGCTACGAAAACCGCTATCGCCAGTTCACGACCGGACTTGAGTATCTCAGTCCGTTCTTTGACGTTCGGGCCAATGGTTACATTCCTGTGGGCGACGAGTCGAACATGCTCGCTGTCTCCGGGTTCAGCAACAATCCTTACTTCAATGGCAACAACATTGTCACCGACGCGACCGGACGGATCGAACGCAGTCTCGCCGGTTGGGATCTGGAAGCAGGGGGTCCTGTCCCGGGAGCCATGAACTGGCTTCGGGGATATGCGGGGATCTATCAGCTGTCTCATGACAACGATTCCACAGTCGGTTTCCGAGGACGTGCAGAAGCACGGTTCATGGAAGGCGTGAACTTGAACCTCGTCGTCAGCGAAGATGATGAGTTTGGAACAAACGTGAATCTGGGTGTGGAAGTTCGCTTCCGTGGAACGATGCCAACCCGCTTCGAGTCTGGCTTGATGGCAGATCGCCGTTACGATCAGGTTCGACGTGTCTGGCCAATTCAGACGACTGTCGAAACAGAAGACGTCGTCGTTCCTCTCAGCAATCCTGGAACCAGCAACGCAATCGATATTGTTTGGGTCGACAATACGAATGGTGCTGGCGGGAACGGGTCTTTCGAGAATCCATTCGATCAATTGCCTGGCATGGCAGACGGTGCTGATTTGATTCTCGTTCGCCGTGGAGCTGGCGAGACGCTTGGAAACATTGCTCTCCTCGACAACCAGCAAATGTTCGGTGAAGGAAAACAACACTTCATCGATACCGAAGAGCTGGGAGTCATTCCGCTTCCAGACACATTCGATTCCACCGGGGCGGCCCCGATCCTGCGTGAAGGAACCGATCTGCTGCCAATCATTTCGCTCGCGAACAACAACGTCATCAGCAGCTTCCAGCTTCGCGGGATGACAGGAATCGCAGGCGATGGTGTTGAGAACTTCCTGATTGATTCTATTTCCAGCGACGACGTTCTCGACGGAATCACCATCGCGAATGCTTCTGGATTTGGAACGCTTTCCAATATTGATCTCCAGCTGCGAGATGATGGAATCGGCGTTTATGTCGTTTCTGCTCCTGGTGAGCCGCTTGCTCTCGACGTCGACAACGTGACTGTCGCAGGCGGAGAAACAGGAGTTGCATTCGTTGGAGACTCCAGCGATTTGATGGCTGATATCGATGACGTCATCGTTTCCGGAACAACCGGAACAGCTTTGGGACTGGCTGGATTCAGTAGTGATCTCTCAGCGACGCTCGACGGAGTTATTGTCAGCAACAACGATGGAAACGGTGTTGAGATTCTCTTGAGCGATGCAACAGGTTCTGTGATCGCAGATGGTCTGGTTGCGAGCGACAACTCTGGCGACGGTGTTCAGATCGTGGCTGGCGATGGTTCAGACTTCGGTGTCGCCATTGTCGATTCGACGATCGATCGAAACGGTGACGACAACATCGCCACGACAGTTCTCGACGGCTCAACACTTGATCTGCTTGTCGATCCGACTTCACTCGTTGAGGCAGGTGACAATGCCTTTGAATTTGTGGTCGCGTCAGGTTCGACTTTGAACTCGCTGTTCGAAGACGTGGACATGTCGGGCAGTGTTGACAACGCGATTGCCGGTTCTGTGACAAACCACAGTACCGCGAATCTGGATTTCGTGAACTTCGACGCATCGGGTTCGGGTGAAGACGGTCTCGCGATGATGGTGAACAACCAGTCGAACGTGGTTGCGAACTTCACCAACGGAACTTTCGATGATTCTGGAAATAGTGCCGTCAACGTGGAATCCGGTGGAAACTCCATGGTTGACGTCAACTTCACAGATGTCACTGCAGACAACCTTGCCAGCGACGGAAACGTCATCTTGCGTTCAGACAACGAAGGAGAGCTGCAGGTCAACTGGATCCGTGGTTCGATCTCGAACGGGGACGCGACTGGTGTGACTGTTCAATCAGTCGGCGGAGGTTCACAAGTTGGCGTCTTGTTCAACGACGTTGCAATTAACAACAACGCTGGCGACGGTATCGACGCCCGATTGACTTCGGGTGGAGATGGATCAATTCTCGATCTGATGCTCGTTGACACCACCCTTCAAGGTAATGGTGAAGATGGTCTCGACTATCAGATCGCCGGAAATGGCGCGACAGGAATGATCGTTCTGGATGGTGTCCAGGCAACCGGAAACGGCATGGACGGTTTCCAGTTCGATGTCACCTCACGAGCGACGCTCAGTGCGGCAACAGCTGAGGATTCTGTCAACGATTTTTCAAACAACCTGGGGAATGCTTTCCAGGGAACTGTCAGCGGAATTGGCTCGACAGCGATGGTTCAAATCTCCGGAGCTCCAGCAACTGGCTCGGGTGAAGAAGGAGCATTGTTCACCAACTCCGCCGGTGGAACTCTTGTCTTCGATTACACCGACGGTTCACTGTCGTTCAGTGGCGAAGATGGGTTGAGCGTCGACACCTCCGGTGCGAACTCACACACCATGATCAACCTGACAGACGTTGGTCTCAACGACAACGGTCAGGTGAATGCAACATCTGGTGACGGTCTGACAGCGACAGCTCGCAACAACGGCCGCATCGATCTGAACCTCGATACAGTTTCCTCAGCTACGAACGCTGAGAAAGGTCTGAATCTTGAGGCCACATCAAATGGTCAATTGCATGTCACCTCGTCAGAAATGCTCGTTCAGAACAACGGTGAAGAGGGTCTTGCCTTCGAAGCGCTCTCTGGCGGCGATCTGACAATCCTGAACACAACAAGTACCTTTGCCAACAACGGTCAAAGCGGAAGCTTGAGTGGAATTCGGGGCCAAGTCAGCAGTGCTGGTTCATCATCGAGTGTCAGCTTCGAAAACACTCTTGTTGACTCCAACAGCGGAGCTGGTATTTCGGTTGATGTTGCAGACGGTGGTGCCTTCATTGGAGAGTTGTTGTCGAGCATCGACGACACCGGAAACATGGAGATCACCGGCAACAACGGAAACGGTGTTGAGTTGAACGCCACCGGGTCTGACACCATGGCGGCTCTGATCATGACCGGTCCCAATGACGTTTCCGGTAACAACGGAAGCGGTGTCAGTGTGACTGGTGCGGACATTGATCAACTCGCTGTGCTCGTCTCTGGAAACATCGACGGCAACAACGGGCACGGTATCTCAGTCGAAGCGACGGATGTCACGAATCTGGCTGTTGACGTGAACAGTGACAGCGGAACCACAACGACATCCGGCAACCTCGGCGACGGGTTCAACCTCGTGTTGGACAATGTCGGTCTGATGAGCGATATCGAAGTGACAACGCTGACTCAGACAGTCACCGTTGGTGGGTTGAACGTCAACGACCTCGAGACTTCCGGAAACCTCGGACACGGTCTCGACATCACTGGCTCAAACCTGAACATCGAGACACTCGAACTCTCAAACGTTGTGAGTACCCTCAACATGTTTGACGGAATTCACATCGATCTGACAGACAGCTCTGTCACGAATATGAACATTCTCGACAGCGTCGCATCCGTGAATACTGGCAACGGAATGCGAATGGATCTCGACAATACTCCGATCGAGAACCTGAATGTCGTGGGGAACACATTCGGAATTCTGCCTGGTTCGACCGCGAATCCTTCGGCTCCAATCGACGATTCGCTGCCATTGATTCGAAACGGTTTCGACTTCAACACGCTGCCAGCAAACGACGACCTGTCCACCGGCTTGATTCCTCTCGGATTCGACGCCAACTTCTTCGGGCAGCTCTTTGATTCAGCATTCGTCAACAACAACGGAAACATCACCTTCGATGCTCCGCTCGGAACCTTCACTCCATTCGGACTGGAAGGCACAAGCCGACAGATCATCGCTCCGTTCTTCGCGGATGTTGATACTCGTGCTGACAGCAACGGTGCAATGTCTGGCGAAGTGACCTTCGGCCAAGGCATTGTCAACGGCCGACAGGCGTTTGGTGTGAACTGGCTAGATGTCCGCCACTTCTCAGTGACAGGCACCAACAATGGTCTGCCAACGAACTCGTTCCAACTGATTCTGGTTGACCGATCCGACATTCGGCCCGGCGACTTCGACATCGAATTCAACTATGGTGAGATTCTTTGGGAAGCTGGTGAAGCCAGCGGTTCAGACGCCTTTGGACTCGGTGGAAGTGCTGCCCGTGTTGGTTACTCCAACGGCGTTGATACTTCGTTCGAACTTGCTGGATCGGGTATCAACGGAGCCTTCCTCGACAGTGGTCCTGCTGCGACAAGTTTGGTCCAGAACAGCCTCGAGTCGATGCACGACGGCCGCTACATCTTCTTCTCCCGCGACGGTTCGATTGGCGGAGAGGTGTCAGGAGTCGGCAACGGCGGAGACGGTTTCCAGCTGAACGCAGGAAACGGATCACACATTCAATCTCTGAACATTTCGGAGAACGATGTTGAGTCCAACAACTCACGCGGAATTTCGATCTCAGCAACTGACAGCGATGTCGGTGGTCTGGGTGGAGGAACAATTGAGCTGAACAACGTCAGCAACAACCTCAGCGGAGGAATTGTTCTCGAGTTCGATGGATCACGACTGGATGATATGCGAATGGCGATGAACACCGTCATGAGCAACGGCAGCGACGGAATTCTTCTGGACTTCGTCGATTCGCCAGTCACCAACCTCGAGATCGTTGATCATCCTGATATCAACATGAACGGACGTGACGGAATCAGTCTGCAAATGGACAACTCCGACATCAACGGCCTGTTGATCGAAAACAACGGAATGGGAACCTTGATGCCCACTCCTGCGAACGAATTCGATATTACTCTGAACTTCTCAGGAGGACTAACTCCAAGTCAGCAGCTTCTCTTCCGCCAGGCTGAGCTTCGATGGGAACAGATCATCACCGACGACCTTCTGGATGTCGGACTCATCGATGACCTGGTCATTGACGCTTCCGGAATTCCAATCGACGGTGTTAACGGAATTCTCGGACAAGCTGGTCCGACTGGCCTGCGAGGCGGAAGCTTCCTGCCATTCCAGGGAATCATGCAGTTCGATACTGCAGACCTTGCCGAACGTGAAGCAGCCGGTCAGCTGGATGAAATCATCCTGCATGAGATGGGACACGTTCTTGGAATTGGAACGATCTGGAACAACCTTGGTCTTGTTTCCGGTTCAGGAACGAACGATCCACGGTTCACAGGAACCAATTCCATCGATGCTTACAACGCACTGTTCGGTTTGACCGAAACAAGCGTGCCTCTTGAAAACATCGGTGGTGCTGGAACTGTTGAATCGCACTGGAGAGAGTCTGTCTTCGACAATGAATTGATGACAGGATACTTGAACGATGAAGTGCCAAATCCGTTGAGCGTGCTGACGATTCAAAGTCTTGCCGACATCGGGTATGTCGTCGATGCAAACGTTGCGGACACTTATCCATCACCAGCAGTCCTGGCAGCAGTCACGGGTGGTTCAGCGAGTGTTGAAGCTGACGACGAAATCGTCATGCGTCCAGACAGCGTCGTCGCTGACATGGACAACCTCGAAGCACTGTACGGTGATATGCCAGCACTCGCGGTTGGTCCAGGAGCATTGGCTTCACTGCAGATGAACGAAGGTCATGGAATCAACATTGGCCTGACCAACAGTGATCTGACAGGCGGTGTGATCTCCGGAAACGTGATTACAGATCACGCCAATGGTGACGCCTTCCGAATGCTGAACCCAACGACCAACGGGAACACGATTGAACTCGACTTCACCGGCAACACCTTCGGGTCAAACGGTGGTCGCGGTATCAACATCGCTCTCGACGGCAATGAGTCACTGGTCACCACGATGACAGACAACACAATCGCCTTCCATGGTGGTCGCGGAATCAGTCTCGACCTTTCAGACTCGTCTTCGGTCGAAGTGAATGACTTCTCCCGTAACAACCTCGACGGCAACAACTCGTTCGGTCTTCGAATCGATGCGAAAGACAACACCAATGTGGTCTTCGATGCCGGAGCTGGAAGCGATGACACTGATCTGAACATCATCTCGAACAACGTCAACGCAGGTATTGGAATCTCACTGTCGCAGAACGCGACCGGGGATCTTCGAATTACGAACACCAATATCAGTGCGACACGAAGTGGTGCAGATCCTGACTTCGGAGCGGAAGGTCTGAACATTCAGCTGACAGACAATGCGTCTGCTCCGAACTTGACCATCGGTCACGAGTCGGTGGCGAATACGACCTTCTCAGGTAACACCGGATCAGGGATTTTGATCAGCAGCGACCTGAGTTCTTCGCTGGCGAACCCAACGATTCAGTTTGTCGATTCGACTCTGAACAACGTCGACGGACTTCGGTTCGAGCGATTTGGATCAGCTGTCGTCGACAACGTGACAATCACAAACTCTGTCTTCAACTCAAACCTGAGCGATGGTATCGACATTGTCGCTTCACAGGGTGACATGACAGACGAGTTCACGATTGTTCAGAACATCATGTCTCAGAATGCTGGTCGCGGTCTGGCAATGGAAGCTCAATTCGATGCCAGCATCGAGGCTCTCGTCGAAGACAACCAGATTGAAAACAACGGCGGAGACGGCGTTGAATTGAATCAGATGACCGTGTCGATGGATGATGCTCCGTCAATCACAGCTGACTTTATCGACAACGATATCGTCTTCAACGGTGGTTACGGAATTGATGTCAACGCCACACACCAGCTGACATTCGATGGAAACGTGATCGACAACAACGAACTGGGTGGAATTCGCTTCAACGCTGAGTCACTCAACCCAGGTGAAACGATCACCATGACTGGTGGATCTGCTTCCGGGAACAACGGAGACGGTATCACAGCGATGAACGTGGACGTGAACTTCGAGTTCGTGAACATGGACATCAGCAACAACACCGGAAATGGAATTCGAACCCAGAACACTGGTCGAGACGTTCTCGTCACCGGAAGCACGATCGACGGAAATGGACAAAGCGGAATTCTGGTTGGCAACACCGGAGGCCGAATTGACATTCTCAACAACTCGATCGATGGCAACGGAACGAACGGGATCACGAATCTCGTCGGCGTGAACTCGACGATCTCAGGGAACTCGATTGATTCGAACGATGCTCACGGAGTTGTCCTTGTCGGTGGAACTCACACCATCACTGACAACACCATGAGTCTCAACGCAGACAAAGGCGTGTCGATCATCGGTGGAACTCACACCATCTCCGGCAACATGTTGGAAATGAACGGGGGAGATGCTCTCCAGATGATTTCCGAACCGGGACAGAACCTGACTGCGAACATCGACGACAACACCTTCCGTGAAAACGGTGGACGTGGAATCGACCTGCTGGTTCGCGGTTCAACGACTGCAGACGTGACGATCACAAACAGCCTCGTCGAGGGCAACAACCTCGAAGGTGTCTACGTTGTGAACACCGCCGATCTGGCTCAGTCTGCTGATGCACTTGCAACAGCTGCCCTGGCTGCTGCTGGCGATCCAATGGCGAACCCAGTCCTGGAATTCGACTTCGACAACAACATTGTCATGGACAATGGGTTGAACAGCGGATTCGCAGGCAGTGGTTTGGTCATGCGAGTCGGAACCAGCGGAGCGACAACCGACTTCAGCAACAATGGCGGATTTGTCAGCGATGGTGCTGGCAACCTGACCGGACGTGGTGGAGTTCTGGCGAACGTGACGAACAGCTCGTTCATCGGTCAACCTGGTGCAGACGTGCTCATCGAATCGTTCGTGTCAACGACCACTCCAGCTGCGACAACTGGAACCTGGGATGCTGCGACCTTCAACGTGACCAGCTTCGTTCAAGATCCACTTTCCCGAATCGATCTCGTCTTCACCGGAAACACCGGGGATGACATCGACATCGTCCGGGCGGGTGCATCGTTCAGCAACGATGAATCGGTCTTCAAATCGCGAACGGATGCTCAGCCAACAGCTGGACCATTCACAAGCGGAACTCGCTTGCGAAACGCACAGCGACTGGCGTCACGCTCCGGAGCGTTTGCGATTCCAGGAGCAACAGGAGCTTCGGACACCTTCCTGTACTCAGGAGTCGGTGGAAGCACATTCCGCGTCTCGGGAGGTTCAACAACTGCAGGATTCAACAACGGGGACAGCTTCGGCGATACCGTGAATCTTGGAGCGGGAATCGGCGAACTTCCATTCGGATGGGGTAGCTTCTAACCGCTAGCGACTGTCTGAAAAAGAATCTGACCGCTGTGTCGTCCACTGGGATGACACAGCGGTTTTTTTGCGCAGAATGGGAAGAATTGATCGCTCGTGTAGGAGACGAAGAACTCTCCTGTTCCGGCTGGCGAAAATGCCAAAGCTTCTCAGGCTGATCTCTGGAAGTTCATCGGTCCGTCGATTATCGTCTTGGGAAGTGGACGCAAGTACAGGTTTTTCATGATCACTCGCATCGAGTTGATAGATTTCATGTCGCATCGGCACACCGTCATTGAACCGGCGGAGGGGCTGACGGTGTTGACGGGGCCGAACAATGTCGGCAAGAGTGCGATCGTGGCGGCATTGCAGTTGTTATGCGACAACACCCGTGGCTCAAACTATGCCATCCGGCACGGTGCGAAATCTTGTTCGGTGACTGTGACGACCGACGATGGTCACGAGGTGACGTGGTCGCGAAGCAAGACTTCCTCGCATTATGTCGTAGACGGTCAACGCTTTGACCGAATTCGCGCTGGGGGCGGATTCGATGAATTGAACACCGCTCTAAGGCTCGGCAAGGTCAACAGCGAGGGAAACGAGGCATTTGACATCCATTTCGGGGCTCAGAAGTCGCCGATCTTCTTGCTCGATAAAACAGGCTCATCGGCGGCTCAGTTTTTCGCATCGTCCTCGGATGTGAGCCGACTTCTTGAGATGCAGCAGGTTCATCAGGACCGCGTTCGATTCGCCAAAAAGGATAAGGGGCGATTGGAGAAAGAACTTGAGGACTGCGCACTTCAGCTAGAAGTTCTCAAGCCATCGCTTCAAATTGAAGAGCGAACCACTCAAGTGGAGAAGCTCTACTCGCAATGGCTTGAAAGTCAGACGGCGGCGGAGGCGTTCTCGGAACTTGTCGATGAAATTGCTCAATCGCAGTCTGATACAGAGTTCCACTCACAGAAATCGAGCGTTCTTCAGAAACTTGAGACCCCGCCGAAGCTGGAAGAGACAAGTCGACTCGCGGAGTTGACCGTCGGGCTGGCGACGATTTCACAGAAGATGGTTCTGCATCACGGACAGCTTGATTCACTGAGCCCGCTGGCGTCTCCGCCGGAACTCTTTGATGTCGATACATTGAGTCGCGTGTTGAAATCCTGCGAGACGCTTGAAAGCTCGATTCAACGTCATCAGTCAAATCGAGAATGTCTTACTCAGCTGGAAGGGCCACCTCATCTCGAAGACACAGATCGGCTTGAGCAACTCATTTTGAGTGTTGAGGAAGCGAGCCTCAGATGCATCGCCAGCGAAGCACGTTTGAACTCGATTGGAGATCTGGAACCGCCGAAGTGGGCCTCCTGCGATGACCTGCAAGCTGTTGTTGCGAGAATGTCCGCAGCGGTAGAAAGATTGGAGATCGAATCAGCGAGGGAAGAACGATTTCGCGAGCTTGCTTCCCCTCCTGACATTCCGTCCAGCGATGGAATCTCTGAGGTCATATTAAAGCTTGAGACACAGATGCAGCGGATGGAAAGCTTGTCCGTCGAGATGAATGGAATCGAGGAGCAGATGCAACTCGTTGAGTCATCCATTCACGATCTCGCGCTTGATCAGACGTGTCCTGTTTGTGGAGGCAACATCGATCCGGAAAAAGCCATTCGTCAGGCTCACAGCTTGGGGAGGGGATAATGTCGGTCGAGGAATGGAACGGGGCTTTATTTATTGGGGACCCGCATCTTGAGAGTCGACAACCCGGTTTTCGAAAGGATAACTATCCCGAAGTCATCCTGGAGAAACTTCGCTGGTCGTTGAACTACGCACGGGAGAACAAGCTCATTCCGGTTCTGCTGGGAGACCTGTTCGATAAGCCCCGTGATAACTCAAACTGGTTGCTGAACCAACTTTTTCAGTTGCTGTCCGGTGAAATTCTCACGGTCTATGGGAATCACGATGTTCATTATCAACCCGAGTTGACGGATGATGACTCGCTCAGCCTGTTGGTCAATTCCGGACATCTCACCTTAATCAGCGAAGACGAGCCATGGGTCGGCACGGTCGCAGGTCGACCGCTTGTGATTGCTGGCTCTTCTTACCGTCAGAAGATTCCCAAGACCTTTGATTCGAGTCCACACTGCGGAAAAACTAAAACGAACCAAAACCCAGTTGTCGTTTGGGTCACGCACCACGATATCCTCATTCCCGGGTATGACGAGGGGCGGGTCAAACCGCGTTCGATTGATGGCGTGGACTTGATCATCAACGGGCATATTCATCGCAATCTGGAGACAGTCGTTAAGGGAAAGACGTCTTGGATCACTCCCGGAAACATCAGCCGACGATCACGAAGTGACGCTTGCCGCGACCACGTCCCGTCGGTTCTGGAACTGCGTCTGGATGATGCGGAGTATCACCTGGAAAGAATCGAAATACCTCATAAACCCTTCGAGGAAGTATTCCACGAAGCGGTGATCGAAGCGGTCGGCAATGAGACTCAGTCAGCGTTTGTCTCCGGTCTAGCTGAACTGCAGGCCCGTCGAACCGACGACGGGGCTGGGCTGATCGAATTTTTGGAATCGAACGTACAACAATTCAGTCCGCAGGTAGCGGCGGAGATCATGGATCTCGCGAAGACAGTGACAGAAGGAGATGAGTGACATGGCAAATAGCGATCAACAGACGATCGAAGAACTTCAGAGTCGGTATCAGGTTCTGCATGAGAAGAAGATCGCAACACAAACCAACCTGACAAATGCTCAAAGTGAACTCCAGAAATTGAAGAAGGAGGCACTTGAGAAGTACGGCACGGACGACCTGGAAGAACTTCGCAGCAAGCTCGAAGAACTCACCGCTGAAAACGAGAGAAAACGTAGAGACTATCAAACATTGTTGGAAGGCATTGAGACGGATCTTGCGATAGTCGAAGCGGACTCGGAGCGCACCCTTGGAGATGGTGAAGCGGGCGAATAATGGAAGCTCATCTTTCAAATTTCGAAGAAGACAGACCATCTGACAGCGCAGTCATTCAGGGAATTCGTCGTCGTGTCGATCGTCTCATCGACCGACGTCGCGAAACCGAACGGCGTTCGAAACAGTTTCGTGATCAGCTTGAAGAAGTAAATCGCGTTCTGGAACTCTCCGATGATGTCACCGCGGCCCTCGAAGCGTTGAATCAACAACTGTTCGACAAGATGCTCGGACTGGTTCAAGAGAAGTTGACGATTGCACTTCAGGAGATCCTGGATCAGGCGGTCTGTTTCCGTGCGCGGTCGGACTTCAAACGGGGCAAAGCCTCCGTCGAGTTCTACATCGAGCGCGAAGGGAATGAAGAGAGCATCATGAACGGGCAAGGGGGCTCCGTCGCGAACATTCTCAGTGTCGGCTTGCGGATGTTTGCGATGATGACGCTCGACCAGAAGGAACACCGCCGGTTTTTGGTGCTCGACGAACAGGATTGCTGGCTGCGCCCAGATCTTGTTCCCCGGCTCGTCAAAATGGTTTACGAGGCAGGGCGTGCTTTGGGATTTCAGGTACTCATGATCAGTCACCATGATCCGCAGAGTTTTGAGCAATACGCGGATAAGGTCTATCGACTCTCCCTGAATCAGCACGGAGCGATCCAAGCCGATGAAGTGGCTCTGTCACCCTCGCATCCCGACGGGGCAACGGGTGAGGGCGACCAGGATGAGCTTTGAATTCTTGAATGAATTTCAGGAATTGGTCTGTATCCGAGGGTGCAATCTCCATTCTTTAGTTCGATGAGGGCTGCGTCGCTGAGCAGCGATTCGTCTTGGAAAGACCTCTTGTTCTAATCGTGGCGACTGTGTTGTTCGCTATGTTCTCAGGCTTCTCTGGGTTGTGGAATCTGGTTAAGCCGAACGATTGTTGAATTCAGACGGTCGAAGTCTCCACATTCAACGAATTGGACCAGTCGCTTGCATCGATACAACCGATCCATCTTGAAGAGTCGCGCTCTTATCGAGTGACTCTGCGTTCCTTGCTACGAAAGTGCAGGGAGTCGCCAGCCAACTTCAAGTGCTCGCGAAGGATTCGATATCGTGGAAAGGTTATCTGTGAGAGTGGATTGGTTTCTGAGCCTGATCCTGCTGTTGGCCATCGGCAGCAATTGCTGGTCAGATGATCTGGCGATGAATCTCTCCGTTCCGATTCCGTCACTCGATGCTCAGGGAGATCCTCAAGCGAGTGATACCCCGGTTGGTATGCAGCTGACGTTGGATCAGGCAGTGTCGATTGCTCTCCAAAATCATCCGTCCATTCACGAACGGAGCTCCAGTGTTGATCGATTCCGCGGTCTTCGATGGAATTCAACTCGGAAGCCCAACCCGACTGTCGGATATCAGGCGTCGGAGATTGGAGACAGCGGTCGGGCTGGTATGCAGGGCGTGTTCTACTCGCAAGAATTTGTCACTGCGAATAAGCTCGGCCTGAATGGACAAATTGGAGGGTGGGAAGTCGAGTCAGCCCGGTGGCAAACGGAAGTCCAAAGACTTCGCGTGATTGGTGATGTCCGACAGCGTTTCTATGATCTGCTCGCTGCCAGCAAGCGTGAAGAAATTCTCCACGTAATGGAAGCCATTCTTCAGGATGGAGTTTCGCTGACTCAGCAGCTTGTTCAGGCAGGTCAAGTGGGGCGAGGTGAGTTGCTACAGGCGCAACTCCGTTTGAAAGAAAACGAACTTCGTCATCAGAATGCCGGGACACAGGTTGTTGCCGCCAAGCGGGCTCTTGAAGTGGTTATGGGAGGTGCGCCGATCGAACTCAACCATGTTGTGGGTTCATTGAGCGAAGCGGTTCCGGAACTCGATTTCGATGTCGAACTTCCGAAGGCGATTGCCAGACATCCCGCTGTTGAAGCGGCACGTGCCGAAATGGTCCGTCATCAATGGGCCGTTCAACGGGAACAGGTTGAACCGATTCCCAACATTCAGTCTCAGGTCGGGGTCCAGTACGACAATGCTTCGTACGACACGATCGTCAACTTGCAGTTGGGATTCGAGTTGCCGGTGAACAATCGCAACACCGGACGAGTGGCCGCAGCATGTGCGGACTACGTGCAGGCGAGTTTCCGAGCCAAACGCCTTGAGTTGGCGCTTCGAGAAGAATTTGTGGAAGCTTTCCGCGAATACGGAGTCGCGCTGCAGACCCTGAAGCAGATCGAAAACGAGCTACTTCCACTTTCGCAAGAGAATCTGGAAACCGCCCAGACACTGTATAAAAGTGGAGAGATGTCTTATCTCGGTCTTTTGACGGCGCAGCAGTCGTACGTTGAGGTGTTGCTCACGCTGAATACTGCCCGGCAAGAAGCCTGGCAGGCGGTCTCTTTAATCGAGAACGGATTGCTGACCAACGCACTGACCACGCAATAAGTGATCTAAGTGCTTAAACTGTTGGGAAGCGATTGCTGCGAGTAACGGCAGCTCGAACAGGGAATGAAGTGAGTTCGAGTGACGGATGCGGAAACTCTGCGAGTCGATTAGACCCAGAATTCTTCGCCGCTCCAGTTCATCGGTGGAGTCGATTCGATCTCGCAATCGCCATTCACGCGTGTCTGGCAGGCGAGAGTCATGTCTTTCTCGTGACCAATGCGAGCGAACAACCACATTGGGTTCAGCAAGAGCAGGATCTTTTCCCACCAGCCTTTTCGCTTGAGCTGTTCGCCGCCTGATTTGACGATCACGCGGCAACTTCCGCACATGCCGTTTCCGTGGCAATTCAGATATTGATGAATCCCAGAATGCATCGGAATGCCGTTCTTATGGGCTTCACGACGAAGATTCGATCCTTCTGGAACGACAATCTTCTTGTTCTTCAGGTTCTTGAACGTAACGGTGGGCATGATCCTGAACCAGTCCCGCAGCTCTGAAGGAATACGAAAACGACCAATTTCAAGCGGCGATGTTAGTGTCAGTTTCGCGAAGATGCCAGTCGATTCAAAGCCGTTCCAGAATTTAGGAGTGGCCTCGGGGCTGACTGGCAGATTTCGCTTCGATTCGTCAGGAAATCAGTCCGCGTCGTTTCAATTCTGCGACGACTGTCCCCACAATTTTTCCGACGTCAGGGTCATTCGCGGCGGAGCCACCGGTTGGTGTCGGGCAACCTCCGACTGGCTGGTCGGTGAACCCGTGTTGCGAAAGCAGGCATTGCAGAGTGTTGGAGAGCGTTGACAGATCCGCCAGTTGTTCCGTCGACAGCGGTTGGCGTCCTCGCCCCATCTGGAATCCTCGCAATTCGACAGCTGCTCGGAATCCATCGGGGAACTCGGCCTGATAGATCATTGTGTCGAAGAGGGTGACCAGGTCGTACTGAATTTCCCGGGCAGCATCGATTTGGCCGGAAACAGTCAGGTCGTACAGTTTTCGAGTGACTTCCGGAACGACTCCACTCGAAGCGTTTGTGCCGCCATCGCAGCCGACCAGCAACATTGGCATCAGTGCTGCGTCCCAGCCTGTCAGGAAGCTGAATTCCGGCCGATTCGGTCGGACGGCCTGAATCATGCGGATCATGTGAGGGATTTCCCCCGAAGAATCTTTAATCGCGACAATTCGAGGGCATTCCTCGCTGAGTCGCTGCACGGTTGGAACATCGATTGGGCTCGCGAACATCGGGATGTTGTAGAGCGTTACGTCGATCGGAGTATTCTGGCCGATCTCACGAAAATAGGCGTAAACGGACGAAGGGCTCAGCTTGTAATAGAATGGAGCAACAATCGCGACCGCCCGAACTCCGAGGTCGGAGTAGTATTCGCACGCTTTGATTGTCTCGCGAACGTTGGCTTCTGCTGCACCTGCCAGAATCGGAACCCGACCGCGGTTCTGGTCGGCGATAATCTTGACAATCCGTCTTCGTTCTTCGGGGGTGAATCGAGTAAATTCCCCGGTCGAGCCGTTCGGATAGAGTCCGTGAACTCCTCGCTCGATGAGCCAGTCCACGTACCGGCGCAGTTCCGCTTCGTTAATATTCTGGTTCGAGTCGTATGGAACCAGATTGGGAGTGAAAATTCCGGAAAGTCGCTGTGGGTGCATGGTGGTTGCCGAAATGAGAGCTGTTTTCAGTGTGAGGTTCACGAAATCCTGCGAGCACACATGTTGAAAGTCAGGTTGAACCGCTACGGTGGGAATATTGTTTCAGCAGTGCCGTCTCGCTTTTGTTTCGAACACGTTTCGGGATTGATGGCAGTTGGCTCAGTCAACCTGATTCGCAAAGTCCCGGAATCATTTCCGAGACGAGTGTCCAAGTTGTGATTGCGGATGCGATCTGTCCCTTCGACCATTGCATGTGGTCTCTGTTGTCTTCACGTCAATTATTGTCTTGTGATGGTCATTCGGAATGTCCCTTTTGTGCCTCTCTCGTTCGGCAGGAACTCCATTCCGAAAAATCAATCTCTTTTGTTTGATGTCGGCATTGAATTTAAGAAACCTGCGGCCAAAATCGCTGCAGTGCTCGCTTAGCCTTTGCAGACTCCATTTGGAGCGTTCATCGTGAGTTCGCAACCTGTTTCCGTCGGCAGTCAAAACCTGTCTTTCGTCGAAGATCTCTTCTCAAGTTATCTCCTCGATCCGAATTCGGTCGACGTGGAATGGCGAGAGTATTTTGATTCTCTCAAAAATGGAGATGAACGACTCAGTGGCGGCTGGACAGCTTCCAGCCCATTTCCGTCGCGTTCAATGTTCAATCCTCCGGGACTCGGGACGGATATTCCTTATCAGGGGCCGGCCGGAAAACTGGACGAAGCAGCCCGTCAGGAGCGTCTCGACCAGTTAATTCGGAATTACCGTGTTCGTGGTCACATTCTGGCATCGGTCGACCCACTGGGATCCGAACGTCCGAGCCCTCCGGAACTGGACCCCGCATTCTACGGTTTCGGTGAGGACGATTTCGATCGAGAAGTCTCGACATCCTGGGTTGGTGGACCAGCGACGCGGACTCTGAGGGGGATCATCAACTGGTTGAAGCAGACATACTGCCGAAGCATCGGCGCGCAATTCTTCCACATCGACAGTTTGCAAGTTCGCCTGTGGCTCGCGCAGCGAATGGAAGAAACCGGAAATCGCATCAAACTCGAACGGTCAGAGCAGTTGCGAATTCTCCAAAGGCTGGCAGATGCCGTTGTCTTTGAAGAGTTTCTCGCTCGAAAGTTCGTGGGGGCCAAGAGTTTCTCTCTCGAAGGTGCGGAGAGTTTGATTCCTCTGCTCGATATGGCGATCGAGAAGGCAGGCAATCAGGGCGTTCGCGAGATTGTTATTGGGATGGCACACCGCGGTCGCTTGAATGTGCTCGCGAACATCATGGGCAAGAGTCCTCGCGTCATCTTCCGAGAGTTTGACGACGCAGACCCCGAGCTGCAAATTGGCCGCGGCGATGTCAAATACCATCTCGGTTACAGCTGGAACTGGGAAACTTCTCTCGGCAAGAGCGTTCACCTGTCGCTTTGTTTCAATCCGAGTCACCTCGAATTCGTGAATACAGTCGCACAGGGCCGAGTGCGGGCGAAAATGGATCGTGCTCGTGATTTCAAGCGGGAACTCGGAGCGGTCATTCTAATTCATGGTGATGCCGCTTTTGCCGGGGAAGGGATCGTTCAGGAGACGCTGAACCTCAGCGAATTGGCTGGCTATCGCACCGGCGGAACGATTCACATCATCGTCAACAATCAGGTCGGGTTCACCACAACTCCGCGTGAGGGGCGGTCGACGACTTATGCGACGGACGTCGCGAAGATGCTGCAAATCCCGATCTTCCATGTGAACGGTGAAGATCCGGAAGCTGTCGCGCAGGTTGTGAATCTTGCTCTCGATTTCCGCAAGAAGTTCAAACGCGACGTTGTGATCGATATGTATTGCTATCGACGACGAGGTCACAACGAGGGCGACGAGCCGTCATTCACTCAGCCTGTGATGTACAAAGAGATTCGCAAGCACCCGACAGTCTTTGAAGGGTACATGAACAGCTTGCTGAATTTGCGAGGAGTGACCCGCGAGGAAGCAGAGAAAATTGAAAAGGATCGTCGTGAACGACTCGAAGCAGAGTTGACCGAAGCTCGCCGCGACGACTTCATTCGATGTGTCGATCACTGGGGAGGAATCTGGGCTGGCTATCATGGCGGACCAGCGAAAGAAGCGGATTCTCCGATTACCGGGATGAATCGAGACAAGATGAGCCAGCTGATTCGTCGGCTCGTCGAACTTCCTGAAGGGTTCCGACCGCATCCGAAAGCTCAGCGAATTCTTGAAGCACGTCTGGCAATGGCCAATGGTGAACAGCCCCTCGACTGGGGATGTGCCGAGGTTCTTGCGATTGCTTCGATTCTCGATGAACATCGCCCGTTGCGCATGAGCGGTCAAGACGTTCGCCGAGGAACGTTCAGTCATCGACATGCCGTGCTCTATGATCTTGAGTCCGGCGAGGCGTTTGTCACGTTCAACAACATTATCAATGAACGTGGGTACGTGAATCTCCACAACAGTCCTCTCTCAGAAGCTGGCGTGCTCGGGTTTGAGTACGGTTACAGCCTCGACTGTCCGGAAGGTCTTGTCGTCTGGGAAGCGCAGTTCGGAGATTTCGTCAACGCTGCTCAGGTGATCATCGACCAGTTTATCGCCAGTGCAGAGGATAAGTGGGACCGTTTGAGCGGCCTCGTCATGCTTCTACCTCACGGCTTCGAAGGTCAGGGACCGGAGCACTCCAGTGCTCGACTGGAAAGATTCCTCAACCTCGCTGCCGAAGACAATATCCAAGTCTGCCAGCCAACAACGCCTGCACAGTTCTTCCACCTGCTTCGTCGACAGGTTCTCCGCAAGTGGAAGAAGCCGCTGATTGTGATGACGCCGAAGAGTCTGCTACGTCACAAAGATTGTGTTTCGTCGCTGGATGATCTTTCAGAAGGTCGATTCCGAAGCGTGCTGCCGGATCCTGAAGCTCCCAAGCCTGAGGATGTTAAACAGATTCTTCTCTGTAGCGGAAAGATCTACTACGACCTGATCGAGCGTCGGGCGGAGATCGGTGACAAGCATTCGATGATCGTTCGGATCGAGCAACTCTATCCGTTCCCGACGAAATGGATTCGCGAACTTCTCGCCCCGATCGCTGACGGAACTCCAGTCGCTTGGGTTCAGGAAGAACCATCGAATATGGGAGCGTGGGGGTTCCTTAGAATTCGGTTCGGCGAACGCTTCCTGAAGCGGTTCCCGTTCGAGCGAATCAGCCGACCAGCTTCGGCGAGCCCAGCGACCGGATCGTCACGGACTCACAAGTTCGAACAAGACTTGCTTCTCAAGGCAGCGTTTCAGATCGAAGACTAGCACGATGCTTCGAGTATAGAACTCGCTTGGACTGTCCGACTGCGTTTCGTTTGCGTGTGATCGCAACGGAAAAAGGGATGGTCTAAGCGGCGTTTGATCGGGCTTCCCGTTTGGGGAGCCGGAGGGTGAAAGTGGACCCTTGTCCCGGACCATCGCTGGCGACTTCGAGAGTTCCGTAATGGTCGGCGACGATTCGGTGCGTGATCGACAGGCCAAGCCCGGTTCCTTTGCCGATCTCTTTCGTCGTGAAGAACGGCTCAAAGATTTTTTGCCGTTGTTCCGGAGACATTCCACAGCCGTTGTCAGCGATGGTGATTTGGACATCGTCAACCAGTTCTTCGATGGAAATATCGACTTGTCCGCCAGAGGTGCAGGCATCCAGGCCGTTGGCCACGAGATTCAGAACTACCTGCTTGATTTCCGGTCCGTTGACCCAAGCGTGGAGCGGTTCCGTGCGATTCACGGTGACAGTTCGATCCTGGAATTTACTCAGGTGGCCGACCATCGAGGCGACTTCCTGAGCCACTGCGACGACGTCGTAGAGATTCCGTTCGTCGCCGTTTCCGTAAGAGAAGTCGAGTAGCTTTTTGGTGATCCGTTCACATCGCTCGGTCTCGGACTGAATCAACTGAAGATAATCGTGAACGCGTTTTCGGTCTTTCTCCGACATCGACTCGAGAACGTCATCGGTTAATCGACGTTCGAGTCCACTCGCGGCCGTCATAATGACTGTGAGCGGGTTGTTAATTTCGTGAGCTACACCCGAAGCAAGGAACCCAGCACCGGCGAGTCGTTCGGACTGCACCAGTTGCTTGCTTCGCTCGGCGATTTCGCGTTCTTTGTCTCGCTGGTCCTGTTCAATTTTCGCCGCCATTTTATTGAACGTTTGTCCCATTTGAGACAGTTCGCACGTTGTGTCTACCTTCAGGCGGAATCCGTAGTCTCCGCTCGAAATTTTGTCGACTCCGACAGTCAGTCGATGGATTGGGGCGAAAATCCATTTCCAGGTCCAGTAGCTGAGTAGAGAAAAGAGCGCCAGCGAAATGAGCCCCGTGGCCATCACCATCCGAAAGTGAAACTTATAGTCTTCGCTGGCTTCCTTGAGGCGTTCTCCGAGCCGGTTGGATGGGTCGGGGAGTTTTTCTGCAATTGACGTGAGTTCAGCGACGCATCGAATCACGTCCTGATGAAATTCCTGACGGAGTCTCGGGTCAAAAACGAAATCCTGTTCGGATCGCAGTTGGGCGAGTCGGTTATGAACCGTCAGAAACATTGAGTTGTAGGAACTCTCCTCGGGATAGCTCGGACGCAGGCTCTCCGGCAGGTTGTGACACTGTTGCTGAAACGTCGCCACGCGTTTCTCAACGTCGCTGAAAACCTGGCCAAAGTGACGGTATTGCGCTTTCGCAGCATCGATTTGAGAGGAAACCGGAGCGGTCGGACCGGGGATGGGTGCCTGAAGCGGTTTGACGAGCGATGTCAGCGTGGCAACCAGCTCGTCGCGTCGTGGGATATTGGTGATGCTCAATGCGAGATCACTCACCATCCGCCTGTAGGAGACAATTCCCAGGAGGCTGCTGACCGAGAAGAGGAGGAGCATCAGCACCACCAAAGCCAGGTTGATGCCCAGCTTGCGGCGCATCGAATTCGTCAACAGCACGATGGGGTCCTTCCTGTGTGCAGTTCGTAGATATCTTCCGGTGATCTGCTCGAGAAATTGTATCACGTTATTTTCGGATTCAATACCCCTTTTCCATTCTCGAGGGGGCAACCTGAGCCCAAAAATTCGGAGAGCGAGTTTTCGAACGCTGAACTCGCCTTGCTCGAACAAACCCGTACAATGCGGATCGATTATTGATTTGCCGAGAGTCGATCGCGAACGAGCGACACTCCTCGGAGGTTTCAATCAACGTGTTTTGATATCAGTTTTGTTCCCAACCGAGCAGTTCCCCCGGTCGATATGACATTGTTTCGCGGATTCGCTGATTCCCATGCTGCCTGTGATGGCTTCGTCTCGATCGGAAACTTCGATGGCGTTCATCTCGGCCATCAACAACTGCTGAAAGCATTGATCGAACAGGCGCGCGAAGCATCCGTTCCGAGTGTCGTGATGACGTTCGAACCGCATCCGATCCGACTTCTCCGACCGGAGCAAGCACCGCCTCGATTATCGACTCTCGAAGAAAAGTCACGGCTGATTCACAACTTCGGCGTCGATCACGTGATCGCGTATCCGACGGACATGGAACTGTTGAGTCTCGGCCCGGACGAGTTCTTTCGACGCGTGATTATCGAACAGTTGAATGCTCGCGGAATGGTCGAGGGGCCCAACTTCTTTTACGGAAAGATGCGAACCGGCTCGATTGATACGCTTCGGGCAGAGTGTCAGCAGCATTCGATAGACCTTCGCGTCATTCAGCCTGAGCAGCTGGGCGAAAAGATGGTCTCTTCCAGCTTGATTCGGAAGTCGCTGGCCAATGGGGATGTTCTTGACGCCAACTCCCAACTCGGCCGCCCGTATCAACTTCAGGGGAGAGTGACTCACGGTGAGCATCGAGGACGGCAGATTGGGTTTCCGACAGCCAATCTGACGGAGATCGAGACGATCATCCCGGCCGAGGGGGTTTACGCCTGCGTGGCGACCACGGACGATGGAGATTTCCCGGCCGCGGTGAGCGTTGGCCGAAACCCGACTTTCTCAGGGGATGAGAAGAAGGTGGAAGCGCATTTGATCGGCTTCCAGAAGGACTTGTACTCCACGTTGCTGACGTTGAAGTTTCTTGATCGACTGCGGGGGCAGGTGGCTTTCGAAGGGCGCGAACAACTCGAACAGCAGATTCGCAAAGATGTCGCTGCCACGAGTGAAGCGGTTCTCAAGTTCCTCGAAAACTGATCGGTCGCGGCTGAGTCGAGCGTCTTTCCATCGCGGGCATCAATCTGAGTTTGAAAATCCCATCTAACTTTCACCAGTGCAGTCGGTGAATGTCTGGCTGAGTAGCAGGATCATTTCGAACCATTGAATGCGCCGAGCAGCGAGTTCAAGAGGAGTTCCCTGCAAGCGAGCAGTCTGTTCGCACAGGTCAACGAATCCGTTCGGATTCCAGCCGGAACTCGTCAGTTTCACATTCCATTGGTCGGATTGCGAGTCGTCTGTGTTGTCGAAGACGTCGCAAGCGATCTCTGCGAGTTGTGGAAAACATGGGTGCTCCCCGACACGCCGAAACCAATATTTGGAGTTGTGATAATCGGGCTCTCGACGATGCATAATCCCATGCCAGTAATCACCTGCGACATGAACGCCGTCGCCCTGACAATGCTGTGATTCGACGTGACTCGGTTCGAGTTGATCATGGATCTGAAGCAATCCAGCCCGAATCGCATGTTCGTCCGGGGCAGAGATTACGCGCTCTGGTCGGAACGTTGAAATGCGACTTCGAAGCCAGGAAGGAAGTCGTCGGTGCGAGGGAGCCAGGTCCGGAAGTTCCGGAGCCAAAAACTGATTGGAGAGAATTGTATCGCGAACGGCCAGCGATGAGTTGTCCGTCGCTAGATCTTCCCAGAGGTTCTGGCTTTCAATCAGCTGAGCCGATTCTTGCGGGACCAGAACGAATGCGGTGTTTGTGACTGGTCCGATGAGTGGTGCAAGTACGCGGGGAAGGCGGTGCCACGTCCACTCGCCTTCGGCTCCGATCGGGACGAGTGTGATTTCTTGTCGCTGGGTTGCTGATTCGAGGACCTCTGTCGGAATCGCTTCCGTGAGTTTCTGATGTTGTGAATGTCCCAGTATCCAGAACGAAACTGCTTCGGAGTCGGAAGGAGCCGATGCTGGGGCTCCGGTGATAGGATCGCAGGAGAGGAATTGGGGACGAGCAGTTGTCATCAGTCAATTTCCGATGGGGAGCAAACAGGTTCGTGGCATCAACTTCGAGGAGATGTCGGGTGATGAGTTGAGACGCTGGTCGAACGTGTTGAACGCTCAGGTTGCTCCCGGTGACTGTGAATCGAGCGGTCTTCGAAACACTTACGGTTCAGAGTAAACGAGAACGCCGATTAGACCATTTTCAGAGTTTGGCTGCACCCACATGATCGCATTCTGTGCGATGAAAGCTGCGAATGCTGAGGCAAATTCGCCATGACCGCCTTAATACCGTCACTAAAGAGTGACTGAACCGGTCGAGTTCGAGATGGCATCCTCAATGGATTTGATCAACTGATCAACGATAAACGGCTTATAGAGCGTTTTTCGCATTCCCATTTCTCGGCATTTGACGAGTGTGTGCTCGCCGTCGTAGCCGAATCCGGTCATCAGCATGATTGGAAGATGTTCGTGAATCTCGCGCAGCGAGCGGAACATCTCGGAGCCCTTCATATCAGGCGGGCTTTTGTCAGCGATGACGACGTGATACGCGAAAGTTCGGACCATTCGGAGAGCTTCATCAGCAGTCCGAACCGCATCGACGGTCATGTCGTACTGCTCCATGATTTCGTGAGCACTCTTGCGGACTTCGACGTCCATGTCGACCACAAGAACTCGCTTGCCAATCAGGTGCGGATGAGCGTTTCCGAGCTTCGGTGAGCGAACGCTCTCGGCATTGCAGTTCACGCTGTTGTCGCGGATGAGTTTGCGAATGTCTTGTGTGTGATTCAATATTCGCCGAATTCTGTCGCTGGTTTCGGAGTCGCCAGCGCTAAAGCGTTCGAACATCCAACATGTGTCGGAAAGGATTTCGTCGACAGGATCTGCGACTTCGCAAAGCATCCGCTTCGTGCTGGCTGCGATCGACGTTTCTTTCTCGACTTCCAGCAACTCGAGTGTATTCAAAGCAATCGCAACTTCCCGACAAAACAGCTCGACAAAACGAAGGTCCGTCGCTGTGAAGGCTCCCGGTTGTGGGCTTTCCACGTTAAATGTTCCGAGAATCAAATCGTGCCGAATCAGAGGCACCGTCAGCGAGCTCTTGGCTCCAGCTGCTCCGGGAAGATAGAGCGGATCGTTTGTTGTGTCTTCGCACAGATAACTCTTGCCGGTCGAGGCGACGAAACCGGTAACTCCGTTACCTTGCGGGGAGGCCAGAAGTTCGCGAGTTGCTGCGGTCGGGTCCATTCCGAAATCAAGCAGCGGTTTCAGGTGACCGGTTTCCTGGTCGACGATCCGAATCTCGACGGTGTCGAACTCGAGGAGTTCCTGGGTGTAGTAGAGCAGTTTGGATTTGAGCAGCTCGACGCGTTCATGAGTCGACAGGTCGAGGACGTCTTCCCGATCAAGATCGCCGAGATCGAGCCCTGCCTGATGAACGGCGTCCAGCTTCTGCTGCTGAAGAACTTCGTCTGACGTTTCACGAAGAGTTGCCAGAAGCAGTTTCCCGCCCGAAGGGGAATTTCCCGGGATGGGGGTGACTGTGAATTCAAAGAATGATTTCTCGTCGAGCCGGACGGTTGTTTTCGCTTGTTTCCCCGTCGCCATGACTGAATTGACCGGACAGAAATCCGGTCCGACGATCTGTGCCTGACTCCACAAGTCGAATAACTTGGGGAGCGAGACTTCTCCGTTGACGGGGATGTTCAAGAGTCGATGGGCAGCCCGATTGGCCCAGACAATTTGCTCGTATTGATCGATCTTCAGGACGGCGTCGGGTAGTTGGGCCAGAAGCGAGGCGCAATCGATCGTCTCTGTGATGGAGTTCGAATGGCCTGGGACCAGACAATACTCGGGTGGATTCGGACCCGTCAGCCGACTGATTGCTTCAGCCACACTGTTTACCTCGGTCAGGCGGTAGTGCGAGAACAATCCCGGCGCTACCGAAGACATGGGGGACTCGCCATCGGAGAGAATCAGAAGTTCAGGTTGCTCGGACACGGATGCCCCAACTTCCATCGAAACAGTCCACCCAAACGGTAATGCGATACGACAGGGAGCGTCGATCTCGAGAGATACGTCAATCACTCTCCTATCGGTTGTATCGGTCGATTCTGTTTGAGTCTAGACTGGTGACCACCGGAATCACTCCGAGTTTCAAAATATTCTAGAAATCAAATGAAGTTCATGAGAAATTTGGATCACGTTTTCCGTTCGGGAACGCACTCGAAAATCACGCACAACGCGACTGATCAATAATTCGGCGTCGAGTACGTGTTGACAAGTCCTCACTTGCTCGTTGATCCCATGAAACCAGCTTCGAAATCGACTTGAGCAGACTCATGATCTCGGCTTTTGGAGAGTGAATGTCGCATACGCGATTGGGGACAATCATCTGGCAGGCAGCTCTCTCCAGCACTTCGCGAAGTTTGACCGACTCGCTGCTTTCAGCTGGATTGCGATCCTTGAGAAACTGCTCATAACGAGACGCATCGTGAATGAAATGTTCCGACCAGAATGTGTTCCCTCGAGCAGCCAGAAGTTGATCAGTCCAGGCGCTCAATCGTCGCTGGAGTTTGAGGATTTGAAGGTGGTCTGACTCGCTGAGATTCGTCCGAGCAGCGAGCATTGATTCTTCGACGACCTTCTTGAAAGCACCGAGCCAAAGCGGGTGGTCTCCATGTTCGATTCCCGGAAGCTCCAGCGAGTCAGCCGAGAGCATTTCAGAGCATGTCAGTCGAAGACAAAATTCCAAGACGAGCAGGTCTTCGCAGAGTCTTCGAGCTGTCTCGCTGTCAATCGCGGGAGAGCCGAGAGTCGCGTGGACGTTTTGATTCAGCTGCGTTGTCAACGAGTCAATCAAACTCGCCAGTTCGAGGCGGTCGACGAGATCGCTGGTCGACGGAGTGTTTGAAAGCTGCCGACCTCGGTGAGCGAGTAGAACTGTAAAATCTGCAATCGTTCGGAGATTCATTGACGGAACTTCATATCGCTGGGGCAAATTGATGGATCGCCGCTTCGAAACGTGTTCGATGCAATTTGCGGAAACGCAATCTTGATTCCGCTCGATGGAAAATGAGTTTTTCCTCCTCTGAGGAGGCTGGGAAGCTGATCGGGAATCTACGCTATCTCCTTACGGGAAAACCCTTAGGGCAATTCGTGTAGATGTGAGCGATGACCGAATCGAAGAGGCTACCGCGTTGCAAAAAAGCATCGTGATGCTGTCACGCAACAGGTCTTTCGACAGCAATCCGGCTGAAGGATGCCGTTCGGCAAGCTTGGCGGAAACAGGGATGAACGTTTCGGCAAAATCGACAGATCGGCGGTCAAAGCGTTCGGCGGCCCTGTTTTGGGGTTTAGAAGCCGATGGCTGAATTGTTATCTTTCCGCTCCCCCGGATTTCCAATTGTCAGCAGCGAGGGCGACTCCTCCTGCGACATCAATTCCCGGATCACCCCCGGTCCTTGCGATCAAGACGATCGTGATTTCGAATGAATTCCTTTTCATCGCAACCGCAGGAAGTGGAGATGAACAGAATCAAAACGATTGCTGCCGCGATCCTTATTGTGCTTCCCATGATCTCTTCGGGATGTCAGGCATTGCAGTCTGTTTCTATTTGGCCCGGGTCCACTGAGCTCCCTGCTCAGTCCGAATAGGGATCAAGCACTTGTTGAAACGGTCTTCGCGAATTCGCTCAAGCAAGGTCGACCAGGACCAGATCGATCAATCCAATCGAGAACTCAGGCAAGTGCAACTTACGAGAGAAAGAGTCATGAAGAGGTCGCTTTCAATTTGCCTGATCGCATGGGGAGCGATGTTCCTGTCTGGCTGTACCGTTGGGAACACGTGGTTTCAGATGAACAGCAATTCCCCGATGCCATTCTTTGGGTTCGATTTGCTTCCTCGTCGGTCAACCAGTGCCAAGTTTGATCCGTCTCAAGCCCATCTGGTCAAAGACTCTCAAAGCGACCGGGCTGCGACATCAACCGTTTCTCCGGGACTCGCTTCGAGCTCTCCGAATAAGGCGACGGGAGAGCTCCGATTGCGACGCATTTCGGATTTTCTCACTGGCAATCGCGAAGAAGAAATCGATCTGACTGGCCCGCAGTATCCGTTTGCTCCGTAGAGCAAGTTGCTCTTTCCTGTGCACTCGCTTGCACTGTTTCAGAAGTTAGAAGGCGATGCTTGCTCGTGCGAGATCGTGCACACAAAGTCAGAAAATGCTCCAGGTTTAGCTTTCTTCTCCTCAATGTTCAGTCATCAGTTCGCAGAATCAGCTTCCATCCATGGATCAGCAGCAGGGATGAGTGTGTGATCCGCTGAGATTGTGTGCGGAAGCCAGATGACTGCGACCGGCTCTGCAGAAATGTCGCTTTTGCGAGGTTTGATCAAATACTCTTCGATTTGGATTTCTTCATCTGAATACTCTTCGCGAATCTCGTCGAGTTGCTCGTTGAGTTCCGCTTCCAGGTCGTGAACATCCTGAAGCAGCTTGTCGACTTCAGCTTCAGCTCTTCGGATGTCTCCGCGTTGATTCGCAGCTCGCGATGCGGAGCGCATGCTTGTTCCAGCACGGGAGACGTTCGTGCTGCTGAATGTCTTTCGCCCGAACAATGCTCCCAGAATTGACGTTCCGATGGAGACCGCTGCAGAAACCGTCGCAGAATTGGCTTGCTCTTTTTCTTCTTCAACGCGGTGCTCGGCCTTTCGGACACGCTCTTGCAGCGTTTGCATCTTTGACTCGTATTTCTTGCGAAGCTTGGCGATTTCGAGGTCGCGTTTTTCTCGTGCAAGTTGGCGAATTTGAGCCCGAAAGTCACCTTCTCGGTCTTCTGGCCGGGAATACTTATCGAGATCGTCGCAGAAGAGAAGATGGAGACGTTGTTCTCGATACAGATACGTTTTGAAGGAAGCACTCCAGCTTCTGTAAGACGTTTTGCGACCACATGATTTCGGAGTACCGGTGTAACGCACTCCGTCAGCGACACGCGCGTCCTTTTCGAAGTCGTGACCTGAACTCAACGTGCCGCTCGACCATGGATCACGTGGGACGGAAACGGTTTCGCTCAACGGAACAATACAACTGATGTCTCGCCAGCAATCGACGTTCGACTTCGAGTCGACGTAGTGGACTGTTCCCTGCGCGAGCAAAGCGGGGGTGTAGACGATTTGTGCATCCCGAGAAACATCTCTTCGAACCGCAATGTGAAACTCTTTGATGTCAGGCGGAAGAATCGGCTTCAGTGTTTCGTACTTTGAGTCAACGACCTGCTCCGGGGTGATCTCTGTCTTCGCTGGCTCGGATTGATCTTCGGCTTGCTGTTCTTTGAACGGAGTCATCAGGTCGGAGATCTGTTTCCGGGTCATCGGACCACTCAGGTACGAAAGCACCCATCGAGTCTGCATCAGAACGGGATGGTCTTCGTGAACGTTGTTCAGCAGAAAGACGCGACTGCCGACGCCTGAGAGTGTCTGCTCGATTTTCTTTCTGTCGAAGAGAACGCCCGCAGAAGCGGAGGCTCCCTCGAGCCCGTCTAGAACGCGCTGCTGATCTCGTTGTGTTTGAAGTCGACCCAAGAACCACGTTCCCGCGTTGGAGAGGGCTTTGTAATCGAGGTCGACAGGATTCTGCGTCGAGAGGATCAATCCCAGCCCGAATGCTCGAGCTTGTTTCAGAAGCGTCAGCATCGGAATTTTGGACGGCGGATTCGCTGTTGGAGGGAGGTATCCGAAGACTTCGTCCATGTAGAGAATGGCGCGCAGGCTCGATGTTCCCGGTTGGGCCCGCATCCAGGAAACGAGTTCGTTCAACAGCAACGTAACGAAGAACATCCTTTCTTGATCGTTAAGGTGAGCGATCGACAAAATCGCGAGCCGAGGTTTGCCTTCGTCGTTGTACAAGAGATTCTGAATGTTCATCGGTTCGCCGTGTGTCCAGGCAGCGAATGATGGAGAGGCCAGAATGTTGTTGATTGTCATCGCCAGTTGCAGACGATCTTTCGCAGGGAAAATAGTCTCGAGATCCATGACCCCGATTTTGTCGAACGGAGGTTTTTGAATCTCACCGATCAGAGCCGGCAGATTGAGGTTTCGTCCCTGTCGCCACGCAGAGTCGAGAATGTTCGACAGCAGAATGTGTTCTCGGCTTTGAATTGGATCGGCATCGACACCCAGCAGTGTCAGCAGTCCAGAAACCGCATTTGAGACGCGCTCCCGCATAACGTCCTTACTGTCTCGGACTTGTTCTGGCGGAGCGTCGAAGGACTTGAGAACCGAGATGGGAATTCCAGCATCACTTCCGGGAGTAAAGATCGCGACCTCGGCCGCATCGCGCAGCTTCTGAATTCGCTCGGGTTGTTGATCCCAATCCGCGAGTCCAGATTTCCATTGCTCCGCTTTGTCGGCAGCATATTCTTCAGGTGTTCTTCCAGCTCGGCTGGCCGCATCCTTATCGATCCAGGGAAGAAAGTCTTCGGCGGCGAGTTTCGGAAAGTTGAGCAACAGATTCCCCATGTCTCCTTTCGGATCGATGATCAACGCGGGGATTCCATCAATGGCTGCCTCTTCGAGCAGCGTTACTCCGAGTCCGGTTTTTCCGCTTCCGGTCATTCCGACGATGACAGCATGCGTCGTGAGATCTTTGGCGTCGTACATGACGAAGTCGGGCTGTAACGACGATGATTCGAGGTCGTATTCCCGACCGAGATAAAACGCTCCAAGCTTCTCGTAGTCAAACATGTCAAATGTCTTTCGTCGCTGCGGAAACTAATCGGCGATCTGGGTTTGTCGCTCTACACTTGCGAAGTGACGCAAGGATGCAGATGAGATAACGGCCGACGGATTGTCTGTTAGGATCGGAATGAGGTGCCTGACTTGCGAAACCGTAGCGAAGTGCGCCACTTCGAGACAAGATTGCGATCATTGAGAACTGTTCGAAAGTCTGTTTCCCGAATGGCTTTGCTTCAGTTGAGCGGTGGGAGAACGACTGTTCGAAGGAACCGATGTGTCAGTCAGAACGGAATCGAATCGTGAAATGCTTCTAATCGGCAATGCACGCATTGTCCGCGCGCAATTGTCCGCACTTTCGGCGCACGATGACTTGATGAAACCGAACCCCGGCCAACTTCGTTAAATCGATGGGACGACGCTTCGTAAACTCTCGATAGACAAGACCATCAGGACACGGAGAAGGACCAGGGAAATACTCTTAGTGGGTCTCGAAATCGGCACGGTTGGAAAATGTTGATCGCTATCACGCATGGCGACAGCGGCCTGAGTTTGGCAGGAGATCCTGGGTTGAGTCGTTCTTATTTGGCAGTTCGGCATCTGTTGAGACAGTTGGAACTAAAGAAAAACTCGGAAAAGCGAAAAGCCATCGTTCCGCATTGGTTTGGAGGATTTGTCGATCAGGTATCGGAACTCTTTGAACCGTTCAGTGGTGTTGCTCGTGTTGGATACGAGTGCACTCAAGCTGAATCGGGGTGGGAAGTCTCCATGTTCTTAGGTCAGAACGAAACAGTTGGAGGAGCTGACGATGGACAACTTCAAGCTGTCAACTTTCGCTTCAACCTGAAGTGTCTCTCCGATTGTTTTGATTCTGTGGAAAGCATCCATTGGAATGCTTTTCCTCGACAAGATTTAATGACGGCTGATTCCGTCGATCTTTCGTTTTTGACCGTGATCGGCGAGGTTCAATCTTCGGTGGTTAAGCTGCAATTGCACGCCTCTCCACCGATGGCTGTCGGTCCAGCGATGAGGCATTATCCCGACGGACGTGTGGAACTCGTTTAGAGCACTTTCAGATTCGGACAACACTTTCTCGCACAAGCAAACTCAGCCTTTTTAGTTAGCGATGCAGCACAAGAAAGAGCAACATGCTCTAGCCGGTTGATCGAACACAATTCGAAACAGAGCGCGACCTTGTCTGGGTCACTCTAGATCACAAAGACCTGCATTTAGGCGACTGCAGGTCTTTGTGATTTTCTACAGCGAGTTCCGGCCTGATTCGTTCTCTTTCAGGCAGCAATCAGAGCGAATTCGGCATTGAGACCGGCTATTGCTCGCATTCGGAGCATCTCACCGGCTATCGTGTTCTGATTGAAGTCCGGTCAGGCAGTTCGGGCCCAGGCTGTCTCGAATGTTCGCTGTGAAAGATGGAGTGCTGCGAAGTGGCCAAAACGAAGAAGAAACGACGCGAAGATCTTAAGAAAGGGGAAGTCCTCTGTTCTTACTGCACTGCAAAGTGTTGCCGGTATTTCGCGTTTCCCATCGATGCTCCAAAGAAGCGACAGGACTACGATTACCTGCGCTGGTTCCTTTTGCACGGTCGAGTCGCCATTTTCGTCGAGGATGATACGTGGTATCTGATGGTGTATGCCGACTGTAAACATCTGCAGGAGGACCATCGCTGCGGGATCTACGAAGATCGTCCACAGATTTGTCGCGACTACACGACCGACAACTGTGAATACGAAGATGATGCTCTCTACGACAAATTCTTCGAAACTCCCGAGCAGATTTGGGAATATGCACAGGCGATCCTGCCGGCCAGTCAGGGGCGAACATTCTCGTCCGAACCGATGTCTGCGAGGGAAGTTGTCCTTCCGGTTCTCGGGTGACTTCTCAGTGACTTTTTCGAAAGTGTGTTCCGATCGCTTCGTAGCGACTTGCTTTCTGTCGAACCGATCCGATTAAAATTCCTGCTGGGAATGCCCAGCTTTATTCCTCAGTTTCCAACTTTGTAGCAAGACCGTGTCCGACTCGCTTATCAAACCCCAAACGCTCAAAGGCTTTCGTGATTCTCTCCCCGACACCATGCTGGCTCGGGAGCAGTTAATGGGAATCGCCAGACGAGTTTATCGCAGCTTCGGCTTCAGCCCGATTGATACTCCCGCATTGGAGTACAGCGAGATTCTTCTGGGGAAAGGGAGCGACGAAACAGACAAACAGATGTTTCGTTTTCAGGATCAGGGCGAACGCGATGTCGCCATGCGGTTTGACCTGACAATTCCGTTTGCTCGCTTCGCTGCTCAGCACATCGGCCAACTCGGAACACCGTTCAAGCGATACCACATCGGAACAGTCTGGCGTGCCGAGAAGCCGCAAAAGGGGCGGTATCGGGAATTCATTCAATGTGATTTCGACACGATTGGAACCGATTCCAACGCCAGTGATATCGAAACGCTGTTCGTGATTCACGATCTGATGGAGGCGATCGGCTTCACCGGGTTCACGATTCGTGTCAATCACCGGCAGCTGCTTAACGGACTTCTCGATCGGCTTTCAGTTGTCGACAAGTCGGTCGGAATTCTTCGGGCTCTCGACAAGCTGGCCAAAATTGGTGCTGACAAAGTCATCGCTGAGATGGTGGATGGTGTCGGAATCGAGAAGTCGACAGCGGAGCAGATTCTGGAATTCGCCCAGCTGAGCGGAACCCCTCAGTCGATTCTCTCAGATGCTGAGGGTCTGATCGGTGACAACGAGCGAGGCCAAGTCGGGCTGACCAATCTGAAAGAACTCTTTGAGACCTGTCGAAAAGTTGGAATCGAAGACGATCGAATCGCTTTGGACGTCTCAATTGCTCGCGGGCTGGATTACTACACCGGAACAATTTACGAGACCTTTCTGACGGATCTTCCCGGAATCGGCAGCGTTTGTTCAGGAGGTCGATACGACAATCTGGCGGGGCTGTTCACAAAAGAAAAGCTCCCCGGAGTGGGTGCCAGTCTCGGGTTGGATCGTCTCCTGGCAGCGATGGAAGAACTCGGGCTGGTGCAGACTGCTTCCACTCCCGCTCAGGTTCTCGTGGCGATGTTCGACGGCGAAAAGATGGCGGAATACCTCGCACTAGGTCGTCGATTGCGAAGTGCTGGAATCTCGGCAGAGGTCTATCCTCAAGATAGAAAGATTCAGAAGCAGTTTCAGTACGCGAATCGCAAAGGGTTCCGAGTTGTTGTCATCGCTGGCTCCCGCGAATTCGAACAACAGGTCTGGAACGTGAAGGATCTTGAACTTGGAACTCAAACAGAAGTCGCCGATGCAGACTTGGCAGCTTCACTTCACCGGATCTTGAGTCGATAGCCTTTGAGGTCTGGCACCTGCAGCTAGCAAAGGTGTGGTTTCGTCAGACTGCCGAGGCAATCTGTGCGATTGACTCGAGAGTGTAGTCAATCTCTTCAGCCGTGTTGAACGGTCCGAAGCTGAATCGCACGGTTCCTCCTCGCTCAAGGGTTCCCAAAGCTTGGTGAGCCTTCGGAGCACAGTGCAGGCCCGCGCGAGTTTCGATCCCAAAGTGTTCATCGAGAAGAGAGCAGAAGGTCTGCGGGTCGATGGATGTTAGGTTGCAGCTGACCACGCCGACTCGATTCTGGGTTTCCGTTTCGAGAGCTTGCTCGATTTGAGGGATTCCGCGGAGGCCGGAACAAAACTGCTCGGTCAGATCTTGTTCGTGTTTTCGAAGCGAGTCGATTCCTTTTTCTTCGATCCACTCAATCGCCGCATCAAGTCCAAACAGGCCCGGAGCATTGTGATTTCCCGGTTCATATTTCTCCGGCAATGTCTCAGGTTGTTGCGCCTCATTGCTCTTAGTTCCCGTGCCTCCTTGACGCACGGAGTCGATGAGTTGTTCCATGCCGGATCGAAACGCAAGAACGCCCGTTCCGAGCGGACCGAGTAAGCCTTTGTGTCCGGGGCAGGCAAGGATGTCGACACCGAGTTTCTCGAGAGCGACCGGAAGATGTCCAACAGATTGAGCGGCGTCCAAAAGGACAAGAGTCTGCGTTTGTTCCGCGAGCTCAGCAACTTGTTCGATCGGTTGAAGCACTCCGGTGACGTTCGAAGCATGTGTCATGCAAATGACGCGCGGGCTTTCCTGCAGCAACGATTTGAGGTGTGACAGGTCGATGCGTCCGGACTCGTCGCAGTCGACGAACTGGACCGAAATCTCAGTCTGTTTCTGAAGAAAGTTCAGCGGGCGGAGGACGGAATTGTGCTCCCAGTGAGTCGTGAGGACATGATCCCCCGGTTTCAAGAGTCCGTGCAGAGCCAGGTTCAGTGAGTCCGTTCCATTCAGTGTGAAAACGACACGATCCGGCGATCCGACATCCAGAAGTTTTGAGATGCGAGACCGGCAGCGGTCAACGGTTCGTTGAACTTCCTGACCCTTGCCCGTTGCTGACCGACCAACGGCGCAGCCCAAGTTCCGGGAATAACGGTCGCTCGCGAGATAGACCGGTTCAGGTTTAGGAAAACTCGTCGCAGCATTGTCGAGATAGAGGCGTTTTTTCGGCTCCATCATGACTCAAGGTCCTCGACGAAGAAGACAGACAGCGTACGTGCTCCGTGAGCCCCTTTGACCAGTGACTGCTCAATATCCGCCGTTTTCGATGGTCCTGAGATAAAGGTTCCAAACGCGCGACTGGACGGGTCGACCTTCTCGTAGGCTTCGTGCATGTTGTTGACGAGCTGCGAACGAGGAACAATCAGAACGAGGTACTGGGACAGAAAATAAAGCACGCGATGTGGGACGTTATTGTCCGTGACCCAGATGGCGGCGTTCTCTGCGACAGCCACTTCCCCAGGTAAAATTGCCCAATCGACATCCTGCAGATCGTGTGGATCGGAAACCGTGCTGAGATCGAAGCGATCTTCAAAAACACCGGGGACACAAGAAACGACCGTCAATTCTTCTGAGTTCAACTCCGAGAGTCGACCTGGGATTTCATCAACTGAACGGACGGTTTCGCAGATTCCGCCGACCCCTTCCAGCACAGATTTGAACTGCTCGTACGGATCGGGGTATTGCGTCCACTCCCCGTCGTGTTCGGGAAGATCCGTTGATTGCGGCAGGTGTTTTCGAATCTGTGAGAGGATCTGCTCTCGCGAACTCATGATTGTCGAGACCTCAAGGTTGCAAGGTTTTGAGCAAGTTTCGAACTGGAAGAATGAATTCGCAATGGCAGAAGAGGGTCGCTGTCGGTTGATCAGGCGATCAGCATCGGTTCTTCGACCTTCCAGTCCGCTCCGTTCCGGATGACTCGACGGTAAAGAGTGTCGCGTTCAACCGGTTCGCATCCTGCTTCACGAATCAAGCTGTGAAGCTTTGTGACTGACAGACCTTCGGGAGTCTTTGCTCCAGCATCGTGGTAAATCAGTTCGTGAACCACAGTCCCATCGAGGTCATCTGCACCGAATCCGAGAGCAACTTGAGCGGTCTGTTCTCCCAGCATGATCCAATAGGCTTTGATGTGATCGAAGTTGTCGAGCATTAATCGGGAGATCGCGATCGTCTTCAGATCCTGGTTCCCGGTTGGCTTCGGAATATCATCCATCCCGGTGTTTTCCGGATGGAAAGCCAATGGAATGAAAGTCTGGAAACCGTGGGTGTCGTCCTGCAGATCCCGCAGCTTGCACAAGTGGTCGATACGGTGACGAGCTTCCTCGACATGACCGTACAACATGGTGGCATTGGATCGAAGTCCCAATTCATGGGCAGCTCGATGAATGTCGAGCCAGCTTTGAGCGTCCGCTTTGTGTTCGCAGATTTGTGAACGAACTTGCTCGTCGAAGATCTCGGCGCCGCCACCCGGGAGGCTTCCCAAGCCGGCATCGATCATCTGCTGAAGAATCCAATCGTATGGCTTTTTAGTCAGATGCGCGAACCAGCTGATTTCGACGCCGGTCCAGGCTTTGATGTGAATTTCCGGCCACGTCTCATGAATCACGCGGACGACATCAACGTACCAGTCAAATTTCTTGAGGTGATGAAGACCACCGACAACATGGATTTCGGTCGCGCCCTGAGACTTCGCTTCGAGTACGCGTTCACGAATCATGTCGTCGCTGAAGACGTAAGCTTTGTCTGCTTTCAAGTCCGAGCGAAACGCACAGAACTTGCATCGGTACACACAAACATTCGTCGGATTCAAATGAATGTTGGTGTTGTAGTACGCGATGTTGCCATGGCGGGCAGTTCGTACTTGATGAGCCAGAGAGCCCAGAGTGAGCAGATCGACTTCTTCTTCCAGGAAGAGTCCGTCTTCGAATGTGAGCCGCTCGCCAGAGTTGACCTTCTGGCGGATGGTGTCAATTGTGATCGAATTATTCATGGATCTCCGGCCACATTTCACGCGGTTGCAATTGGATATGAAGCAAGGCACTCACGATTCACAACACTCGACTTGTGAGCGTGCCTGTCTCGAACTCAACCGTCTGATTCCGCAGCGCCTAACGAATGATTCCAAAATTAACGAATCTGGACCGAAGAATCTTCGTGCAGCGAAAACAATCTGAAAATTGAAACGGGAAGCACCGGGACGAATCCGGACACTTCCCGAGGAAATTCATCGACAATTAGTCGTTGCGGAGTTTGAGATTCATTTCCGAAAGCTTGTTTCGGATCTCGTTGAGTGAGGTCACTCCGAAGTTCTTGGCAGACAGCAGTTCGTCCGGAGTTCGCATCAACAACTCGCCGATTGTTGTGATTCCGAGGCGAGTCATACACTTGCGGCTTCGAACGGAGAGATTCAAATCGCCGATTGGAGTTTGAACGGCTGCTTGTTCTTCAGGCGACAGATCGCGTTGATCGAAAGCAGGCTCCCGTTGTTTTTCGTGGAGGTACTGTCCAATCGACAGAGAATGCTGAGCCATCAGTTCGCGAACTTCCATCAGGGAGGTTTCCCCAAAGTTCTTTCCGGAGAGCAGTTCCTGTTCGCTGATTTCGGTCAGTTGTCCCAGTGTTTCGATGCCCATTGTCGCCAGGCAGTTCCGGCTGCGGACAGAGAGTTCGAAATCGGTGACCGGGCGACCGAGGAGTTGCTCCAGCTTTTGCTGTTCCTTGAGCGATTCTTCGTCGTAGTACATGTTGCTCGTTGCCTCAATGTCTTTGAGGTACAAGACAGCACGTTCATTACCGGGATCGTATTTCAGAACTCGCTCAAAGCAGTATTGAGCAGCTGCGTAGTTTTCTTTGTCTTCGTAAAGCAGCCCCAGGTTGAGCAGGGCACTGCGGAGGTACGGAGGACGCGACAGGCAGCGTTCGTAAAGCTGAATCGCTTCTTCGTCGTCGCCGTGTCGGCTGTTTTGGACAGCGAGTGCGAAAAGTGCACGCTGGTGGTGGTGGTCCATGTCGACCGCACGTTCGAAATACTCGATCGCGCCGAAAGTGTCTCCACGATCTGCGAGAATACATCCCATCTGGTAGGAGTATTCTGCGAGTCGAGCACCTTCTGCACCTGTGCTGCGGATCATCTCTTCCGCTGCTTCCATCTTGCCCATGCGGCGAAGTGCACCGGCTCGACGCAGAGTCGATTCGACAGGGTGATATCCGAGTTTCGCTGCTTGTTCGAATTCGCTGGATGCTTCTTCGTATCGCGCCTGAGAGAGCAGTGCCTGGGCCAGGAAGTACCGACCAATGCCCTCGTCTGTTCCCGCGAGAATTTGTTCAGATTCTTTGGGGCTGCCAAGAAGAAATTGCCCAATTCCGGCGCGGACGCGAAGAGCTGGATTGTTTTGTGCTTCTTCAGTAACTTGTTCGATCGCCTTCCGGAAATCAGCTGCTCCCGATCCGACTGCGGCCGAGAGCATTTGATTCAAATGTTCTCGCGACAGAGGGGACGAATCGCGAAGCGTTCCGAGAAAGTCATAATTTTGGATCGTCGCGGTCAATGTTCGAGTCTCTTCTTCAAGCAGGGTGGAAAACGCGAGGAAATCTTACCGAACCGCTCAGTTTAGCAACGATTCTGCACAGTTCAATCTCTCTCGAGTTTGGCATCGAAGGTTGCTGATGGGATCGCTCGTCCGATTGTGCCCGATCATGTTCTCAGAACACTCAAATCCTCTTGGATACGCAATCCGTCAGCTTTCTTATACATCAACTGTTGCTTAGACTTTGCTGTTCACGTTTCCAGGGAATCGAGAATTTGCGATCTTGTGAACCGAAGTGGCCTGTGGAAACTCTGGAGAATAGCGACTTGCATATCGATTTCGGCTGATGTGGCGATGGAAATAGCATCACCGACTGTTGACTTGTGTTCGAGGGCAAGAGGTTCGGGGCCGCTGTAAGTTGTGATCAGAGAGGCTGAAAGCTGAAAGAGTCGGCAGGACTGGAGATGGCGTTGGGGCCGATTCGATTTGAGATATTGTGAAAACGTTGATGGATTTACTTTCGAGTGATTTGTCGAAGTGATCCTTTTGACGATCAGATGAGAGAGAGGATGGGGAATGATCTGTGTCAGCCTGGGACGTACGCGACATAAAATGATGATCGCGGAACACCGAGCGCTCGCGGAACGCGGTGCAGAGTTGGTTGAATTGCGTGTTGACTGGATTCCCCGCAACCTTCGCCTCGATCGCCTCATCAAAGATCGTCCCACTGAGGTCATCTTGACCTGTCGTCGTCCGCAGGATGGCGGTCGATTTGACGGCAGCGAAGACAAACGGTTGCAGATTCTGCGAGAGGGAATTGTCGCAGGCGTCGAATACGTTGACCTCGAAGTTGACATCGCGAAAAAAGTTCCTCGCTACGGAAAAACGAAGCGGATTGTCAGCTTTCACGATTTCGAGAAGACTCCGGAGAATCTGGAAGAGATTCATAAGCAGCTTTGCGAGTGCGATGCGGACATCGTCAAAATCGTGACGATGGCAGACAGCCCGGCCGACAATGTTCGCATGATGAAGCTCGTTGAGTCGGCCAAGGTTCCGACGGTCGGCTTTTGTATGGGAGAACAGGGGCTCATCAGCCGTGTTCTCTGCGGAAAATACGGGGCTCCATTCACCTATGCGACGTTCAACAAGGAACGCGTAATGGCGCCGGGGCAACTCTCTTTCGATGAGATGAAGAAGCTCTACCGCTACGATTCAATCGACAAAGAGACCAAAGTTTATGCCGTTTTGGGAGACCCGATTGCGCACAGCTGGAGCCCGTTGCTTCACAATCTGGCTTTCATTAAGAAGGGGTTGAACTCGGTCTACGTGCCCCTGCGTGTCTCTGCCGAAGACTTCGACGAGCTCGTCAAGGAATACGAATTCTTCGGGATCGAAGGCTACAGCGTCACAATTCCTCACAAGCATGCTGCTCTCGAATTTGCGACGGAAGTTGAGGAAGCTGCGGAAGAGATCGGGGCTGCGAATACTCTCATTCGCCAGTCAAAAGGTGAGTGGTTCGCCCGCAACACCGACTATGATGCTGCCCTCGAGTCGATTCATCTCGGGCTCGAAATGAAAGGCGAGAACAGCCTGAACGGACAGCGAGTTCTGATTCTCGGTGCAGGCGGCGTGGCTCGTGCAATTGGCCTCGGGGCGGTCCGTCAGGGGGCGGTGGTGACAATTACGAATCGATCGAAAGCACGAGCTGCCAAGCTGGCTGATGATCTGAGCTGTCAGTCGGTGACTTGGGAGAATCGCGGTTCAGTGGGTGTTGATGTCGTCGTGAATTGCACTCCGGTCGGAATGTTCCCGAATATGAACGAGTCGCCATACCATGAGCATTGGCTTCGCGAAGGTGTTGTCGTTTTTGATACGATCTATAACCCTGAGAACACGTTGTTGCTCAAGAATGCCAAAACGCGACTTTGCCACACAGTCAGTGGCATCGAGATGTTCGTTCGGCAGGCAGCAGCACAATTCACAGCTTTCACTGGCACCGACGCCCCGTTGGATCAAATGCGAACATCCCTCCGACGCAGCATTTCCCCGGTGAGAGTCAAAACGGAACAGGGCCATGCAGCTCCCTCGGAGCAATCGGCAAAGACTTCAACCAAGTCACCTCAGAAACCAGTAGACGACCATGAGCAATCCTGAATTGGATCAGAGAAGATTGTGTTTCGAGATCAGAGCATTTCGTGAAGGCTGTTGGAATCTTTCTCCGCCAGTGGCCCGGTATTTTGCTGTGTGTCTCGGGCTGATCTTCACGGCAGTCACGCTCTCGGGCTGTGGTCAGGGCCCCAGTGCCGGAGCTGGGCAGCAGGCTGGCGCACGCCCTGCTGCAAGAGTCTACATCGACGAAGTGGTCGAGACTTCCGTAGTGCCTCAGACGATTGCCGTCGGAACGGTCGTTGCGAAACGGACCAGTGAAGTCGCCTCCGGAGCAGATGGGAAGGTCGATCGTCTCTTGGTTCGCGAGGGAGACATCGTTCAGGAAGGGCAGGAACTGTCCATTCTGAACATGATGACGACCGACCTCGGAATCGAGGAAGCGGAGAAGGTCTCTGAAATCAGAAGGCAGGAGTGGGAAGAATCCAAAGGTCCACGCGCTGCAGAACTTCGACGAGTCGAGTCGATGATGAATGCTGCGAAAATCGAGTGGGACACAGCAGTCAAGAAATACGAGCGCTTGCAACAACTCTATCGCAACGGAGCAGCGAACGAAGACGACTTCGACAACGCTGCCGAGAAAGCTCGTCGAACTGCGGAGCTATATGCTGCTGCTGAAGCTGCTTACCGGCTGATTGCGGAAGGTGAACGCGACGAGAAGCAGAGTCAGCTCAAGGCCAGCTACGAAGCTCAAGTGAAACAGGTGGAGTATCTTCGAGCCGAAAAAGGCAAGCGGACGACGACAGCCCCTTTCGATGGCGTAGTTGTCGAGGAGCATACAGAGGATGGCCAGTGGCTCTCGAAAGGCGATCCGGTCGTCAAAATCGCCGAAATCCTCGAAGAGGTTTTTGTGATCGCGCAAGTCGATCAGCAACAAATTCGTAATGTGCAACTCGGAACAGAGGTCAATGTCGAAGTTCAGACTCCGGTGAAGAAAAACTGGGTCGGAACGGTTTCTTCCATCATCCCTCGCAGCGAATGGGAATCCGGATCGCGGACTTTTCCCGTGAAAGTCGTCATTCCCAACATGTTGGTCGAACATCATGGCCGCTCTCAACCGGTGCTGATCGAGGGAATGTACGCTCGCGTGACATTTCAGGGACCGGAGCGAAGTGCGGTTCTCGTACCTAAAAATGCCGTCATTCGGTCAGAAACCGGTTCACGCGTTGTTGTTGCGACTCCCGGAGAAGGTTCTGGAGCGGCTATTGCGAAACTCGTGATGATCCGTGAAGGCGAGCAGTTTGGCGACCAGATTGAGGTTCTGGATGGAGCACTGGCGGCCGGAACAACTGTTGTTGTCGAGGGAGCGGAACGATTGACTCCTTTTCAGGATCTTCAAATCGTGGATCGCGATGCCCCGGCCGAAGTGGCTGTCAGTCAGGAAGTCGACGCTTCCGATTCCAGTTCCGTGGAATGAGGCAGCCTGAACTTGAATTCAAGCCTCATGTTATCGAGAATCTGCCTGTCCTGTTCACTCGCCTTTTTGGCGTCTTTCATTTTGCTAAGAACCGTCTCAGATGATGATTGATCAAGCGGAAGCTCTCAAACGGCAACTAACTGACAAGTACGTTGTAGTCAATGAGGGAGTTGCCGAGTTACGTCGATTTGTCGGCCTGACTGGGCGAGTGAAAACCGTGAATATGAACTGCCGGGCCTTGGTTCAATTCGACGGACCGGTTGATATCAGCTGGTACGATATTGATCCCAGCTTCCTGAAAGTCGTGGACGCGCCTCAACCGAAGGCGAAGAAAGAGCCCGCCGAGGCCAAACCAAAGGCGGAATCAGCTCCGAAAAAGCCTGCCTCTGGTCAGAGCCCGCTCGAAATGGCGAGAAAGCAGGGAGCTGCTGGAGCCAAACCAGCTTCCGGAGAAGGCAAAAAGCTCTCGCCGCTGGAGATGGCACGACAACAAGGAGCAGCAGGGGCCGCAAAACCTGAAGCCAAAGAAAAGCCAGCAGCATCCGCTTCAGGTGCGAAACTCTCCCCACTCGAAATGGCTCGACAGCAGGGCGCTGCCAAAGCTGAGGCAGAAGCCGCAGCAGCAGCGAGTGAATCAGCCCCGGTTGAAGAGGCTCCCGTCGAACAGCCAGCTGCTGAGGAGAAGAGTGCACCGGCAGCGAGTTCCAGCCGCGAAACACCTTCCTCGACAGAAGAAATCATCGCGTTGGCGAAACAGCAAGGTCCTTTCAAGGGGTGATTCTTTGTGAGAGTTGCCTTGGGGGTCTCAACCCGAGGAGTTAGGACATGTTTGTTCGAATGTAAGTAACACTTCGTCACGAACTCGCGGTGCAGACAAGGACGAGCAACACGCTCGGAGGGATTCAAGGATGTCTGATTGGTTCGAGGTGGAGAACCGGGTTCGCTACTGTGAAACAGACGCTATGGGCGTGCTGCATCACATGAACTACATCCAGTACTACGAGATGGCTCGCACTGAGTACTTTCGAGCCAACGGCGGCAACTACCGTCTGATGGAAGAACGTGGTTTGTTTCTTGTCATTGTTGATGTTCAATGCAAGTACAAAAAGCCAGCGAAGTACGACGATCTTCTCACGCTTCGCGTGCGGGTGTCTCGAATGTCGGGAGCCAAGCTCGAGCACGAATACGAAGTTCTACGGGGAGAAGAATTGCTGGCGACCGGAAGCACAGTTCTCGCGTGTTTGAATCGTGACGGCGAAATCCAGAGGATGTCTAACGAACTCCTCTATGGAGATTCAAACGATGCTACCGCGATTGACTAATCGTTAGTTCTGGCGACTGACAAATTCGTTCGCGAGAATGGCGGATTTCATCTCAATAGACGAAGTCAGGTAAGCCCGGCATCATCTTTGGGCACTGTTGAGTTCGTGGTCACGCCCTAACTGTTCAAGAAGCTATCAGAGTGCACTCATGAAAGTTGCCTACCTGCAGTGTGGAACCGGAATCAGCGGAGATATGACGCTGGCTGCGTTGATTGACGCAGGGATCGATCAGGAGAAACTGCAATCGGCAATTCAGTCGCTGCGTCTTCCGGGTGTGAATCTCGTAGTGAGCGAAGTCATGAAGGGCTGTTTTCGAGCCCGGCACATTCGTGTTGAACATCCTGAACAGCATGCTCATCGTCACTACAGCGACATCGTGCAAATTTTGAATCAGGCAGACGGTCTTTCCGACAAACAACGAAGCCTCGCGCAGTCGATTTTTCTGCAAGTTGCAAAGGCAGAGGCACAAGTTCACGGTACTGACGTCGAGAGCATTCACTTCCATGAAGTGGGGGCCATCGATTCGATTGTCGACATCGTCGGCGCAGCTGTCGGTTTCGATCTCCTTGGGTGTGATCAGATTCATTGCAGCCCGATCCCGCCCGGACGAGGTCAGGTCAACATCGATCACGGGCTGTGTGATGTTCCCACTCCCGGAACGGCTGAGCTTCTCAAGGGCATTCCGTTGATCGACGTGCCGATCGAAGCTGAGCTGACGACTCCCACAGGGGCTGCGATTGTCAAAACACTCGTTGATCAATTTGGCCCATTGCCGTCGATGACAATTCAGTCGATCGGTTATGGGGCTGGGACGATGAATTTCGAGTCTCGCGCGAATCTGCTGCGACTATTTGTCGGAACGGTATCGGTTCCAGCAGGGACAGATGAAGTCTGTTTGCTGGAAACGAATCTCGATGACATTAGCGGCGAAGTGATCGCCCATACGATGCAGCGACTTCTCGAAGCAGGTGCGAAAGACGTCTATTCAATCCCGATTCAAATGAAGAAAGGGCGCCCAGCTACGATGCTTTGTGTGCTGGCAGACCCACTTCATCAGGAGAAGATGGAAGAGATCCTCTTCGCCGAAACCGGGACACTCGGAATTCGACAACAGCGAATCTTGCGATCAACTCTCGCGCGTCAGGCTCATACCGTGCTCACCGATCTTGGCCCGATCCTTGGAAAGGTTGCCTGGCACCGAACCGGAGTTCCGAGCTTCTCTCCGGAGTTCGAAGACTGCGCCCGAATCGCCAAAGAGCACTCGATCCCGATTCGCGAAGTCTATCGGTCGGCAATCACAGCCTTCGATGCACAAAGCATTGGATCAAGCCCAGAGCAAGTTTCACCAAAACACTCGCATTTGCCAGCCAAAGATCACACCACTCACGATCATGATCACCACGGTCATGACCATGATCACGACCACCATCGGCACGATCACGATCATCACGGCCATGATCATGGGTAAATTGAACCTGAGTCCTGCAGTAGCGTAAGTCGCTCGCTGTGCTCAGCTTTCGACTTGCGTGTTCGTTCAATGCAGTTCGGAAGAAGCATTACCCGCTGTTGCGTCGTTCTTCGTCCATCTGACGACGGAACTCGGCGATTCGGAATGGGTCGAGATGTTTCTCGGCGGACTCACGAATCCCTCGGCAGAGTCTTTTCACTCGACTTTCTGCGACGCGATCGCGTGCAGCCCGGGCTTCGTAGACGCCTCGAACTTCAAGACCTTCGATTCGGTTGCGGAAGTTTTCGAGAGTCGGGAGTTCCTGGAGTTGGACGAGGAACTTGCTGACGTTTTCCCAGTCTTGTTTTTTCGCGGCTCCACGAGTCCGGGCCATGAGGACTTCTCGCGTGGCAACGACATCGATGAGTTCGCTTTGCAGGAGAGTGACTTCGCCTTCCACGTTCAGGCGATGGGTGTCGTCCGGGACTTCGATTTCCAGAAACGGTTCATAACCCGGGATCAGTGGAACACGGGCCAAGAGTGCTTCTCCGCTATACACGAACAGGTACTGAACCGGGGTTTCGTGATCTGCCGGGATGGTCACGATTCCACGCCGATCTGTCTGCAGTTTCAGGCGGTCCTCGACTTTGTCTTCTTCGCTGGGAAGGCGATTCATCACTTCACAGCGATATCCGACCAGAGGATTCAGCCGGTCGCCTCGGGGGTAGATGAGAACTTCCGTCGCGGGCAGGTGAGGACGAATCCGCATCGCCATCACTTCGACGCGCCGTCGTGAGCCAGCGATCGGTGATCCAAACGCGGACGTCATGGAGACCTGCATTCGGCTGCGCGTGATGGACTCGACTTTTAGATACGTCCACGGGATCGGCTGAATCCGTTGGACCACGCGTTGACGATCCAGATAGCGGAAATACGGGACCAGGTAATCGCCCGGTTGAAACTGCATCATGTCGGGATTGCGAGCAAATAGTTCACCTGCCCGAATCAGGAACTCGATTTTCTCGTCCTCGATGGTTTCAAGTTCTGCAAGAGGCCGAAAGCTCTCCAGGACGAGGCGTGCTGCTTCCGCTTGAAGGTCTCGCTGATCAAGAATCGATGACGAGTGAAAGCTTCCGAGTGACTGAGAGTTCGCATCCCATTCTCGTGTCGCAATATCGTATCGACCGGTCATCGAAGAAATCGTGCAGAGAATCGTCTTGTCGAATTGTTCTTCAGTGGATGCTGTTTCTGCTTCGGTAGATTCCTCTGTTGGGTTTTCCGTTGATGACTTTTGTGTTTTGAATTCTTTGAGTGACTCGAGCTGTTCCTCAGTGATCCAGGTGGACTCATCGGCGAGGGTGACGTCGACCTCCCACATTTTGTGGACTTCTGACGAGATCAGACGTTCGACTCGATCAGCGAATGTCGGCTGATTGGCGAATCTCAAATTTGCGTGTGGCCCAACCGACAGAATCACGCGGATCTGGTAGGGACGCAGAATCCAGGGCTCAGGCTGAGGAGGGACCACGGGAGTGGCTTCCTTCGAATCATCCGAAGCTTGAGCTGCTTCTTCTTTATCCGAGGACTCGGCTTGTTGGGTTGTTGGTTGGTCTGCATCTTGAGCGGAAACACGCTGAACGTTGCCGAACAGCGAGAGAACAAGCAGTCCGCTGCAAAAGACAGCGAGCATTCGAGGATTCATCGCAGTCATTAATTGTTTCATGGCAACTCGGTTTCGTACCACGCATCGATTGTCCAGCGGTCAATGCGGTCGTAGCAGTGAAGGGGGCGTTGCGGGAATCCCTGCACGTTTTTCCGGATCACGACGAAACGATCCAACTCCCAAAGCGGAAAGACGGATGTGTCGTACCACAAATGTCGGTGGAGCGTTTGGAGTGCTGTGATGGCTCGGCTTTGATCGCTTGTGCGGTCGAGCTGAACAAGTTCCTGCTTCAGCCAGTCAGGGTAGTGATCCAAATCGCTCAATTTCGCTCGCGGCTGAAGTGACAGGAATGGCCACATTTGAACGAGTGGTTCAGGAATCTGTGTTCGGCGATAGAGGATATCCCAGGAAGCTGGTTTAGGTTCATGGGCGTAAACGAGGTTTACCTGCAAGCCGATCTTGTTCCAGACACGAGCGATATCACGTGCCACTTCCTCTTCGACCGGGCCAGGTGCGACGATCATGGTGAGAGGTGGGATTCCGTCTTTGAGCTGTTTCTTGGATGCCAACAACATTGCGACCGCTGCTGACAGGTCGTGTCGACGAGGTTCGACCAGCAAGTTTCTTCCAGGATTCGAAGCGAAGAACGGTGTGGTGGCGAGGCGACCGTGTGCCATTTTCGGGTCTTGAAGAACGACTTCACGCAGCAATCGTTCGCGGTTGACTGCGTAAGCGAGTGCGGTTCGAAGTTCGCGGTTGCGCAAGACTGTGCTCGCGGGATTGAATTGCAAGACATGAGTTTCGGGCATCATGTACTGCAAGACAAAGAACTTCTTCATGAAGGCTTCGTCGGCCTGCATGCGGCGAATGATTCGATCGGGAAGTTCTGGAAGCATCGAAACTTCACCGCGGACTAGCCCCTGTGCAGCCTTCTCGTAGGACTCGTATTTCTGTTCGAGGACCTCCGCGACGTGATATTTTTGAAGCCCTTCCGGTTCCGAGAGCTTGCGCAGGTAAACGGTCTGGTCGTCAGCTTCGTCGACCATTCGGAATCCACCGGGATCGGTGATTGGGCCGATTGCTTCGTCTTCGTTAAGGTTGCCGACGGTGATCTGGGCCAGAAGAGGTTCGATGCGAGGAGGAACCCGTTTGAACGCCAGCGAGAATTCCGTTGGTGAAATGACCTCGACGGAATTGACGTAGGCTGAGAGCCGTTCGTCAAAATTTGGATGATCAGGATTCAGGCGATTGATCAGATGCGTAACGATATCCGTCACCGAAACAATGGCCTGCATTTCGTATGGTTGCCGAAATTGCTTCAGCTTGAATCGCATCTCGCGGCCGAGATCGGTCGGTTCCCATTCATCGAAGAAGCGAGTCCAGTAATAAGCTGTGCCGTCGCGGAGTCGGTCGACTTCGAAGAGGTTCAGCTCGGTGAGTTCCGCCTTGCGACGGTCTGCGGGACCTTCGATGAAGTAGGCATCGCACTCGCCAGGGGCGTCGATGACTCCGACCTTCAACCGTTGGAATCGTTCTGAGTGGACACGATGTGGTCCGCGGAGTCCGGGTGTTCGTGGCCAAATCGAAACCGCTTCGTCAACGAGCTTAGCTGCTTCGCGGTGTTCTCCGGTCTGGCCAGCTTCGTCAGCTTTGGCGAGGATCGATTCAACTTTTTGCGAGAGTTGCCCGGAAAACTGGTCGTAAACTGAATGGTTTGGAAATCGATTCTCAAGCCAGCTCAGATAGAATTGTGCGGACAGATAGTCGTTGCGGTCGATCGCAGCTTGTGTCAGCCCGGAAATGGCTCGACCCGCCAGTTCAGGAATGCCACCGTAAGTTTTGTCTTTCTCCAGTAGCTCATCAATGAGCATCAGGCTGGATGAATAGTCTCCATTGTCGACTCGAATTCGGGTATCGACGAAAAGCAGGTCGATGTAAACCTCATTGAGGCCGGGCCAGTCGCTGCGTGTTCGCTGTAGCCGTGTGAGCAGTTCGAGAGCAGGGTTGATCTCATCGACTTTGAGAAGTTCTTTGATGCGGCGGATCATCAGGTCTTCGTGATGGATGATCTCCACAATTCGTCGCAGCGGAAACTTGAACTCCGGGTTTCCCTGCACATTTGGGAGAGAGACGAAAAACTGATTGAGGTCGTCGATTTCGCGTGACAACCGGTCTCTTTGTTCGACGGGGAGTCTTCGTCGCTCTTCTTCTTTGGCTTCGATTTCTGCCTGACGGAGAGCAAGTGTGTCCGGGCGCGGGTTGACCGATTCCACAGTCAAGACTCCGCCGGTGTTCAGAACGACCCAGTCTTTGGGAGGATCGTTGAGAAGTTGTTCGGCTGTGGGCAACGTCATCTCTTCCAGCGTCGGAAGAGCTTCCTCTTCCTCCGACTGAGCAATGCAGATCCCGGAGATGATCAGCAAGAACAAAAGAGTGAATGGGAGATGTTTCATTGTCCAACGAGTCATGAGGTCAAACTAAGAAAGTCCTGTTGCTGTGAACTCACGAAGGGTCGTGAAGTTTGTAAAGGGTCCCATCGATCGAGAAGACGAAAATGCTTCCGTCTGCGACGAATGGGGCATCGCTCAGCGTTGCGTCAAGGGTCTGTCGGGCTGTGACTTCATGGCTGTTCATGTCGACGTAAAGCACTTGTCCGTTCTGCAGTGTGATGACAACCTTTGAGTCTTTTTCGACAGCGCCGGTGGGTGGGACGCCGTTCGTTGGAATCGTAAAGACGTCGCTGAGATCGGTGGTCGACGCTGCCAGGAGCGACTTCCCTCCCTGTGGGACGAGAACGATATCACCGATAAACACAGGTGTTGTGGAAATGGGGTCAGAGAACTGGCGGGTCGCAACTGGATCAAGTCGATTCGTGTCGAGCAGTGACAACTTTCGAGAAGCATCAGCGACGGCGATCATCGAATCACTTGTCGCGACAGGAATTGAAACATCACTGCCGAGTTCGAGCTTGGCGACTTCTGCGAGATGAGGGCTTGGCGATGCCTGAATCTTCAGGAGTCGAACCGTCCCGTTGGTCGTCACAGCGACGATCGTTTCGTCGTTGATGGAAGCGACATTTTCCCATTCGGATTCATCTCCGGTTGGTAGCTGGAATCCACGAATCCGTGTCTGACCGGAAAATCGTGCGAAGTCGAGTGCTCCGGGAATCGGCAAGACCACACGATCACCCAGTGGGCACGGCGGTGCTTGCAGTGGCTTGCTGAGTTGAGGTGAACCTTCGATTTGCCCAGCTGCATTAATCATCCACAAGCGAGGCTCGGGGTCACCGCAGACGATTGCAATTCGATTGTTCGACATCTCTGCCCCCATCAGCGGGGTGACGAGGTCGGGATGCAGCGGCAAGCGGACGGATGCATTCGTTAGAAAGGGTCCGCCTGTCAGCTGGCGATCTCCGACACGAAACGCGTGGCCGGCTTCGTTGACCATGGCGAGGTTGAATGAACCATCGCCTCGAACAGTCGAAGCGAGCGGGCGTCCTCCGAGTACGATTTGCCAGTCGCTTGTCAGCGATTCCCGGTCGGTGCGAGTGAACGTTGCTGCCGAGGTGTAAGGTCGGCTGCGGCCATTCAAAAGGAATCCCGAGAGTGCTTTGAGAGGCTGAGTCGCCAGTCCCGGCGAAATGGGATCACCATCTGGTTGGAGTGAGTCCGTTGTCAGCTGCAATCGGTTGAGTGCATCTGTCGCCATCCAAACCTGGCCATTCGGACCGGTTAGCAGGCTCATGCTGACGTCACCCATACGAGCTCCTTCGAAGACGGGGCCCGCTGTCAACGGAGGTTGTCCGGGATCGTCAGAGACGTTGAACGCGTAGATTCTCTGTCCTGTTGCAGGGACGAACAGATCGCGTCCGCGAATCACGGGAGCGTCGATGACACGACCCGACACGCGAGCGGAGTCGACTTCAACGATCGGTTCGGTTCCGGACTCGGCGAGCAACAAGTGCAATGTGGCTGAATCAGTCCGGTTCTCAATGAGTAGGGTGTACGGTCCCATCGGAAGCAGAGGTGCTCCGACTGATCCGGGAGCTTGTCCCAGGTAAGAGACATTCGTGCATTCGAATGGACGTTGTGAGATGGTGTAGAGAACTTCTTCAAAGCCAGCGACAAGCAGGTGTTGTTCGTCGCGAAGCTGGACAGCTCCGGAAATCGGCTGGGAGAATTGAAGCTCTCCGACCATCTGGCCACTCTCGAGGTCGATCGCGATCAATCGGCCGGAATCTGTCGACAGGTAGATGGTGTTGTCGACCATGAGCGGAGGGCTGCTGACGTAATCGTCGATTCGCTGCCGCCAAATGAGTTGTCCGGTTGTTTGATGAAGCCGGACCAGCTCGAGGTGGTTGGTGTCGAAGAAAATAACGCTGGGAAGGTTGTCGTCTTCGATCGGGAAGAACGGGGTGTTCAAGCCGATGACGCGTCTCCAAACCGGTTCCCCGGTGACGAAGTCGACTCCGTACAGGCAGTCTTTCGCGAGGGCGACTACCGATTTTCCGACCGAGATTTCGTCGATCTTCGTGCGCCCCTGAAATGCAAGGGTAAGCAAATCAGCTTCGGGAGTTCGATCTTCGACGATCGCTTCCTGCTCGACATCGATTGGGATGACTTTGTCTTTTTCGGCAGTCAGTGCTCGATTGAAGAGTGAGACAACCTGTTTGTCGTTCTCGAATCCATTTCGATCCGTCGGGCTTGATTTGGGATAGCGAACAATGAGGTCGCGTCGGATTTTGAGGGCATCTAGCGGCGACGGTTCCCCGCCTTCGGTGCTGAGGGCGGCTTCCATTCGGTCGACATGATCTTTGAAGACGTTGTTTCGCAGAATCGCTGCTTCCGAAACCCGGAGTGCCGACTCGATTTGATTCAGTGTTTCCGTCGGCGGAGCATCTTTGGGAGAGTACGTGTTCAGAATTGTCCGAGCTTCGCGCGAGATGCGAAGGAAGTCTTCGTTGAACTGTCTTCCGGCTGCGACCGCAGATTCGAGCGAAATCTTTCGAGCGTGGTTGACGATTTCCGGATGAAGTGCTTCGAAGTCGGCTTCTCGATCGGAGTTCTCACGAATGAACAATCGCAGTTCATCGAGGCCCTCCGGAAATTTTGGAGTTGCGCTTTCGATCTGCTGTCGAACACGCGCCAGCCCGAGCAACTCCTTCGCTTTCACGCTGAGTTCGTCACGAGGGTGCAGGAGGATGAATTCGTTGAATGCGGCGATCGCGTTTTGGAACTTGCCTTCATCGTAGACCGCTTTGGCCTGATCGAATTCCTGTTGAGTCGTCTGGCGAAACGCGATGAAGTAGAAAATTGCACCGGTCAGCATCAGGGCGACTGCACCGCCAGCGAGTCCGAGCACAAGCGGAGATCGCAGGGGATCTTCCTCACCCGGGCGACGTTGTCGGGAAGAACGCATCGCTTCCCGCAAGCGCGGACTCATTTCATCATCACGACTGACGACGGGTTGAGGTTCGGGAGCTTTCGGTTCTGGAGGCGGAGCGGAGCTTGCCTCAGCTTTGGCAGGTTCTGTTTTCTCTGTGCTTGCGGGCTTCGAACTGCTTCGGCTTTTTGTTTTTGAGGATGAGCGAGAAGACTTTGAGGATTTGGATTTGCGTTTTGGCTTGGACGAGATTTCTCCGCTGCGACTTTCAGCAGCGAGGGCTTCCAGTCCGGCGGCCAAGCTTCCTTCGTTTGATCCATCGAAATCGTCGTCGTCGACGAATTCATCGACATCGTCAATGACGTCTTCGGAGGGCTTGGATGGTCGAGAACGTTCTTCTCTTTCTCGTCTCACTTCGACTTCTTCCGTCAACGGTTTCAGTGAGGATGCACTGTCGACACCAACGCCAGCGACGTCTGCTTTTTCACCGGAATGAAAGCGAAGATCGACGGAACCGAATCTCAATACATCGCCGTCCTTTAAGACAGCTTTGTTTACTGGGGTTCCGTTGACGTCGATCGAACCTGTTCCGAGGGAAACTGCTTCGAAAGCTGACTTTCCCCAACTAATACGACAGTGCAGAATTTCGACGTCCGGTTCGTCGATCGTAATGTCGGCAGAGGCGTGGCTTCCGATGGTGACAGGAATCTGTTTTGACAGTTCCCGTCGCTCGGAGTCGCCAGTCATGTGAATGATTTCAAGAAACGGCATCAATCAACCTGCTTGCTCAGAAGAGCCGAATTCGGTGAGGAATTCGGGTTCGATTATCATTTTTGATCGTTGAATTCGGACGTCTTTTATTGCTTTTGATTCAGTTTTGATTTGAACTTTGGAATCGAAGGGAAGGCTTAAAACGAGCGGACTGAACTGTCCGACTGTCAGTCTTCCCCTTTTTTTGAGGCTCGGCGGATTCGCTGCATCTCGACCTCAATTCCGGCATCTGTGACGGCGACGACAATCCCGTGAGTGGCGTTGGCGTGAGCTTCGATCAGCATTTCAGTTTTTCCTTCGTTGCTGATTTTGGCTCCGAGAAGGTCCGTCAGTTCTCCGATTCCGGAGACAGGGACATCGTCGACCCTGATGTTGTTTTGTTCGTCGATCTCGACCACGACTGATTCCTCTTCGAGGTCTTCCATGGTGATCGATTGGGCGGCGCCTTCCTGATCTGGTTCAGGTGGTGCGGTCTCAAGTGATCTCTGCATGCTGAACGAAGCTGTGATCATGAAGAAGATCAGGAGCAGGAATGTCACGTCGACCATCGGTGTCATGTCGAGCCCCGATTCTTCGAGTTCGACGGCACCCAGGCTGAAGTCGTCATCTTCTTCGTCTTCATCCTGAAGCCAAGGATTGGCACGCTCTGTCCACTCGTTTCGAATCTCTTCTTGAGAGAGGCTTGCCTGTTCGCTTCGAACGATCTGAAGTTTCTCGGCCTGTTCGTCTTCTTCGATCGGGCTGGCAGCCGTTTCGAGTGCATCCGGGACAGGAACCTTCACGCGATGCACGCACTCCGGGCAAGTAATCACCTTGCCCGCTTTTTTGCGAGTAATGCTGAGTTTCTGCCCACAGTGGGAGCATCGAAACAGGATCGGCATAAGTGCTCTTTGAGTATCCGGGTTAGTTATCTTTGTCCATCACGCCCACGTAAAACTTCAGCTCCGCCTCGTTCTCTGTATTATTCGCAGCCCGGGCAACTTCTTCGACATATCCCGACGGAAGTTCCGAGTCGGCTTTGATGATCACATTCAACTTGCCCTCAGGAATTCCGGCGTTGACGTAGGCTGTGACTTCTTCGGGTGTCACAGGTCCGTTCTCTTTGGTTCCGTCGGAGAGGTAAATCTCCGGCTCACCGTCCGTGTTGAAAATCGTCAGGACGGTGGATTTCGAAAGGGCAATCCCTTGTCCGTGTCTCGCTGGGGGGATATGGACAGTGGCTGCCTTCTTCATGTTGGAGGTGACCATGAAGAAGATCAAAAGCAGGAACGTCACGTCGATCATGGGAGTGATGTCCAGATCGTCGTCGTCGCTGTCGACTCGCTTACTCTTGGAGAAATTTGCCGGCACCTTGCCATCCTTCTCGACACTTCAGAGCCATCATCGTGTCCGTTGAACGGTTCTGCTTCACTGCTTGACTCGACAACGTCAATTGTCGAACGACCATCAATTGGGGATTAACCTTCTGCCATGACCTTTTCGAGGTCATGCAGGAACTCGCTCAGGTCTTCCTGAACAGCATCGGTCATTTTGCCTTTGCGAACCTGCACCAGGGACGCCAACATTGTCAACGGAATGGCGATCATCAGACCGCAAGCGGTTGTGAACAGTGCGAAACTGATGTCTTCCGCGAGGTCAGCCGGGTTCACGCCGGTTTCCGATGCACCCGCGATTTTCGCGAACGCCAGAATCATCCCCGAAACCGTACCGAGCAGCCCCAACATTGGAGCCGTTTTGACAATGGTTCCGATCCATGAAAAGCGGTATTCAAGGTCGGCCAGAACGTCACGTTCATATTTTTCGGCGAGGAGAATTCGCAGCTTGGACAACCCTCGGTCGCGGTGAGCCAAAGCGACCAGAATCATTTGAGCCAGTGCTTTGCTCCAGTACGGAGGAGAATCACACAGCTCAGCGATTCCGTCAAAATCTCGTCGATACAGACGATCGCGGACTTCCTCGAGAAACTCTGCCGAGCGTGCCGGGCTGGAGAATCTCTTTTGGCTGATCTTGCGGATCAGCAATACAACGCAGAACAACCCATACAGCGCAGCCAATGCCATGGCGACATAAATCACCGGCCCTGACCATCTCAGAATCAGTTCCATAATCCTGCTTTCAACTCAGTGTTTGCGATCGTCACGATTTGGAAACGCTACCGCAAATAGGTCTGTCGTGTGACAACAAAATTGTACCCGGAACCTTTTCGAGTCACGACGAAGTACGTTCGCCGGATCTCTTTCGCGTTCCGTTTTGCATATTCGAATTCTGTCTGCAGCAAAAGCTGTTCAGTCTTCTTGGGATAAAAGTGGAAGAGAATGGCATCAGAAACGTCCACTCCCGCCCGTTTAAACAACTCTGCGTCGGCAGCTTTACGATTTCCTGCCTGCCAGGTCATATAGAGTCGCGTTTCCCCCTTACCGGAAGACTTCGTGACTTTTTTCGGAGTGGAACTCATTCCGGAGAGCAAAACGAGTTGTCCACTCGGGAGCAGCGCTCCCATTTCAATTCCGAAGAAGTCGAGCTGTTTTGCGTATTCGGAGATCGAAGCTTCGTCGGAGTAGCGAATAAACCATCGCTGCTCGTTCGGAATCCCGCCTTCCCCCGGACCACTTCCCAGTCCACGTCGGCCTGTTCCATCGGCACTTCCCGGAGTTCCGGATGCGTCGGTTGAGACAGCATTGACCTGCTGAGCTTGTTGAGTCGCCTGATCAGCCAGTTCGACGACATTGTCGACCACTTCGGTCAATTCCTGCTCGTCGAGGACTTCTTCATTCGGGGACGGGTTCTCTGCGGGATCTTCGGGGGATTCGACTTTCAGCGTCTCGTCGGGAGCCCCATCTTCAGCACCGCCAGAGATTTCGACCATCTCCATGGGAACGAGAAAAGTCTGTTTTGGCGGTCTGGTTGTCGCCCACCAGATGACAATTGCGATCACCACTAAAATGAGCCCGAGCACAAACGCAATCATCCCGGCACTGAGTCGATCGAAGAAGGTTAACTTCATGACCGGTTCAGGGACGTTGGAAGCAACGGGTGACGAAATTGTGGAAGTGAGAGGTGAAAATCGCATGAGATAAGGCGATACTTTCGGAGCTGATGTAGCCGAAGAAGACGTTCGATCGTCTCACTTGTTGCAAAGATAGTATGCAATCTTTCCGATGGTTGCCATCATCTGGCAGTTGTTCGTGGTCTCAATTCCTTCACTTTCGAGAACAACCGGATTTCTCGTTCTGAATATCCGAACCGTCAAAATTGAAGCATCGCGGAGGAGCACTCGTTGAATCGGATTCCCAGGGAGGTGAGTATTGTTGTTGTCGCTGGAGGCGAATCCCCTGAACGCGAGATCAGTCTTGAATCCGGGGCATGTGTAGCACAAGCTTTGCGATCAAAGGGACACACGGTTTGTGAGGTCGACCCGGCGGAAGTTTCGCTCGATGAGTTTCAATGGCCGGAAACTCCTGTCGTCCTCAACATGCTGCATGGGGAGTACGGGGAAGACGGGACTCTGCAGCGAGAACTGGATCGATTGAATGTTCCGTACACTGGCAGCGATGCCGTCTGTTCGAAGATCACGTTTCATAAAAATCAGGCGAAAAGTTTCCTGCTCGAGCATGGACTTTCCACTCCTCCATTTCGATTGATTGATCATCAGGAGAAGTTGCCGAATGTGCTTCAAGTCGCTGCTGAAGTTGGATTTCCTCTGTTTGTGAAGCCGAACGCTCAAGGTTCCAGCTTAGGTGTGGCTGTCGCGTACTCGCCTGAAAACTTGTACGAAGCCTGGGGCATCGCTTGTGAATACGAGTCTCCTGTGCTTTTGGAAAAGGCGATCGTCGGAGAAGAGTGGACTGTTCCGATGCTGGATCACGTTCCGCTTCCGCCGATCAGGATTGCGTCCAGTCATCCGTTCTTTGACTACTCTGCCAAATACGAGGATGAAGCGACTCGTTACAGTGTGATCAATGTTGACGAGAATCCTGTCGCGAGACATGTCTCGGAGATCAGCCAACGGGCGTGTGAGATGTTCGGGACCCGGGGGATTTGTCGAGTCGACTTGATGGTGGACGAGAACGGTCAGGGCTGGATTCTGGAAGTCAACACTTCACCGGGGATGACTTCTCACAGCCTCGTTCCCAAGTCCGCAGCTTCTTTGGGTTGGAATTTGGGAGAGTTGTGCGAACGGAATATTCTCTCTGCCTTCACTCGCTTCGCGAATCGGGAAAGTGAGCCTAAGAATCATGACTGATGCGATTCTGGCTGTGCCGACCGCATTTCGGTGAACATTCTTCATGTTTTTCTGCGTCAGTCATTCCAGCGTGTAGAGTCAAATAAGATTCATTTGCAATCAATTTTGACTCAAGTAGCTGGGAACCATCGTGGCGACTGCAGCCAAGACATCCAAGAAGAAAGCTCCTGCGAAGCGGAAAGCAGCCAAAGAAGCTGCGCCGCCGAAGCCGTCTTTCATCGGGATTGTCTTGCGAAAGTTCGTCTTTCGACCAGTGACGCTGCTGGTTCTGGCGATTGGTCTTGTGTCGGCAGTGTTGGCGCCGCGAGTGCCGGCCATGCTGCCGGATCTGTCGCAACTCGATGAGTATCAATTCCCGCTCGATGAGATGCGCGTCAACGCGCCCAATGAGTGGGTTCCTACGACATTGATTGACGATGTTCTCGCGCAGAGTTCTCTCTCTGAGAACGTGTCACTTCTCGATTCGAATCTCTGTCGGGAAGTTTCTGAAGCTCTGGCAGCGCATCCGTGGATTCGCAAGGCAAAGCTTGTTCGACTGACGAATGAACCCGCGATTCAGGCACTGATCGACTATCGAGAGCCGGTGGCGTTTGTGCGAACTCCGACAGACATTTTTGCGATTGATGTCGATGGAATTATTCTGCCCAGAGAAGATTTCACAGAAGAAGATTACGCACGGCTGCCGTGGATTTTGAATGCAGTCGATCCTGAGTCTGCTGAAGCTGGCGATGTCTGGCCTGGCTCCGCAATGGTTGCAGCAGCGACGATTGCCGAGATTCTGACTCCCAAGCACAACATGGAGTTGTACTGGAATCACTTCCAGCTGCGGGGGATTATCCTGCCTCAGAATTCGCGAGAACTTCAACCCGATGAAATGATTTTCGAACTGCTCACTGTCGGAGGGAGCCGAGTCGTGTGGGGAAAACCTCCCGGCTACGATGACCTCGAACCGACCGCCGAACAGAAGCTTGGACGAATGGAGCAGTACATCGAGCGGTTCGGAGACTTTGATTCTCCCAACGGTCCGTATCGAATCGACATTCGTCTCTTCGATGCCATTTCGCTCGAACCACTCGGTGAGCTTCGCTATCGCTGAGTGAGTTTTTGAGTCGGGCTCAATCAGCGATAGGAACGGCTCTGTTGGGCGCTATTCAGCGGCTCCGGGGGCAGGCTTCGAGAGTGACCATTTCAGCAGTGGGGGCGTCACCATGGTTGTGATGATCACCATTACTATGATCGCGGAGTAGGTGTCGTCGCTGACAACTTTCTCGCCCTTCACCATGAGGCCAGCACCGACGCTGGCGAAGATCAATCCGACTTCGCCACGAGGAATCATCCCGAGGCCGATAGCGACCTTGTTGAGTCCCTTTTCGATCACACCCAGTGAGCACACTTGCTTACCGATGACGGCCGCGACGGTAATCGCTCCAGCGAGCATCCAGACGCTGGAATTTCCAAAGCTCGACAGGTCGACCATGATTCCCATCTGAACAAAGAAAATTGGCACCAGCAACGCGGTGAGCGGGGCGAGTGCTTCTTCGAGTTCAGCGTGTTCTTTCTTGCCCAGATTCTGGTAGTGGGCTTTCTCAAGAATTAAGCCTGCCGCAAATGCTCCAACGATCGGAGCGAGGCCGACGAGGTTTGCGAGAAACGCGAGGCCGAAGCAAATCACGAGTGCGGTCGAGACGAGCAGGCCATGACCGCGAAGGAAGCTGGCAGCTTTGAACAGGGGCTTCACAAGCAAGTGGCTTCCCAGCAGGATCGCAGCAGCGAGAAATCCAACAGACTTCACGACGATCTCGATGAGGCTGGAAATGCTGAAGGCATCGCCCTGCTCAATGATTCCCGATACGACTGTCAAAATAATCAGTCCAAGGACGTCGTCGATAACGGCGGCGCCAAGGATGATCTGAGACTCACGTTGCTGGGACTTGCCGAGATCCTTCAGAACGCGAGCCGTAATACCGACGCTGGTCGCGCAGAGAGTGGCTCCGAGGAAAAGAGAGACCTGCCACGGTTCATGCTGCAGGAGGAACCAGCCGACTCCGACGCCCAAGATCATTGGAGCGACGACTCCGAGGATGGCGACGAACAGAGACGAGACACCAACTTTCATCATCTCTTTGACGTTCGATTCGAGACCGACCTCGAAGAGCAGCAGCACGACACCGATTTCCGCGAGCATCTTCAGAGCGGCACCGGTGTTGTAAACGTCGCCGATCGAGTGCTCTTCCGGAGCTTGCAGGAAGTCCAGTCCGTGCCAGCCATCGACTCCAATCCATGATGTCGTGATCAGTGCGATATTGCCGAGAAGAATTCCGACTGAAAGCTCACCGAGAACGGCGGGCATCCCGACTCTTTCGAACAAGTCTCCGACAACTTTGGCCAGCAGAAGAATGAGAACGATGGCTGCGAAGAGTGGGGCAGCGACATTTGAGTGACCGCCACCATGTTCCCCTTCGTGGTGCTCATCACCGTGAGACTCTCCTTCGGTTCCGTGGCCTTCAGAATGTCCTTCTTCGTCGGAGGACTGTTCTTCGACAGTCGCTTCAGTGGACTCTTCGACAGCTTCATCAGAGGCTGTCTCTGGAGTTGCCGATTCAGGTTCTGCAACTGAACTCGGAGCTTGACCCAGCGCGCTCGGAGTGCTGATCAGCTGAAAAAGTCCCGGCACCGCCGCCAGGATGACTGCCATCAGCAACCAGTTTTTTCGGAGAGACGATTTTGGCGGTGCAAGAGGATCCGAACTCAGAGTGACCTGAGAACGTTGACGCAGTCGGGATCGAGTTCGGCGGAACAAAGTGGTGCTCCTGAGTGTGCTGTGATAACAATGGAACGAGAGGTCGACGAAGAAGGAACCCCTTCTCAACGGTCGCAACTCTCTGTTTGTGCAAATTGTGTATTCTGCCGGGGCGGCGTGTGCAACGAGCCCGCATTGCGGCAAAATCCAAACTCCCGATAAGATCGGAACATTAGCAGGAATCTGAACTAAGGCAACGGCCTCTCCTTGGCAATTGAGATTTCAAGGAACAGAATGCCTTGTCAAAGCTGGTACTGCTCCCCTTCAACTAATTCCAATCCGAGAGTTCTGATGGATCGAAGCGGTTACTTTCGAACGACGTTGAGCAAATGTGTGTTTCTGTGTGGAGTAGGGCTCTTCGCGACACAGTTACATCTCTCAATTTCGAGTGCCGACGAGTCGCTCGGAGTGCGAGTTCCTGAAGGTTTTGAAGTCACGTTATTCGCTGACGACGATCTCGCTCACGACATCTATTCGATGGCTGTCGATTCGTTCGGACGGGTTGTAGTGTCAGGCGCGGGATACATCAAAATTCTCCACGATACCGATGGCGACGGTCGTGCTGACGACGCATCGCTGTATGTTGATGGTCCTAAAGGTGGAGTGCAGGGAATGTACTTTGCCGGACGCGATTTGATTTGTTCCGGCGAAGGCGGACTGATTCGCTATCGCGATCGCGATGGCGACGACCGTGCCGATGGTCCTCCCGATCTCTTCTGGCGGATCAAAACTGGCGGCGAACATGACCTGCACGCGATTCGTAAAGGTCCCGACGGATGGTGGTATGTCATTGCCGGGAACAATGCTGGCATCGATCGGCGGTATATCAAACTCGACACGACTCCAGTTCAGAATCCGCAGGCCGGGGCTGTGCTTCGTTTTCAGCCTGATCTCTCAGCGGGTGAAGTGTATGCCGATGGATTTCGAAACGCTTACGACTTCGACTTCGGAGCGGCCGGGGACGTCTTTACTTTTGACAGCGACGGCGAGAGGGACATCAGTCTTCCGTGGTATCGGCCAACGAGAGTCTTTCATGTACTGCCGGGATCAAACGCTGGCTGGCTGACACGCAGCTGGAAACGTCCCGATTGGTTTTTCGACATGCCACCTGCAGTCGGTGAGTTTGGACGCGGTTCGCCGACAGGAGTCGAATGTTATCGCCATCCACATTTTCCTGAGGAGTATCAGGGAGCGCTCTTCGTGCTGGACTGGACGTATGGCCGTGTCTTCGCGTTGCCACTCGAACCTTCGGGAGCGACGTGGTCGAGTGAGCCAATTGACTTCATGAGTGCCATCGGGCAGCACGGGTTTGCTCCCACGGATGCAGCAGTTGGACCGGATGGTTCCTTGTACATCAGCGTTGGAGGTCGCGGAACACGTGGTGGGGTCTATCGAATTCGTGCAACTGGACGTTCTGATAAAGCGGGCCTCCGATATGTATCGGAGATCCCGAAAACGGCAGCGGAACGCGTTGAGCATTGCCTTCGGGCACCGCAACCGTTGAGCAGTTGGTCACGCCGGATTTGGGAGCCGATTGTTGCTGAACTTCCGAGCGAACCGTTCATCGAAGTTGCGCTCAACCGACAGCGTCCGCAATCCGAGCGGATTCGAGCGATCGAGATCCTCACCGAGAAGTTTCGGGGGCTGGATGGCGACATGCTTTACAGCCTCGCGTCAGATCCCGATCCCGTGGTTCGTGCACGGGCTGTTTGGTCCGTTGGCCGTTCCGAAACGGCGTCTCCCAGCGTGCGAGACCTTGTCTGGTATCTCGGGGATGCCAATCCGCAGGTTGTGCGAACCGCGATGGAAGCACTGATTGGGGCAGGTGAGAATGTTTTCGATTCGTATGTTGATGCACTCGGCGAACAGCTCGCCCATCCCGACCGATATGTTCGCCAGACAGCGATGCGATTATTGGTCAAGTGCCGACCGGAAACATCTCGTTCGATGGCTGCCAAAGGATTCGCAAAAGGATGGAGCGCTGCCATTCCTGTCGCGGCGGCCTTCGCTTTGAAGAATGAAGGTGTTCAGGATTATCCGATTGATATTGCCCTGCAGGTTCTTCAGTCGACGCGGCCGAACGAACTGAAACTCGAAGCGGTTCGAGTTCTTCAGTTGGGGCTTGGTGATCTTGTGCCTGATTCCCCGGAAGTCGCTCCAGTCTTCGATGGATACGCCTCACCTCAGGATTTGTCATCATCGACAGAGCAAATGGCGAAAGTTGTCACGGCTCTCGAAAAGGTTTACCCAACCGGAAGCCCTCTTCTCGACCGTGAACTTGAACGAACGATGTCGATTGTTTCTGCAAACAGCGAGTCACTTTTTGCTGACGTGCTCAGTCGACTGACTGACGAGTCCGATCCAGTTGAAGACTTGCATCGGCTCATCGTTCTTTCACGGATGCCTGTGCCAAGGACGAGTGATCAACGTCTTCAAATTGCAAAGACACTGGTCAACGTCGATCACAAAATTGATCGGCTGCAATTGCGACAAGATACCAACTGGGCAGACCGCACACTCGAGGTTTACACCCGTCTGGTTCAACAGGATCAGCAACTGCCGGAAGCGATTCTCGCGACTCCAGGATTTGGCCATCCGGGACATGTTCAGTTCTTGAGTCAGTTTCCACCGCAGTTATTTGGTGAGACGATTCAAGTCTTCTCGCAAACGATTCGAAACGATCCCGACTACCCCTGGAACAGCGACGTTCTGTTTCTCTTGTCGGAGTCGCCCAACAAGGAAGATCATGAACTCATCCGCGAAATGTATGCTGATTATGCGTTGCGTTCCGCGGTGATCTCGTGCTTGTCGATTAATCCAACGGAGGCCGATCGGAAATACTTCTACGAGAGTCTCGATTCTGCGAGTGAAGAGACTTTGCAGGAGTGCGTTTCGTCGCTGGGATTGTTGTCTCCAACTCAGGACCCGGCTGAAAACGTTGCGCTGGTTCGTTCTCTTCGACAACTCGGAGACAGCGGAATCGAACGACAGATTCGCGACCAGATTGTCGAACTGCTACGAAGAAATCACGGAGAGAATTTCAACTACGTGATGGGACGCGATGGAGATTCGCAGTCAGCAGAAATCGCAGCCTGGACCGACTTTGTTTCCAAGAAGTTTCCGGAAGAGTTCGCGTCCCGTTCTGGATCGGAAGAGCTTGGCTTGGATCAGTTAAAAGATCGATTAGCGTCGATTGACTGGTCTTCCGGAAGCCCATTGGCCGGCGAAAAACTCTTCCGGGGCAGAGGGTGTATTCAATGTCATGGTGGACGAAGCGCACTCGGGCCGGATCTCAGCGGAGTCGCTGGCCGTTTCTCGCGTGAGGACCTGTTTACGGCGATCGCGTTTCCACATCTCGATGTTTCTCCGCGATATCAGACGACGCAAATCGCGACGGTCAACGGAAAGATTCACACCGGTTTGATCGTGTACGAATCGGTGGACGGATTAGTCCTTCGGGATTCGAATAACCGAACGTATCGCATTGAGACCGAGGACATCGAAGTGCGAAGGCGATTAAGTCAGTCGCTGATGCCGGAAGGTCTGTTGAAAGATCTCTCCGATGATGACCTTTCACATCTTTACACCTATCTGCAAAGCCTGGGTGGACGAAGAACCGTTTCGGCAAACGGAAGTGAGTCTGAGTAGATTCAGGCTCATTGGATCATCCGCAATTTAGTCGATTACATCGTCGAGGTAGGCAGATGCATACGAGTGAAGAGTGATCTTGTGATCGGTTTTGCCGCAGACAACTAATTTTCAGACAGGTCATTCAGAATGCCTCTCTCAAGTTTTCAGGATCTCTTCACAGCTGCTGATTCTCTGTCAGCCCCTGTCGGAGTTGTCGCAGCTGGTGGTGCAGATGCGACAGTCATTCAAGCACTGGAAATTGCTCGCCGACGCGGATGGGTGAACCCAATTCTGACGGGAGATCGCCTACAGATTCAGGAACGAGCGGATGCAATTGAAGTCGACCTTGAGCCGTTCGTTGTTCTCGATGACGCTGCCGACTCTGCTGTAGTCGCTGTCAACGAAGTCACATCTGGACGGGCTGCGTTTCTGATGAAAGGGCAGATTTCGACTCCGTACCTGATGAAAGCAGTCCTCGATAAAGAGCATGGACTCCGAACCGGACGCACGATCGGTCAGGTTGTACTCATGGAAATTGTCCGGGACAGTCGGTGCTTCTTGATGACAGATACCGGGATTTCGATCGCTCCGAATTCAGAACAGCTTGAAGATTTGATCCGCAGCGTTGTCGAGATCTCTCGCCGACTGGGAGAACCGAAAGCCAAGGTGGCTCTGATGGCTGCCTCGGAAAAGGTTGTTACGTCGATGCCCGAGACGGTGGTCGCTCAGGAACTCGTCGAGAAAGCTGCTCAGGGGGCTTTCGGTGATTGTGTGGTGCAAGGGCCGTTGTCGTTCGATCTGGCTTATTCGAGAGACGCGAGCAGCAAGAAGGGGATCGACGGAGAAGTGACCGGATGTGTCGACGCGATGGTCTTTCCGAATCTCTTGAGTGCCAACCTCACCGTGAAGGGTATGATGTACACGTCGGATTGCCAGTTTGGTGGAATCCTTACTGGGACGTCTCATCCAGTCGTCTTTATGTCGCGAGCGGATACTGTCGAGACACGCTTAAACTCGATTGCATATGCTCTGCATGTTTGTGACGCGGGTGTACGGTCTCTCCGATAGCTCAATCTCGGAGCTGTTTTCTCGCGGTTGTCTTTATCGTTTTTAAGCTATCAAGTTTTCATTCCGGCGGAGAAGAGATGCGCGCGGTCGTTCAGCGAGTCAGTTCAGCACAGGTCACGGTCATTGACGAAGAGAAGGATACGTCATTTGTGTCTGGCCAAATTGGAAGCGGCTTTGTTGTGCTCGTCGGAATCTCATCAGGAGATACAAGCGAAGATCTTGATTACATCGTCAACAAACTCGTCGGACTGCGAGTCTTTGAAGACGATGACGGGAAGATGAATCGCTCGATCGAGGAAGCAGGTGGCGAGATGCTGGTGATCAGCCAGTTCACACTTTACGGAGATTGCCGAAAAGGCCGTCGCCCGAGCTTTATCGCTGCAGCCTCCCCGGAGACTGCTAAGCCGATTTACGAGACACTTCTAAAGCGGCTTGAAAGCACCGGAATTCGAGTGGCATCCGGACAGTTTCAAGCACAAATGCAAGTTGAACTTGTGAACGATGGACCTGTGACGCTCTTGCTGGACAGCTCGAAAGGGTTTTGAACTGTTCAAAACCCTCTGAGAGAGTCCGAGTCGCTTCAAGCGTCCTGAGGAAGGCTCTTGTGTGTGCCGTCACAACGTGGCGTGTTGCCTGTTTTCTTGCACATACACATCATCATCGAACAGTCTTCTTCAGCGGTGAACTTGTGTGGGGCGAATCCAGTTCCCTTATGAGCTCCGTCACAGAAAGGTTGATTCGATGAGAGGCCACACGTGCAGTACGCGTAGTTCTTCCCCGCTTCGAGGCTGACTTTCGCCGGAGCCAGGCCAGCTGGTTTGGGAAGCTCAGAAGGTTCGAATTGATCAGACATGCAGTTGATTCATCCTTGGAGTTTGCAAGACATGCTGGAACGTGCTCAGTGATTGACGACTCAAGTCATTCGCAAGTTTACTGGAAGACTTCGTGACAGGAGTCACAACTTTGATTCGCAGAGTCGAACCACTTTCGAGCTTCTTTTGCGTCTTTGTTGCGGATGGCCTCGGCCAGCTTCAATGATGCTTCACGAAATTCGTTGCTGAACTTGTTCCATTCTGGAAGCATGGCATCGTCTTTGACTTCGTGAGTGTCGGCCTGCATCGCGAGTGCGAGGATCGCCCAGGTCGTCGCGTGAACAGGCTCTTCTGCCTTGCCGCGTGGGCGTCGAATCACTTTCAACAGCGCGCTGTTCCGAGAGTTCATTTCTTCCATCATCGGGTGCATGTTGATCAGTTTGTTCCATGGGTGGTCAACGCTGTGATCTCCGGTCGCTTCCCCATTGGCGGCAAGCTTGACTTGTTCGAAAGCGGCTTTCGCTTCTTCCAATGAACTCTTTCTCTGGAACTTGAGAGCGGCATCGCGGAGGGCTGGTCCCTGAATTTTCGTTTCGGAAGCTCCGTCGTGTTCGGCCAGTGCCTGGCCCAGGCAAGCGAGCAGCCCGAACGACTGGCGAATTTGTCCCTCGCGAGCGTCTTCGTATCCGTCCTGGTCGTCGAGTGCTTTCTGCAAAGTCTCGAGTTGGGACTGAACTTCGATTTCGATTTCAGGAACAGGGGCGACTGATTCGACTGGAACGGGTGCTTCGGCGAACGTTGTGGCCACAAAACATGTTGAGAGCACGGTCGCTCCCAGGAATTGAAAACGTTTGAGCAGGGATGGCATGAACGCATTCTCCGAGTGTCAGAAAACGATTTGTTGGGGGGAGTTCGCACACAATCACAGTGGATCGATCTTCAAGATCGCAGAATCCCTGTGAGGACAACAATGCACACCAAAAGTGCGACAGCTCCATTCACGAGGATAGAAACCAGCGTCATGGTTTTGGAGTCTCTCGACGATGAAAGATCAACAACACCGGCCAGCAGGCCGATAATCGCCACGACCGTTCCCGCGATCAGAACTGCCCCCATGAGTGGAGCGATCACTGGTTGATCGCCCAAATCAGGGCGAAAGATCAGCAGGCAGGCTGCAACGATTCCGAAAATCAACACGGTTGCGATCGTGATCGTCATGGACGCAAATGCGACCAGACGTAACGTGTTCGACTCGGGGACCTCGTAAGTCGACTGGCGATGATCTTGTTTGGAAGCGTCCATCGGGAGTTGTCCATGTTTGCGGTCAAGGGCTCATGCTCTCATACGCATAATCGGTCCAGACGCGCTGGCAGCGAAGTTTGGAGAGATTGAAAAATGACAGCGAAGCCGATGCTCTTGACATTGCGATTAACAAGCATGATGATCAAAATTGAGTGCCTTGAGAAGTGAAGGTCAAAGTGCTTCTGTCTCGTTACCGTTCTTTCGGTGAACGCTTCGCTAGGTCTGTCGTCAGGATTTATCAGGAAGTTATTCATGTCTGCCGGACAACGCCGTATCGATATCGAAGAAATTGGGGATGTCACTGTCGCGAAATTTGTCGACAAGAAGATCCTTGATGAGAACAATATACAATTGATCGGCAATCAGTTGTTTGGGTTGGTGGAAGAAGATGGACGCAAGAAAATCGTCCTCGATTTTACCACCGTGGAGTATCTCTCCAGCGCGGCACTTGGAAAACTGATCACGATGGACAAGAAGGTCAAAGCAGTTGGCGGTCAGCTTCGTCTCTGCTCGATTCGTCCAGACATCTACGAAGTGTTCGCAATCACACGTTTGAACAAGCTGTTTGATATCCGCGACGATCAGGAAGCTGCACTCGCAGGATTCTAATTGAAACCGTTGATTCAGCCCGAACTGAACTCAATTTATCCGAGCAACCTTCTCGACAGCAGGCCAGTCTCGCATGGCTGACTCGTTCGAATTCGAAGTCACGATTCCCAGTGATACCGCCAAGGGGCATGAAGTCCAGGAAGAGATCCTGCAACGGCTTCAGCACGGGGGCTTTCCGGAGCATGACTTATTCGGAGTGAAGCTCGCGCTGGAAGAAGGGATCGTTAACGCGATCAAACACGGAAACGGGCTCGATCCGAGCAAGAATGTTTCCGTCCATTGCTCTTACGATGGCGAGCGAGTCATCGTCGAAATTGAAGATGAAGGCCCGGGCTTCGATCCGGGCGACGTTCCCGATCCAACCGCCGATGAAAACTTGCAAAAGCCAAGCGGTCGGGGATTGATGCTGATGAAGGCGTTCATGACTCGAGTCGAATTCAACGACAAGGGCAACCGGGTCATTCTCGAAAAAGAGCGCAGCGCTGAGTAGTTCTCTCTGCTTTGGTTAATCGGTCACTTGAAGGTCCAGTCGCTTTGCCCGATTCGACTTCGGATGAGTCTGCGACGAAGCTCGGTAGTCGTTTTACGAGAGCTTCGGAAAGTTCAGACTCAAGTTTGAATCACACGCGATCACTTACATGTGAATTGTGCGACCATCGACAGCCAGTGCGGCTTCTTTGATGACTTCGCTCAGCGTCGGATGAGCGTGTGAGCTGCGAGCAATGTCTTCCGCGCTGGCTCCGAATTCGATGGCCACAACGCACTCAGCGATCAGTTCGCCAGCGTGTGGGCCGATGATGTGGGCTCCGAGAATTCTGTCGGTTTCCTTGTGAGCCAGGATTTTGACTTTTCCATCGACAGTGCCACTCGCCTTGGCACGACCGTTCGCGATGAATGGGAACATGCCCTTGTTGTATGCAATTCCCGCTTCTTTCAGTTCCTCTTCGGTCTTTCCGACGGAAGCGATTTCCGGATCGGTGTAAACGACCCCGGGAATGGCGTTGTAATTGACGTGTCCGTATCCGGAGTAAAGCTGTTCGACGCAGGCCAATCCTTCTTCTTCAGCTTTGTGTGCGAGCATCGCTCCACCGATCAGGTCGCCAATCGCGTAAATATTCCCAGCCGAAGTTTTGTAGTGTTGGTCAACAACGACAAAGCCGCGTTTGTCGACTTCAACCTTCGCAGTTTCGAGGCCGAGATTCTCGGTGTTTGCTCTGCGGCCGACAGCCATCAAGACCTTGTCGCACGTGATTGGATCTTGTCCGTCGATAGTAACTGTCGCTTGTTTGCCGTCGTTGGAGACGCCTGTAACTCGTGCTCCGAGGTGAAACTCAAGTCCTTGTTTCTTAAAGATGCGGAGAGCATCTTTGGCGAGTTCATTGTCCATGCCCGGAAGAATTCGATCCAGGTATTCAAGCACGGTGACTTGAGACCCAAGTCGTCGCCAGACCGTCCCCAGTTCGAGTCCAATGACTCCGCCGCCGATGACGACAAGATGTTTTGGAACTTCTTCGTAAGCGATGGCATCGGTGCTGGAGCCGACGAACTGGCTATCGAAATCGATTCCGGGAAGTGATGCTGGTGTGCTACCCGTCGCGAGGAGGATTGCTTCGCCGGTGATTTCTTCGGTCTTCTCGTCGGAGGCGATTTGGACAGTTGAGCCACCGGTGAGCGTCGCGTGTCCGAAGAATCGTTCGATCTTGTTCTTCTTCATCAAGCCGTCGATTCCGCCTGCGAGCGTATCGACAACCCCTTGCTTCTGGTTCATCATCGCATCGAGGTCGATCTCAAGACCGGAGACTTTGATGCCGCGAGAAGCGAAGCCGTGCCCGGCGTGTTCGTAGAGATGTGAACTTTCAAGAAGGGCTTTGCTGGGAATGCAGCCGACTCGCAGGCAGGTGCCGCCCAGTTGCCGTTCTTTCTCGACGATCGCGACCGATTTGCCCAGTTGTGCGGCTCGAATTGCTGCGACGTAGCCTCCGGGGCCTGCTCCAATAACGACGAGATCAAATTTTGACATGAGTCCAGTTCATTCAATTCTGGGCGAAACGCGAGCGATCGGGCGATGAGTTCGTGTGCATTGCGTTCGACAATACTTACAGCCCCGATATGTAAGTCAATCGTGAGCGACGTTCAAGAAACAGGGAGGCACTCTCGGGGATCGCTGTGCAAATTGCCACTCCGGTTGAGTGCATCAGTCGCGTGTGTCGTCGGTTTTTGCACATGAGTGTCAATATGACGACACGGTAGTGTGTTTGGAATGATGCAGGCTCTCTGATCTAAGTGCTTACAGGATTAGAACTTAACAGGCTCTCGGCAAGAATTGCCGGTGGGTGGCTCGCTTTTCGCAAATTCAATCAGGGAAAAGACAAGACGCCATTTAAAGCGGGATGCGAAGGAAAGGGAGCAATCATGAACACATCAGTGAAAACATCGCTTGTCGGTCCGAGTGTCACCAACAGTTTTGGAATGCGAAATGTATTCTCCGCTCGAACCTGCTGCCTGGCGGTTCTTCTCTGTGGAGTCCTTACAGCGGGAGCGAAAGAGCTTCGTGCTGGAAGTCGGCACAACGAACACTACCGTCATCTCGATGATCTCGCCTTCTCGGCATTCGTGGAAGCGCGCGAGTTGCGCTGGGAGATACATGACGACTTCGTCGAGTCACGCGACTACGACCATCTACTGGAAGATGCGGATCGCATTTTGAAAGGCGTGCATCGCGTCCAAGCTGCGATTCTGGCAGAAGAGTCTGATAAAGATATTCGAGAGGAACTGCTGCGGGTGCGAAACAAGATTGACATTTTGAAAGAGCACTTGGGAGCCTGCGACTTCGCCGCTCATCAGCCGGGTCGTCGACAACCCGCATTCGGCGGCAACGGATACCACTTCACTCCCGAAACCAGACACGTCGGAGCTGTCCATGTTCGAAAGGCATTGGAGCATCTCGACAGAGTCGAAGCAGCGATGATTCATCTCCATGATGACATCGCTCAGCGTCGACGTTTCGGAAGTCAGGGCGGACCGGACTTGAGAAGTGCACCTCCGCTCATGGTTCCGCAAAGTTTCACTCCTCCTGCGTCGTCGTCGCGGGATCAACGATCCGAAGCATTGGCGCAGTGGCTGTTTCGCATCGGGTTCTGATCATTGGTAACGACTCGACCATTGAGGTCCGAAACACAAGTGTGTGTCACGCTTGTGTTCGACCGGTGATCAGCCGGTAGGCATCTCCTTCATTCTGGGTCGGCCGTTCAGGTCGGCCCTTGTGAAGGTATGTCAGAGCCATATGGTCAATGCCCATCAGGTACAGGATCGTGGCGTGGAGGTCATGAACGTGCAGGCGATTTTCGACCGCGTGAAATCCGAGGTCATCAGTCGCTCCGATCGTTTGACCGCCCGCTACTCCGCCGCCCGCCATGAACATTGTGAAGCCCGTTGGATTGTGGTCACGGCCATCACCTTTTTCGCTCATCGGAGTTCTTCCGAATTCACCACCCCACAGCACGAGAGTCTCGTCCAGCAATCCCCGTCGCTTTAAATCGTGAATGAGACCTGCGACCGGTTTGTCCATTTGCCGACACATACGAGTGTGATTGTTTTCAATCGCTGAATGGGCGTCCCACTTGCTGCCAGCTCCGTGATAAAGCTGGATGAATCGGACTCCTTGCTCGACTAGTCGCCGTGCGAGCAGGCAGTTGCGACCGAAGGCTTCGGTCTGTTTTTCATCGATTCCGTAGAGCTTCTGCGTCTCGTTAGTTTCTGATTCGAGATCGATTGCTTCCGGGGCATTGGCTTGCATTCGAAACGCCAGCTCATAGCTCTGAATTCGAGCTTCGAGTTCGGTCTGAGATTCCCGACGAGCAGCATGCTGCGTATTCATGTCGTTCAGCAGATCGAGTTTCATCCTCTGACGTCGATCACTGATTCCTTTGGGATTGTTGAGATTCGCAATCGGTTCCATTCCGGAATCGAGTTTGGTTCCCTGATAGCTGGCAGGCATGAAGCCAGCGCTCCAGTTGCGAGGCCCGTTCGTAACCTGGGATGGATTGTCGGTCATCACGACGAATCCCGGAAGATTCTGGTTTTCTGTGCCAAGTCCGTATGAGACCCAGGACCCGAGAGATGGTCGTCCTGGAAGAGGCGTGCCGGTATTCATCTGGCAGACTCCACCGGAGTGATTAATGCCATTTGTCCAGCACGATCGGATGACAGCGATGTCGTCGACACATGATGAGATATGAGGAATCCAATCGGAGGTCCAGATTCCCGATTCGCCGTGTTGTTTCCATTTCCGCTGCGAACCCAGCAGGGGCGAGTTCGCTTCTCCCATCGCTGTGATAACCTTTTTGTATCCAGCTGGCAATTGAGACCCGGCCAGCTTGTTCAATTGCGGTTTTGGATCGAACAGGTCGAGATGGCTTGGTCCCCCTTCCATGAAGAGGAAGATAATGCTCTTGGCTCGCGGTTGGATGTGAGAGGTTAGGGCTGGACCAGCTTTCAGCGATGACGTTGGCAACATCGACGCCAGTGCCAGTGCTCCAAACCCGGTCCCCGAGCGGAGAAGTGCCTCGCGTCGGCTGAAGAATGGCTCCGGAGTTGGCAAGTAGCTGGGATGCATGACGGGGATTCCTTCGGAATTAAATTCGTTCACAGTGAGATTCGGAACGCTGAGAGTCGAATCAATTTCCAATGTGCCCTGAGGCGCAGTCGTGGAGTTTCACGATGTTTGATTGAGAGAAATGGATTATAGGAGAAGTCTGTGTCTCCGTGGACTCAAGTCAGTCAATTGACTTCGAAAACGGGACGAACTTCACACTTTTCAAATGTCTTGACTGTCGAGTAGTGGGTATTTTCGATAAGTGTTGTGGCGACTCTCACGATGGCAGCTGCGACTCGACGCATTGCTGAGAAGGCCGGTTGCCTGACGTTAGGACCGACAGCCCAGCTGATTTGTCCGCATCGTCTTTCGACTCAAGCGGTCGAGAGATTTCTGAAACACAAAGCATCGTATCGGTCCGATTGGGCCACTCCGATCGGAGTCTTTCTGGGCTCCAAAGTTGCTCCGATCCTGACAGCTGCAATGGCCAGAAACGTGGTTTCGTCGAAGCGGATTTTCCGTCAGAAAGCTCGTGGCAAGAACTGGACGATCGAAGAAATCGAGACGTTTCCCGAGGAGTATGATGAATTCTGGAATCGCGTGCAGCCCGAGTTCTCAGCATTGTTCGACAGGTCCAGAACGTTCGTGAACTGGCGTTTCTGTGAAGCTCCGGTTCTGAAATATCGACGGTTTCTGCTTCGAGACGGTGATCAGATTCAAGGCTATCTTGTCACAAGAGTGGCTGAGCCGGAGGAACTTCCGGAGGGGGTGATCGTTGATCTTTTCACTGCTCCGTCGGATGAAAATGCGATGGCGATGTTGCTGCAGCACGGGTTTGAACAACTCGGCCCACATTGTGATTACATTGAAGCAGCAGCTTCTGATCCTCGCTTTCTGAAGGCGTTTCGGTCAGCTGGTTTCTTTCCGACGAGGACGATGCGTCCAACGATCGTCTGTGCTCATTTAGAAGACCGTGAACGCCTGGAACCGCTGTTGAACTCATGGCACTTCTCCAAAGCCGATCACGACTGGGATCAGGTTCATCCGCTGTAGTCGGCTGCCATCGGACCATGGGCTTCGAAGCGATCTGGAATGAAGGGAATTGCGTTTCCGATTTCGCGCTGCGAGAATATGTCGAAGAAGAGTTTTGAGGGTCGATAGCCAGGAGGGATGACTCATGAACAATCCACTCGACGGCAGCAAGTTTTTTCACGTCTACAAGACGGGTCGACTGACAATCATTGGTTTCGATGGTCGTCATCTCCAGCAGTTTGGAAGTTCACAAGAGATCTGCGGAGAGCTTCTTCACCTGGTCGAACATCATGACTGCGAAGTTCTGGTTGTGGATATGATGGAAGTTCCCATTGTGTCGAGCTGGGTTCTCGGCATCCTGGCAGCGGTCCAGCGAAACGGGATCGACATCGAATTGTATCATCCCTCGGACGAGCTGCGGGAAGTCCTCCGTGTGACAAATCTGGCCCAGTGTCTCCACGTTCGAGAGGGATTTGGCCCCGCTTAAGAAGCGATCGACGGATCGATGACCAGTCGATCATGCGGACGCTCAGCCTTGCGACAGCAGCCGTGTTCGTCCGCAGCTGAAACTGCGACGTGTCATTCAAATGAAATAGCCCGCTCCAAGAATTTGAACTCCATGGTCAATATTCGTTCTGAAAATCAAGACGCGGAATGTCTGCGTGTTCTCGGTGAAGCACTACATCACTTGAAAGTCGGATTCAGTGATCTTCCCGTAACTTCGGAGAAGCAAGACCCAGAATCACTTTCAGGAATCTTGAATGAAGTTGCCGAGCGAATGAGGGATAACTTCCCGTATCAACATCCGTTCTATCTGGGACAAATGTTAAAGCCGCCGCATCCCGTAGCGAGCATGGCCTATGCTCTGGCGATGGCGATCAATCCCAACAACCATGCGATGGACGGAGGGCGTGCCAGTTCCCAGATGGAGAAAGAAGCCGTTCGCCAAATTGCCCGAATGGTGGGTTGGGAATCGGCGCTGGGCCATCTCTGTGGAGGCGGGACTGTTGCCAATCTTGAAGCGTTGTGGGTCTCTCGCGAAGTAAATCACCATGCTCCGGTCTTTGCATCGAGCCAGGCTCACTACACACATGGGAGATGCTGTCAGCTTCTCGGAGTTCCGTTTCACTCCGTTCCCTGTGATCGATCCGGTCGAATGGACTTTCGCCAGTTGGAACAAATGCTGGAGGGAACTCCTCACTCAACAGTTGTCGTGACGCTCGGGACGACAGGGTTGGGAGTCGTCGATCCGCTTGATCAAGTACTCAAGCTGCGGGATCGGTTTGGCTGCCGGATTCATGTAGACGCTGCGTATGGTGGATACTTTCGCTTAGCGAAGAACCTTCATCCGACAACGCAGCGCCAATTCAGTTTGATCGAGGAAGCAGACTCGATTGTCATCGATCCTCACAAGCACGGACTCCAACCCTACGGGTGCGGGTGCGTGCTGTTTCGTGATCCTGCAGTTGCACGAGTTTACAAGCACGACTCACCGTACACGTATTTCACGTCTGATGATCTTCACCTCGGTGAGATCTCGTTTGAGTGCTCACGTCCGGGAGCTTCCGCAGTCGCTTTATGGGCGACGCTCCAAAGGTTTCCGCTCGATATTGATGGGGAATTCGCGAAGGGATTGGAAGCGAGTCGAACAGCAGCTCGATCACTCTCCGACTGGATTGATCAATCCCCCGAATTCGTCCGTGTCGTTGATCCCGATCTCGACATCGTCGTTTGGTCTGTGTCCGCAAAGTCAGCTTCGGAATCGTCTGAACTTGCCGAGCGATTCTTCCATGAAGCAGCGAAGCGAGACCTCCACCTCGCAATGTTGCAAGTTCCGCAGTCTCTCGCTGCTGAAGCTCAGCCTGACCTCGAATGGGATCGCGAGACACTCGTCTGTCTCCGAGCCTGCCTCATGAAGCCTGAACACCTGGACTGGATGCCGCGCATTCTTGAGGTCATGGAATCATGCACGCGAGACCTCTTGCGAAGTCGCATTCAGTGATCTCGCGTGGCTCATTTGCATTCAAAACGAAGGAATTCTTGCAGCGAATTTCCTCCTCACGACTAGCGAAGCACTTTTCCAATCTTGCCAACTGTGGCTGATGCCGCGGTCGAATTCCCGAGGTCTTCGAAGTCGCGAAATGTCCAGACGACTTCTTTGTCTCGATTGACTTCGATCAGCTGCGGATTCTCTGGGCCAGCATGACAATTTCCAATGATGATGTTTCCGTTTGGAAGGACTTCCAGAGAAGTCACCCAGGCGAGAGTAATGCCCGGCAGATCGTTCTGGTGAATCTCCCAGACAATTTCTTTCTCAGGAGTCACTTCCAGCACACTGTGTCCATTCCCCGTTGCGATGAGAGTGTTCCCGTTCGGAAGTCGCAATGCGTTGAACACCTGATTTCCGAAGGCTTCGGGACCGTGACCGTTCGCTGGCTCTTTTCCAAAGAGCGGAACATCGTAATTCCAGACGATCTTTCCATCGGCGTTGTACTCTGTGACTCGCCCGTCAGCTTCATGGCAGACGAGATAGTTTCCATTGCTCAGTTTGTGAGCTTGTCGAACATCGCGATGAGGGTGAAGTTCTTTCACCTTGTAATTGAATTGATGAACAATCTTTCCGCTCGGATCAATTTCGATCACTCGCCCAATCCCGTTTTCCACGATCATCGTGTTGCCATTCTCGAGACGTTGGAACGCGTGAACTTCCAGCTTCTTGCCTTCGTTTCCATTGCTGTTGGCAGCATCGTATTCCCAGACAACTTCGCCTGATGGATCAATCTCAACGATCTTTCCCCATCCTTGCTGGACGATCAGGTTTCCATTTTCGAGTTGCTGAATGCGATGAACGGATCGAACCTTGTCGCACTTCCAAACTGCTTTGCCACCTTTATTGAAGCGGACAATCTGCCCCTTGTCGGCAGCGACGACTTGATGTCGTTTTGAGGAAACCTCTGCGCCCTCAGCCAATACAGGGACGAGGCAAGTCAGAGTTAATGCGAGCAGCGTGAATGATTTCATTGCATAAACCGAGTTGAAACGAGTGAGCACAAATCAGCGAAGGATTCGAGATCCGGATTGTTTTTTCTAGCGAGTTGGTTCGACAGATCAGTCAACTCGCATTGAAAATTGAACCGAATTGCCGAGCGAATGTCGAGGCAGGGGCGATACACGCGACAATTGACGCAACTCTCTTGAGTTGACTTGTCAGTCCTGTGCGCGCTCTGAGAGTTTGGTTCGCGTCAAGCGTGGAGATTCGATCACTCAGTCTCGCTCGTCCGTGGAGGAATAGAGAGGCCGGTGTCGGATGGGTGTTTCAAGAATGAGGGTGCACATCGCAGTCAGATACAATCGCCCGGCATCCTGGCTTCTTTCTTGAAAAGCCCCCAACGGGCGTTTCGGATGCCAGCTTCCACGTTGTGATCCAGACGACGTTTGATTTTCGACGATGAGCTGGCTCGTCTTGCCAAACCATTCGTCCCATTCCTTCGAATCAAGGTTGTGCAAGACTTGCGCGACGTAGTACCAAGCATAGACATTGCGACGCCGTGAAGCCCATTGCGGCTCGTGCTTTAAATCAGTCAGCGTACGCACGCCGACTCGCAATGGAGTGTAGTCAGAAGGCCATCCCAACCACTGTCGACAGAGAAGCCCTTCCGCCGTCATCGACAATCGTTGCGATTCTTCGGCGGGGAAGTCAGGACGATAGCGATAGAACGACTCTGAATGCGGCGTCTCCTGAACCGAATTCAAAAACTGCTCAGCCAAGAGAAAAGCTTGAAACTCAATCGGAATCTCTGCGACTCGACCGGAATGGAGAGCCATCAATGCCCACCCTGTCACCGAAAGGTCGCCGATTCCATCTTCGGTCAAAGGGCGATATCTCCATCCTCCCAGCTTCGGGTTCTGTGCCCGTACGAGGTAGTCGACCGCCCGCGTCGCTGGCTCACGAAGTGATTCATCTCCAGTCAGTGCCAGTGCTTCGCAAAGCACAATCGTTGCTTGTGAATGCGCATAAAAATGAGCTTCCCGTCCCTGTTCTTCGATGTCGAACAAGTTTCCATCAGATCGCTGAACGCTTTGAAGCCACTTCAGACCATTCGCGACGACTTCTTGATGATCACCTGTTTGATGAGTCTGCCCGCTGCCCAGAAAGGCAAGCAAAGCAAGTGCAGTCGCCCCGGTTCGTGTCTCAATCGATCCCCCGTCCGGATAGGGGCCACGCAGATCCCAAGAGCCATCGGAAGCTTGCTGTCGGGCCATCCACGCTGTCGCCGACTTGATCGCTTGATACAAAGAATCGTCGGACGAACCAGCCTTTCCATTCGGTTCAGAAAAGCCCTTTCTCAGTTCAAAGACCTCCGAAACCGGCACCAGGCTCAATTCCACTGGCGAGTCAGCAACGTCACTCGAATCACGTTCTGAGGATCCGTTCGAAGACTTCGACTCTTCTTCCGAAATCGAATCATTTCCGTTCGATTGTATTGACACGGAAGGGATCGCGATTGGGCTGACTTCGGTGGCTGGTTTCTCGGCGTCCTGCTTATCGACGCGGGTAGACCATCCGAGTTCGATCACGTTCGAAGGGTCAGTTGGAAGTCGAATGATGATCCAGGCCAGAATGAAGAGCAGAACGAGATGGAAGACGACGCTAAAGCCCACGCCGGGCAGACTTGCCATAAGGTTCCGAGAAACCCGCTGCCAGTCAGCCTGACGATATCTGCGGATTCGCTCAATCGAACGCGGCGTGCGACGCGGACTGCGCTCTCGCTTCCGTTTTCGCCTCGGTTCCTGAGAATCCCCAGTTTCTGACATCGTTCCTCGCCAAATTTTCCCCAGTCAGGGACCGCTTCTCCGTGGGACTTCTCACCATCGTCCAGCTTGCGCCTGGCTGTCATTCGGATGGTGAACGCGGAGTTTCCTCAAGCCAATCTCCACAATTCAACGCCAAAGATTCTCCAGTTTCGCAGAACGTCCCATAAAGAAAAAGTTCCCCCATACGAGTTCATCGGGAACAGCTTCAAGTCGCACGGTTGACCGAAGCCATTGTTCGACTAAACTTTCCAACCATTGCGGTTGTGGCGGAACTGGCAGACGCGCAAGATTCAGGTTCTTGTGTCCGATAAGGACGTGGAGGTTCGAATCCTCTCAACCGCATTGATTTCTGAGGGCCGAAGAGTTTTACGGAAGTCATTGCTGTAGCGTTTCTTACGCTAACCTTCTTTGAAGTGTGGCAAACCCTTTCTTCAGTCATTTACCACATTCAATGTGACAAGCATCCGAAAGAGCGAGGGCTCGCATCTCACGCCTGGTGTGGATGGCAGTTCTCATATTGTCGAAAGACACACGCGTTTGCGTCGATGTGAGAGGTTTTTACCTGCTTTCTGGGTCTAATTCGAGCGTCGAGATTTTTGGGCTGGTTGATGTTGGATTGCCGTCGGGAGAAGGATGACTGGGAATGCTTCAATGATTGTTGAGCCGGTGTGGTTGGGCTTCGCAGTGACTTCGAGTAGCCATCAACGTGCAAGCGAACTGTAGAGGCTGAGTGGTTGATGTTCGTCGTGCTCCGCTGGGTAGCAAGTCGGTGGGTGCATTCGGTCCAGGGGTTGAGTACGCGACTTTGCAGTGTCAGTGGTTGCGATGAAGAGATTGAACATACTCTGGTTGAAGACGCTATGACCGAAGTCGCCCGGGGGTAGAATCTTTTCGACGTGATTAGGCGTCTAGATCAAACCTCCATGGCTTGCTCGGTATGAGAATTGGTCCAGAGGGGCGTTAGGGTATACTGCTTTTACCTTCTTTCGGTCGACTTCGGCGGCTTGGTCATCTCTGATCAAGTGGAAGTAAAACGCTCGGTGGAAATAGGGCTGCCAGGTTTCCTCACTCAGTTCAATACTCTTGTTGTATGCTTCAAGTGCTTGCTCATTTCGGTTTGCACTCAACAAGAGCATTCCACGAACAAGATGGACTTGCGACTGTTGTTCATTGTCTACGCATACGGATGCATAGAAGTCGATTACCACCAGAGCCTCTTCGATGCTGAATTCCTGGCGGGTGTTCAGTTCATTTAAGTCTCCAATCATTCTCGATACGCATGCACTTTCTGTGTTAAAGAAAACGATTTCGCCTTTTGTGTTGATGTCGCTTATTGCTGACCTCAGGATCCACTCGGCGTCGTAAAATGTCGGGCCCTCAATTCGAGCAGGAGAAAAGCACCCAAGTCGTAAGGTGGCCAGAAGCAACAGGATCGTTGTGAAAGCTTGAGATTGTGCATTGTACGTCATGTCTATCACACTTCCGACGGGTTGGGGTTCTTGGGTCGGGGAAAGATGTAGTACAGGTTGATATATGAGATGTTAGCGAGGAGTTAGAGTGTTCGAGAGTTAATCGGATGGACATCAAGGATTGATTGTTAGTGGTTTGATTGTATTCGGGGAATCGGTGTCGCTCTGTGAGTTGTGCTCTTTTCAGGATTTGGTGAGGTCGTTGAGGGGCTTCCGAACTGTCTTGGCTGGACCGGTTTCTCACGGTGTCGGTCGCCCATTCTGTGTTTCTCTGACGATAGGTGACCTATAGTCTTGGGTCGACTGGCTCGCTTTCTAGAGCCAGCACGCCGAAGACGCATTCGTGGACTCTTCGAAGTTGTCCCTTTTGGACGAACCGTTCTAGTGCTTCAATGCCGAGGGCAAACTCGCGAAGGGCCAGCGACCGTTTACGACCAAGGTTTCGGTTTCTCAGACGAGGCAGATTTTCTTCGGAGTCGTAGTCGGGGCTGTAGATGATTCTCAGGTATTCCTTTCCACGACATTTGATGGCGGGCTGTGCGAGCCCCTTCCTTCCGCGCACGATCCATTCGTTCGGTTTGACGACCATTCCTTCGCCGCCTCGTGCGGTGAGGTTCGTCCACCAGTCGATTCCGGTTGCGATGCTGTCGAGGTCGGTGAGATCGATGACTTGGAAAGCCGTTTCCAGCAAGAGGTCAGTATCTTCTTGGCAGACTTTCGCGAGTGTCTGCATGTGCCAAGCATGGTCCTGATCGATGTGAACTTTTCCTTCAGTCGCCAGCAGGTGGAAGGGAGCAAGTTTTAAGTCGCTGAGGGAGTTGACGGTCCAGCAGTATTGACGGTAGGCAGAAGTGAATTTTTCGATGCTGTGGCTGCGACCACGAAGGCGATTCAGGACTTCGGTCGTCTTCGATTCGTCGGCTCCGTGCATTCGGGCTGCGGCTTGTTCGAGAACGGTGATGGCTTCCGGCAAAGAGGCACTTCCCGCTGCTCCGACCGCGGCGTATTGTGAACGGAGTAGCTCTTGAGCCTTGGCAGACCACGGCATCAGTTCGCAGTCAAGGCAGGCCCACGATGTTTCGAACTGCTCCCAAAATCCGGAGTTCGTCATGGCTGTCCGCAGTCGGTCAAGAAACATCGATTCCAGGTCGGTGTCGTTGAAGAAGCGTCTGCCTGTGCGGGTGTAGACGATGCCTGCCTCACCTTCGGTCACACCAAAGCGCGTTCGGGCGGCATCCTCGTCTCGACACACTACAACGACGGCTCTTGATCCCATGTGTTTCTCTTCACATACGACCTTCGAAGCCCCCTGGCTTCGATAGTACGAGAACGCTTCGGCGGGGTGTTCCAGCAATCCTGGTTCGTTCGAGGCTTCTGACGGAGACATCGTGGGAGGCAAGTAAATTAACCATTTCGGATTGGCAGCATATCGGCTCATGACCTCCAGGGCTGCAGTGGCATTCTCCTCGCGGATGGTTACGGTTCGTCGAAGTCGAGTCGAAATGATCCGCTTCCCGAGGACATCTTCCACATCGAGAATGTCATCGTGCAATTGCTGAGAGGACAGTGTGTCTTCTCTGTCATACGTGAGGAATGGTCGCGATGGTTCGCAATAGGTCTGCTTTGCCGGAACTGAGACGAACTCTTTTTCCGGGTAGCGAAGGGCAGTGAGTTTCCCACCGAAGACGCAGCCTGTGTCAATATTTACCGTTTGATTGAGCCACTCCGGTTCAGCGACTGGGGTGTGACCATAGGCGACCATTGCCGAGCCGCGATAGTCGGCAGCCCAGTTGAATCGCACCGGCATTCCAAATTCGTCGGTCTCTCCGGTTGTGTCTCCATATAGGCAGAATTCACGAACTTTGCCGCTACTGCGACCTTGATATTCCTCCTTGAGGCCAGCGTGAGCAACAACAAGCTTGCCGTTGTCGAAAACGTAGTGACTCACGAGGCTGTCGAGAAACTCGGTCAACTCCGTGCAGAAATAAGTTCTTGCTGCTTCGGGAAGAGCCTCGATCTGTTCGATTGTTTCTGCGAAGCCGTGTGTCAGTTGTGGGTTCTTACCCTGCAACTTGCGCAGCAGCTTCATGTCATGGTTGCCCGGAACACAGATTCCAGCTCCCATTTTGACCATGTTCATGACGGTCTGATACGTCCCGACAACATCTGGCCCGCGGTCACACAGGTCACCGACGAAAACTGCCTTTCTCGTTGGATGTGCGTACCAACTTGAACCAAAACTCGGGTTGTTTTGTGGTTGATGAGATTCACATCGGTAGCCCAACTGCTGCAATAACTCTTTCAATTCTTCGCAGCATCCGTGAACGTCTCCGATGATGTCAAACGGTCCGAGTTCGTCCCGTCTGTCATTCCAAAGCGGAACTCGCTCGATAGTCGCCGAATCGATCTCTTCGACGGAATCCATTGCGAAAATATGTCGAAAGCCTTCTCGCTTTAGTTTCTTAATAGAACGCCTCAGTTGTGATCGCTGTTGTCGGATAACATGCGGGCCGAATTGTCGATCATCACGGTCTCGGTTTCGTTCGTGACACACCTTTTCTGGAGGATTTAACACAATCGCAACGGGCAGGCAGTGCTGTTTCCTGGCCAGCTGAACGAGTGGTCGGCGTGCTTCCGGTTGAACGTTGGTGGCATCGATAACAGTTAGAAGACCTCGAGTCAGACGTTTGGCTGCAATGTAGTGAAGCACATCGAAAGCATCATTTGTCGCAGCTTGATTATTCTCGTCGTCGCTGACGAGTCCGCGACAATAGTCGGACGACAGTACCTCGGTCGGTAGAAAGTGCTTCCGCGCGAAGGTGCTCTTCCCCGAACCGCTGGGGCCGATGAGGACGACAAGTGAGAGTTTTGGGATATTGATCGTCATTCGATAATTTTCGAATCTTGGTCACTAAACAGGTTGACGCACTGCTCTTCCGCGTCAAACGCAATCTCGTCTATAAGCCAGTTCGGTGCTGCGTTTTGTTGGCGAAGCAGACGAGCTGCACTGGACCGACACAGTTGGCATGGTGTTTCAAAGTATGCAATTAGCGCCAATTTCGAACAATCAGCGTGAGAGTTGGCCTCGAGGACTTTAGTTATATCCATTAGTGTCGAATGCTGCTCATACTTGCCCTCCGTGAATTTCAGTGCTTTCAGTATCCGGGATTCATCTCCGACTTCAAAGTTGTTCACGAACTGCTTGATCGCTACATCAAAAGATCCTTTCGAAAGTTGTTCAGCAGCGAAATTGCGAATGAAGGAGTTTCTGTTCATGGAAAGTGCAGCGATCGCAGCACTTCGTACTGCAGAATCGCTATGTTGACAGAGGTCGATAAGATGAGAGTCAAACTCAGGTAACGGTCGGTTGGAGAAAACTCTCAGCAGACGGCTGAGCACGTTTGGATTGGCTGAGGCGCGGAGTGCGTTGAAAACCGTTTGCAATTCTGAGTCGCTCGCTTGCATGCCCCAAGCTTGGAACCAGAAACATCGATCTTGCCCTTGCGCTGCTTCGCAAATTTCGTTCGAAGAGATTGATGCTATGTGAGTTCGATAAGACTTCGTACTGTCGGACTGCTTAACGGACTGCTTCAGCCATTGATCATAGTAACATTTCAGGCCGGGGTTTGTCGATGAGGTCAATATACTGTGAAAACGTCTCTCTCCGAAATTCTCAATCGCTGAGTGGGCGAGGCCTCCGTCATCCCATTCCCAGTCAGTTGTTGTCATTCGCTCTCCGCGTATTCGGGCAGCAAATTCGAAAGCTTGCTCTCCGTCCAGTGAAATGATCTCTTTCTCACCGAGCCACAAACTGTCTGCGACCGGTTTCGTTTCAACGATTTCATAAAGTCGACGACGGAAAGTATCGTTGCCTTCTTTCGCGTAGTGAAAAGCGATCTCACAGAGTTGGTTGACGCTTTGTTCATCATCTAATTGAGTCAAAGCCTCCAGTATCGGGGCGCGAAACCGTTCGGTAGCTTCCATTCTCTGGACTATCTTCCAAAGCCATTCGCTGCGAGAGTTCTCGCACTGCTGGTCGAATCGTTGGTCGTGGAGGCATGCTTCAAGCACAATTTCATCTGACAAGCATTTGGATGATGCCCAAGCCCATGTTCGTCCGAGACCTTTCTGCAAGGCGTCGCGCTGTTGCTCGGTTGTCGGTACTGGTTGTGGCGCGTAATCGATCAAATCCATGTCTTCAGTCTATTTTCCATCCAGGCGAAGCCGAACCAGCAGGTCATTGAGCGCCGCTGAGCCGCTCGGTTGTTCTGGAAGGGTGCATTGCTCGAAAGCTTCTTCAAGCTCTGAACGAAGTCGCTCGTATTCTTGAGAGTGAAACGACATGTCAGCCTGATCGAGTGTGACTTTCTCCGTCCCGGAAACTTTTCGATCGATGAGGTCAGGCAAGTACGGCAGCTTAAATGTCTCGTTCAGATGGATAAGGTTCGCCTCTACCTCGTCCGTTCTCATCAGGTGAATTCCTGTCAGTAGAACTCGATAGACATATAAGAGCGGCTTCACTCGCGGCAAACCAGCATGATTGGGTTGGCATTCCTTCTGGAACAGCTTCCATTGAGTGGTTGCAAAGCCGAGGTAGTGGTGGGCGTGATGTTTTGTCAGGCAGTCAGTGGCAATGGCCTTGAGTTCATCGTGCTCCGGCGTCGTGTGGACGATGAGCGGTGAAAGCACCTGCTCAAGGACGTATCCATTCTTTTTAAGCATCATCTCGAAGAACTTCTTGGCATCATGAGTCACGAGGTCGATCTCCAAACCATCATGGATGCCCGACTTTTCGATCGTCTCTAGGCTGGGATTCAGGCCTACGACTTCTTCGAGCGGGAGCAGGTGGGCTCCCCGCAAATCAAAGTCCGAGTCAGGAGACGGAAAGCCGTACAAGTGCGCTCCGCTGATCGTGGCGAAGAGCAGTGGATAGGGATGGTTGTTCACTTGTTGTTGAAGTCGTGGATCAATGGTCATGATTTGGGTTCCTGATCTTGACCAGTCGGTCTGAACTCATGAGTGATTGAGATGGTGCCAACGATGTTGTCGTTGAATTCATCGAGGTGTTCAGCAGGAATCCAGTATTCTCTCAGTTCTCTCCCGCCAGCTTCGTGGATTTCGTAGCGGTCGAGAAAGAACTTCATCACGTCGAAACGAAGCACATAGCCGACGTACTGCGAGTTCGGGTCTTTCGTGTTCCAGTCCCGGGAAATGCGAATGGCATAGTCTTCGGTCAGAACTGGATAGAATATCGGTTGCCACTCCAAACGAGGCGGAAATCGTTTCCAATCAGCGGCCTCGATCAGGTCGAGTTCAGCTTGTCCAACTGGACGGAATAGAGTTGTGATGCTCCTCTTACTTATGTTTGCCATTATGTTTCATATTGCTTATTAAGTTGAGACTCTGCGATCTCCTGAAAGAGCGGTTTGAGTGCTGCTTGGAGACGTTGCTTCCAATCAACAGCTGTTCCCGGGATTGTGGGATACTCTTTGACAAAATCGTCCCACTCGACACTCCAGTTTTGGATCTCTTCAGCTGTGAAGTTTCTGTAGTGACTGTAGTGCAGAGTCTCATCGGCCTCGAAAGTTCGTTTTAAAAGATCGGCACTGATCTTCGAATGTTCTGCTAACAAGACGGCATCGTACAGATCTTTTCCCATGGCAAAGCAGTCCGTTGCCAACCAGAGCAGTTTCCAGGCCAATGACTGTTCGATAGTCGCTGTTCGCAACGGAATAGGAGAGAAGGGACCGACAATGACATCGGTGAATTGTGGTTGCGATGGCATAGCCTCGCCGAAAACGAAATCCATTTGAATCGTTCCGTTGAGACGTGGATCGCTAGTCTTCCACGGGACGATAATTCGCCTCCCTGGAGCCTTTTCGTATGTCCAGATTTCGTCAGTTGCAAACGGTGTGTCCGGAATGTGTAAAGAATCGTCCACAACCGATCCGCGCAGAAGCTCGACAAGTTCCTCAATTAATTTCCTGGCTGGCTGTTGATTGATGCTCCAATTTTGCGGGGTAACGACCCAGTCCAGATCTCCTGGCTGCCTTGCCTGTTCACCGAACCAGGTGCGCAGCAAAACGCTGCCACGCAGAACGAGATGCTCAGCACATTCGGATTCGCTGATCAGTTTAAGAATATGGTGAAGTACCTTCAGACGGTTTGTCTGCCACAGCTTCTCAACATCGGGCGAAGCGAACTGCGGTTCGCCAGCCCGAAAGCCTTCAACGAAGTGACGCAACGCGGGGTCGAAGTATTTTGGGCGAGACGTTCCCGAATTCGCGATTCCAGCTTCAAGAGTGCTTGGTGTCGATTGTGGGATCTTTGACTTCGAAGAAGTTCGTGACGCTGCAGTTGTTATGCGGACGATTGACGTCGGTCGTAATACTGCACGTTCAAGCAGTTTCCGTATCCACTTCACGTTCTCTCCATCCATCCAGAGTCGAGTTCGAAGTTGGTGTCATAAAGTACGAATTCATGTTCAGACTCAACGATTTCGATTCCTTCAGTATGAATCACATCGATGAGTTGATTGAATTGTTTGTAGCTTGTCGATAGCTCAGCCTTGTACACGCGCTGAGTGACAAAACGTTCTTGCATCCCGTCATCGCGGTGACGTCGAGCGTTTAGTGAGAGATGACCTCCATTGCGTTTCACGAATCTGGAGAGTTGATCGAAATCCGTTTCTCGTGGCAGCAGCAGTTTGAAATGATGCTCAAAGTATTGTTTGTGAAATGATCGGTTCGGGGGTAGTTCGATCTGAGTTTCTGCAACGGGCAGTTCCAGTTCAATTTTGGTTCGGGCAACTTGGAATTTGTTCTGCGCAAGCTGCAGAGCAACAGATTGCGACCGCTTGAGCTGTGCTTCAAGAGTTCCTTGCCCTCGAAAGGAAATCATTGGCTGCGAAGGTGTGTTTCCACTGTCAAGGACGATGTGTGTCCACTTGAAGTCGTGGGCTGTTGCCCAGTCCTTTGCTCTTGTTGAGTCGCTGTTCGCGTCAAGAAGCAATGTCATATGAGTTTCAAAACGTGAGTTTGTCTGAGGTTTCATTACAGCTCTCCAGCGGCAGCCCTCCGAGCTTTGATGAGAAACGCATTCGCTCTTTCATAGTTAGGTCGTTCCGGCAACTTTGTCCCGCTCAGTGCTTTGTCGAAGTCTGAGTGCAGGGCGAGTCGCCACTTCTCAGTTTCCTCCCAAGGTACCTCGCCTCTTTTGATTGCCAGGAGTTGGTCGCGGTGTTCATCTATCTGGACAGACACAAACCCATCTCGCAGCACTTTGATCCCAGAAATGAGTAACCGAATCAAATGCATGACGTGTTTCCACTTCACTTGGCCCTGATTGCGGATGTCTGCCTGCATCTTCTTGAACTGTGACATGACATAGCCGTTGTACGTCTGGTAGACGAGTCGAGACAAAAAAATCTCTCTGTTCGCCAGCAATTCGTCGGTCAACGGTGTTGTTTTCTCTATCAATGGAGAGTAGAGGCACTCCAGCACGTTTGGGTTCGCTTTCAACGCGAGTGTCAGGAACTTTTGGATCTCCCAGTAGGCTTCCTGTGTTGGCTCGCATTCGAGTTGTTCCGGAACACCATAAAGCGACCAGTGCAGTTCAGCAGGCGGCAAGTAGAATCCACGTCGGTCGATGTCCGACTGGTCGTCCGCCAAGCCGTATGCCTGCGAGCCAATAATGCATTGAAAGATTACCCGCTCGAACAGATCGCTGCTGCCTGCTGTGAGATTGCTGTCACCGATCTCACCTTCCTTAAACTTGGCCAGCAGGGTCAATTCGCTAGTTTTGAGAGCCTCTTCGATGCCATCGGGAAACCGGACTCTGTAAGAGTGTTCAAGGTCTCTTGGTGCTTTGACCACAACACCGACCGAACCGCGAGGATGCAGCGTGCGACCGTTCTGGCCAACGATTTCCTTCAGTGCGACAACCTGCGTGCCGACTGAGAATATCAAGTTGGGATGGATGTGAACTCGTTTAGCCACGCTCGAAAACTCCCATTTGTGTCGGCGATCCGGCTTCCTCGTCTTCCGGTCCGACCGGAAGGAAACGAACCGAGTAACCGTTCTGTTCACTAACTCGATGGGCCCAGTCTTGGAACTCCTGACGCGTCCACTCGAACCGATGATCGGAGTGCCGGAATTGGCCAGCTGGCAGTGTTTCCCACATGACGTTGTATTCTTGATTTGGAGTTGTCAGAACGATTGTCTGAGGCCGGGCGAACTCGAACAAAACTCGCTCAAAGGCAGACAGTCTCGGTGGGTCAAGATGTTCGATGACTTCGACCACCGCTGCCGCGTCAAAGCCTTCCAGTCGTTTATCTCGGTAGATCAGTGAGCCATGAATTAACTCTATCCGCTCGACTTGTCGATCTGGAAGTCGTTCATAACCAAGCCTTCTCACTGCACGCTCCAGGGATTGCACCGACACATCCATGCCTACAATTTTTTCGAATTGACGATCCTCAAGGAGTACACGAAGGAGTTTCCCTTCGCCACAGCCTAGGTCGAGCACAGACTTGGCACCACTTGCTCGGAGCGCTGTCGTGACCGCACCATGGCGTTGATCGTTGAGGCTCAACGTCTTCTCGAGTGTTTCTTCCTGCTGCTCCTTTGCTGCCAGCTCATTCGATATCCCGTCGCCCTCATCATCGATCAGCCGGGCGAGCGCCTCTCGATAAAGAATGGACCGATGTTTAAGGTAACGACGCGTTATGTGTTCCTTTTCCGGGTGAGTAGCCAACCAACCGCCCCCCTTAGTCAGCAACTTCTCCAGTTCATCTTCACCGACGAAGTAGTGCTTCTCGTTGTCAAACACGGGAATCAGTACGTACAAGTGCGTGAGCAGTTCGGAGAGTGTCTTCGTCCCTTGTATTGTGGCTGAGTAGTAAGGACTCTCGCCCCACTCGGGGAACTGTTCGTCAAGCGGATGCCGCACAGCTTCAACTGCATAGCCCAGAGGTTCAAACATGCGATGAAGGAATCCCTCACCACCCCGGACGGGTAGGACATCCAGACGAGCAGTCAATGGGATCTCAGTTGTGACGAGTTCCGGTCGATCTTTGCAGCGACCGCCCATCGCTGTGCCGAAGACTTGTGCAATTGCCACACTCATGAAGGATGAAGCGACATACGGCCGGTCATTCACGTAGTGGCCGAGCAAGAAGCTCGCGTTCCGATTCTTTCCGCGAACCATGCCGATCGGGTCGACATCGAGCATTAAACACGCCGTGCAGCGGTCTTCCGTGGCTTCGGGATAGAAGACGTGGGCCTGCCCGAAGCTGAGATGAAAACTCTGAAAGCGATCTGGATGCTTGTGCAGTAAGTACCCAAGGTCGCTGGCCGGTTTGTGTTTCGTGGAAATCGTCAGGAGCATGAGCACATCTTACTTGATGTCACTGGCTGGGAAGCGAGTTCTGATTATCTGTGTCGAACCCTGTTATCACCATCCTGGGACACTCAATCGACGTCAATGGCTCGCACTTCACAGCAAGTTTTCAGGTCGCCGCCAAAGATGCCGCTTGCTTGAAACGATGTGTCGCCGAGGAAGGACCTCAATAGATGCCTTCACGTAAAGCTTTCGGACATGTCGTTCAGTGAGGCAACTACACGTTCAATACGGTATGTGCAGATCTGTTGTGATGGACGTGGAGCAGATTTGTCTTAGAGTTCTTGAAGTGCACAGCTGAACGATTTCAGTTTTCGCGATTCAGAATCGTTAGTTGGCGTTCCGCATTTACAGAATCACTCTTGAAGAAGAGATTGAGGAATCGAAATCCTGACACTGAAACTCTTCGATTGGATCGAACTGCGCGTTCACTGGCGACCAAATGAATTTGTACTGCTGACTGGTCGAGTGCCGTCCTGAGGGCACGCTGGTATTTGACGTTCGATCGAATCCAGGCACCGACGAGTGATTGCATAGGAACTTTATCCGTAGAATCTCGATCGGTTCTTCATCGAGTTGATGACCGATCTCCAAGCTACTTTCGTGTAGGCAGTAGTCCCTCACTCTACCAAATTCCTCAAGTCGATTCTGGGCGGATGCGGTAGAGGAGGCTGTAGAGTGTGGGGACCATCACCATGGTGAGGAGTGTTCCGGCGATCAGGCCGAAGAAGATTGTGACTGCCAGCGCGACCCAGAAAACGTCCTGAAGCATTGGAAGCACTCCCAGCACCGTTGTTCCGGCGGCGTTGACGACCGGGTTCAAACGAGAGACTGCTGCTTCGACGACGGCGTTGTATGGAGTGAGTCCTTTCGAGAGGTTGGAATTCACTTCATCCAGTAGCACAACAACATTCTTGATCATCATGCCTGAAAGGCTCATCGCTCCGAGCAGGGCGATAAATCCGAAGGGGGTCTGTGTCATTAACAAACCGCTGGTGATTCCGATCATGACAAAGGGGATCACCATCATGCAGATCAGCATCGGTCGAAAAGCGTTAAACAGTGCCACGAGAATGAACAGCATCACAACCAGTGCAGGCACGATGCCTGGGACGAGCGCGTCTTGAGATTGCTTTGCGCTCCAGTATTCACCGTCCCAATCGAGTCGATATCCCGGCGGCAGTTCGATCGCTTCAAATTTTTCTAAAACGGAGTTACGAAGAGTTGGGGCTGTGACGTCGTTGGGGGAACACTGAACTGTGATCGATCGCCTGCGATCCCAACGCCAGATGATTGGATCTTCCCAGGGAAGTCGAATTCCATCGATCACCTGTAAGACGGGGATGGAGTGAGAGGAGAGATGCGAAGTGACTTGTAATTCATCAATTGCAGCTGCCGCTTGGACTCGCTCTTTCTCGATGTTTCGAGCCACGATCGGAATGAGATCGTCCCCTTCGCGGAATTGTCCGACAACAATTCCATCGGATGATCGTTTCATTGCCCGGGCGAGATCTTCTCTGGATACTCCTGCCCACCGGGCGCGCTCATCGCTGAATTCGGGAATGACTGCTCGAGTTCGTTCTCTCCAGTTTACACGCACTTCTTTGGCATCCGGAGACTCACGAAGAATGTTGGCACCTTGTTCGGCGAGATTTCTTAAGATCTCAGGATCAGCGTTCGCTGGCCCACTGAATCGTGCTTCGATCTTCCAATCGTCGAACGCGCCGACGGCATACTTTCTCACGCGAACCATCGCTTCCGGGACGTTCGCGCGGACCCAAGCATCGGTCTCCGCGACAAGCTGATTGACGCCGTCGAGCGAATTTGTGTTGACGATAATCTGAGCGTATGAGGAGTAAGGATCTTCTGCACTCACCGGGAGGTAAAACCGGGGCGGACCTTTTCCAACGAAGGCACTTGTCGATGTCGTCGCTGGGTGTTTCAGCAGGAACTGCTCGATCTTCTCAAGATCGGCACTTGTCTGCTGAATTCGGGTTCCTTGCGGAGCCCAGTAATCGATCATCACCTGTAAGCGACTGGAGTCTGGAAAGTAGAGCTTTGGGACGAAACGAAAGCTGACGAAAGAGACTGCCAGCAGGCCGACCATGCATCCTAAAAAGAGGATTCGGTAGCGAATCGTCCAACTCAGCAAGCTTCGAAAACGCTGATAAAGTTTCCCTTGGTAGGGGGAGTCTTCAGCCTGACCCGGTTTAGGGGCTGGCAACATCGCCATGCACATGATCGGTGCGATGGTGACGCAAAAGACCCAACTGAGAACCAACGAAATGGCAACGACTGTGAACAGGCTTCCCGCATATTCTCCGGTGTCGTAGCTGGAGGCGAAGATAGGATAAAACGCCATGCAGGCAACCACAGTCGCTCCCAGCAGCGGCCATGCTGGACCAGAAGCTGCTTCAATCGCTGCTTTTCTGCGGTCCATTCCCTGAGCGATCCGAATCATGATTCCATCGGTGACGACAATGGCGTTATCGACCATCATTCCCATCGCGATGATCAAAGCCCCGAGGGAAATTCGATGCAGATCGATTCCGAAAATCGCCATGACGATGAACGTTCCGAGGATCGGAAAGACGAGACCGCTAATCCCGATAATAATTCCGGCACGTACCCCCATTGTGATCGCCAGCAACGCGAGCACAATGGCGACGGCTTCGAGAAGACTGATCATAAACGCGCGAATCGACTCGCTCACCTGATCCGACTGCCATGAGATTCTCTCGACATTAATGCCCACCGGAAGTTCGGCGACCAACTCGGAAATTCGCTGATCGATTCTTTGTCCGACGGTGACGATATTCTCTCCAGCACCCGGAGCAAGTGCCATTGCAATCGCCTGCCGGCCATTGTGTCGCAGCATCGAACTTGGAGGTTCGACGTAACCGAAAGAAACCGTGGCGAAATCTCGGATTCGCACGATTTCGTTTCGACCTTCGATCACGCTGGTGATCGCGAGATTTCCAATATCCTCAGGCGTGTGAAATTCTCCTGTCGGAGCGACGCGGAGTCTTTGAGTATCCAGGTCCACTCCGCCTGCATCAACGACCAGATTCTGTGTCTGAAGCGTTTGCATCACCTGGTTAGGCGTCAAACCCAGAGCGGCTAATTGAGCGTTTGAAACTTCAATGTAGACTCGCTTGTCTTGTGCTCCCCACAGGTCCACTCGAGCGACGCCGGGGACGACACTCAGCTCTTTACGCATATCTTTGACATAGCGTTCAAGCTCCGCGTAGCTGTATCCGTCACTGCTGACAGCTAGGAGAAAACCGAACACGTAACCGAAGTCGTCTCCGACCTTCGGCTTCCCGGCACCGGGAGGCAGCGTCGGTTCGATGTCTTGGACTTTCTTCCTGAGATTGTCCCAGACCTGTGGGAGCCGATCTGACCAGTAATTACTTTTAATGTCGACTTTTATAATCGACAAGCCAGCCCGAGAATTGGAGTAGACGTTTTTTAACTCCACCATCTCCTGCAGCTTTGTTTCAATTCGATCAGTTACTTCCAGTTCGACTTGTTCTGCGCTCGCGCCGGGATAAGTCGTTGTGATGACGGCAGTTTTTACAGAGAACTCAGGGTCTTCCAACTGCCCCAGCTGGAAGTAACAAAAGATACCACCCACCACGATTAGAAAAATCGCGAAATAGGTGATCGCCCGATTGTCGATCGCCATTGAGGTGAGATTCATCGGTTCACTTCCCTCCTTCGTTGAGAATCGTGACTTTCTGACTCTCACGAAGTGAGTTGACACCGGAAGTGATCACCCATTCGCCGCGTTCCAGTCCTTCCACAACAGTGAGCCCGAACGGAGTTAATTCTCCGACTTGAATTTCACGTCGAGTGACTTCTCCTCCCCCTTCCGGAACGATCCAGACGAAGTTCTCTTGTCCTGTTTCCGCCGCAAATATCGCAGCAGGAGGAACAATGATTGCACCTTCGTCGGCCTTCTCTCCCTCTTCCGGCTTGTTCTGTACCGTCGCAGCCATGCCTGGAAGAATCCGCACATCCTCCGGTTGATCGATCTCTACAGTGACCGGGAAAGTCCGCGTTGTTTGAGATGCTTCGCTTCCGATTTTTGTGACATGACCGACAAACTCCCGGTCTGCAAAGGCATCAAAGTGACAGCTGACCTGTTTGACTAGCGGGACTAATGGGATCACGCTTTCTGGAATCTGGATGGTGATTTCGATTCTAGAAAGATCCAAAAGCCGCACGATTGGCTGCTCTGTTTGAACGGTTTGAAAATTCTCGACATATGTCGCGGCGATCTCTCCACCGAATGGTGAATGAAGAACGGAATCGTCGAGTTGATTCTGAGCCGCACTGACAGCTGCCTCGAGCGCGCGAATCTCAGATCGCTTAGCTTCCAGGTCTTCCGGCCTGGCTCCTTTCATTCCAATGTTCAATGACTCTTTCGCAGTGGCCAGCTGCGCTTCCGTCCGTGCAGCTCTTGCTTCAGCAATTTCATAGTCCTGCTGAGTCGTCGCTTGACGCTCCATCAATCGCTTCTCGCGATCAAATTCGAGCACTGCTTGTTGGTGCGTTGCTTCTGCCTCTGCGACTGCCGATTTAAGTTGCTCGATTTCCTCAGGACGAGCACCGGTTTCCATCGCAGATAAGTTGGCTCGAGCCCTCTCCAGATTCCCTTGGGCACTCGCCAGGGCGACCTGAAAATCACGAGGATCGATCACCGCGATGACGTCCCCCTTCCTCACCGTGTCTCCGACTTCGACGGGAAAGGAAATGAGCGGGCCAGAAACCTGAAATGATAGATCGACCTCATCTCGAGCGGCAGCTCGCCCAGGAAACTGCCGTCCTTTAACGCCTGTCAGATCGCCGAGTTTCATAGCTCGGACAGGACGAATCGTTTCCACCACCTGTTTCTGTTCCTTGCAACCAGCGCTTAGGAACAGGCTTAAAATCAATGTGGTGACTACTGGACGCAGAGAGAAACATGGCGAGTGCTTCTCTGGATCCGCCTTTTCGCCGCATCGCCGCAGAGCGTGGTGTGTCATAATTGTTACCTGTCGTTCATCGACGAATCTCGATTTCGTCTCACCCATCTGAAGGGTTAAACCTTATCTCTCTTGTGCAGCTTGTCATTTACTATAGATTAAATGATGGTGAACAATCTGTGATCGTTCGTTGTTATCTAAAACAGTGCTCTTACGGATCAGGTCCAGTTGTTGCAATCTCCGTCACTCCGAGCGAGGTTTTTCAACCCGTGCTGTCTGGCTCAAAAACTCGCCAATTGAACTCGACGCAGGTGATTCTAATGACACAGGGAATCCGTGGCTAGAGACAGACTCGTGACCGTTTGTTTCTGTTGAGAGTCGCTTGGCTGAACCGTTTTCGGCTCGCTGGAGACTGGGGCGATCGCTCCAACAGGTTCTCCGAACTCTGGACGAATTGCGAATCAATCTGGTATGAAAATCGATGGCAAGTTAGTTCTCTCATTTGAGAGCAAGCGGGTCTCCACGTCTTCGACACGGAATCGAATTGCAGCACGAAGCGCAACGGGAAAGGCAACAACCCAGAAGCATTCGGTCATTCTAAAGTTCGCGGTTGACAAAGACGCTTTGACATCTGATCTATTAAAACAGTGAAGCAACAATTGGGATGCGATTCATGGATCCTGGTTTTAGACAAAAACTGATTTCACTGGATGCCGAGCTCTTGCAGCTCGTCAAGCCAGTCAATGTGCTGAAATATCTCAATTGGCCCGACTACGTGGAGGAGAGCTTTCTTGACCAATGGAATGCCGGCCGGCCCGAATTGCCACAAGTCGAACTTCAGGTCCCTGATTGGCGTGATTTGGTTGTATCGCTTGATGACTTCATTTCTCGCTGTGAAGGCGACGACCCGCTTGTGCAATTCTTGCGTTCGACCGCTTGGAGTTATGCAGAAGCTGCTCGAATGCTGATGGCAGCGGGGACTGCTCAGTTCACAGAACGGTCGATCAATCTCTACGGTCGACCTGATGATCTCTACCAGACCCAAACGTTCACCGGACTCGATGCGGCAACGTTCTTGCTGGAGAAGACGGATCACCTCCTGAAAGCCCAGCATCTCTCATCTGCAGAGGCGAATGTCGCTGCGCCTCTGTTCGCCGAGCGACTTCAGAAAGCTGTCGACGACTATTTTACAGACGATAAAGTCAGCATTGTTGTGGACGATGAGTTGTCATCGAAAGCCATAGCAGGCACTTCGCGCATCCGCATTCGCGGGTCAGCTCTGTTTTCCGAACTTGATTTCGACCAGCTTTACCATCATGAAGCTCTTGTTCATTCTGCGACGGCAATTAATGGCAAAAGGCAAACGTCTATGAAGTGTTTGAGTCTCTCCGCTCCTCGGACGACTCGCACTCAGGAAGGAATCGCGGTCTTTGCGGAACTCGTCACAAGGTCAATCGATATCAATCGACTCCGACGCCTTGCCCTTCGGGTGAAATCGCTCGATCAAGTCATCAATGGTGCCGACTTCATCGACTGCTTCAAGATGTTTTTGGAGGGAGGACAGACTGAGCGTGAAGCCTTTAAGTCAGCTCAACGCATCTTCCGTGGTGGGGACGTCCGAGGCGACGTCGCCTTCACAAAAGACAGCGCATACTTGAAAGGCCTCATGGAAGTCCATGTTTTGATGAACGTTGCGATCCGCGATAATCAACCGCAGGTGATTCAATGGCTCTTCGCCGGACGACTCGCAACAGGTGACGCAATCAGTTTACAGCCCTACTTCGACAACGGATTCCTCGACCCGCCGAAGTATGTTCCACCCTGGGCGCGAGATACAAGCCGCTTAGCTGCATCGCTGGCCTACTCTTCATTCATGATGAACGTCAACCTGTCAGCAGTCAGTCTGGACAGCTTCGTCGATGCAACCAGACGAAGCGACTTCAGTGGCGAGGATTGAAATCACCTCGGCTGCGTATATGGGATGATTGGATGACGGATGAATCCAGGCCAATGGAAATAGGGAAAACAGATGTTGCCAGGAAGGTATTAATCTTGCTTCGGCCTTTCTTAGCGGTCTTGTACCTCATCGTTTGCTGACATCTGTTCAGTTCCAGGACCTGCTGCAGTTTTGTCTGGTGCTGTTGGCATGTCGTCTTCCGCTTGCCATACCTCGGTAATTAAGAGCACGTTTAGTTTGGGTGTGGACATCGAACGAGGTCATGCTGATAGACAAGCTTTCGTCGGTCTGGTCTATGCCGTAGAATACTTCATCGGGACACTTTCACGGCATGCAGTCCCATCGAATAGGCGATGTGGGAGGACAAGCGATCTGTTCGGTTCGCTCGGTGGGGATGGTTCGTGCATAAATTGCGAAATGGGTGATGAGCATGGAGAGTCGCAAACCGTTGGTGATTACAAGCCGGCTCGCGTTCTATGTTTCTCTGTGCTCAGTCATCGTTGTGACTGTTGTGGGGCAACTTGTCGGTGGGGTCGGGACTGTGTTTCCGAAGACGTTTCCGGTCGAAGTTTTGAGATGGTGTGGGTTGGCTGTGATCGCGGTTGTCGCGATTCTCAGTTGCGTCTGACCGCCGTATCAGCACGTTATGAGAGGGGAGCTTACTTTATCGTCAGTTGTGTCTTGAGTGTGTGGATCGCTCACTGTCTGATGAACATTCTCTGGTTCTCCAGCCTTGAGCGATAAATGGACAAAAAGACGTCTCCGTACATGATCGCGAATACCTGCATGAGTTTGGCGGGGCTGACGTCATGCGTGGCTGGCGCAGTGTTTACGTATATTGATCAGCGAGTTGGTCCAATCGCGACTTTATTAGTGACGGTCGGCATTATGCTAACGTTTTATGATGATTGGCGGTCGCGAAGCGTGCTTGCAACGTGCGTGGCTTCGACGTTTACGGTTGCACTGATAAGTTGGTATTTCGTCGTTTTTGAGATTCTGCCGGGGAATTCGGAGTTCACCCCAGCCCACATCTTCGATTGTTCGATTGTCGTTGCCATCGCCGCTTCTTATTGCATCCTCTCCATTGGGATTTGGCGTGACAATGTGAAGTACTACCGGCCCAACGATTCCGGAGCAGAGGCGTCGGGATGACTTGATGAATGAAGAGCGTAGCATATCGCAGATCAATTCTTTCCATTAAACCGGGAAGGGTGAATTCGGCTGAGGCAGCACGCGATCAAAGAATGAGCGGCGGGCAGTGACATCGACAAACAGCCCGCTGTGTGGGGCGAGCAACATTCCCCTTGCTTCAAATGGTTCAGTTTCCACCCGGTGCGACAGATCCTTTAGCGGCCGATGAAGGTCTTCTACGATCGCGACGGCGAGAAGGTCGTGATTACGCCAGTGGGATAATGAATTCTTACCATGCCCACCCGGTCGAGCGCATGGCACACGTGCTCGACACAATTCTCACTGAATCCTGGGTTGCTCATTCCCTCGTCAGATGAGTTTCATATTCGTCGCTGCCATGCGGTTTCACCTCATTGTGAGATAGAACTCGCGTCCGGAGTACCAGTTGGCAATATGCAAGAGTAAAGAATAAGATTCCCAGCATGGGGCCGATGAAATACCAGTGGCGCGAAAGTGGGTGGCCAATCACAACTGCAGCAAAAACACCTCCAAGAGTGACTGTTCCACAGAAAAAGTAGCAGAATCCAGTGAACTTGAGGATGAGCGGGTATGTTGCCGAGTAAGCAGGTCCACGTTCGGACGAATGATGACGATTGTCGCCAAGAGAATCATTCATGGTCGTGAAGCCCGCTACTGGTTTCGTTGGCTTGTGCGTTCGAAGCGGTGCGAAAAGTCTTCCGGAGTGACGCGCAGAGTTTCCTGCGCTCGCTGCAGAAACAGAATTCTAATCTTAAACCAGTGTGTCGGGACGATCGATAGCAGTTTTAGAGAATTGAGTAAGCTGAATTCGGCAAGGCTGTATTCGATGCTCGATGATTTCGAAGTTGAAAGGAGTCTGGACGCTTTCTGTGCCGCGGCCAGCCCTTCATCCGCTGAAGTCAAAGACCCCTTCAGGGTGACTCATTGATTTGAGGGATATTTACCCAGTGAGGCTTGCTTTCCAAGCAGGCGACAGCTTCGCTCTTCAGTTTTGACAGACTCTTGGGTTCTTGAAGTCGATTTATTGTCGATGCAATGAGTTGGCCAAGTCGGTACTCACGACTGGTCGAGAGGTTAGGCGGCATTGCCTCAAGTGCTTCGAGTACTTCTTCTTCAGACCTATGTTCGGTCAGCAGTTCTAATAATTGTTCGTGCAGTTCCCAACGATCAGGTTCGTAGCTTAGTCCCTTTCGGCAGTTTGCAATCGCATCCTCGTATTCAGCTAAAGCCGCTTTGCTTTGTGAGATCTGTAAGTAGGCACCAGCGATAGCGGAATAAGTGCACTGGTCGCGTTCCGGATTGGGAGTTTCGCGAGTCGTAGCAAGGATTGCCCTCAACAACCTAAGGCGATCGCTGTGAAGGTGGATCAACTTTCGGTGGTATTCCTCAATTTGTATTCTGTTCCAGGACTTTTCTCGGGATTCGACAATCCTGAGAATGTTCTCAAAGAGTAGGCTTTCTTGTCTTTCCATTTCTTCAGGGACCATGTTCAAGTCTCTCTTGAAGAACTCAGGTGATTGGGGACAGGAAGTGTGAAAGCCGGAGTGTGTTTCGTAGAAGGGGCCAAGGAGTGTGGTAGATGCGATTGTGAAATCGTTGATCGCTGTGCGAAGGATATTAGATGTTTTCTCGCTTCGAAGGTGATCGAGTACGTGGTGAACGTTGGCCACCGGTGCAAGTATATCCCACAAAGGCTGAGATGCTATCGCTTAACAGCCCGAACTCCATTGCAGAAACAGGCTTCCTCTGCATTTAGAGAACGGTCGTGATTTCTTTGAGTTGTTTGGTGGCGATTCCGACGGGGCGGTCGATGGGGACTCCGATGCAGGTGAGGAGAGTGGTGAGCAGGTCGCCCTGGTTGCCTTTGATGTCGGGGAGGAATTGGCCGGTTTTGAGTGAGCCGTTTCCGCCGCCGGCGAGGATGAAGGGGAGGTTGGCACGAGTGTGCGTGTCACCGTCTTCGAGGCCGGAGCCCCACATCATGATGCTGTGATCGAGTAGGGTTCCATCGCCTTCCTGCAGGGAGTCCATCTTCTTGACCATGTAGGCGAATTGCTCGATGTTGAATTCGGTGATCTTTGCAACCTTCTCGACTTTTTCCGGTTGGTTGCGGTGATGTGTCTGTGAGTGGTGTTGGTCGTTGAATCCGAGTTCGGGATACGAGACTCCATTGGGAGTTGAACCGATATACGAGCTGATGCGTGTTGTGTCTGTTTGAAATGCCAGCACGGTGAGGTCACACATGACCTGCATATATTCGCTTCGTTTGTCTCCCTCGGGGATTTTAATATCGATGGGAGGCGAATCGGCGGACTTATTGTTTTTTGAACCGTGGCCGGCCTTTTCGAGTGCTGCTTCTTTCTGGCGAAGCTCGATGGCTGCGATGCGGCGTTCGACCGACCGGACGCTGTCGAGGTACTCATCGAGTTTTTGCTGGTCGGGAGTTGGTAATGTCCGTCGGAGTTCTCGGGCACCGCCGAGGACCAGGTCGAGCATGCTTCGGTCGAGCGGTGTTCCCAGTGGGGAATTCTTCCCGCTTGAGTCTTTCGTGTTAAACAATCGGTTCAGCACGTTTCGCGGGTTAATTTCAGCGGGGACAGCTTGCGTGGGAGAGCGATAGCTGCAATGCGAGTAATAGGCTTCGTTGAGTCCAGCCTGATTTTCTTTCCAGGTTTGAGGCATGGTTGCCAATTCCAGTGACGGCAACGGCGTAAAAGCACCGACATAATTGGCGGCGATTTGGTCGGCTGAAATCGCGATGTTGATTTCGTTTCGTTTGTCGGAGTTGGGGAGCGTCGCTGTCAGCCATGTCGAAAGTTCCAGCGCGTGCGGAGCCCCGTTGAATGGGCCCGTTCCGACGCCAGCGATGCCTTTCATCATCAGGCATTTGTTGAGCACTGGTTCCAGCGACTTCAGGGCAGGCGGAGGAGAAGTGAGGAAGCTTTCCGCAGTGGCTGGCCAGAACTGATCCATGATGACCCCGTGGGGCATATACATGAATGCAAGTCGGGTTGGCGATGGCTTTGCTTTTCCGCCGACGGTGTCTGCCCATCCCATCACGTCCAACAGTGGCAAGCTGAGAGAAGCTCCCAGACCTTTCAGACAGGTGCGACGATTGATCAGTGTGTGATGACTCATTATTTGCTCCGATCTTCTTGAACTCGTCGATGGGTGAAGGGGTAGCTGGTGACGACAGCGGTGATGAGAGTTTGCATGCGATAATCATCGTCGGCGATCTCTTGCATGAGACCGTCGACCACGATTTCGTCGTAGCCTTCGAGGCTTCGACACAAACCGTAAGCGAGCAGTTTCTCGACCAGATTTCGCGCGAGTTCGTCGACGCGGCTGGCGATCATGGCTTTCAGTTCGGTCGGGTTCGAGAACTTTCGTCCATCAGGAAGTTCACCAGCAGCGTCGATGGCGTCTCCTTGGTCGTCCTGGTCTCTCCATCTTCCGATGGCATCATAGTTCTCCAGACCGAATCCAATTGGATCGAGCAACTTGTGGCAATTTGCACACACAGGATCAGTTCGGTGTAATTCTGTTCTTTCGCGAAGGTTTAGGTTCGCGACCGATTGTTGATCCTGGCTTTCGAGAGCGGGAACATCGGGCGGGGCAGCCGGAACGTGATCTCCGAGGACTTGTTCGAGAACCCAGACCCCGCGTTTGACGGGGCTTGTGCGATTGGGAAATGAGGTCACCGCGAGGACACCGGGCATTCCCAAAATTCCGCCGCGACGAGAGTTCGACAGTTGAACTCGTTGCATTTCGCTTCCGGTGACTTGGTCGTCCAGTCCGTAAACTGACGCGAGAGTCGGATTGAGGTAGGTGTAGTCAGCATCGATGAATCTCACGACGCTTTGATTTTCGCGAACAATGCTCTCGAAGAAGAGTCGAGCTTCGTCGTACATCGCCAGTTTCATTTCGTTGGTCATCTCCGGAAAGACTTTCGGGTCGAAGACCTGATTTTCGAGTCGATCCAGCCCGAGCCACTGAGCTCCGAACCCATCAAACAGCGCACGCGACCGTGGATCGATCAGAAGGCGTTTCACTTGGGACTTGAGAACGGAGGGTTCGCGGAGTTTTCCCTGATCGGCCAGTTCCATGAGTTCATCGTCTGGCATCGATGCCCACACCAGAAACGATAAGCGAGAGGCGAGTTGATAGTCGTCGAGGGGGACGATCTGTTCGGTTGGCTCAACGTCAGTCGCGGGTGTGATGAACAGAAACTGAGGCGAGACGAGGACAGCTTTGACCATCAGGCGAAGGGCTTCGGTGTCCGAAAGATCGTTCTCACGTCCGAGTTCGAAGACCTGTGTGAGGGTGTCGACTTCTTCACTTGTCGGCGGTCGACGGAAAGCTTTTCTGGCGAGGGTACGGGCACTCTCACGGATGTCGGCATTGGAGAGTTTTGTTTCTTCGGAAAGAGTTGTTCCGAAGAGAGTCAGCTGCTGCTCACTTGATGGAGACTCACCGTTGGGAAAAACTTCGTTGAGAACTTTTTCTGCGATTGCGAGGTACTGTTCAATCTGCAGAGGTGACAGCGAATTGAGATAGCCTGCTCCGCTGACTTCGTCAGGGAGGTCGTTTGCGACCTCTGGATTCACTCCGAACAAGTCGCGGAGCGTGTTGCTGTATTCGACTTTCGTGAGTCGTCGGATGATGAAGAGTCCCGGATCTCGCGGGCTCAGATACTTAATTTGAGCCACGCCCTTGAGAAAGGCTTCGCGGTCTTCGTCTTTAGGAAGGCGATCCGCGTAGTCGGGCGGCATGTCGTGAGCACGGACTCGAGCGATCGCTTTCTTCCATTGCTCATGGAAGGCTGCGTCTTCCGGTTTCGGAAGTGCTGGAGAGAAATTCACTCCGGCTTCGGTGGGTCTTCGATTTTGATGGCAATCGAGGCAATAGCGTTTGATAAACGGCGCGACGTCATCTTCGAACGACTTTTTCGCTGCCGCTTTTTGCTCGCTGTGGTCTTCGTCAGCGTTTGCGTGTGGTGTCAGAGGCAAGCACACCGAACAGCACAGTGCAGCGACACACCATGCGAAGTGTTTGAAGAGAGACACTTCTGTGTTCTTTGCGAGACAACTCAATCAACTACTCCTCACTGTCTCAACATGCGATCACTGCGAGAGTCTTGCAAAGTCGAAATGCATCGCTTTGGGTTTCTCGCTGTTTTGCGTTCAGTGGTTGAACTCAAAACCAAACACTCGAAGGTGTTGACTCCAGGCGTGATATCGCATCAGCTCATCGAGCGGTCAAACCGACGATGATTGGTATTCTCTCGGGTGGGAACTTCTGGTGGGATGAACGGCACCTGATGAGGTGGATTCATAAATTCGAGTCTATACGACAGTCATCGCTTCGCAAAGCAAGTTTTCAGAATCGAAACACAATTGCGGTATCAACGTTCCGATTGTCGGACCGGGAGGAACTTGTGACCGGTTTCGCAACTCACGTGATTGCATCGCATGCCGAGTGTGCGTGCGAGTCGCGGGGGTCGATGGGTTCCTTCCCGTCTCTGTCAGTAAATTGACCGACCAACTAGGTCAAAATCTGTGGCTCTTAACTTGAGGGTTTTCTCTCGATTTTTGCTGAGTTTGAAATTGCTTCAAATGTTGAGAACTTCTGGCGAAATTTGGCTTCCAAAACGTCAATTCTTGCCGGTGAATAGGCGTGGGAATGGACTGCGATTGAGGCAATTGATCACGACGAATAGATTGCCGGGCTATGGCCTCTCACCACACAATCTGGACGAGACACGGAAGCTGCGCACTGCTGTTGGTCGTGCTTCAGTTGGCACAGGGTGGTTGCGCCTACCGTGATGCCGCGGTGGTTGATTCCCATCAGTATGATCCGCCATTCTCGTACAGCGGAGACGTACCGGTTCCGGATCTCTGGTGGACAGCCTTTCAGGATGTGGAACTGAATGGGCAAATTCAGCAGGCGATGCAGAAGAACTACACGCTGGTGGCGGCTTTCGAGAGGCTTCGCGCAGCTCGGGCTCTGACTCGTCGTGAAGCTTCGGATCTCTGGCCGGATGTGGACGGGTTCAGTGAAATGAACTCGACGATCTTGACCGATGGACCTAACCGTTCGAACTATGCCTTCGGCGTTGACGTCTCCTATCAGGTCGATTTGTGGGGACAGATTGAGTCACGCGTGGAAGCTCAGAATTTTCGAGCCACCGCGACTCAGGAAGATTATTACTTGATCGCTTTGACTTTGTCCGCCGAAATCGCGTCGACTTATTATTCGCTCATCGAGGCACGTGCTCAGCTGGAACTGCTTGACGAACAGATTGAAACCAATCAAACCGGAGCTGAGCTACAGGAAGCACGGTTTGAGCTTGGACAGATTCGAAGTGCCGACCTGTTGCGTCAGCGGCAACTTGTTCAGTCGACTCGTGAACAGGCTGTTGTTGTCCGAGCACGAATTGAAGTTCTCGAACACTTGCTCGCCGTGCTGCAGGGGCTGCCTCCTCAGTTGCTCTATTATGAGACGGGATCAGTTCTCCCTGACCTGCCTCCTCTGCCTTCGACCGGAATTCCGTCTGAGCTGTTGAATCGACGACCGGATGTTCGTCGAGACTTCTTCCTGATTCAGGCAGCAAATCAAGATCTTGCGTCGGCGATTACGTCACAATATCCGCGATTGAATTTGTTTGGGACGCTCACGACAGCTGCGGACAATCCCGATCAGATTTTCCGCGACTGGATTCTGCTGTTGGGAGGTCAACTGATCGGTCCCATCTTCGATGGCGGAGAACGGCGAGCGGAAGTGGATCGCACAGATGCAATTGCACAACAACGGCTAGCGGAGTACTCTCAAACGGTGCTCATTGCCTACCAGGAAGTTGAGGACGCTCTGACGTTTGAACATTATCAACTGGAGAGAATTGAACGTCTTAATGACCAACTGGAACTCGCACACCAGTCGTCGATTCAACTTCGTGAACAATACCTCATCGGTGAGGTTGACTACCTAGATGTTTTGAGTGCGATTACTGGAGAACAACGATTGCAGCGTGAAGTTTTATCTTCTCGTCTGGAACTGATTTTAAATCGTATCTCCTTGTATCTCGCCCTCGCTGGAGGTGTCGACCCTTGCCCCGTTCAACTGCCAGTAGAAGTTTCTTCGTATACAGAGATCCCGGTCCCAATCGAAGTTCTCGAACCAGTTGAAGCCCTACCCATTGAAGTCCCAATACCATCCGAAGTTCCGTTACCTCCAGAAATTCCTTTGCCCGTAGAGATTCCTTCAGGGAGCCCCGCACATGAATGAGGTCGCAACCATTCGACCGAAAAGGTTGTGGGCCCGCGTCTTAATCACAGGTTTCATTTGCCTTGCGATCCTCGGAGCATCCGCTGCGGCGATCGTGATTATCAATCAGACCGAACCGACAGCCCAACAGATTGAAGCGACTCGTAAGTCTGCAGCACTCGTCCAGACCGTTTCGGTGAAGCGAGGAGATTACTCGCCGCGTCTTGATGTATTAGGAACGGTCCGCCCTGCTCAGTCGATTGTCCTCAGCCCGCGAATCAGTGGCCAAATCACTGATGTTGCTCGGAGCTTTGTTCCGGGAGGAATGGTTAAGAAGGGTGAAGAACTCCTGCGAATCGACCGAGTCGATTTTTTGAATGCATTGTCGATCAATGAAAGTGAATTGTTGCAGGCGAAGGCGGAGCTCGAGATCGAGCAGGGTCGACAGACTCTGGCAAAGAAAGAGCTTGCACTTCTTGAAGGCACCATCGGAGAAGCAAATCGGGCACTTGTTCTTCGTGAGCCGCAAATCGCATCGATCGAAGCACAGGTCAGTGCAGCCGAAGCCGCTGTGGAGCGAGCGCGTCTGAATCTTGAGAGAACGAGCATCATCGCTCCGTTCGACGCTCACATCGTGGATTGTTCCGTGAACGTTGGATCGCAAGTGGCAACGGGTGATGAACTCGCTCAACTTGTTGGTGTTGAAGAATACTGGATCTTTGCTTCTGTCCCGATTCGAAGTCTGCAATGGGTTCAGTTTCCGGAAACAGATGGAGAAGGCTCACGGGTCACTCTTCGGAATCGAGATTCCTGGCTGCCAGGAACGAGTCGCACAGGAACGGTTTCGCGACTGATTGGAACACTCGACCAGCAAACCCGATTGGCTCGTGTCTTAATTACAGTTGCAGATCCGCTTGCATTAAACATGGATGCTCCCCCACTTATTCTCGAGAGTCTCATCGAAACTCAAATTGAATGTCGGCCCATTAACGACGTCGTCCGCCTGAAACGTGATTACGTTCACGAGGGGGACACGATTTGGGTCATGAAGAACGACAAACTGGAAATTCGCAAAGCAGTGATAGTGTTCCGAGACGCGGAATTCGCGTACGTTCAGTCAGGCCTTTCAGACGGTGAACAGGTTGTCATCACAACGCTGGCAACGGTTGCTGAAGGAATTGACCTTCGCAAGGTCGATGAATTCTCCGGATTCACAGAAGAGTTGTCTGAGGAGGCAACGAATTGAAGACCGATCAGGACGATCAAAAACTGCAAGGCGGCGCAATTGCATGGATGGCCAGCAATTCGATCGCTGCCAATCTGCTGATGGTGATCCTGCTCGGTGGAGGAATCTGGTCGGCCTTTGCGATCCAAAAGGAAGTCTTCCCGCAGTTTCAGTTGGACATCGTTGAAATCACGGTTGGCTATCCGGGTGCTGCTCCTGCGGAAGTCGAGCAAGGCATTCTACAACCGATTGAAGAAGCTGTTCGCGGCGTTGAAGGTGTTCGCGAAATTGTCAGCGAAGCGAGAGAAGGTCGTGGCGAAGTTTTGATCGAACTCGTCGCAGGCCAGAATCGCATGAAGGTCTTTCAAGACATCGATCAGGCTGTCAATCGAATTCAGACGTTTCCCGACGACATTGAGCAACCGGAAGTTCGGCTGCAATCTCGTCAGCAGGAAGTGATGCAGATCGGGCTGTATGGCTCCGTCGATGTCTGGACACTCCGTAAGCTTGCTGAGCAACTCAGGGATCAATTGCAGGTCCACGAAGAAATCACTCAGGTGGAACTGGGGCGAGCCCCCGAATACGTCACTCATATTGAAATTCCGCGACAGCGGCTCAGACAATACGGACTGACACTTCCCGATGTGGCACGCATCATCCGGACGTCGAGTCAGGACATCGCGGCCGGAACGGTTCAGACGACGTCGGGTGAGATCCTGCTGCGTGTCAAAGCCCGGAAACAATGGGCGGATGAATTCGCTCAGATCGAAATCGTCGCTGCCAACGACGGGCAAATTGTCACGCTCGGTGACATCGCCGAGATCCGAGACGGGTTCGAAGAAATTGGGTTTCACTCACAGTTCAGTCAAACTCCTTCGATTGAACTGGAAGTCTACCGCGTCGGAAATCAGTCTCCGATCGACATTGCGAATGCCGTCGAAGAGACGATGGAACAATTCGAGAGCGCGCTCCCACCGGGTGTCCAATGGCGAATTGATCGCAACAACGCGGAAGAGTTTCGTCGACGACTGGAACTCGTGCTCGAAAACGCTGTGATGGCGGTGGTAATCGTGCTGGTTATCCTCGCTTTGTTTCTCGAGTTTCGACTCGCCTTCTGGGTCATGATGGGGATGGTCGTCTCTTTCGTTGGGGGAATCATGCTGCTTCCGCTCGTCGGAGTCAGTATCAACATGATCTCCTTATTCGGCTTTCTCATCGTTTTGGGGATCGTGGTCGACGATGCCGTTGTCGTTGGTGAGAACGTTTATGAAATGAGACAGGAGAAGGAGAGTTCACTCGCCGCCACGATTCAGGGCACGCAGGAAGTCGCGGGACCTGTTGTTTTCAGCATTCTGACGAACATTGTGGCGTTCGTCCCGCTGATCTTTATTCCCGGTGAGACAGGGAAATTCTGGGGACCGCTTCCGATTGTCGTGATTGTGGTCCTCTGTCTTTCGCTGATCGAGTCGCTGTTTATTCTTCCTGCTCACCTTGCTCACGCTCGAAGTGGAGAACAGCATTCGACCGGGATCGGCGCATGGCTGCATGGGCGACAACAGGCCTTCAGCAACGGGTTCACTCGGCTCGTCGACATTATCTATCGCCCGATTCTCCTGCTGTGTATGAAGTATCGCTACGTCACTGCATGTCTGGCGCTCTCCATCTTTTTAGTGGTCAGTGCTTACGCCGCCAGTGCGCATATGGGTTTGATCCTCATGCCTGCGGTCTCTGCGGATGAAATCGAAGCTGGGATTCGAATGCCCGTCGGGACGACTCGTGACCAAGCTGCCAGAATTGCTGAGGTGGTTACACAAGCCAGCCAGCGTATGTTCGAAGAACACAACCTGCACGAAGTCGCAGAGGGAATTAAAACCAACGTGCGGGGGCAGAATTTCATCGATGTTGAAATCGTCCTTAAGCCGCCAGATCAGCGGGACATGACCGCCGATGAAGTGATTGAACTCTGGCGAGATTCGATCGGTGATCTACCCGGTGTCACGCAAGTGACCTTCGAAGCTGAAAGTGGTCCAGGCGGAGCACGTCAGGATATTAGCGTCGACTTAAGTCACAACGATGTCGACGTTCTCGGACTGGCAGCCAAAGCATTCGTCGAACGCGTTGAACGATTCTCGAACACACGCGACGTGAGTGACAACTACAACAAAGGGAAGTCGCAATTCGATTTTCGACTGCGACCGGAAGGTCGTGCGCTCGGACTGACCGACGAAGAACTCGGGAATCAACTTCGTGGGGCCTTCTTCGGGTCACTCGCACTTCGGCTTCTCCGAGGAACAAACGAAATCGAAGTTCGAGTCAAACTCCCGGAGAATGAACGTGAAGATGTTCATCATCTGGAGGATCTGGTAGTGCGGACGCCCGGAGGAGTGGAGGTTCCGCTTCTCGATGTGGCCGACGTGGAGAAAACGGAAGCGTTCTCATCGATCAACCGTCGCGATGGTCGACGAGTCGTCAATGTTTCGATGGACGTCGAACCCAAGCGGGCGATCGTGCAGGTCATCAGTGCGTTGCAAAACGAAGTGCTTCCGGAACTTCGTGAGAACTACCCCGGCCTCACTTGGAGCTTCGAGGGGAGCGACGCTGAAATGCGCGAAGCGACCGCCTCGTTGTGGGGTTCATTCAGCCTTGCCATTGCTGTTGTCTATGCACTTCTCGCCATTGCGTTTCGAGGATACATCCAACCACTCATCGTGCTGATTGCGATTCCGTTCGGAATTGTCGGAGCGATTGCCGGGCATATTATGCTCGGTTATGACCTCTCACTCGTGAGTTTGATGGGGGTGATTGCGTTGTCCGGAGTGGTGATCAATGACTCGCTGATCATGATCGATTATGCGAATCGACAGCGAAAAACACAGTCCGCATTCGACGCGATTTCACAAGCTGGAATTCGACGATTCCGACCGATTCTGTTGACGACAGCTACAACTTTCGGGGGACTCATTCCGCTCATTTTCGAGAAGTCGCTTCAGGCACAGTACATTATCCCGATGGCGATTTCGCTCGGTTTTGGAATCCTCTTTTCGACCGCGATTATTCTCGTACTCGTTCCCTGCTTGTACCTCATTCTGGAAGACATCGATCAGTTCAGAAAATCTCTCTCAGAGACTGTTCAGTCGAACTAAAGCACTTTGCTCTCTTCAATCTACTTGCTTGCGTGGTCTCACTTTTTACAAAGCTGAGTTTGCTCGCGTGAGTCAGTGCAAATCGATTAAGAATGTTCTAACAGCCTTCGAAAGGCTGCCGTCGCTATTTTTGAGGCGTGACTTCCGCGTTCGCTTGATCGCCAATCCAGGCAATCGAGCAACATCCGCCTCCGCCCGGATACAAACCACCGCCGACCTACACGAGGGAATTTCCTGAGTGAAAGTTGTCAGAGCAATGTCCAGTCAGCGGGATCGATACCAGGATCAGGGTTTCGACGAAGCCGATGATGCCTCCCAGGATTAAGATCCCGTAGAGTGGTTCCGTTTCTGCAGGAATCCGCGCGTCGTCGGCGAAGGCCAAGGCACAAAGCCCGGTCTTTCTAGCTGATCGTTCTTCTCGACGAGTTCTGAACGTGCAGGTGAATGTCTTAAACTGTGCGTGAATTCAGATTTCTCCCAAAAATCTTGTAACGATTGAATCGCTGATGTGTTGTTCAGGTGTGAGCAGGTTTTTCCTCGATGACTGACGAACTCTCAGCATGGATCACAGAAAGTGCTCCAAGAGCGCTGGCGTACGCCGTTTCGCTCGTCAGGAATGTCAGCGTTGCGGAAGATCTTGTTCAGGATTGTTATCAGCGATTGCTGACGAAGTCGGAAGAGTATGACTTACCGAAGGATGGAACCAAGCTTCTGTTCAAAGCGGTAACCAATGCGAGCATCAACTGGAATCAGCGCGAAGCGAAATCGCTCAGCTTGCATGCTGTCAAACAGAATTCGAACTTCCCGGCTGCAGCGAGTGAGCGACCGCTTCAGGCAGCTGTTCGTCGTGAACTCGATGACGCTGTTGGTATCGCACTCGCGGAATTGCCTGTTGAACAGCGAGCGGTCATTGAACTTCATGTGATGGGACATACGACCTCTGACATTGCGAATATGCTCGAACTGACTCCGGAGAATGTACGTGTCCTCCGACACCGGGCTCGAAAACAACTCGCTGCGCAACTCCGACCATTCTTGGAGAACGACACCCAGTGACTGACGAACCGAGACAATCTGAAATTGATGAGGTGGAAGATCTCGTTAGAAACCATCTGCACGAGCAGGTACTCCAGCTTGATTCGACAGCCTTGGTTGATCGACTCGTTGGTCAGATGCCAAAACGTCAACCGGCGGAGGGTTCCGGAGTCGCACGTCGTTGGGGGAGCCCATTGGTGTGGTCACTGACGACGACGTTGGGGTTCATCGTGGCATTTTTCGTGGGACGTTCTTCGTCATCTTCACCGATTCAGGCTGCCACAATTTTGCGTGGTGTTAGCGCAGCCCATACCCAGTCGATGGATCGTTGTTACGACGTTCACTTCGCTCCCGATCCGGGATATTGGAACGAGCGAAATCCCTTTACTGGGCCATCGGATACGGTCTTATGGACTAGAGGGGACCGTTTTTGGGCGGATGCGACTGTGGGGAAGATCAGGCTGGTGTATGGGCGAGATGGGCAGGGCAAGCTGTGGGTTAGCCCGGACCGTTCGACCGGCATTCAGATTTACGGCAGCGACGAGGAACTTCCGGAGGAGATCACAATGTTTGTTGCGATCAATTCAATGACGGTTCCTGCCTTGATTGAAAACGTCCTGACCGATTTCGACCTGCGGGCAGATGGTCCCACGAATGAGCAATTTCAGAAGAGCGAAGACATCCCTCAAACCGGAATTGGGAACTCCGTGATCTGGGCGACATTGAAGCCGGGGCGGTCGCATTCACTCATTTCATCAGCATTGCTTGAGGTGGACGAGACCGACACGCTGGTCAGGTTGATTCTCTGGACAGTTGATCAAGAACAGCCGCGTGGCGTTGTCAACTTCACGCTTATCGATACGGCTGAAATCGGTGACGAGCAATATCAACTGAACGCACATCTCGATGCGGACGCTGAAATCCGAGTCCATCGTCCCAAGCGTGAACAGAGTGAGGTTCAATGACCGATGAAATCTCTTCAACTCGCAACTTTATTCGTTCTTTCTCTCTCGCTTTGTAGGCAAGTCTCTGCGGATGACCAGAAATCGACGGGAGATCCACCATCAGCGTCCGACTTCGCATTCTTCGAAGCGAAGATTCGTCCTGTGCTGATTAAGTATTGTTACGATTGTCATTCGATCGAAGCGGGTACAGCCGAAGGGGAACTTCGGGTAGATGAAAAGTCCGCTCTTCGGGCTGGCGGAGGCCGAGGGCCTGCCATCGTTCCGGGGCAACCCGATGCGAGTCTGTTGTTGACTGCCATGCTCCACCAGGATTCCGACCTCAAAATGCCTCCGAAAGAGGAACGGCTGTCTGATGATGTGATCCATGATTTCAGGAAGTGGATCGAAATGGGAGCGCCCGATCCTCGCATCGCGAATCGGGAAGAGACGAACGAAGGATGGCGAGGAAAAGACACAGCGGAGACGTTTTGGGCGTACCAGACGCCGCAGGCATCAGCGGTTGGAGAGGTTTCGAATCCGGAGTGGGCAAATGATGAAATCGACCGCTTCATCTTGCGACAACTCGATCGCAACCATCTGATGCCGTCTCAAGATGCCGAACCGCACGTCCTTCTGCGTAGACTGCATTTCGATCTTGTCGGGCTGCCTCCATCGCCGAATGACCTCAAGCGATTCGGCAGGTCGATTGAGTCGCACGGGATCGAAAAGGCTCTCGAAAATGAAGTCGACTCACTGCTCGAATCGCCCCAATTTGGCGAGCACTGGGGGCGGCACTGGCTCGATGTTGCTCGGTTTGGAGAGTCGAGTGGAAAGGAAGCGAACATTCCTTTTCCGTATGCATGGCGGTATCGGGACTATGTCATCGAAAGCGTCAATGCAGATATTCCGATCGATCGATTCTTTACCGAACAAATCGCTGGCGATCTGCTCCCTTATGAGTCGCAGGCAGAACGTGCTCGATTGCTTGTCGCCACAGGATTCCTGGCCGTCGGGACAAAGAATCTTTCGGAGTCCAATGACAAGCAGTTTCAAGCGGACATTGTCGATGAACAAATCGACAGCCTGAGCAGAGCGATGATGGCCTCCTCGGTCGCATGTGCCCGCTGTCACGATCACAAATTCGATCCGTTCACGATGGAAGACTACTACGCGTTGGCAGGAATCTTCGAAAGCACGAAAACTTTTTTTGGCACGTTCGTTTCGCCAGCCAGTCGGCAGGGAGGCGAATTGATGGAGTTGCCAAATTTAATTAACCAAACTGTCCTCCATCCTTCGGTGACACCGGAGAAAGTCCAAGAGCTTGAACAGAAGCTTGAGGAACTTAAAGCCGAAAAAGCAGAAATGGACGCTGCGCAACGTGCACTCTTCTCCGGGAAGAAACCGGAGAAGACATTCACTCTGCGAGATGTGTTGGCGAACATCTGGCGAACGGGTCCCATCGTCGGGAAGTTGCAGACCGTTGACGAAGACGGGAGTGCGATTCCGGTGGCGATGGGAGTGAACGATCGGGAACTCATTCGCGATGCTCATCTTCTTGCCCGTGGTGAAGTCAGTCGACCCGGAGAACAGATCCCTCGTCGTTTTCCGCAAGCGATCAGGCTCGATGAGCCGCCTCAAATTCCAGAAGGGGAAAGTGGACGATTACAACTCGCGGAGTGGCTCACCGATTCACAACATCCCCTCACAAGTCGCGTTTTTGTCAATCGTGTCTGGCATCATCTCTTTGGAACCGGACTTGTTCGTACCGTGGACGACTTTGGGACAACTGGCGAACTACCCAGTCATCCGGAACTGCTCGACACGCTGGCCGTTCAATTCGTGGAAGATGGCTGGTCTCTGAAACGCCTGGTGCGTCGGCTTGTGCTCACTCGCACGTATCGACAAACCTCAGATTTTAATCAGGCAGCATTCTTACAGGACCCGGAGAATCGACTGTTGTGGAGAATGGCGAAGCGGCGACTTCCCGCCGAATCGATTCGGGATGCAATGCTCGTTGTTTCCGAGGAACTCGATATGTCTCGACCGAAAGGATCATTGGTCGCACGCAAAATCCTCGACAAACCGATCTCGCTGATTGGACTCGATCCTCGGTTGCCGACGGACCTGGATGGTTCGCTACACCGTTCAGTTTATCTGCCGGTCATTCGTGATCGCTTACCCGATGTCCTCGAACTCTTTGACTTCGCGGAGCCGAGTCTCGTCACCGGAGATCGAGAGAAAACGAATGTACCGGTTCAGGCTCTTTACTTGATGAACAGCCAGTTCGTCCTCGATCGAAGCCAGGGATTTGCTGAGCGACTGGATCGTGAGGCCGAATCAAGTGCTGAAAGGGTTAAGCTGGCGTTTCAGCTCTGTTTCGCTCGCAGCCCAGACCACGAAGAACTCGAACGCTCGCTGGCATACCTGCAAACTTCATCGCTTTCAAAGGGTGATAATGTTGCTGGTCGAGATGAGTTGTTGATGAGTTTCTGCCAGGCGCTGTTGTCGACTGCCGAATTCCGAAATATCGACTAACGATATAAAAGCATACAAACTGTAGTTTATACAGAGGGAAATATAATGCCCCTGCACCAGTACAAACGATTCCTATATAGCAATCTGTATTCGCGGCGAGCTGCTTTGAGATCGCTCGCTTCCGGGTTTGGCTATCTCGCGTTTGCTGGGCTTGCTCAAGCTCAGGCAGCCCGAGACACATCATCAACAACGGACGGGCTTGCGCCGAAGCCGACTCATTTCCCGGCCCGAGCAAAGCGAGTGATCTTCCTCTGTATGAACGGGGGACCCTCGCATGTCGATCTTTTCGACTACAAGCCCAAGCTGCAGGATCGATCAGGACAGCAGACAGCTGATAGCGTTCTGAAAGGGAATGCCGGCCTGATGGCGTCTCCATTTCAGTTCGCCCAACATGGGGAGTCGGGACAATGGTTCTCGGAGCTGATGCCGCATCTCTCCCAACTTGCCGATGACCTCTGCTTTATTAAGAGTATGAATACCGACCTGCCGAATCATGCACAGGCGTTCTTGCAAATGCATACCGGCAGCTTCCAGTTTACTCGACCGTCTCTGGGAGCGTGGTCACTCTACGGGCTGGGAACTGAAAACGAAAATCTTCCCGGGTTCGTGACCTTAAATCCACCATCGGACAACGGAGGAGCCCAAAATTACGGCAGCGGATTTCTTCCGGCGATCTGTCAGGCAACGAAGATCGGGACCAACCAGATTCCCGGATTTTATGCTGCCCTTCTAGGTGTCGACTCGGAACCGGGACCACCTTTGCGAAATATTCAAAACCCGGTTCTGACAAATGCGAAACAACGCCGGCAGCTCGATCTGATTCGTGATTTGAATCAACACAAACTTCAACGCGATGAATATCATCCTGAAATCGAAGGCGCGATTGAGTCGTTCGAGCTGGCATTTCGCATGCAGGACGAAATTCCGCAGTTGATGGACCTTTCATCAGAGTCGCAAGCAACACAGGACATGTACGGGATTGGTTCAGGACTCCCGACTGATCTTTTCGGTCGTCAGTGTCTGCTCGCTCGGAAAATGACCGAAGCTGGCGTCCGGTTTGTTGAGATCACCGCTCCCGCCAAGTGGGATCATCATTTCTTGCTTGAGTCCGCCCTTCGGGAGAGCTGTTCGCAGACGGACCAGCCCATGGCGGCTCTATTGAATGATCTCAAGCAACGCGGGTTACTCGATGATACTCTTGTGATCTGGGCGGGCGAGTTCGGCCGTACTCCGTACGCTCAAAGCGGAACAGGACGGGATCACAATAACAAAGGGTATACCATCTGGATGGCCGGTGGTGGTGTTCGAGGAGGTCTCAGCTACGGACAAACGGACGAGCTGGGATACCAGGCTGTCGAGAATCCGGTGCATATCCATGACTGGCACGCAACGATTCTACACCTGTTGGGATTCGACCACACAAAGCTCACCTTCAACTACGCCGGTCGAGATTTCCGATTGACCGACGTCTATGGACAGGTCGTCAACGATATCTTCGCCTGATGGGATTTGAACGAGACTTTTTTGGGCTCTCTAGGAAGGACACTTCAGACTCAAAAACTGCTTACTCGTTTGAAAGTGCAAAGTTGTAGTTCGGCTTCTCACGAGAAGAGAATATCGCGCTCACCATCTTCGATGGATTTGTGAAACTGGCCTGCGTCTTGGTACTCTTAAAGCGGTTTTGAAACTGCTTGTAGAGTTCCTGAAGAAGAACAGCGGACAACCCGTCACGTTGATTCTCGTTCGTCTGACAACACAGATCGAAGGCAAAGGTCCCGTTCTAACACATATGTTCGCCAGCGACTCTCACCCAGAAGCTGTCGGGCCACTCCTTGAATTAACAGTTAAACACCAAGGAAGAAGGTGATTCAATGCATCCCAATCGACGCCTGTTTCTGAAGAGCATGGGAGGAACTCTTGCTCTCCCGTTACTCGAATCACTTTCGTTTGCCGCCCCCGCACCGACCGCAGTTCCGACTCGATTCCTTGTGGTTGGGAACCCGTATGGAATGCATCCCGAGCATTTCTTTCCCGCAGATTTTGGGACTGACTTTACGATCTCTCCAACGCTGAAGTCATTGGAGTGGTTAAAGGATCGTCTGACGATTGTCTCGCATGCCGACCACAACATGGTCAGCGGTCATGGGCGTGAAATTTCATTTCTCAGCGGAGTGCTCCCGACCGATGCTCAGGCGTTTCCTGAGAAAAACATGTCTCTCGATCAGTTGTTCGCGCGGCACATTGGGAGTCAGGTTCGGTATCCGTCTGTCGGAGCATCCCTCGACTCCGGTATTCGAATGAGTTGGACGGCCAACGGTGTTGAGAAACTACCGATCACCGATCCACAGGAACTCTTTAATCATCTGTTCTTAAATCTAACATCGCAGGAGAAGGAACAGCGACGCGAAATGCTTCAGCGGAACGGAAGCATTCTTGATACCTTGGGAAGCCAATTCGCTGGAGTTCGCACGAATGCAAGTCGGCTGGATCGAGATCGGCTTGATCAGTTTCAGACTTCAATTCGAGAACTGGAGCACTCGCTGGCTGACCGCGAGACCTGGCTGGATCGCGATAAACCATCCTTCGATATCTCGGAGCACTTTGTTGGCGAAGCGACCATCTCTAACAAGTACGATGCGATATTCGATATGATTACCTACGCGTTCGAAACCGATCTAACACGCGTCGCCAGTATCGAATTCCCGGCTGAACTCAACTACACCGACATCGACGGAGTCAACCGCAGCTATCACGGTTGTACGCACAACGGGCAGGGAGAAGATCTCGTTCAGGAACTGGTTTCAATCGAGTCATTCCAGATAGCACTTCTGGCGAGGTGCCTTCAAAAACTCGATTCGATTCAAGAACCGAATGCTGAAGGAAGCATGCTCGATCATACGATCGTTCTCTTCGGTAGCGGGATGGGCTACGGCGGAACACACTCGAATCGAAATCTGCCAGTCTTCGTCGCTGGGGGTGGCTTCAAGCATCGCGGTCACATTGATACACGCGACAATAGCGGTAACAACATGCCGTTGTGCAATTTATACGTCACGCTGATGCAGCGATTCGGCATCGAACGCGACTCATTTAATACCAGCACCGGGGCGTTCGATCTGAACTTCTCTTGAGCCTACGAACTTCGCGACTTCCTACAGCTTTCTCTTCGGATTCTTTTATGAGCCTGATCAATCGAATTCTATCGTGGTGCACTGTCGTCGCATTCTGTTGTGTCATTGCCTTTCCAGCATTGGCAGACGAAGGACTCATCAAGATCCATTGCGGCAAGTGTCACAGTGGAACAGAGCCCAAGGGAGATTTCAGTATTCATAATCTGGGATCGCATCCGGAGAAGAGCAGTATTGATCTGTGGACAGCCAGTCTTGATCGCGTGAAAGCTGGCGAAATGCCGCCAGCAAAGAAGAGTCAGCTCGCAAGTGGGGATCGCGAGCGTTTAGTTGAGTATCTCTCTGATCGGGTCCGTGGTTATTCCGCCAGTTCGGAACGAACTCTCCGTGTTTCACCAAGACGAATTAACAATCGAGAGTTTAGGAATAGCGTTCGTGACGCCCTCCTGATCGAAGATGTTGGAACTCATCAGCCGACGTACAATCTGATTGGCGATTCGCTCCACGAAGGATTTGATACGCACGGCGAGACCCTCGGCTTCAGCAATTTCCATCTGGAACAATATATCGAGTCACTTCGGCGAATTGTGGATGCCACGATCCTTAACGGCGAACAACCAAAGTCAAAGCTGTATCAGATCAACTCGCGAGAGATCCTGTCCGCACATACCAGCCAGAATGTGAAGCGTCCTGAACGACGCGGCAAACGTGACGGATTCGAGTTTCTCGACCCAAAAGAGTTGGCATACTTCGAGAAGTTTCCTGTCGTGCCTACAACGGGTTGGTACAAGATTTCGATCCGATGTACCGGCCTGGACCGCGGCTACTACGAAGCTGAGAAGACCGGGATCTACGATGACGATCCAATTCGCTTGACCGTCGCGATGGGAAATCGAGAACGGACCTATGATCTTCCGGACAACGAAGTCGTCGAGATTGAGTTGACCGAATGGCTCGCAGCCGGAACGCGTCTGCGATTCCGCTATCCGACCGACGGACTGACACTGCGCAGCAACGGAAACTTTAAGTTTCAGAACGCCATCGCAGGGGAATATATTAAAGAGCACGATCCCGAACTCTATCAGCAAGTGGCTGACTCGATCGTCACCAAGCCGGGCCGTCGAATTTTGAAGCCAGAAAGTTGGCATCACTGGGTCGAATACTGGCGTGGGCCGCGACCAAGAATCGACAGTGCCACGGTCGAGGGACCATTGTTCAACTCATGGCCTCCTCGTCGCCAAGTGGCTTTAATTGGTGACAATCCCAAAGCGGAAGACGCTGCTAGCATTCTACAACCGATCGCGGAACGCGCCTGGCGTCGTGAGGTTCGTAACGGAGAACTGGCTCCGTTCGTTCAACTCGTGCAATCGAAAAGGCAAAGCTTGGGAGACGTGGAGGCTTTGAAGGAAGGAATCATCGCAATCCTGGCATCGCCACCGTTTTTACTACTTAATACTGATGATCTCACTCCCCAAGAGCGGTTCGCTGCGAAGTTGAACTACTTTCTGCAAAGCACGATTCCCGATCACGAACTGCGCGAAGCAGCAGAAGCTGGGAAGTTGGAGTCTTTTGATGGCGTCTATGCGGAAGTGGAACGCCAGTTGAATTCGGCACAGTCTGATCCATTTCTACGGGCGTTCCCGTTCGCGTGGCTCAAGCTGAACGACATTAACTTTATGGCTCCCGATCCCGATCGGTATCCGCACTATCACCGCAAAAAAGTCAGCGAAGACATGATCGAAGAGACGCTGGCTTTCTTTCGCTATGTCGTCGAAGAAGATCTCCCAGTCACGGAGTTCATCTCCGCGAACTACAGCTTTATTAATGCTGATCTCGCGGTCGTTTACGAAATTGACGATGCTCCGCAGGATTCGAAATTCCGCAAGTATACTTTCAGCGATGGGCGTCGCGGCGGCCTGCTGGGAATGGGGGCGTTTCACACAGTCACCGCCGACAGTCTCGGAACGTCTCCAATTCATCGGGCGATTTATGTGATGGAGAATTTTCTCGCGATCCATCCTTCACCTCCCCCAGCAGACGTCGATATTCAGGAACCGGATATTCGCTCTGCAAAAACGATCAGAGAAGTTCTTGAAGCTCATCGATCCGACAAGACTTGCGCTGCGTGTCATCAGAGCATCGATCCGTTCGGCTGGGCCTTTGAAAACTTCGATCCGATGGGCAGTTGGCGAGATACCTACGATGACCCCACAATGGAAGTTGTGAGTAAGCGGAAACAACAAAAGCGAGTTCAAGAGACTGGAATTCCCATCGATGCTTCCGCGAGCTTCCTGAGTGGTGCCGAATACCACGATATCGTCGGCTTCCGGGAATTGATGCAAACCGAAGCAAATCGCGACCGTTTCGTTCGATGCTTTGTCACTAAACTGTTGACTTACGCCAACGGAGAAGAACCGAGTGACTACAATGAGATTGAGAAGATCGTCGCAAAATCGGCCGAGCATGATTACCGCATCGTCGCCACAATTGCCGCTGTCATCGACAGTCCACTCTTCCGCGAAACTTCGAGATAAATCTGCATCGGTTAATATATGTGTTTGTGAGGAGATTTAAGTTATATGCGAAAACACCGCTGGTCCGATCTATCGCACCAGCGGTGTCGTTCTTCACAGTCATAGACGACTACAACAGGTTGATCACCTTGTCAGCCAGCCCCTTCTCGCCTGGGGTCTTGTCACCCAGGACGATATTGAGCTTGCCCGAAGCGGCGATCTTTTCGAGGACTTCCAGTTCCCGCAGCCGCATCAGGACCGGATTGTCCGCCAGCAGTTTGGCCGTGTTGGCCTGCGACCGCATGGCAGCCGTTTCCTCACGACGCGAGATCAGGTTCGCCTCAGCTGCCTTGCGAGCTTCCGTAACCTTGTTCATGAGATCCTTCATGTCACCCGGCAGAATCACATCCCGGATACCGACCGAGGCGATCTCAAGACCTAGCTCGCCAGCACGACGACGCACGCTTTCTTCAATCTCGGACGCAACGGCATCCTTCTCCGTCAGGAAGACGTCGAGATCACGGGCACCGATCACACTTCGCAGCACAAGCTGCGTTTCGCGATACAGTGCCTGCCGAACATCGTCCGTCTGGCTGACCGCCTTGCGGGCATCGTCGATCTTGTAAGTCACCACGGCATTAAGCCGCAGCGTGACCTTATCGGCTGTCATGATGTCCTGACCGCCAACGTCGACCATCGTCTCCCGCAGGTCGATCTCGGCAATCTTGGCTTCGGATTGCCCCTTCCAGAAGGCGTACAGACCTGGAGACAGCGTGTCGACAAACCGACCGTCGATGAACAAGACACCAACACGATCACGGTTGACCGAGCAGACATCCAGAACACGCTGCACCATCGGGGACTTCGCGATGACCTTCAGCTCGTCGTGCTCGAACCGCACGTTCCGGGCATCGACCACTTCGACACGGACGTCTTTCAGCCCGGTCCAGTACGCGTACAACCCGGAAGGAACTACATGGCTGAATCGGTTTTCGATCCAGACCAATGCACGTTCGTGGTCCTTCAGGTCCAGCACAACGGCGCGGTCCTTCAGCGTCGCCACAGGCGAAATGCGATTGCCGCGAACGAGCATGTTGAGCATCTTCTCCAGGAACGGAACGCGATCTGAACCAACCTCCGCTCCGGCAGCCGACTTGACGATCAGGTCGAGCTTTTCATGGACCAGCCACGGATCACGCTGGGACACAATCTCCACGCGGACCTTGCCGAGCGGATCGAAAAACCAGCGGGTGCCAGCTTCAACCAGCCCGCGGAATTCTTCATCTCGGAACAACAGTCCCATTTCATAGCTTCGGATTTTGTAACGCTTGAAAATGAACATCCTTCACCTCTCCGGAGACTGACTCCGGACTGACAGCACTAAGTCTTTGGATTCCATTGACACCTGATTTCCGAATATAGTTCGCTCACTATTTGATGCCACACATTGATCTGTTAGAATGAGTTTATATGATTATTACAGTGCTAATTCGTGTTCTGCTCGGTTGCTTTCTTGGGTTATTGCCCGGAGTTCTAGTGGCTCGATGGAATGTTAAGTCGGGATTGGCCGTCGGAATCGCTGGCGCAATTACCGGAATTATTGTGGCTCAGTTTCACATTAGCCCAAAGCGTTTCGCAGCGCTTGTGTCGATAGCGGTGTTCGGCAATATCTGCAATCCTTTAGCAGAGTCAGCAGTTGATGCAACAGAAGATGATCGCGTGGACGAGAGTGAAGACTGGATTTCGAACTGGGTGATCATCGCGTGGAAGTCCGCTCCGCCAAAGCTAGCAGTTTCTCTAATTATCGTACTATGTGGCATTGCGCTTGGTTCAACGGTCTCGATTGCTGAGTACCACAAAGTAGAAGCTGGAGGGATGGGCATATTGCTCCCGCTCAATGGTTCGCGAATATCCTTGACTCACCAAGCTTTGAACTGTGGATTTATGCTGGTGACGGCGATTTCAAGTGTGATTTTAGCCGTGTATTCGGTTGCACTGCGACGAGCGCTACTTGCTGCTGCAACGATCGGCCACTGTCTTGGTGCGGTCATTGGAATCAGCGTAGGAGATTGGTCTTGCTATGCGATACCGTTCTCCATGGTGTTCGCTGCTGGAACGATTGGGTTTGCATTACTTGTGATGTGCGTAGAGCGACAAGAACAACATTCAGCATGTGAAAATGGATCATCGAGCGAAGATGTACTTGGCTCGTGACCATCCGAAGGCAGATCGTTCGTCGATCACATGGACGAATCGCGGAGTGCGATTAAGTGCCCGTTGGCAACGGTGTCCAGGTTCTTCCGCTTCGACGTTCCCTTTCCGTATTCCCGAAGGAATCCGATCTGGTGAACGTTTTCGCTTTTGTACCCTTCAGTCGCTGCCGTTCGGACACGGTATCCACGCACTACAAGGCGTCGCCACATGTTGCCAGAGGAAGGTTGTTTTTGGACCGATCGCTTTGCCGAAGCTCCGCGAAGTGGTGCGTAGGCACCGGGTCCAAGGCCATCCCCTGGCTGATCAAAACGGACGTCTACCTCCTTCAGGCATTGTGAGACGCTAGGCAGCGTCGCCAGCTTAACAGGCTGGTGCCGGGTACTATCCGGCTCGTGGGTGTTGGTACAGGAGTCGAACCTGTGACAGCCAGATCCATAGTCTGGTGCTCTAACCATCTGAGCTAACCAACGTTAATGTTCCCTGGTCAGATCCCATTCACGGAACAGACAGCGTCAAACCCTCCCGGGTGACCTGCCTGCCGCTGGACAGACAACATCAACGACATTGAGGAAGACAAGGGAAGTGGCTCCGAAGTTCGCTGTGGCTGTGAATGTCCGTTAGAATTGTGAACGTGTTACACAAAAGGCTGTGAGTCATGGGGTAGGAGAATGGGAGCATATCGGAGCAAGAAACTGGCTATCTTATTGGTCGGTTTAACGATTCTTGCTTGCTTCATCCCAGTGTTCGTTACAGATTTGTACACGTGCGCTGTCTGCGGTAAGTCTCGAAGCCTCACGCAGGTTTTCGGATTCACGATTGAAGCATCCGATTCAGAAACTCCATGTAGCCTATGGTACGACATGAATGTCGAAAGTTGTCGCGACCATGTTTGGGTGCGTGGGACATGGCGAGAAACGAAAGGTCTCTTCAGCTTTCCGAATATTGGAAGCAACATCTCGTCGCGAGCAACTGGTCCGCTCATTCGATTCGGTGAAGGCGAGCGTCTGCTGATCTACCAGCATAGTCCTGATGTACGCGATGCTCGGAACGTCTTTCTCGGGCTCGCAAGCTGGGAGACCGACGCGAGAAGAAGACGGCAACAAGAACGGCTTGAGTTGGAACTTGCCGAATGGGTAGACAGTGGTTTTGTCGGCCCACTTCCTCAAATTGGACACTGATTGCATAAGTTGCTTCTTGAGGAGATGCGGGCGAGAATTGAACCCACTTCACCTTCGCAAAGTCGCGAGTCTCCATCACACCCACGCACGTATTGGTCAAATGGTTTCCTGCTGCGTGGTGTGTTGGTCACGCTCGAATGGTTCCGTTGTGGTCATCGTTGTTGAGCCGACGACCGATTTCTTCGGCTTGTTTCTGTGTCTTGCATGCGATTCTTACCTTTCGTTTTCCTGAAAGGTTGTTCTCAACAAGCGGTGTTCTCGCCATGTGGTGGACGATTTAATACGGTCCTGCGTTCTTCGGGATGATATAAATGGCCACGAACGGTGGCCCTGCTTCACACTAGAATTGAACGGGCGGTTGATTCTCAAGAAAACAGTGTTGTGCCGGCCGGGATCGTGCGGTTTGAAGCGAATGAATGATAAACACTCACCAGCTGTGATTTTCACGATGTCCGGACTTGCGTCTGGGCTTCTGTCTGGATTGTCAGTCGTAGTACCGGGGCTTGTCGTTTTTGTTCCCGGTTTCTTGTTTGGAGGAGCGCTCTGTTTTGCAATTCAGAAGTCACTGACCCCCATTGCTGTTGGGCAGCAGTTGGTCCTGATTGTTGTTTCAGGGGTCGCCTATTTTCTGGCAGAAATTGGAGGACTTTTCTTCGGGGCATACCTACTCGGAGTCGACAATGGGTTGTTTGGAGGAGCCATCGTTGGTGCGATCAGCGGATGCATCGGGGCGACGCTTCTCGTATTTCCACTCATTACTTTCGTCGAAGAATCACAACCTGAGTTGACACTCCTCTTGACGCCATTTGTCGGAGCGATTCTGGGTTCAGCGTTTATGGTGATTGGAATCTTCATTTCGGACCACACGCCGATTGGTCACCCTTGGGACGACTTTCTTGTGTTTCCGATGTGGCAGGGCGGAGTTGCTGCCACAATGGGCGTGCTGTGTGATCCCGAAAGCGATCGCATGAGGGACCTGGATGAAGGGGAAACGATTTAGCAGTTGCTCAACCACGACTGCCCGTTTCAGTCACAGTGTTTGTCGCCATTGAGTGCTTTTTTGAATTGAATGCTGATTGTACTCTTGGACTTGTGGCGTCAGATGGCGTTCGGATTGTGATTCTTGCGGAGGACTTTGGGAATGGATTTCATTGCTTCGCACTCTCTTTGGATCGGGCATGCGGGAGATGGCCGTAATGTCAGGGCGATTTGCAACCGTGGCATTGAGGCTGTTCTTCAGTTGGCCACAGAAGAACCTTCGCTCGTTCTTCCTCGTGAAATCCTTCAGTTCCGCATTCCGATTTTTGACGGAGAAGGAAACGAACGGAGTCGCCTCCGGCTCGCTGTCAAAGTCCTGTCTCACCTGATTGAGTCACGCGTTCCAACTCTCGTGTGCTGTAGCGCCCGTGCCAGCCGGTCTCCAGCGATTGCTGCACTTGCCATCGCCCAGCTTGAGAAACGGACACCGCAGGAGTCCTTGAAGTTCATTCGTGAGCATCATCCCACTGATGTTTCGCCTGGACTTTGGAACGAATTGCTTACATGCTTCACTGAAGACAGGTGACTCCAGATTGAGTTCGTCTATTGCTTTCTGGTCGCGGATCGTGTTGAAGTTTTCCTCCATCGTGTAAGACGGATTTCCACCACGGCGATTGGCCGGGCAATTGTGTTTGACTTGCCGGAAACGCAGTGTGTGCTTCAATACTTTCAATTGAGAGCGGAGTGTTTTACGAATTGAGAGTCGAAATGAATTGGATGGAGTGGTATCAGCAGCTTGAAAAACCATCGTGGACGCCGGAGCCGTCGACGATTGGTTTCATCTGGCAGTGCTTGTATCCAGTCATCTTCATCACATTTGGTTTCGTGTTTGTTCAGGCAATCAGACGGAAGATTTCATGGGCAGTTGCATTGCCGTTCGGGATTAATCTGTTGGCCAATTTGATGTTTACGCCGATTCAATTCGGGCTTCGGAACTTACCCTTGGCTGCTTTCGACATCTTGATTGTGTGGGGAACAATTATCTGGATGGTCGTGGCTGTGTGGCCGTACTATCGTTGGATTGCTTTGGCTCAAATCCCGTACTTCGTCTGGGTCTCGATTGCGACGGTGCTGCAGTTGTCGATTACGATTTGGAATTGGGGGCAGGCATGATTCGGCTCGGACTCTGCTGTGTCTTTCGTGACGAGCCGATTAAGTTTCGAAACACCACAGCGAAAGCGACCTCGAAGCTCAATCGCCAAGACGCTTTGGAAAAGCTCGCTGGTCTGTGCATGACGAATGCGAATGCTCTGCACGAAGCTCTTCAATACTGCGCTGAAAATGATATTGGTTGTTTTCGGGTGAACAGTCAGATCCTCCCACTCAAAACTCATCCGGATTGTGGATATGAGATTGAGGAATTGCCTGACGGTGAAGATATCGTTCGACGTTTTAAAGAGTGTGGGAAACTCGTCGAAAAGCACAGTCTGCGGACATGCTTTCATCCCGATCAGTTCGTGGTGCTGAACTCACAGAAACCGAATGTGGTTGAAGCCTCAATTCGTGAGATCGAGTACCAGGCCAAAGTTGCGGACTGGATCGGCGCTGATGTCGTTAATATCCACGGTGGGGGAGCATACGGCGACAAAGAGAAAGCCTTGGCTGATTTTGAGAAGGCTCTCGACCGCTTATCTTCCAGAGCAAGAGAGAAATTGACTGTCGAGAACGACGACCGGACATTCTCCCCGGAAGATCTGCTGCCAACCTGCAAGTCGGCAGGTATTCCATTCGTTTATGACGTGCATCACCACCGCTGTCATGACGATGGACTTTCAATCGAAGATGCGACAAGTCAGGCAATTAAAACGTGGGATCGCGAGCCGCTCTTTCACATTTCCAGTCCCCTCGAAGGTTGGGACGGCCCGAAGCCTGAACGCCATCACGACTTCATTGACGTGAATGACTTCCCAGATTGCTGGCGAGAAATGAGTCTGACCGTTGAGGTTGAGGCCAAAGCGAAGGAATCGGCCGTGCTGAAGCTCCGAAAAGAGTTGTCATCGCAGGGGTAAGCCGCGTGATGACATTCTGGTTGGTTAGTGAGAACGTTTCGTTAGTAAACTCGTCGGTCGTTACTTCTCGTCGAAGTTATTTCCATTAGGAAAGCAAAAAGCTTGAAGATTCTAAGATCGCGAGTTGAGCCGTGGTTTCGTTGTTAGCTTCGTCCCGTAAGGCGATTGAGTAATCGAAAAGGGGCGAGGATTTCATTTTTGAATGAGACTCGAGTCTTGTTTGCTCGAGTCAATAGGATTGTGACATCATCATCCTGAAGGTTGCGTGGGCTGAGTTTTTTCAGCGATTCAAGGATAGCAGGGATCAGCGACTCAGGTGTTTGTTCGGGGAGTGAATTGAGCAGGTCGAGCAATCCGTCCGTTCTGAGTTGAGTATCGCTTGCGTCGTCGTACGATTCATACAATGCATCGGTATAGCAGAGGACCATATCGCCTTCAGCGAGACGGCAAGCAGTCGACCGATAAGGGTGGTTTTCATCGATCCCGAAGGGCAGATTGTTCGCAACAGGTTCGTTGCTGTCTGAAGCGAAGCATTCCCAGATTTTTTTTAGAGCGTTGAATTTCAGTGGCAGCGGGTGGCCAGCTGCGCAAATTGTCAGTCGACGAGTCGGCAGGAAGTAGGTGCCAACGACAGCTGTCGCGAATCTGCCAATCGCTGACACTCGCTCGAATTCCTGATTGACCGAATTCACAAGTCGAGAGTGATCAATCAGATTGACATTCTGCCGCACAATCTGCTTCAACGATTCCGCCGTCGGCGACGCTTCTTCTCCATGCCCGCTGACGTCTCCCACGAGCAGGCGAGTCGTTCGTCCGGATGCACACGAGGAGAGATAGTAGACGTCGCCCCCTTGGTCATCAGAGCCGAGCGGCTCGGAGTAAACCCAGAGATCGAGTCCAGGAACATTGAAGTGGGACCATGTCGAGCTGTTTCCACCCCAGACCTCCATGCATTGCATCGTTTCGCGAACAGCTTCGGCCATGGTATGCAATCTCGATTCAATGTGGTTGGGATTTCTTTCAAGACTATAGTCGCTTGAGAAAGTTGGGACAGTGCGCGATTCGCTTCACGACTCAAGTCGTCAGGTGAAAAAAACAAACAGCGGCCCGGAAACACGATTACAAATTCGCACGGGAAGAGGAACCACTAAGAATGAGACAGCATCTCCTCACAGGATCGCTCGTCGCGTTGTTTGCGCTTAGCGGTCAGTTTTCACTCGTCGCTGAGGACGCATTGCCAGCCTGGAATCAGTGGCGTGGGCCTCAACGAGATGGCATTGTCGAAGGGAAGCAGTGGCCCGATTCCCTAAGTGAGGATGTATTAAAGCGGAAGTGGCGGATTGAATTGCCTCCGAGTTACTCGGGGCCGATTGTTTCTGACTCCGCGGTTTTCGTGACCGGTACGGAGAACGGAGAGTTCGAGGTGGTTTACGCTCTTGATCGCAGCAGTGGCGATGAACTCTGGAGAGCGAAGTGGCCCGGCGCGATGACCGTTCCGTTTTTCGCTGCTGCGAACGGAAGTTGGATTCGATCGACACCGGCGTTCGATGGTCAAAGCCTGTTTGTCGCTGGAATGCGGGATGTTCTCGTTTCTTTAAATGCAGAGACTGGTGAAGAACAATGGCGAGTCGACTTCGTCTCGCAGCTTCAGACACCATTGCCGTCGTTTGGTTTTGCCAGTTCACCATTACTCGATGGAGACTGGCTTTACGTCCAAGCTGGTGGCTCGTTTATTAAACTCGATAAGAAGAATGGGAAGATTGTTTGGCGTGTACTGATCGAAGATGGCGGCATGATGGACAGTGCGTTCTCCTCGCCGATCATCACGACTCTCGCTGGGAAACGTCAGCTTGTTGTACAGACTCGGCAGAAACTCGCAGGGGTTGATCCCGCGACTGGTGACGTACTTTGGGAACAGGAGGTGCCGAGCTTTCGAGGAATGAACATCTTAACTCCCGTGCCGTTCGAAGATGGCGTGTTCACCAGCACTTATCAGAACAAGTCGTGGTTGTTTCAGTTATCCCGGGCTGGCGAGAAGTTCACCTGCGATGAACTGTGGGATAACAACGCAATGGGTTACATGTCGACTCCGGTTGTCATTGACGGGCATGCTTACCTGCATTTACAAAACCAGCGATTTACCTGCATCGACTTGAAGACGGGTGAACGCAAATGGACGTCCACACCGTACGGGAAGTATTGCAGCATGATTGCCCAGAACGACCGCATTCTGGCACTCGATGAACGAGGACAGTTGCTGTTGCTCAAGGCGAATCCCGAAGAATTCGAACTGCTCGATGAAAGAAAAGTATGCGAAGGTGAAGCCTGGGCTCACCTCGCTGTTCATCGAGATGATGTCATTGTTCGGGAGCTGAATGCTGTCAGCCTGTTTCGCTGGGCCACGGAGGACGAGTGATTGCGGCGGCACTCCTGGATGAAAGTGTTCAAGTTTGTGAATTCATTCTTCCAGTTTCGGTTCTGACTTCGAAAAGAGAATCGCTGCAATCAAGAAAATGACCCATTCCGTAGCGGCGAGGGAGTACGTCGTCGTCTCAAAGCCGGTGTAGATGAAAAAGCCGATCGACCGAAACAGGACGAGACTGGAGTGGACGACAAGGCAGATCGCCAGCGAAATTCTGGTGTCGTCTCGTTTGAGGAGTGGCCACAAGAAAATGAGTCCTAAGGCGACTTCGAGGCCGCCGTACACTGTCAAAAATTCTGATTGGCCTTGCCCGGGCTGAAGTACGAAGCCGACCGAGTCTGACGTGGCTTGTGGGGCAATCGAGCACCAGACTCCCAGTCCGATGTAGGCGAAACCAAGCACTGCCAAAAAGAATCGCGATACAGTCGTCATTCCAGTTCCCTCTCCGATTATCAAAACGCTGCTGATGCAGACGCTGAGTTCATCCAAGCAAAACCGCTTAAAAGATCATCTCAACTTGAGAGTCCGTTGAATCGTAGACAGCATCCCATTGCTGTCATTCAATTTGGATGGAGCCTAGCCAGTTGTTCCAGATCTCACTTCGTTCTGAGAAATATGCGGTGAATGCTTCAGTCAGGAGGGACGGTTCGCGCCATGTGATCAACAACTTCGACTGGACTCTCGATGCTGGCCCGTCGTCCGATCAGAGAAACTCAATGATTGCCGTTTCGCATTTAAATGGTATAATAGTGGGAACGGACTTGCCTTCCGATCTCACCCACCACGCAGCGTAAGTTCAACATATCAACAGCTTTGCGGACTCGCTGGCTGTTCCCTCCATGTTGCTGAACGTCATAATCTGCGCAATTAGAGTGATTGCACATGTCTGCCCTAAGAACAGAGTTCCATTACAGCTCGAATCCAATTCCCGCTCGATCTCTCTTCCGGAGCGTGAGTCAGGTGAGAATTGTTGCCGTGGCGTTGCTGGCCGTGATGCTTTCAGCCTCGACGTTGCAAGCTGACGAAACTGCCACAGGCGAAAAGGTCAGCGAGGCTGATACTTTGATGGCCAAGGGGCAGGCGATTTGGATGGAGTCTTGCGCGATTTGTCACGGTGACACGGGAGAGGGCGTTGCAGACTCGTACGCGACTCCGCTGGTCGGTGATAAGACGATTGGACAGCTCGCGGATGTGATCACGAAAACGATGCCCGAAGGTGAGCCGGAAGTCTGCGATGGCGAGGACGCACTGGCTGTCGCGACCTGGATTCATCATTCGTTCTACAGCGAAGCGGCTCGACTGCGCAACCGCCCGCCGAAGGTGATGTTGACTCACTTGACCACGAATCAGGTCAGGCAGAGTCTGGCAGACCTCTACGGTCACGGACGCGACAGCATGTGGCGCGAAAACAAACGCGGCCTGAATGCGATGTACTTCAACGGATCGAGGTACAAGAGAGAGGAACTCAAGATCGAACGCGTTGATCCCGTCATTCATTTCGACTGGGGAAAAGAGAGTCCCGGCGAGGGGATTGGCTCGGAAGCTTTCTACGTACAATGGCGAGGAGGGCTGAAAGTCGATGAGACAGGGCGATATGAAATCGTCATGAGATCGACGGCCGCATTCAAAATGGACTTCGGTCGATTCGGCAGAGAGTTCATCGACAACCACGTCCAGTCAGGCGACAAGACCGAGTTTCGAGAAACATTGACGCTGATCGCAGGCCGAGTTTACCCCATCGAAATCGATCTCTATCAGCGAGAGCGAAAGACCGAACAGCCACCGGTTGTCGTGAGTCTCTCCTGGGTTCCACCCCACGGAGTCGAAGAGATCATCCCTACTCGCAATTTGATCCCCACATCGCCACCAGCCACATTCGCTCTGCAAGCGAATCTTCCTCCTGACGATCGCAGCTACGGTTTTGATCGTGGTTTGGCGATTGATCGAAGCTGGGACGAATCGACGACAAAAGCAGCTGTTGAGTTTGCAACAATTGCTGTGAACGAACTGTGGCCGAACTACCAGCGAAGTCGATCGAAAGAGCCTGATGAAAATCGGTCGAAGCTCCGCAAATTCGTTTTGGACATCGCGGAAGTTGCGTTCCGAGGTCCGCTCAACGATGAAGAACGAACGTTCTATGTTGACGAACAGGTCGATGCGACTGAAGACGATGCCTTGGCAATCAAGCGTTGCCTCCTGGCGATCCTGAAGTCACCACGCTTCTTGTATCCCTCCCTCGATCGAGACCGTTCGGAGAGTCAGCGAGCCGCCAACAGGCTAGCCCTGACGCTCTTTGACTCCCTACCCGTCGACAAAGATCTGATCGAAGCTGCCCGAAAGGACAAGCTGCAAACAGAAGACCAGATTCGGCAGATGGCCAAGAAAATGGTCCGAGACTACCGCTGCGAGGCGAAGTCTCGGGAAATGCTTCAGGAGTGGCTCAATCTCAGCCACTTTGCCGAAGTCTCCAAAGACAGTGAATTGTATCCGGACTTTGATCGAGAACTCGTTGCTGATCTCCGGGACTCGCTCCATGCGATGCTCGATGACGTGATTCTGAGTTCTGAAAGCGATTACCGGAAATTGTTCTCTGCCGATTCTCTGTACTCGAGCGATCATTTGGCCGCGTTCTACGGGGAAGGCTGGTCACGTCCCGAAGTTGAAGAGACAGCGGCCGAAACTGGGGCAGAAGAATCGGAATCAGAATCGAAGAGTTCCGAATATGTCGGTTTACAGCCCGTCGATGAATTCTTCAAAGTGAAAGCGAATTTCCCGTACAATCAGGGCGTCCTCTCTCATCCTTACCTGATGACTGGTTTGGCTTACACCGATACAACATCCCCCATTCACCGCGGGGTTTTCCTCGTCCGCTATATGTTGGGACGAACATTGCGACCGCCGAATGAAGCCTTCACGCCTCTCAGCCCAGACCTTCATCCCGGACTGACAACTCGTCAAAGAGTTGAACTTCAGACCAGCCCGGATTCATGTCAGGTCTGTCACGTAAAGATCAATCAATTGGGCTTTACGCTAGAGAGTTTTGACACCGTTGGTCGATTCAGACAAATGGAAGCAGAGAAGCCCATCGACACTTCCGGAAGCTACACGGATCGAACCGGAGACACAACGACATTTGCCGGATCGGAAGATTTGGCGAAATACCTCGCGGAAAGTGACGACGCTCACCGTGCTTTCGTCAACCGTGTGTTCCAGCATTTTGTGAAGCAACCCATCGCCGCTTACGGACCGGAAACCCAAGATCACTTGACTGAGGTGTTCCGTATGGGAAACTATAATTTGCAGAACCTCCTTGTTGAAGTCGCAGTCATTGCTGCGATGCCTCCCTCCACATCCTCCTCCAAGCCCACCGAAATCCAATGACTCACTACTCCACACGACGTGAATTTTTGAAACAGGCTGGAATAAGCGCAGCGGGTATTCAACTCGCTATGGGGCTACCGAGCTTGGCATCTGCACTGACAACAGCTCCAAATCGACGTCAACGGCTGATCTTTGTTTTCAGCCCGAATGGTGTCATTCCAGATCACTTCTGGCCGGAAAAGCTCGGCGCTGATTTCGAATTCAAAAGAATTCTGAAACCGCTTGAGTCATTCCGCGATCAAGTGATCACGATGCACGGCGTCTGCAATCGGATCAAGGGTGACGGCGACGGACACATGCGCGGGATCGGCTGCCTGTTGACCGGAATCGAATTGTTCCCCGGCGACATCCAGGGCGGTTCGGACACGCCAGCTGGCTGGTCCATGGGTGTTTCTGTTGACCAGTTCATTAAAGGGAAACTGCAGGCAGATCCACGAACTCAAACACGGTTCGGATCGCTGGAATTCGGCGTGATGGTTCCCGATCGAGCCGATACATGGACACGCATGTCCTACGCCGGCGCAAACCAGCCAATGGCTCCGATCGACAATCCTTACCAAATGTTCGACAAGCTGTACGGCCAGCAGAAGAACCGTCAGATGCTCGCCAGCGTCTTGGACGGTCTGCAGGATGACTACCGCCGCTTGTCGCAGATGATCAGCACTGAAGATCGCCGACTTCTTGAAGAGCACATGGAGTTGACGCGGCAGCTGGAGAAAGACTTGAAGACCGAACTCTCGGCTTCGAAGTCGGAAGTTTCACAGACGGCCGAAGAAGCTGGCCACGCAGTGCCAACACTTCCAGCGAACATTGAAGAAGAGAATGAGAACATGCCTCTTCTGACGAAGATGCAGATCGATCTTCTCGTCAACGGTTTCGCCGCAGACTTCGCTCGCGTCGCCACGTTCCAGATCACGAACAGCGTCGGGCAGCCTCGCATGAAGTGGCTCGGAATCGAAGAAGGCCACCATTCGCTGTCTCACGAACCTGACAGCAATGAAGAGTCTTACGAAAAGCTGATCAAGATCAACACCTGGTACTGTGAGCAGGTTGCCTATCTCGCTAAACGGCTCTCCGAAACTCCAGAACCGGGTGCGGACGGCTCAATGCTCGATCACACAACGATCGTGTGGACCAACGAGTTGGGTAAAGGTAACTCACACACTCGCAACAACATTCCGTTCGTGATGGTCGGTGGAGGACTCGGTTGGAAGACCGGCGTCGCTCACGACTTCAAGAGCGTGCCGCACAACCGACTGCTCATGAGCTTCTGTGAAGCTATGGGCTATCCGGTCGACTCGTTCGGAAACCCAGACTTCTGCAACGACGGTGTCCTCACTGGAATTGCGTAGTCAGCACCTCAGCCTGTTCAGCTGAGGACTTGCTTCAATACAAAACGCTTTCACCAGGCGATTGCGCGACACATGTCAGCGCAATCGCCTTTTTCAATGTTTCCGGGTGTAGAGCATGTCGCCGATCACATATCCGGCACCCTGGCCACCTCCAAGCAGGAAGCCAGATTTCTATGATCGCATCCCAGTTGCGGGAGAGATACTTCGATCAATTTGTGAACTCGCAACGGGCAGTGCCTATTGGAAGTCACAAAACGAGATCGCGAATCAGATTGAAATCCAACTCCAGGCACGTAGCGGGGAGCGTTTCGAGTGGCCAGCTCACGATGAACATCAGATCGTTCTCGAAGCACTCCAGGAAACGGTCTGCTTCTGGAAAGGAGTTGATCAGTTTTGCCCTCATCCAGACGACCCGGCAGTTCTTCTGTTTTGGGGACCATTTGATGACTTGAGCCCCCTCTGTTTTCAAACCGCCTTGGAGAAGAAGATCGAGCGGCGACCAATCCCACATGTTTCGGAATGCATTTTCGGCCCGGTCCCTCCCTTAGGTTTCTACGATGTCGGCAAAGCTCTTTCCTCAAAATGTACGATCGGCGAAGTGCTCAACTTTTACGTCAACTGGATGATCGAAGACATCAAAAGCTAGGTTCAACTGGTATGACGATTGATACATTTCGGTTTTGAGGTAGTTAGAAGCACACACCACATCCCGCGTGTGATTCGACGATCCGGTTAAATTCAATTCTGGAGGACGGTTGATTCGGTGAAGAAAATCCATCGGAGTTCACCGGATGCGCGGACCACTTGAGAAGCAAAAAGTTGTGATTGCTGGCGGGAGTGGTTTCGTCGGGCTGTCACTCGCCAGACATCTTGCTGATCGTGGAGCATCCGTTGTGCTCTTTTCACGGACTCTGCCGAGAGTCGACGGGCCTTGGAAACATCATCGATGGGATGGACGAACTCTGGGCGACTGGGTGGAGCAACTCAACGGAGCGAACGGTCTCATTAACCTCGCTGGCCGAAGCGTTGACTGCATAAAGACTCCAGATCATCAGGATGAAATCTTGCGTTCGCGAGTCGAATCGACACGAATTCTTGGAGCAGCCCTGCGTACTCTTTCGTCTCCGCCGAGCATATGGGTGCAGATGAGCACAGCCCACATTTATGGGGATCCACCGACTTTGCTTTGCGATGAAGACACAGCCCTCGGGTACGGTCTGGCCCCAGACGTCGGACGGGCCTGGGAACAAGCGTTCCATGAGAGTCTTCTACCGACGCAACGTGCTGTGATTCTGAGGACCAGTTTCGTATTGGGACGAGATGCAGGTGCGGGGAGTGGCGCTCTGAACAAGTTGGTTCCGCTGGTTCGATTCGGCCTCGGTGGGACGGTTGGAAGCGGATCGCAGGGAATGAGCTGGATTCACTATGAGGACATGAACAGGCTGTTCGAAAGAGGACTCACGAACCCTGACATGCAGGGCGTGTATATCGCGTCAGCTCCGAATCCAGTCTCTCAGGCTGAATTCATGCGGGAGCTCCGTCGAGCAGTGGGCATGCCGATCGGCCTTCCCGCAGCTTCGTGGATGGTCCGAATCGGTGCAAAACTACTTCTACGAACAGATCCAGATTTGGCACTCTACGGCCGGTACGTCCATTCCAGGCGCCTCGAAGAAGAATCGTTTCAATTCTGCCAGCCAACCATTCGAGAGGCATTGCACGACGTTTTGAGCTGAAGCTCCGAGAATTGCCTGCAGCACCAAACGCCTCAGTTTGAGATCATCCCACTGTTGCTGCGAAGACCTGATCGGCGAAGTAAACTGTTGCGTGAACTCAGGAATTAATTGCGTTTCTCTCGTTCAGCCCAAAAGAAAACCCCACGGTCGCGGAATTCGCCACCTTGGGGCTTATAAATTTTTCTGAACCTGAGGTTCAAGTTAGGTGAACATAGCGGGAAGGTCAATTCTCGACAAAATGAACTTTGAAAACTATGAGCGGGGGGTGAATAGTTTCTGTAAGACTTTGGAGTGGGCATTCTTCTCGGTAGGCGATTCGGATAGAAGGCCGTGAGATCTGTTCTATTGCATGTTGACCAACTAATCACAGGAGTCAGTAGCACGGTGTGCCTCATCTGCGACATCAACTAGCGGCGTTGTGCAGGTTCGGAGCACGTTGACGATCTGCACAATCTGCAGCGGTCGAAAAGACCGATGCGAGTTGCCGGAGAACTCGAATGAAATGAGTTATGGACACCGATACGCAGTTTGCAGGGACTCGTTGAAATCCGTACGCATCCACACGAGCGGCTGCAAGCTGACCTTCAGGCCATTTACGGCGTTAACTCGTGAGACTGATGACCGCCATTTGCGTGCCATCAACCCACGTTAATTCTTGATAGGAAGCCAGTCTTCCGCTCTCCATCGCACGCGCGTGATTACAACCATCAACACTGCACCTAGACCCCATAAGACAAGACTGGCTGGCTCTGGAATGACTCGTCCTTCTAGAGCGAACGCACGATCTCCTTGACGAACAAGTCTTTCTCCCGACGGGAGGATATCCTGAATTGTGAGATCATCAGGCCCAAATCCGGCTTTCCAAGAAAAGAGCGGATTGAATGAGACAGATCGAGAGAGAGTAGAAAACCAATAAGTCTGCCCGCCATTCACTTGGATCGGACTACTGAGGTGTGCCTCAAACTCGAATACCGGAACACTGTCTCCGGAAAAGTTGCCATTAAACAGAAAGGTGCTGTTGATACTTGCGACCGAAAAGTTTTCGGTCTTTATCGCAGCACCAGGTTCTCCTCCGGAGTCAGACCAAAAACTTATGTCCCAGGTCACAGTCTCAGCAACAACAGGATTATTTCCTGGAGTGATTGAGTCCCAATAAAAACCTTGCCAGCGAACGTTGGTGATCATCGAATCGGCGGTCAGCTCGAAATTGTCGAAGGATTGAAAACCATTGCCTCCGTTGTCCAAATCCGAAGTCCAACTGAACCCTGTCACGTTGTTGAAAGGCGCCTGTTCATACAGAAGTATATCAGCCTTTGCTGTCTGAAGATTTGAAACAATTAGTATGGACGCTGCTGCTAACGTATAGAAATGGCGATTCATTGATCTTCCTTCAAATTGTTTCGGTTTTTCTTCTCCAAAAAGCAAATATGTGGCAGACTGGCCCGAGCCGTAAGAATCATGGGACCAGCACGTGCAACGTATCATGTTGGTCTGGACTCGAGTAATCGACCTGAACTCGAGCGTGCAGTTTTTCTGCCTTCAGCGTAAATTCAACTTCCAGTCGACGGAGCCACTCCAGGAATTCGAATCGATAAGCTTCCGGGACGACGATTTCAGGGTCATCTCCATTAAGCTTGGTCATTGTCGATGTGAGTACGACGAGTCCAGCTTCGCTCTGGAGCTGCTGAATCGTGCCGCCTGCGGCACAGACGACTTTTCCGCCAATTGACTTTTCCAATGTGTCGCGTACGCGTTGGACCGAAACGTTGAGCCACATCGAGGTTCGGTTCAAAAATTGGATTGTTGCGTCGCTGTCTTGTTTACACTGGTAATAGCGGGACGTTCGAAGATAGGGAAAAACCTGTGATGATCGGACATCGTCGAGAGCAAAGAACACTTGTGCCGATCGAGACGTTGACTCCAAGGCAAGTTCATTGAAAACTTGATCTCGAACTGCAGCACTTTGCCCGTAAACTGACCAATTGCCAGCCTCAATTTCCTTCCGATCAATGTTAGCCAGCTGTCGCGCCCTATCGGATGAAGCCATGGATTGAAAGAGCAAGACCAGTCGCTGAGTGGGCGTTGCGAACACGAATTGCGAAACGCGCACAGCTTTCGCAATGTGCTTAACTAGGATTCGAATAAAGTTCTTAGGTGCAATCTCATTTTGGAAATTGGATGCAAACTGTTCCAGCAGTTTGAGACCTTGGAGTCCACCGGGGCGTATTGCTGCGTAACTGTTCTGCCTGCCAAATGAACTTCCTTCAAACCTCCCCATCGGCTCGACAACTCCATCCCTAATTCGAAATGGGACCTCGTCATCTTGAATTCCAAGGCGAACGTTATAAGGTTCTGGAAAGTTCTTCAGTGTGGCGGAAAGGCTTAGCAGATCACTCTTCTTGACAGTTTGAGTACGATGCTCCTCGCCCAGATATCTCGTAAGGAATGCGTACTCCTGACGGGCATAGGGTGTGACTCCAATGTCCAATAGAACACGGTTCTGGCCCTCAGCTGGAGGTTCTTCTGCTGAAATCGTCACAATTACTGGGTCCACTCGCCTCCATTGACGTGAATATGCGGCCGTAAACTGTTGGTAGGAGTTGAGCTCCTCTTTCGTCACTGAGTTGACCGGAACATCTGCAATGGGAAGAAACGTTCCAATTCCACCTCGGAGGGAATCGACAACGCCATCGTCAAGGAGGAGCGAAGTCGAACCGTCAGCCCGATCAAGAAAGAAGCTCGGGAGAAACCTTGAACGAACGAGACCTTCGAGCGATTGATCGGCATGACTTTCCGCTGAAGCTACGAACCTGGCCAAGGTGAGTTGCTCTAAGTCCCTTCTGGCGAGCTTGCGCCGAGCATTCTCAATGCGATATGCAGGAGTCGTGACGCTGCGGAAGAACGGATCAGACAAATAGATCGATGCCACTTTGTTGCGATTTTTCGGAACTTGACTGCAGGCATATTGATACTCAGGCAGTCCTCCTAATCCGCGACCTGATTCGGCGGTGTCCAAAAAACGATGTGCGAGATGCTGACAGTTTGTCAACAGACTGTATTTCCCTCTTGATGTATAGAGGCAGCGAATCCGATTGTCGGGAGTGGAGACCTTCCAGATGTTTCGTCCCTGATATTGCTCTGATGTCTGTTTCAGCCCAAGTTGATTCTTGGTTTCGTGCCATCCGATCCCCAATATGCGAGAAACGTCATCTTCATGATCAGATTCGAACAAAATACCGAGCCCAGCCCCATTCTCGAATTCCAGGTCGGTTCCGATGAGAGCGCAATCCGAAATGACTTCGTCAATGCCCTTTTCCACGATTTGGCGGGGGCTGAAACATAACTGCCGTTCGTATCGAGAGCGGAGCTCGGGATCGACATTTTTAACGGCGACAATGTCCGACATGCCGCCACCCCAGCCCATCAGTAGATCCCGAACCCAAAGGTAGTTTTGAATCCGTCCGCATCGAAGATAGAAACATTCCGGCGGGACCGCCGATGCAATTGGTTCGACCTGGAAGTTGCTGCCCAAAAATGGAGTCGTAACGCTCGCTATTTGAATTGGACGAGGGAGAGGATAGATCGCTTCTTCCGGTTGCCTCGATTGTTTAACTTCTTCATCTGTCATCATGGCGAGTCGAACTGACTCAAACCCAAACAGCATTTCGACCGAACGTTCAAATTGGCGCTCGAGATCGGTGCTGCGACGACGACGCCTGCGGTTTGGCCTTTCCAGCTGCATTCGGCGGGCGAGCATGTCGAGAAAATAATCACGAACCGTCTCCAGTTCTTCTGCGACAGTAAGAACGTCATCGTTTGTAAAATAGAACCACCATTTCTTCAGCAGATCGCGATGTGCTCGCTGGTCATCGATGACTCTGGAAACTCGAATCTCGATTGGATCGCCGAATCCCGTTAGCGTTACCGAGAAGGGCTCTTTTCCTTTAAATAAGAAGATCACTTCAGCTTCAGACTGCGTTTCAGGGGAAGCCTTTTCGACTTTTGAAGTGAAATAGAGAATCGGTCGCTCGTGTGATTTGGTGAGGACTGCGATTCGATCGTTCCGAAGCTCTGTGATGTCAGCGAGCTTGAGGTGAATCCTGCCGACACTCAAAGGCTCCCCGGAATAAGCGACTAACTCCAGGATCGCAGGTGTGACATTCGACGAGGATGAAATTCGGTGATCAATGATCGTAGCCTCCTGAACTCTCGATTCCCCTGGATTCGAAAGGTCACCAAGCGGGTCAGGAGGACCATCTGCAAAAGTGTTGATCGAACCTTCGAAAAGGAGAAACGAGAGGATCGTTGCTATCCCAACATTGTGACTGTTGCAGCGTTTCGACATGACTGCCTCTTGTCGTGAGTAGTTCAAGATGGTTCAAAGCAAGAGAGGAATCGACTGCATATCACTCTTACCGTAAACAACCTAACCGGCCCGCCATCTTTTGCCAGAATTTGAATTGAAGATTGTTCGAGGACTGATTGGCCAGCGGATATTGAATCGCATATTGAGTTGAGAGTGGCACCTGTTCGTCATACCAGCGATCGTGTCGGAGTACGCCTCCATTGTCTTTTTCCTATTGAACTGAACGATTCGAAGTGGATTTTCGACGGTTGTTCCAGCTATCCTTGTAATGACGAAACTGAATATTTAATGGCGGGTCTTTTCTTCGCTGAGCGGTAGATATCTTGGGAAAACTTCATCACCAGATGTAGGCAGACTCGATATGTCGAAAACTGAGGTCGCTCGTGACGCCTCGCTTCCGATTGAATCACTCGAGCAGATCGACGAGGTATGTGTCGCTTTTGAAGATCTCTGGAAGTCCAGCCAACCCGTTGAGATTGAGTCTCTTCTAACCGAAGTCAATTTCGACAACCGAGAGCATCTCCTCTATGAATTGCTTCTTATCGAATTTGCTTACATCCGGGATCAGGGTCAATCGGTCCCATACGGCGACTACCGCACGAAATTCGCTGTGTATTCGTCCGCCGTCGAGCATGCGATCGAGGACTTTCTACCACGGATTGACACAACACGACTCACTACAATTGGGACGCCTCCATCTCGACTGATTGGTCAACGCGTCCGTTATGTCGGGAATTACGAGATCCTTGAAGAGATTGCACGCGGAGGAATGGGAGTCGTCTACAAGGCTCGCCAGCAGAAATTGAACCGTATCGTCGCCCTGAAAATGATTCTTTCAGGTCATTTCGCGAGTGATAGAGAGATCGAGCGTTTCCTGCGAGAGGCACGTGCGGCAGGGGCGTTGAATCATCCAAATATTGTAGCGATTCATGAAGTCGGTGAGTTTGAAGGCCGACACTACTTCACGATGGATTTTGTTGACGGTCAAAGTCTTGCTCAATTGATTCAGAAAGAGACTCTCCATCCCAAAGATGCTGCGTCTCTCGTCTCGAAGATTGCTGAGACAGTTCATTTTGCTCATGAGAAGGGGACAATTCATCGAGATCTGAAACCATCGAACATACTCTTGAATCGCCAGGGAGTTCCGTTAGTCACTGACTTCGGATTGGCGAAACTTTACGACGTTGGTTCTGCCGAAAATTCACTGAAAGAACTTACCCCGACTAACCAAATTCTTGGAACTCCGAGCTATATGTCTCCCGAGCAAGCCGCTGGTCGATCCGATCAGTATGGTTCTGCAACCGATGTCTGGTCGCTGGGTGCAATCCTGTACGCTTCTCTTACCGGTCGTGCTCCATTCGTTGCAGACAATGCTGTTGACACGATGTTGCAAGTGATGCGGCATGAGCCTCTGCCACTGCGATCACTTAATCCTAGCGTTCCGAAGGATCTGGAAACGATTTGCTTCAAGTGTCTCTCAAAGCGGATCGAGCAACGTTACTTTTCGGCGAAGCAACTCGCTGAAGACCTACAGCGATTCCTTGAAAATCGACCGATACACGCTCGGCGTGTTGGAACAATGAAAAAGTCACTTCTTTGGGTCCAACGCAACCCTCGCACCTCAGGTTTACTAGCACTAATCAGCCTTTCTCTGCTTACCGGATCACTAGTAAGTTCTTACTTCGCAATTGAAGCCAACGTGCGAGCCGATTCCGAAGCTGAGGCTCGAAAGGCGGCAATTGCACATGAGGCTCGTGCAGGTGTCGCACTTGCAAGAGTCGAAGAGGCGCTGGCAAAAAACAGACAGCTACTTGAAAGCGAGAGGGCTGCAAGGCGTGAGGCCGAAGTCGCGACTCATCGTGCCTTACGCGAAAAAACTGCAGCAATCAAAGCAATGCATCTTGAAGAGATTCAGACGCAGAAGCTCAAGCGTGAGCAAAGAAGCAATCAGTGGCAACGATATGTCGCACAGCTTCAAATGATGCAAGTGGCTTGGATCGAAAAGGATTCTGAGTACTTGAAATCACTTCTGATGAGTTCAATACCGACAAAAGGGCAGGCCGATTTTCGAGGATGGGAGTGGTATTTCTTTTGGGATGAGATCGAACATAGGCCTCAAAACATTGGAGAAGGTAATCGAATTAGTGCCCACGAAGGCGCAGTTCGAGGCTTGGATTGGTCACCTAACGGAAACCAAATTATTACTTCAGGTGATGACAAATTGTTGAAGTTGTGGGACTCGACAACTCTCCAGTTGGTACGGCAATTTCAGCAAGCGGACTTCAATCTCGTTCACGATCTTGAATGGGATGAAAAATCGCAGTCCCTGATCTCAGTTGACGCGGAAGGACTTTCATTTTGGAACCTTGAGGAGGGAATCGAAAGCGTTCGCATCTCTACCAGCGCAGGAGATTGTCCAACTCTCTCGCTGAATCCGAAAAGCGATCATGTGGCCGTCGGCTCCGATCGGGTGCGAGTGTTTGCCCCACCACAGCAGGCGTCTGTTGCGACAAGTGCCCCCGTCGGGAAATGGTTCTCCCCGCACTATAGTCCGGATGGCACAATGATTCTCGCAGTGTCCGCCCAAAGAATCACTCTCATCGACGAAAAGACCGGAAAACTCGTCTTTGATTCCGGGAAAGGAAGCAGCAGTGATGGTCGTCGGGATGCAGCCTGGTCGCCTGATGGAAGGCTGTTCGCAGTTGGTGGAGATCAAATCCTGATCTTTGATGCTCACACATTCCAGGTCGTTGCAGAACTGAATGATCAGAGAAGTCCATCAATTAGTCTGTCGTTCAGTCCATCCGGCACACGACTTCTATCGACCGGATCAGATAACAGGCTTGCAATCTGGGATTGCGCAACTGGAGATCTGTTGATTCACCTTGTTCATCCAAATGAGTCCGGATTGACCGCAGCGAAATGGAGTCCTAGCGGCAAGCAAATCGCCGTATCGACAAGAAGTGGTCACTATTGGGTCTGGGGTTCTCGAGAACTTTCACAGTTGGCGCTTCATCCAGAATTCATTGAAGACGCTGTGCTGAGCAAAGTTCAATCGATTGAAATCGCGCTGAAAGATGCGACCTCGCGGATTCAGCTCAACCCGGAAGATCAAGAAGCACGGGAAAGTCAGGTCGAATTGTTAATGCGGATACGTCGCTGGAAAGCCGCGTTGCAATCATTGAATGAATATATCAAGAGATATCCGCATAACCCGTGGAGTTCGACACGAGGTCTAATATTGGCTGTGGTCGTAAATGACAGTAAATCAATTAGGGAGCATTCAGAGTTGTGCCGAAAATTCTTGAATAGCTCGGATGACAATTGGACCAAGGCACAAATGGCATTGGCGCTCGCAGTTTGCAATTCTCCAGAAGATGACCCTAATGAATTGGTCAAGGCCGCGCGTCCACATTCGGAAAACGGTGATCGGTGGGACTTTCAATACCCCCTCATGGTAGCGCTACTTCGAGACGGAAAATTGGAAGAACTTTCTGAACGCATCAGGGTTCATGAGAAGAAGAACGACTTCAGTCAATTGCAGGTCTTAAGTCTTCTGGACGCACTCAGGCTTTATGAGTTGGGAGAGCTGGATCTCGCTGCGCAAAGCTTCGTGGTCGCTCGAGCCTATTCCGATGTGCTTCCTGAGATCTATCGTTCCACTCCGATTAATGAACTGATCTCGATCCCCTTACATCGAGAAGTTAAACAAAAACTTGGTGTTGACATGACGATTTCGAACGACAGCAATAGGCATGAGACACTCCTGGAATCTAAAGACTGAATTGCGATTCCACCTGCTTTTGCGGAGTTTAGTAAACTACAAAGTCAGCATAGATGAATGATCGATCGATCCGCAATTGTATTGAGAAGCTCAAAGAAGGCGACAGTCAGGCGGTCGAAAAACTGTGGGTCGAGTGTTATCAACGCCTTGTCAAACTGGCAAGAAAACGGCTCGAAGGCGTCCCACGCAAGATGGCCGATGAAGAGGATGTCGCTCTGAGTGCTCTCGAAAGCTTTTGCAGGGCGGCTCGCTTGGGAAGATTCCCTGATCTCAATGACCAGAACGACTTGTGGCGAATTTTGTTTGCGATTACGACGAGAAAAGCAATTGACTTTAAACGGTATGAGTCACGACGGCCGGTGACCGCGGAGTCTGGATTTATCAATCCGAATAACGAGAAGGCAGGGATTCATAACCTGCCAGCTGATCCCAGTGAAGAAGCCGTTGCTGCAAGTTTAGCCGAAGAATTAGACGCTCAACTGGGGAAGCTGTCACCTGACTTGCGTGAACTCGCTGTCGCAAAGCTTGAAGGCTACACGAATCCAGAGATCGCCCAGCGTTTCCGAATTGCATTGCGAACTGTCGAACGACGCCTGCACCTCATCCGACGCAAGTGGGAGAACGGGTTGTAAGTACTATGGGGTTTGGCCGCTCCCCCGCACAAATTTCAACTCAGCGTTGCGAGAGAACGGCCATTCATCCGGCCCGCCTAAGGTTCCGCTCAATCAATCTGTGAGGTCCGCAAGCTCGGACTCGGTGTAATATGGAATGTCGTCACCGAAGTTCTTGTTTAAACCTTCGATCATGTCGTTCGCCAGTAGAGCATTGCTCACGGCAGTTGGGTGAAATGGATCAGCGAAGATGTCGTTCGCTTCACCAAAATCAGGAGTGGGATCAAGTTGGATGCCACCGACAGTCGGAGGGTAAAGTGAAACGGCCAGCAACACAGATGCAAGGTCGTGGATCGCAATGTCCGCGCGATTTCCCTGGGCACGAATGAATTGATTCAAACGCATGATGTGACCACGCAAGTTGGCTGTCTGCAGCTCAGATAGTCCGAAGGCAAGGACATAAGGTATGAGCGTCACATCAGGAACGGTCCATAGCACGAACTGCGGTTTGTCAGACTTGCGTAGCATCTGTAAAGCTGACATCAGATTCTTCCTGATATCATCAACAATTTGGTCGACAGATACATTTTCGCCTGGAGCAGCGCTCGAGAGGGCAAAGATGTTTTCAGTTGTCAGGAAGTCATTCCCTCCCGCTTCAAGACTGATGAGTGTCGCAGGGGGGATTGCGTCAGCTTTCCTTGCAGCGACGTATCCCTTCACGACCTCCAAGACCTGAGCTGAGGTGGCTCCAGCGGCTGCAAAGTTCATGAGAATGTCGTTTTGACCAGCTGCCTTCTGAAACATCCCCTCGAATGGATCAGCACCATAGATCGCTGGATTCAGGTTGAGTTCCGGTGGAAAGAATAAGTACGCGAATTCGTTATCAGTCAAGCTGTCGCCAAATGAATAGGAACGGGAAGTGTCAACTTGCGCTTCGGTGGCCCGATATCCGAACAGAATCAACGCGATTGTGAAAATCGTAGTAGTACAGCACTTTGTGCCCATGAGAACATCCTCGGCAAAGGTAGAGAAATTTGACTAGACTACTTACCGAATGCGTTCTTCAAATCCCGCCACCTTTAAGGATCGATTTTAATCTTTGGATTAGAGAGTTTGACGAACAGAAATCTATTGGTATCGGAGAGTGACGTCGAAAGTCATAGAAGTGAACATACCCTAGCTAGGTGCGCAATTCTCCAACTTGCTTCAGTCATTTTTACCGAAACGGAAACTGCAAGTTTCGACATACCTCCGGTCACATTGAATGGAGATACAAATTGATACACTGTTCACAAAACCTAAACCAATGTTTTTCAGGTGGACTGACATGAGCAAGTAGTGCCACTATTCAAACTGAAGATTTCTACCGATTGAGGACTATCGATTCCGTACCACATCCATGACGGCCTTCTGGAGTTCCGTCAGGTTCCATTCGGCTAGCTCGGCGCAGGATTCTCCCGAAATCTGTTTAAGTAAATATGGATCGCCAGGCGGAGTCATGGTTTGAGAAAGATCCTGCCATTCCTTCATTGCCCAGAGGATTTCCTTAGGCCGCTGCCTCTTAAATCTCGATCAGAAGTGTGTACTCCTCCGCGGCATCCTTATGCATTCGCGATCGGTAAGCTTTCAGCTTTCGTTTCGTTTCGTTTTGATCAATTGTGATCAGTGTGGACATCATCCCGGTTCCTTTCAGTTTTGCTCCCTGTGCGATGACCGGAGTTTCAGGGATAGCAGCGAGGACAGGGTAAATTGTCGAGTTCGTATTCCCTCGCACTGCAGCAGAGTCGTCAGCGTCTGCTCGACCTAAGGTTTGGAATTCCAAACCTTAGGTGTGCTGGCACAAAAGGCTGGTAGGCGGGAAGTTCGCTTTTCGAAGTCCTACTGGAAGACTGCTTCTGAATAACCGTGTTGATCGATGAGATTGACATTCCTGCGCGATGGGGCTGAACAGATGTCGCCAGCGCGGACCATTCGGACTTGGAGATCGGCAAGCGTAGTTTCAGAGAGATTAATGGTGGCTAGTTACTCGTTCACTTTTCTCCATCATGGTGATGCACGCTGTCAGTCGTTCTATGAGAGTTCTGACCACATCTTCCGTTGTTTCTTCCACGAGGCTTGAGCAGTCATTGGTCTCAGCATCCTCTCGTGGATCGGATCGCGGCCGCTGGTCACTCGGGGAAGAAACAGCAGCTCTTCCTGAATGTCCGGTGCAAGGTTCAGGAGGTTCATGATCTGGGTCATACGCGGCTGCGTGACGTGAGCAAGGCGGGCGAGTTCGGACTGGTCTGTAATGATGCCAGTCGTGATGAGACCATCGAATTTGATTGCCAGTGCCATCAGTCGCGAGATCCGGGGGATTCTACCGCTGGGAACGTCGATTTGGTCTCGGCTGTCCTGACGGCGTCGACCTCGTCTGTTGTCTCTGAACTGGACTTTCCGCTTCACTTTGATCATGGGGTCTCCGTTGTCTTACTCTTTGTGAGGGAGTGGAACGCCTCTGTGTGGAACTCGATCTCGACGCTGCTGTCTGTCGAATCGAACTCAACTCGTTTCACCGCGAGAGCGAGGGATCGTGCCTGTTCTCGTGGACTGAGTGTGTCCCAGAGCCCTGCAAAATCTGCGAACGCGGCTTCCACGTCCTCTGACGTCAGCTGTTCCTGATCGACCTCTAATATCCATTGGTCGAGTTCAGAAATCTGTCGAGCGGTCTTGGCGATCCGATCGTGCAGGTCGGCGACGAGTGAGCTGTTGTCGGTATTGGCATCAGGAGCAACTGTCAATCGATTGAGTTCTGTGTGGTACCAGGCACATTGCTGCCGAAGCTGATCCCGGTCCTTTCGCAAGCGTTTGATCTCAGTCATCGCGTCTTCGAGTGCCTGCAGCCGCACTTTTGAACGCAGGGTGGAGTCGGTCGTCATTTCTCGGAACTGTTCGACCACGACCTCTTCGATCTGTGCGGCGGGTAGCGAACGTGTCGGGCAACTTCTGCGTCCGTTTTTGAGGACCTGCGTGCAGGTGTAGTATCGATAGCGTTTGGTTCCCTTGCCGGTGAACGTGTGCGTCATCGATCGCTCGCAGGCTTTGCAGACCAACAACCCCTTCAGCAGGGCGCCGTGTTTGTTGCGAACCTCGACCCCACCGGTTCGTCCGTTGCGTTGCAGCTGCTGTTGGACGCTCCGAAACAGGTCTTCGCTGATGATTGATTCGTGTTCCCCTGCGTAGAGTTCGGACTTGTGCCGAATCTTTCCGATATAAATGGGATTGGTCAGAAGTGCGTGCAAGCTGCCTTTGTCGAACTCTCCGTCCCCCTTCGGTCGACCTTTTCTGGTCATCCATGCTTTGTTTCTCCAGCCGAGCTGTTTCAGTTCGACGACGACGGAGAGCAGCGAGCCCAATTTGAGGTACATCTCGAAGATCTCCCGAGCACGGGCGGCTTCCTCAGCGTTGACTCTCAACTTCGGACTCGGTTGAGAACGATCCACGTCGTACCCGAGGACGGGGATTCCTCCGGTCCATTTGCCACGTCTTCGTTGAGCGGCGATCTTGTCCCGAATCCGCTCGCCAATAATCTCGCGTTCGAATTGAGCAAATGAGAGCAATACATTGAGTGTCAGCCGGCCCATCGAATGGGACGTGTTAAACTGTTGGGTCACCGAAACCAACGAGACATCGTGTTTTTCGAACGTCTCCATCATCCGGGCAAAGTCCATCAGAGAGCGGCTCAGCCGATCGACCTTGTAGACCACGACGCAGTCGACCTGTCCCGCTTCGATGTCCATCAGGAGTCGTCTCAATCCCGGCCGGTCCATGTTGCCACCGGAGAATCCTCCATCGTGGTATTGATCTGGGACACAAACCCAGCCTTCATGCTTCTGGCTGGCAACAAATGCTTCACCTGCTTCACGCTGAGCGTCGAGGGAGTTGAACTCGACGTCGAGGCCATCTTCGGTCGACTTGCGGCAGTAGATTGCGCAGCGGATCTGAGAGTTGGAAGTCTGTGTACGGCTCATGTCGCTCCTCCCAGCTTGAAGAACCGGAACCCGTTGCAGTGTGACCCGGTGATTGCTTTGGCGACCGCCGACAACGTCTTGAACCGCTCTCCGTCGTACTCGAATCCGCTCTGCAACACGCGAACTTCCAAAGTCTGACCCTTGTACTTCTTGGTGATGGACGTTCCCGGCGAAGGGAGTCTGGGATCGGACTGCAGAGCGCTCTTCACGGATTTTGTAGCCGAAATCATCGGCTGATCGTCTCTCGGTGGAGTTGTTCTCACTTCGGCTTCGACCGCCAGCTCTTCGGCCCGTCTTCGAGCCCGTTGACTGAGGTCGCCTTCTGCGATTGCCTGCAACCGCCAGCCAACCTTGCGGATGAGATAGGCTTTGTGACGGGAACGGGGTGGCTCTCCGAAGACCTCGGCGTAGCGATTACGAAGTTCGTCCGTGGTGAGTTGCTGCAGCGCAGCGAGTTCGTTCTCAATGTTCATGGCAATCCTCTCAGTCTCAAAGTGTTCTCCGGTCGCGATGAATACGACCATGTGGTTGGCGGGTCTTCAGACGCGAAGCACAGCTACGGTTGATCGCGGGCTGAAAGCTCTTGGGCAACAGTCACACTGGGCCTTGTTTGGTGGAGAACCTCAAGGCATGTGCCACCGGATTCGGAAGAGGATTTGGGACTGCGAGAGTCACAGCGTTTTGAGAGCCTGCTGTGACGGCGAACTCCGTCGGCAAGAATGGCGACAAGGTCGCGGAGGTTCTGGTGAGAAGATTGTTCCTGCATTAAGTTCCCGGTGCTCAGCGAGAGGTAAGATCGACGATGACCCAATGCCATCGCCTCTCTTATTACTTATGCAGAAAAAGTCTCCGTTGTCCGCTGTTCTCATCACCGGGCAGTCGGAGTATTTCGGAGGGGAATTCGAAAACCCGAATCATGCATGTCGAACCGAACGAGCTGATAACCCAAACGCTTTGTCTCTGTGAGTGAAGAGAGACTTTCGGTGCAAAAGAGGAGCCTTGAAACGAATCGTCGGTGACTGAGTTGTCTCTATTAATTCGGCAGAGACACTTTGAGGATACGCGGAGCAACGCAAACTGTTGCGGAGATTGGGGATCGAGTTGCGTGTCTCTGGTTGAGCGCAAAAGAAAACCCCACGGTCGCAAAACTTGCTACCTTGGGGCTTTAGTGGCGGGGGCCGGATTCGAACCGACGACCTCGAGGTTATGAGCCTCGCGAGCTACCGGGCTGCTCCACCCCGCGTCATGTGAGGAATACTATCGGTCGTTTTCAGAATGTCGACCCAGTTTTCCGTAGAAATTTGTGAAATCTTCTTGGAATTGGGGCGGCGGTGCTTTTTGGTCGGCGTGAATGAAAATCAGTCGCCTCCCAAACGTGGTCCGGGGAGTTGGCCGGACTCCCAGACTTGTGATTCACGGCTGTCAGCTGGAACGGATCGGATGAAGACCTGATAGGAACCGGGGGGAAGTTGGACGTTCGGTCGAAACAGCTTAGCTGCTCGTTGTCTCGGAAGCTGGATCGAGCGGCTGGGGGCGACGCTCGGGATCAGCCAGTCTGCGTATGTGCCGCCTGAGGTTTCCATCGTGACGTAGAACGTCATGGTTCTCAGTGGAGAAAGATTTTTGAGCGTTCCTGAAGCTTCGATAGCGGTTCCTGCGTTCGATGTGGCGACCGCTTGCATTTCGACCTGTCCGAGTGATTGAGTCCGGGTGCCGATTCCGTCCCGGCGAGGCTGTTCGAGTTTGATTTTTTGAACCTTGGCTGCCAGTTGGAGTGATTTGGGGAAGCTTTGCTGCAGTTCGTCGACTGAGACATGAAAGATCTCTTCAAACCGGCCGATTCGTTCGTCGGAATCCAACTCGCCAAGCGTCTTTCGCTGGCTCAGTTCTTCGACATAGTCTCGATACTCGTCTTCATGACGTGTCGCCAACATCCAGTGCATGCACCAGGCCATGGTGTAAGCTTCTCCGGCGAGAATGTCTGCTGTGAAGGCACCGTCGTCGCGAATCACCGATTCCCAGGAGACTTGGCCGGAGCGTGTCATCGCTTGCCGGGCATATCGACTGTTGACCTTTGAGGGAGAGATGTTGATGCGGTCCCCGTTGCCTTCAAAGCCGGTGGCGATCCCTTCATCGAACCACTTCGGAATGGGGGCGAGTCGTTGGAAAACTCGGTTGTACATTTGCAGGTGAATGGCTTCGTGCAGCGGAACTTCGAATGTGTCACAACTGCTCATTCGGACAGCGAGCCAGTTGGTGATGGGCGAATAGAATCCGAGAATGTTTTCTGCAGAGAGTCCTCGCCCGCCGGTCGCTTCTTCAGCGTAGGAGTTGAAGTCGTCATCGGATTCGAAAATCAGCAGCACCATCGGGAATTTTGGATCGTGAACCGAAATGCGTTTTGAGCGGGCGTAGCGGAGAAATGTTGCGTCGACACGTCTCATGAACGAACTGGCTTTGCGGAGGAAGCCGCTCGCCTGGGATTCTGATGAGCGTTCAATGGGCGAGCTGAGGATGAGAGCGACAACGAAATTCTTGTCGATATCTGTTCGAACGAGGTCGGTTCCGAAATGTTCCTGGAAGAGTTCGACCATTCCTTCCTCGTCGATTGGAGCAGGTGGGTCGGTTGGCTCTCGAGCGGTTACTGCTGCATTCGGGACAATTTGAATCTGTCCATCTCGTCGTTCGAACGCTTGAAATCCCAAGCCTTCGCCCGCGATTCTGGCTTCGATCGTGACTTCCTTCCCGTCCTCATCACGATAAGTGATCGTGTCTGAGAGAGCTGGGAATGTCATCACGACGATGAACAAGAAGGAGAGAGGGCTGGCTCGCAACATAGAATCGACTGTCTCTTCGTGAAGGATCGAATCGGTCGATTTTAATCTAATTCAAATAGCTTACGGAACTCAACCAGCGCAGGCCGATGAGCTGCAATTCGCGAACAGATTGCAGGCAGCCAGGTGGAAGAGACCGGAATTCAGAGTGCAGGTCTTAGACCTTAAGCTCTTCAGCTTGCTCTCCAAGATCGCTGGCGTATTTGCTTCTGATTGGTGTGATGATTTCGGAGATGAACTCGTCGACCTGTTCTGGGGCGCGCCCAATGTATCGACGAGCGTCGAGAGTTGCGGAAAGGTCGATGTTGGCGAACAGCTGGTCTTTTTCCAGTCGTGCGATCAAATCGTGTTCATTTCCGAACTCTTTGACTTGTCGATCAGATTCGACGCTGTGGATGCGAATTTGTTCGTGGAGTTCCTGACGGTCTCCGCCAGCTTTGACGCCTGCCATGAGAATTTCTTCAGTCGCCATGAACGGCAACACTTCGTTCAAGCGGCGAGCGATCACTTTCGGATAAACACGCAGTCCTTCTGCCACGTTCTGATAGAGGATCAGGACCGCATCGATTGCGAGAAATGCCTGCGGGAGCGAAAGTCTGCGGTTGGCACTGTCGTCGAGTGTTCGTTCCATCCATTGGACAGCTGCGGTTTGATCTCCATTCGCAGTCAGGCTGATGGCGAATCGCGACAGAGCGCAGATTCGTTCAGAACGCATCGGGTTGAATTTGTAAGCCATCGCGGACGAGCCGATTTGCTTGTCTTCTTTGGGCTCTTCGACTTCTTTCCAGCTTTGCAGCAATCTCAAGTCACTTCCGGCTTTATGAGCAGATTGTCCGATTCCTGAGAGTGAGGAGAGGACCTGGGCGTCGACTTTTCTAGAGTAAGTCTGACCGGTGACTGCGTAAGTCGACTGGAATCCCATTTTTTGTGAGACCAGTGCATCGAGCTGGCGGACCTTGGCGTGATCGCCGTTGAAAAGAGCCAGGAACGTCGCTTGTGTTCCGGTGGTGCCTTTCACTCCGCGAAACTTGAGAGTCTCAAGCCGATGTTCCACTTCTTCGAGGTCAAGAACGAGATCCTGACACCAGAGAGTGGCCCGTTTTCCAACCGTCGTTGGCTGTGCCGGTTGAAGATGTGTCAGGCCGAGACACGGCAGATCGCGGTACTCATTGCAGAACGTGGCCAGAGCATCGATGACTCGGACGAGCCGTTTGCGAATCAGCTCGAGGCTCGACCGAATCTGGATTAGTTCGGAATTGTCGGTCACAAAACACGACGTCGCTCCAAGATGCAGAATACCGCCGGCGGTCGGGCAGACGTCCTTGTAAGCGTGAACGTGAGCCATCACGTCGTGGCGAAATTGTTTTTCGTATCGCGCGGCAGCTTCGAAATCGATGTTGTCGACATGTTGCTTCAACTCAGCGAGTTGTGTGTCTGTGATTTCCAGACCGAGTTCCTGTTGGGCTTCGGCCAATGCAATCCACAGTTTTCGCCAGGTGCTGTGCTTTGTTTGCGCTGACCAGATTCCGCTCATCGCTGCGGAGGCGTAACGGGTGTTCAGTGGATTCTGGTAGAGTTCGTGCTGTGACATGCGCAATTCCTTCCCCGACGAGACAGTAAGTTCCCAGTCTGAAATTGGTTCTCTGACTTTCGGGATGGGGGCATCAAAGATGTTGTGAGTGATCCAGAATGCTCCCGATCACTGCGAAAAAGGTCAACCGACCGAGATTTGATTCCGCTGTAAATCTCTCATCTTGCGGTATTTTCCCGAATGACTTACGGTCTCAGACCGCTCGAAACCAAGACTGAGCGAGAATTTGCTCCGGCGACGTGCCGGAAATCTGTCTTGGTTGATCTTCGGATCACATAGATTACCCATTTTCACCCTCTCGTGGCAGCAAGGAGGCCGTCATGAGCACCCACCAGGCGACATTTCTTTCCGGTACGGTGTTCGGCATCGTGATTGGGTTCGTTCTCGGACACTTCACGCTTTGGAACGATCCGGGGCAACCTAAGCCCGCGATCAAGGTGCAAGAATCGCTTCCCCTGGGGATGTCGTACGATCTGGGGCCTCCTGCGGCCGGAGACCCGTACTACATGCTTGAGCCGCTTGAGAACGAAGAGCATTCGATCCCGCAGATTTCGACTCCGCCAGCTACAAGCGTTTTCGTATCTGAGTCGATCGGCGAACTTGAGGAACAATGTTCCCCGTTGGCCAATGCCATCGCGATGACGACTTCGGAAATGGACGTTGTTTCTGATCGGGATGCAACGATCGGTGTGCAGTTTCAGCCAGAAAGCTCTGCGCCTCAGCCGCTGGCGATTCCCGAAGCGACTCCTTTGGAATCGAATCCGCCCGATGCCGAAAAAGACACTCAGCTACGGAATATGATCAAGGAAGAATTGCCTGATCTGCCCGAGTCGCAACGAGAAATCTGGTTTGAATCGCTTCAGGAAATGTCCGTCGAAGATGCGACGGGCGTTCTGAGAATGTGGAAAATGGTCGGAACCCCGATTCCGGGTCTCGGGGGAGATGAGTTGGATGCGATGCTGCAAGCACCCGTTGTTGATGCTTCGGAGCCAGTTGCGAACCCCGCTTCTGAAACGGGCTCGCTCAACGATGTTTTGCAGGCGGCGATCGAGATTCATCGGCGGAATTGTCTTCTCTCGTCGACGTTTGGCTATTGCCGGGTGATGCCGAGATTTGTGGAAGTTTCAACCAATGGAATGGAAGACACGATTTCCCTCGTGGAGAGTTACGACTTCTCCCAAGGTTTGAGGAAATTGACCGGTAGCCGATTTGACGTTCGCATCAACGGCCCCGGTCTGTTCGTGCTGAAAGACTCCGACGACCAGATGTATCTGACACGTCGCGGACAATTCGGGCTCGATGAACATCGACGGTTGGTGATTCGCGACCCGGACAAGACTTATTTTCTTCATCCTGAGGTGATCCTTCCCGATGAGTCCTCAGACTTACAGATCGAAGAAAATGGGGCCATTTACATTGATGTCGACGGAGAACGCCAGGAGATTGGAGTCCTCGAAGTCGCAGAAATTCCCCCGGATGGATCGATTCGTCATTACCGTAATGGGATTTTTGCCGTCGGAGACGAGTCGGTGATTCGCCTGCCGGGGAAGACTGAGTCTGGCTTCATTCGACGAGAGCAGGGATCCCTGGAAGTTTCGAATGTCTACATCGACGATGAGATGAAGATGATCGACTGGTGCCGATCTCAAATGAAGTAGATCTCCACAGCGGGAAGAGTCACTCACCGATTGGTTCAGCTTCGTTTTCTGTCGAAGTGAGTTCTTTGACGCGGATGTTTCGAAATGCGACTTCGGACTTGTGTCCGAGCAGAGCAATTCGTCCGGAGTGTCGTTCGATGCCGGGGTGCTCACGGTCGTCGAGGGGGCCTGCGGCGTAGGCTTTCTTCACGTCTCCATCCACGACGATCATCCCGTTGGTGATGATGGTAACTCGCGAACCAACACACCGGATTTCCTGTTCGTTCCATTCTCCGACAGGTTTCAGGAATCCCTGTTTCGCGGGGATCAGCCCGTATACGGAACCGTGTGTCTGATAGGGTTTCAGCTTTTTAGCGAAGTCGTTGGAATCGTCGATGAGTTGTATTTCCATGCCTTGCGTCGCAGCGTGTTGACCGGGTGGAACTCGCAAGCCGATTCCATTGTTCGCACCGGATGTCAGGCGAAATTCGAAACGCAACACAAAGTCACTGTAGTCGTTAATGGTTTCGAGGTTTCCCGATTGGTCGGGAACGGAGTGAAGTAAGCCATCCTCCACGTAATAAACATTCTTCGCACCTTGCCATCCGTTTAGGCTTTCGCTGTCGAAAAGCGAGACGAATCCTTCTTCGGACTCTGTTGAAAAAGGCGTCGTGGTCTCAGTTTGTGCAAATGCATAGCTGTGACAGCAGAGGGCGCTTAAAAGGAATGCGATCAGTTTTGTTTGATGCATAGTTGCTCCGTTTTCTCAGTTGGCAGAGAAAAGTGCGTAAGAGTGTGAGTCGAGCGCTTGTGCTGTGGCGGGAGGTGATTGCAAGCTGGCGGGTTCCGTCTGGAAGAACTCTGTGGCAATAGTACTCTTCGGCGATTGCATTGTTCCTGCGAGACATTGAAAGCTTCGCACTGGATTCCATGTGATCTTCCAGAGTAAACTTCGGTTTTACACCGGGCTCAGTCAACAATAAGTCGAATTGAAATTACGTTTCGGAAAGCATCTCCATGAAGATCCTGCTGGCGAATCCCCGTGGCTTTTGTGCGGGTGTCAACATGGCAATCGAGTGCCTTGATGAATGCATCAAAGCTTTTGGTCCGGACATTTTCGTCTACCACGAGATTGTTCACAACCGATACGTCGTGGATCGTTTCACGCAGCAGGGCGTGACCTTTGTTGACGAAATCGAATCCGTCCCTGAGGGAGCCATTTTGCTTTACAGTGCGCACGGCGTTTCGCCGGAGATTCGCGACAAAGCCCGTCAACGCGATTTGCGGACGATCGATGCCACTTGTCCGCTCGTTACGAAGGTGCATCTGGAAGCAGTGAAATACGCCAAGGCACACTACAACATCATCTTGATCGGTCATGAAGGACATGACGAAGTGATCGGGACAATGGGAGAAGCTCCCGAGAGTATTACTCTCATCGAGACTCCTGAAGAAGTGCAGGAACTTCCTTTCAAAGATGAAGACAAGATCGTCTATCTGACTCAGACCACATTGAGTGTCGAAGAAGCTGGCGTCGTCATCAAAGCGCTCAAAGAGAAGTACCCGAGCATCGAGTCTCCACCCAAAGAAGACATCTGCTATGCGACAACGAATCGACAACATGCTGTGCGACAGCTTGTCGAGCAGGTCGATCTTGTCATCGTGCTGGGAAGTCAGAACAGCTCCAACAGCCGCCGATTGATGGAAATCGGGCTGGCCGAGGGAACGCCTTCTCATCTGATCGATGGAAAAGCCGAATTGCGAGCGGAATGGTTTGAAGGAGTCGAAAACGTGCTGATCACCGCCGGAGCGAGTGCTCCAGAGGTTGTGGTCCAGGATTGTTTGACCTATCTGGTCGACAACTACGGTGCGGAAGTCGAGGAAATTACGACTCGCGAAGAGAGCGTCACCTTCCAGCTTCCTAAAGAGCTTCGACGACTTCAGTCGATGATTTAGTGTCTCAATTTTCGAATTCGTTCGTTGTTGGCTCCTGTTGATCTATGAGAAGCTCTTGACTGTCGCTTGGGAGTTGTCTTGGAAGTGCTGATCTCGCTCGCAGCGAGCTTTGATCGATCACTTTCCTCGCCGGTGCGTCTGCCTATACTTTCCGGAACCGAACATTTTTTCGGTTTCAGGATCAATTCTTAAAGGACTGACAATCGCATGCCGGCGGCAGACATTGAAATTCGCGGGGCCCGTGAGCACAACCTGCGAGACGTTTCGCTGACACTTCCGCGAAATCAATTGATCTGCATGACGGGCGTGTCCGGTTCCGGAAAGAGTTCGCTCGCTTTTGACACGCTTTATGCAGAAGGTCAACGTCGGTATGTCGAGTCTCTCTCGACGTACGCGCGGCAGTTTCTGGGCCAAATGCCAAAACCGGACGTCGATACCATCAGCGGGCTGGCTCCGTCGATTTCGATTCAGCAGAAAGTGACTTCGCGGAATCCGCGAAGCACGGTCGGAACGATCACAGAGATCTATGATTATCTTCGCGTTCTGTTCGCCCGGGTCGGTCAGGGCGTCTGTACTCAGTGCGGCGAACCGATCAGTGCTCAAACGACCGACCAGATTCTCGAACGCATTCTCTTTCTTCCGGACGGCACTAAGTTTCTGATTCTCGCTCCCATCGTTCAGCAGCAGAAGGGAGAGTTCAAAGACCTGTTCGCTGACTTGCTGAAGCAGGGGTTTTTGCGAGCACGCGTCGATGGAGAAGTTGTCAATCTGTCTGACGATCTGAAGCTCAAGAAGAATTTCAAGCACACGATCGAGATCGTTGTCGATCGCCTCATCGCATCGAAAGTTCAGCGAACTCGACTTTCGGAAGCGATTGAATCGGCGATCAAGCTCAGCGATGGAATGTTGATCGTTGCACCTTCTGACTGCGACATTCCAGAGAAACTCTATTCCGCAAAGTATGCCTGTGCTGCGTGTGGGGTCAGCTACGAACCTCCTTCACCGCAGTTGTTCAGCTTTAACAGCCCGCTTGGAATGTGCCCTGACTGCACCGGCCTCGGGGTGCGGCATGATTTCGACTTGGACCTTTTGATCTCGCAGCCCGACAAGCCGATTCTTAGGGGCGCTCTAGATCTCATGAAGGGTTCGAAGAAAATTGGTCGATGGAAACGGCACATCTTTCAGGGGGTGGCTTCCGCTATTGAGGAAGACTGCGATCTCCCCAAAGGCTCCTTTCTGAAAACGAAATGGAGCGACGTTCCGGCTCAGGCTCAGCAGTTCTTTCTGCACGGAATGGGAGCCCGGCACATCACGTTCTCGTGGCGACATTCGGGCGGAACATGGAAGCATGGCGGGACCTGGAACGGATACATTCCTGAGCTGCTTGAGGAGTACCGCAAAGCCAAGAATCCGATGCGGCGACGACAACTCGAAAAGTACATGCAGGTCGTCAATTGCCGATCTTGCGAGGGGCAACGTCTCAACCCGCAAGCTAGAAACGTCCTTATTCGCTCAACCTCAGTTTCCAGTTCCGAGATCCCGGAGACCCAATCGCTTCCCGGAGTGTGTGCACTCCCAATCGATGACGCCTGCCAGTTCTTCACCGAGCTTGAACTTGACGCAACGGGAGCAATGATCGCCGAAGAGGCTTTGAAGGAGATTCGTGGTCGACTCGTCTTTCTTCAGAAGTGCGGCTTGGGATATCTGACACTCGATCGAACGGCCCCGACACTGTCAGGAGGAGAATCACAGCGCATCCGGCTGGCGGGCCAAATCGGATCAGGCTTGGTCGGAGTTCTCTACATCCTCGACGAGCCATCGATCGGGCTGCATCCCCGCGACAACGAAATGCTGCTCGGAAGTCTTCTCGATTTGCGTGATCAGGGGAATACAGTTGTTGTCGTCGAGCACGACGAAGAGACGATGATGGCGGCCGACCACATTGTTGACTTCGGTCCGGGACCGGGTGTGCGAGGCGGCGAGATCATCGTTACCGGCACGACCGATGAAGTGATGAGTCACGATGGGAGTCTGACTGGAGCGTACCTCTCCGGACGAAAGAAGATCGAGGTTCCGAAAGAACGCAGACCGCGAACCAAGAACTCACTCAAGATTAGCGGAGCACGCCAGAACAATCTCAAGAACGTTGATGTCGAAATTCCGTTGGGAATGTTCGTGTGCGTGACCGGTGTCAGTGGCTCAGGCAAGAGCTCGTTGTGCAATAACATCCTCTGGGAAGTTTTGAACTCTGAGCTGAATAAAGGCCTCGGTCAGCCCGGTGCTCACGATTCCATCAAAGGCCTTGAGCATCTCGACAAAGCGATTGATATCGATCAATCTCCGATCGGCCGGACTCCGCGATCGAACCCAGCGACATACGTCAAACTGCTTGATCAGATTCGCACGTTGTACGCGCAACTTCCGCAGTCGAAACTCCGAGGTTATCAGCCAGGGCGATTCAGCTTCAATGTGGCAGATGGCCGGTGCGAAGCTTGCGAAGGACATGGCGCAACAAAACTCGAAATGGACTTCCTCGCGGACATCTGGGTTCCGTGTACGGTGTGCGAAGGGCATCGATTCAATCACGAAACTCTCGAGGTTAAGTATCGAGACAAGTCGATTGCCGACGTGCTCGAGATGGATGTTCAAGAGGCCATCGAACACTTCAAAAACCATCCGAAGATCTTTCGGTTGCTGCAGACGCTTCACGATGTCGGACTCGATTACATGAAACTCGGGCAACCTTCGCCCACGCTGTCAGGTGGAGAAGCTCAGCGAATCAAACTCGCGCGAGAACTCGGAAAACGTTCTACCGGAAAAACGCTCTACCTCCTCGATGAACCGACGACCGGGCTCCACTTTGAAGATGTGAAACGGGTCCTGGAAGTGCTGCATGGATTCGTCGAACAGGGGAATTCGGTTCTCGTGATCGAGCACAATCTGGATGTGATCAAGACAGCGGACTGGATCATCGACCTCGGTCCTGAAGGGGGGCAAGGTGGAGGTGAAGTCATCGCTGTTGGCACTCCGGAAGAAGTCGCGAACTGTCGAAATTCGTTCACAGGTGCGGCACTCAAGCCGATTCTGAAACCGAAAAGAAAGTCCACGAAGTCAGCCCGCAAGAAGGCTTCGACGTCAGCTGCTCGCCGAGCGAACGGAAAGTCCATCGATCAAATCAGCATTCGTGGAGCAGCTCAACACAATCTGCAATCGGTCGACATCACCATCCCCCGCGATCAAATGAGCGTCTTCTGCGGGCCGAGCGGTTCGGGAAAAACGTCTCTCGCGATGGACACTCTGTATGCCGAAGGGCAGCGACGATACGTGGAATCGTTGTCGGCGTATGCCCGTCAGTTTCTCGGTCAGATGCCCAAACCGAAACTTGACAACATCTCCGGGCTCTCCCCGTCAATTGCCATCGAGCAGAAAACAGTCGGAGCGACTCCGCGTTCGACCGTCGGAACCGTCACGGAAATCTATGACTACCTGCGTGTTCTCTTCGCAAGACTTGGAGACATGTATTGTCCCGAGTGTGGTTCACCGGTGACTCGTCAGACGACCGATGAGATCGTCGAGAAGATTCTTTCCAATCCCGATGGGACAAGACTTTACCTCGCAGCACCGATGCAGGTTCCAGTCGGTCAGTCGTATTCGAAGCTGTGGGATCGACTTGGGACGCAGGGATATCTGCGGGTGCGGATCAACGGGACAACTTACGAAGTCGAGAATGTTCCGCAGATTGATCATCGACGGAATTACCTCGTCGAAGCCATTGTCGATCGCGTCAAAGTCGACCCGGAAGCGCGAGGCCGAATCGCCGACTCGATCGAGACAGCTCTCGATCTCGGTCGCGGAGTCATTCACGTGATTCACGTCGACCGAGATCATGCCGAAGAAGAGTGGCTGACCGAACGGCTCTCCCTGAACTACTCTTGCCCTAGTTGCGATGCAGGCAAGTGACCCGATCAACCGGAGTTGATCGGGGATCGGCGATAAGTCAGGCGGCGCTGCGTCTCATTGTTTTGAGGAGACGTTCGAACTCTTGTGTTGAAGAGAACGGAATCTGAATCGTTCCGGAGTCTTTACCCTTCAGCTTGATCGAAACTTTGACTCCCAGCAGATCGCGAAGCTGCGCTTCGAGGGAGTTCATGTGATTCGTGCGTTCTGCCTCGCCGTTCGAGATTGGAATCGTTGCCTGTTCGCCTTCGCTTGACTCAGCTTGAGCTTCTTCTGTCGCAGGCTTCTGTAGAGCTTCCTTAACCGCCGCTTCGGTGTTGCGGACGGAAAGTTTCTCAGACTGAATTCGTCCGCAGAGTTCGAGTTGTTGTGACTCTTCGAGCGACAGCAAGGCCCGTGCGTGACCGGCGGTGATTCGCTCTGAGTGCAGCGCGTTTTTCACCGGATCGGGAAGTTCGAGCAATCGCAGCATATTGCTGATCGCCGATCGACTCATGCTGAGTTGTTTGGCCAACTCTTCGATCGTGCACTCGAACTGATCGAGGTAGTCCCGGAATGCTTGAGCTTTTTCCAGATCGTTCAGATCTTTTCGCTTCAAGTTTTCTTCGAGAGCAAACTCGCATGCGGTTTTGTCGATCACGTCGAGCACACGACACGGAATTTGTGTCAGCCCGGCTCGTTTGGCGGCCTGCCAGCGTCGCTCACCGGCGATGAGTTGATACGAGCCTTCATACTCCCGGACGATCACCGGTTGAATGACACCGTGCTCTTTAATACTCGAAGCCAGTTCGCCCAGCGATTCCTGGTCGAATTGCTTTCTGGGCTGGAAGGGGTTTCGGACGACTTTGTCGATTGAAACCTGTGTCAGTTCACCGGCAAGCTGTTCTCCCTCAGCCTGCTCGACGCCTGATGGAGCATTGTTTCCGAGGAGGGCACTGAGTCCACGACCAAGTCGGCGATTTCCTTGTGGTTGTTGATGCTCTGACATTGCCAGTCTGACTCCCTACAGACGAGTAGTTCTCGGCCGCACTCTCAGAATTGGTGCTGACCAGTCCGATCATCGGACCTGTTTCGAAAGTTCCGATATTAATGATTCGGACAATGAGCGACGATTCCTGAACTCTCCGGGGACGAGTTCGGAAAGTCTTTCTGAATCTTCAGCGGATGAGAATCTGGTCAGTCTAGTGTGATTGCAGATCCTGCATGTTCTGGCTCAGGTGAAACGATTATGGGCCGACGATTTTCCACAACTCGACCAGCTCCTCAGGATTTCCTTCAAGTTCTTGATCGGACCAGTTGTCGAATTTGACCAAGCGACTCGGTTGGTACGTAAACTGTTTGATCAACTTTGTTTGATGAGAACGGCTCGGGAGTTCTCGCTGTTCTGATTCTGCATGAGGCCCAGCGACGAGGTAGGTGGCAACCTCCGGATTCGGCTGCGCTGTTTGGAGCATTCCCAGTCCCTGAGCAGGCTGCGCGATGACTTCCAATCCCGGTGTGATCTGACTTGCCAGATGAAAATAGAGACCAGGCTCACCCAGCACATAGATGACATTCACTTTGGGCGGAATTTCGTCATTGGCTGCTTCGCTCTGAATGACTGCAGCAATCTCTTGAGCCAGTTTACGAAAGCCTGTGCGATCATCGTCTGATTGTCCTCGGATCACTCCAGCAACGCAGAGTGCGATGCATCCACCAATCAGTATTCGTTTGTTCCAAGGCTGCTCTAATAATTCAGTATCTGAAGCCTTGCCGAGAAGTCTTCCCTTCAGAATCTGATTGATACCGATGGCGCATGCGATGATCATCGCCAGATGCCACGGCATCATTAGTCTCGGATAAGGCTGATAGAATGGGATCGAGACAGTCATCCCAATCGCCCAGGCGAGTAACATCCACCAGCCCAGAATTGTCGGATGTTGCAGATCTTTGGGTACGCTTCGATGTTCTTCTCTACCCAGGCTGATTAACCCGAAGACGGCCAGGCAAATCAAAGTCGCCAAACCCCAATTCATGATCAGCGCGATGCCGAGACCTCCGAGGATGGTTCCCAATCCCAGCTTGGATAGCTTCGGATTGTCTTTCGAATTCACCATCGTGAATACGATTCCGAGAGCGATTCCCGGAATGATTATCCTCGACAGTTCTGAGTGGATTTCCATTTGTCGAAGTGCGGATTCGATCCACCCCGAGAAACCAACGAGGTAGCCCTTGTGATTCGCTGCGACGGCAGAGTAACCGCCGTATTGTTCGAGCGTGCTGAGATAGGGACACCACAACAGAAACGCTCCGACGCAGATGAGAATGCAAAGCAGAACTCGGGACGCCCAATATTTCCAGGCCGGTCGATCGAACACAATCCAGCCAGCCAGCCCGGCTCCTGTAATCGCGAGAGGAAGCCAGCCGTTGTACTTGGTCCACCACGCACCAGCAGTGAGTACAGAAGCTGCGACCAGCGCCAGGCGACTACGATCGCGAATCGCAATCAATCCAGAACCGACAGCCAAAACTATCAGCAAAGAAACCGGAGTCTCAGTTAAAGCGGCTCGGCTGAAGTCAATCAGAAATCCGCTGAGAGAGGCAATCGCTGCCGCAATTAAGGCAGCACTGTCTCCAGCCATCAATCGTGTACACCACCAGATCGCCAAGACCAGAAGTGTGCCGAGGACGACGTTGACCCACATGATTGCATCGGGGTGTCCGCCGGTGAAAACCAAGACCCAGTCAAAGAGAGCTGGAAGAAGAGGCGGCGCATAGAGGTGCTGATCTGGATATCGAAATCCTAAATGCTCAGAGAAGTAATTGGAGGCATAGACCCCTTCATCGAAATGTTCGATGGTGATCAGCGATGGCTGCCAGGCACGGACAACGAATGACAAGAGGAGCAGCGCCCCGAGTGTCCATCGGGAACGACGACTCTCAGCAAGTGCATCCTCGTTCAGCTCTTTCTCGTCACTCACGCTGAGACCTTCACTGTGATCAGCTTCTGAAAATGGGTCGTGAATTGATTGCATTCAGATTGTAGAGGGCAATCAGCAGTTCTGAAGTTCCCAGACCAGTCACTCAACAGATTGACTCGGAAAAGCGATCCGAATAGTGACTTCCTCGACACGGAGCGGAACTCATTTAAACTCAGTGATGCATCAGATTGCTGGTGCGATCATCGATTGTTGTGAATCAAGAAGAGGGAATTGCCGTGACAGGTCGTTCGATAGTGTTCCGAATCGGAATGGTGCTTGCTTTGGGGGCGAGTTTCCAATCAATGGTCTCCGCTCAATCAAGGGAAGAAAAAGTTCGCGATGATCGAGCCAGAGTCGAGAAAGAAGGATTCTGGATTTACAACAATCTTCCAAAAGCCTTCGAGGAAGCCAAAGAGACCGGCAAGCCGATCATCGTTGTCTTGCGATGCATTCCCTGTGAAGAGTGCGTCAAGCTTGACGATGAACTGGTCGACACTGATCCGGTGATTCGCCCGCTCCTTGAGCAGTTCGTTTGTGCTCGTCAGGTTTCCACAAATGGTCTCGATTTGAATCTCTTCCAGTTCGATACCGATCAATCGTTTGCGGTCTTCTTCCTGAATGCCGATGGAACGATTTACGGTCGATTCGGAACACGATCCCATCGTACGGAATGGCGTTCAGACGTCTCGTTGAAAGGTCTCGCGGCGGCACTGCAAGGCGCGCTGGAGCTTCATGCAGATTATCCCAACAACAAGGAGATCCTCGCAGGGAAAAGTGGAACACCGCTCGAGGTCAGTTCCCCCGAAGAATTTCCGACCCTGAAAGATCGTTATACCGATCGACTCAGTAACGATTCCAACATTGTGAAGAGTTGTATCCATTGCCATCAGATTGGCGATGCTCGAAGAGATTTTTATCGCAACAGCGGAGAAGCCATTCCGCCGCGTTTGCTCGATCCGTTTCCACATCCCAAAGTCATTGGACTGATCCTCGATCCGCATACCCCAGCTACGGTTGAGACCGTTGCAGACGAGTCACCAGCGAGCGAAGCGAGAATTCAGGTTGGCGACCGTATTGTGACAATGAATCGGCAGCCGATTCTGTCGATGGCCGACGTCCAATGGGTGTTGGATCAAACAGCTCCAGAAGGAGGTACTGTTGCGCTGGAGGTTGATCGCGATGGAGCGAAGGTCCCTACGGAATTGAAGCTCGATTCCGGATGGCGTCAAAAAGGAGATCTGACCTGGCGTGTCAGTTCTTGGGGACTCAGAAGAATGGTCACCGGCGGAATGCTGTTGAAACCCGCGAGCGAGGAAGAACGAGCGAGCTTGAAAGTCGAAGACGGGAAGATGGCACTGAAGGTCGATCACGTCGGTCAGTATGGCGACCACGCGACCGCGAAGAAGGCTGGTTTTCTGAAAGGTGATTTCGTTGTGTCGATTGATGGTCGCGACGATCTCATGACGGAGAACGATCTGTTTCGCTATGGGGTGACGGAGAAACGTGCTGGGGATCGGGTGAAAATGAAAATTGTTCGGGGAGATCAAACAAAGACAATGACTCTTCCCATGCAGAAATAAGTCTGCTGTTCCTCCAGTAGCCGTGTGTGATCAGAAGTTCACATAAAACTGCAAATTCGACAATGAATTTCACGTTGTCAGCCCCTATCCTTGGAGAGCCGATTCGGTATGACCGGATCGGCTCATGCTTTCACGTGCATTTCCTCATGGAGATTCAGATATGTTTCAACACCGTTTTTCCGCTTCGTTTCTCACAGTTGCTTTGAGCGCAGCGTGGATGTGTCTGGCGTTCGCGCCCACTGTCAACGGTGAAGAAGCTGCTGAGATCGCTCCGGCTACCGGTCGAGAGATCATACTCTTCGATGGAAAGACTTTGAAAAACTGGGAAGAAACAGATTTCGGCGGACAGGGAGAAGCCCATGTTGAAGAGGGCATTCTGCTGATCGACCAAGGTGAACCACTCAGTGGAATTAACTGGTCGGGTGAGAAGCTTCCGAATGTGAATTACGAAATCACTCTTGAAGCGAAGAGAGTCGATGGGAATGATTTCTTCTGTGCGATCACGTTTCCCGTCGTGGAAAATCCCTGTACGTTGGTTCTCGGCGGTTGGGGAGGAAGCTTGATCGGCCTGTCGAACGTGAATGATTTCGATGCTTCGGAGAACGACACCACGGACTACTACTCATTTGAGAACGGGAAGTGGTACAAAATTCGACTGCGTGTTGATGACGAAATGATCCGAGCGTGGATTGATGGCGAACAGGTTGTGAAGCTGAACCACAAAGAGAATCGGATCTCTGTCCGTATCGAAATGGAACTCAGCAAGCCGCTGGGACTCGCAACGTTTCAAACAACCGGAGCGATCCGAAATTTCACAATGCGTGAGTTGCAGCCGAAAGCTGCCGGTGCAAAAGCGTCTCCAGAAACAAAGAGCGAAAACTGATCGCACAATTCTCGAAGCATCTGAACAACGAAATTGAACTGTCGGAAAACTGAAGACCGTGAGCAAACCTGAAATTCGCGCCGTCGCGTTCGACCTTGATGGCTTAATGTTTAATACCGAGGAAGTCTTCAATCGAACCGGGACGGAAGTGCTTCGAAGGCGAGGCAAAGTTCCGCATCCTGAATTGTTCATGTCGATGATGGGGCGGCGAGCCGACGAAGCTTTTCAGGTGATGATCGACATGATGGAACTCACCGATTCCATTCCGGAGCTGAAGTCAGAGTCGGAAGAAGTCTTCGGAGTATTCCTCGACGAAATGGTCGCTCCGATGCCGGGATTGCTTGATCTCCTGGACCGCATCGAGCAACGCAATCTTCCGAAAGCAGTTGCGACATCGTCACACCGCGCGTTCCTCGAGAACTTGTTGACTCGCTTCGAATTGATGGACCGGTTCCATCACACGCTGACTGCGGAGGATGTCACGCTCGGCAAACCTCATCCTGAGATTTACCTGACAGCTGCCGAGCGGTTGAATGTTCGTCCTGAACAGATGCTTGTTCTCGAAGACAGCGAAAATGGAACACGAGCCGCGGCTGCTGCTGGAGCGCATGTGATTTCAGTTCCGCACGAGATCAGCCGTCATCACGACTTCAGTAAATCGAAAGGCATTGCGACGAGTCTGGCCGATCCGTTGATCCACGACCTGTTGAATTGACGTCAGGACGCCACTCATGGGAACACGCTCGACAAGCTGGAAGAAACGAGGATGGCGTTGGGTTGTGTTTGCAGGGAGTGTTTTTCTGGGAATGCTACTCATGCTCGCTCTGCTTCAGCGGAAACTGATTTATGTTCCCGATTCTCGTCCGGTTGAGCTGTCAGACGCACTCAGCGTTTGTGAGTTAACTGAAGATGTCAAACTCGATGTCGCACCAGGTGTTCAACTTTGTGGCTGGCACAGTCGATGTTCTCCGCAAGAGCGAGCTTCAAAGCGGCTGGTCATCCTCTTTCCAGGAAACGCTGGCAACCGACTGAAGCGAGTCTCATTGCTGGAGCAGTATCATCAGCTCAACTGCGACACATTAATTTTCGACTACCGAGGTTATGGAGGAAGTGCGGGGTCGCCTGCTGAGTCAGATATTTCGGATGACTCACTCAAGGTTTGGGACTTCGCCATTGAGAAGCTTGGCTATCAACCTTCGCAGATCATTTGCAGTGGACAATCTTTGGGAGGAGGAGTCGCTACTCGGCTCGCCTGGGAATTGTCCCAACGCAAGACTCCTCCCGCCGGGCTTATTCTAACGGCCACGTTTTCTTCACTCGCGGACGCAGCGAGTGTTCATTATCCGTGGTTACCGGTGAAAGCTTTGCTGGTCGAAAAATATCCTTCGGCCGAGCGGATCCGGAATGTCGACTGCCCACTGCTCGTGATTCATGGAAAACAGGACCGGATCGTCCCGTTCGAACTGGGGCAGAGATTGTTCGAAGCTGCTCCCGATCAGGTGCAGGGGATTCCGAAAACATTCGTCGAGCTTCCGCAGGCTGGTCACAATGACATTCTTCATGTCGCTGCCGAGGACGTTCTTCATGCGAAACGAGCTTTCTTTCAGCAACTCGGTGATGACTAGAGTATTTTCTGATTTTGTGTGCACGACCTCGCACGAGCAAGCACAGCCTTTTAACTTGTGAAGCGGTGCAAGCGAGTGCATAGGAAAGAGCAACTTGCTCTAAAACTTCACGTCGATTCAATTCGCTAACGTTATGAAACCGCTCGATCGTGATAGTCTGGAGATGGCGAGACTCCACTTGATAGAAGCTGACCCCGTCCTCGCGGAGTTGATCGATCGTGTCGGGCCTTGCACGCTGAAGCGGCAGACGAATCGGTATCGAACGCTTCTACGTGCCATCGTCGGTCAACAAATCTCTGCCGCAGCTGCCAAATCTGTTTTTCGTCGACTCGAAGCAGCGGTTCATACGTCGACCTTACAGCCTGAGTCTGTTGCCGAGTTGACTGATGAGGAATTACGGAGCGTCGGGTTGTCGTCACAAAAGAGTAGATACATCCGCGATCTCACCGAGCACGTTCTCGATGGACGGCTCAAGCTGCGCGCTTTGCATCACCGGTCGGATGAAGAAGTCATCGAGTTGCTGACAGACGTGAAGGGAATCGGTCACTGGACTGCGCAGATGTTTTTGATGTTTTCTCTCGGGCGACCTGATGTCCTTCCGTGGGGAGATCTCGGAATTCAGACTGCGATGAAGAGGCTCTATCAACTCGACGAACTTCCCGATCGTGTTCACTGTCACGCTCTCGCGGAACCTTGGCGACCTTACTCAACCGTGGCCTGTTTATATCTCTGGAGAACGATCGACTGACGTCAGCATTGGTTCTAAGAGATCAATGCTGAAGCAATTGATCACGCGCAGTTGCCGATAGATACGGCACTCTCGGCGTTTAATCCAAATCAATTGGTGATCAGGTTTGGTTTCAGTCGTCGACTGATGGTATGCTCGTAGTCCGTGCACGCCTTCTGTTACTTCTGAGGGGTCCGATTCAGTGCTCAGTTTTGTAGACAGCAGCAATCGAGGAAGTCGTCGAGAATTCCTCCGCATCGGAAGTTTAGCGCTCGGAGGATTAGGGCTTCCCGGACTTTGGCGAAACGCGATCGGAGCAGATCACGCTCCCGGACTGCTGACGGATCGCTCAGTCGTGTTTGTATTCATGCACGGTGGGCCGAGTCAGATCGAGACGTTCGATCCGAAAATGGATGCTCCGGTGGAAATCGCCAGTGTCACCGGCGAAATCTCGACGAAGCTGCCCGGCGTGACCTTCGGAAGCAGCTTTCCTGAGTTGGCCTCTCTTGCCGATCAATTCTGTGTTGTTCGTTCGTTTCAGACCGGCAACGGAATTCACGATGTGAAACCGGTCGTCAGTTCGGCGACGTCAAATATCAATCTCGGCTCGCTGTACTCCCGCATCGCTGGCCAAAATCGTCCTGATACCGGGATGCCGACGAATGTCTGCCTCTTCCCGCGATCAGTGGATGATTCAACGATGCCCGCTTTCAAAGAGCTGGGCGATCTCGAATCGACGGGAACACTCGGAACCGGTTATCGCCCCTTCAGTCCCAGCGGAGGAGGGGACCTGCAACAGGACATGCAGCTGCATCTCTCGCTTGATCGATTAAACGACCGTCGCAAGTTGCTTCAGAATCTGGATCGAATCCAAACGGGAGTTGATAGCAATCCGGAATGGGACAGCCTCAATAAATTGACTCATCAAGCCTTCAGTACAGTTCTGGGCGGCATTGCGGACGCGTTTGACCTTTCACGTGAAGATCCGAAAACCGTCGCCATGTACGATACGGCGCCGCTTGTTCGACCGGATGCGATCGATAAGAAATGGAACAACCACAAGCGATATGCTGATAACGGGAAAAGTTTCGGCAAGCTGATGCTTCTCGCACGACGACTCTGTGAACGCGGGTGTGGATTCGTCACCGTGACAACCAATTTTGTATGGGACATGCACGCCGATCAGAACAACGCCGGCATGGCGGAAGGCATGAAGTATCTCGGTGGTCCGTTTGATCGCGGGATATCAGCATTCTTGAAAGACCTTCGGCAGCGGGGGCTTTCAGACAAAATCCTGCTCGTCTGCTGCGGGGAAATGGGGCGTACTCCGAGAATCAATGCTGGTGGCGGACGAGATCATTGGGGCCGACTCGCTCCGCTGATGTTGTCTGGACCGGGGATTCCACGAGGTGCTGTCTTCGGCGAATCGACGCGCGATGCGTCCGAGCCGTTGTCGACTCCTGTCGGAATTCCGCATCTTGTGTCGACAGTCTTGAATTCTCTCATCGATGGAGGCACGCTTCGCCTGGACACAGCTACGCCGCGAGAAGTCACCAACGCGGTCTTCGCTCCTCCCATTCCCTTTGCGAATGCTTAATCCATTTTCAAAGTTTCTATTCCCTCGTCTCGCCTGATTGAAATAATTGACCGACCCGCGAGTCCTTGATCATTCGCGGTGTGTGTTGAGCATTTTCATTCTCTTCTTTCAGACGTATCCGGCGAACCTCACGGTCAGACTCTGTTTGACCTGACAACTGGCTTGATGACTTATGGCGAAAACCGATAGAGACTGGGACCAGAAGTACCGAACAAACGAGACTCCCTGGGATTCTGGAATTCCCTCTCTGGAGCTGCGACGTGTTCTTGAATCAGCGACCCTGCCGCCAACGACTGCGCTGGAGTTAGGCTGCGGAACCGGGACGAACGCGATCTATCTCGCTGAGAGCGGATGGCAAGTTGCTGCTGTCGATTGCTCGGCTCCTGCACTCGAATTGGCTCGTCGAAAGTCTGAGAAAGCAGAAGTGGAAGTCGAGTGGATTCTTGACGATGTCGTTCGCTTCGGAGCAGATCGAGAACCAGTCGATTTCGTCTTCGATCGAGGTTGTTACCACTGCTGTCGACGAGTCGATCTGGAAGGCTATCTGGAGACGCTTGAAGCAGTCACTAAAACCGGTAGCAAAATGCTTGTTTTGTGCGGCAACACGAATTCAACCGAAGCGGGCGGTCCGCCGCGCGTCTCGAAATCCGAGATCGAAGCTGAGTTTTCTCCGCTGTTTGAATTCCATCACATTCGTGAGTTCCACTTTGAGGATGCAGGGAACGTGCAAGGCCCTCTGGGGTGGTCGGTGTTGATGTCGAGAAGGTGAGCAAACTGAGCAATTGATTGGGAGTTCAGCTTGGAAAATCACGCTGTCTTGGCAAAACTTGCACTCCGTTGATTGACGCAACCGTTCTCCTTACGGTTCAATGCGGTATTCATCCATTCTTCACTCAATTCTCAGTGTCAAATGCAGCAAGTCTCCGACCTTTCCAGGTACCTTGACCAACTCAGGGTTCAGATCGAAGAGTCGCTGATCTCTGCCACGACATTTTCTGATCAATGTCCGCCGCAACTTTTGGAAGCGGTGCGATACAGCTTGCTGGCCCCGGGGAAAAGAGTCCGCCCGTGCCTGGCACTCATGGCTTGCGATGCTTGCGGAGAACCTGCCGAGAAAGCGATTCCCGCTGCCATCTCACTGGAAATGATCCATTGTTATTCGTTGATTCATGACGATCTCCCCGCGATGGACGACGATGATCTCCGTCGCGGACGGCCGACGAATCACATCAAATTTGGTGAAGCAACAGCGATTCTCGCAGGCGATGCCCTGCTGACGCGTGCGTTTGAAGTTCTCGCGCTCGGAATCGAAGAGGCTGACATCGCGGTCGCCTGCATTTCTGAACTTGCTTCCGCTGCGGGGGCAGAGGGAATGGTCGGCGGGCAACAGGCGGACCTTGAAGCAGAAACGCGAACAATCACTGATCCCAAGGAGCTTCAGGGGATTCACCGTCGTAAAACCGGGCGTCTTTTGGCTGCGTCCCTTCTGATGGGCGGACGCATTGCCCGAGCCGACGACGAAACACTCGAATGCCTGAAGATTTATGGCGAATCGGTTGGATTAGCGTTTCAAATTGCGGATGATCTCTTGGATGTGGTCGGGGATTCCGCGAAAATGGGGAAACACGTCCAGAAGGATGCCGATCACGGAAAATCGACTTACCCCGGACTTCTGGGAATTGAAACAAGCCGATCGAAAGCTTCGCAGCTGATCGATCAGGCTTGCGATGCTGTCTCATGTTTTGGAGAACAGGGACAGCACTTAATTGATTTAGCGAAATATCTCATCGAGCGAGACCATTGATGGAATACGAATTGCTCCCCATGATCAGTTCCCCTGAGGAGCTGAAAACCCTGTCCAATCAGCAGCTCGAACAGCTTGCCGAAGAGATTCGCGAAGCATTGTGTGAGATTGTTTCCGATCGTCCTGCGCACTTTGCGAGTAACTTGGGAGTAGTCGAACTCGCGATTGCGCTGCATCTGGTTTTCGACTTCTCGAAGGATCGCCTGATCTGGGATACCGGGCATCAGATCTATCCTCACAAATTGCTGACTGGCCGATTTCCAGAATTCCAAACCATTCGTCGCAAAGGTGGGTTGATGGGGTATCCCAACCCATCTGAAAGCGACTACGACCTGTTCATGACTGGTCACGCCGGAGCGAGCGTCTCGACTTCACTCGGACTGAAAGCTGGTGACGACCTTGTCTATCCGGGCGAGAATCGAAAGTCCGTGGCGGTCCTCGGAGATGGTGCGCTGCCGTCGGGTGTCGTTTTCGAAGCATTCAACAACGCTGCGGGACTCAACAAAGACCTGCTTGTCATTCTCAACGACAACAAGATGGGAATCTGCCCGCGCGTCGGTGGTCTGGCCAAGTACCTCGATAAAGCTCGGGCTGCTCCATTCTATAACGGGTTGAAGCGAGACGTGTCATGGTTGCTTAACAAGGTCCCGATGATTGGGGAATCTGCAGCAGACACACTAGGAAACTTCAAAGACGCAGTGAAGAGCTTCCTGCATGGCGGGATGCTGTTTGAAGAACTCGGGTTTCGATACGTTGGTCCCGTTGATGGCCACGATCTTTCATCGCTGCAAGATGCGTTGAAGATGGTTAAAGAAATCAAGGGGCCTGTACTGCTTCACGTCTTCACTGAGAAGGGACACGGCTTCGAGCCAGCCTCTCAGAATCCTGTGAAGTTCCACACGCCTGCTCCGTTCTGTCGTGACGAAGATGTGGGAGTTGTCTACGCCCCCAAAGCTTCCAGCCCGGCTTATACAGATGTCGTGAGCGATTCGATTCACTCGGCGATGTCTGAGAATGAGAAAGTTTGTGTTCTGACTGCAGCGATGTGTCAGGGGAATAAACTGGATCAGATTCGCGCCGACTTCCCCGATCGCTTTTTCGATACCGGAATTTGTGAAGGACACGCTGTGGCGTTTGCCGGAGGAATGGCGAAGTCTGGAATGCGTCCGGTTGTTGACATTTACAGCACATTCCTGCAGAGAAGCTTCGACCACATTTTCCAGGAAGTTGCACTGCAAAATCTACCGGTCACTTTCTGTCTCGATCGAGCCGGTTTGTGCGGTCCAGATGGTCCGACGCACCACGGCTTGTTCGACGTCTCGTACATGCGTGTCTTCCCGAACATCACGATCATGGCTCCCGGCGACACACTCGACGTCGCCCCAATGCTCAACTTCTGTTTGACGCATGACGGTCCTGCGTCCATTCGATATCCCAAGACCAAAGCAGAGACGATCGAACGCGATTTCGCCGAAATCGAATACGGAAAATCGGAAGTCATCCGCTGGGGTGAAGATGGAATGTTCGTTGCGTTCGGTGCGCAGCTGCCCACATGTGTTGCTGCCGCTGAGCGATTGGCTAAGGACGGAGTTGATGTTGGTGTCATCAACGCACGTTTCCTAAGACCTCTCGATACCGAAACGATCTTCCGAGCGATTCAGGATACAGGATTTGTCATCACTGTCGAAGAAAACACTCTGTGCGGTGGATTCGGGAGTGCCGTCCTGGAAGCAGCCAATGATGCTGGAATTCGAACAGACAACATTCGTCGTCTCGGAATTCCGGATCATTTCATCGAACATGGTGAACGCAGCGAGTTACTGGCAGACCTTGGCCTCGACGTTGCCGGGTTGATGAAAGCCGCTCATGAGATGTCGCAAAAACATCTCTCCAGCGATTCAGCAGTTGCTTGATCGATTGATGGAACCGAGTTCGCATTACGGTTTCGCGTAGAGGAATTCGCAGTCTTCGTACCGCGTCCCTTGTGAGTCTGTCACAGCGAATTGGGTTGGTCCCCACATGGAAACGCCTGCGTACTCGCCAGATTTGGCGAGTACGTAGAATTTCAAACCGAAGTTAGGGCGTCCATCGTCACCCAGCAAGTAGGGTTCGCCGACGTGGTTGGCAATGCGTTTCATGGCTTCCAACCCAGCTTCAGCAGGGCTGAGGCCAGATCGCATCAGTTCGACGACTGCAAACGACGAGCAGTTCCGGACATTCTCTTCTCCTCGTCCTGTGCTTCCACAACTTCCGATTTCATTGTCGACATACAGTCCCGCCCCCGGAATGGCGGAGTCTCCGACGCGTCCGGGGAGTTTGAAAGCGAGTCCACTCGTGGTGGTGACGCACGAGAGATCTCCGCTCCCATCGATGCATGAGCAATGGATCGTTCCGGTGGGGCGATCAACAACCTCGCTGCGTTGATACGCATTGTGTGTGCTTTCCGTCCCGGGCTTCATCTTCGCAAAGAACTTCTGAACTTCAGGAGCCAGAGTCTCCCACGGCGGAGGAACCCAGTCCTCGCGTGTTGAGTTCGTCTGTTTCCAATACAGCCAGATTTGACGGGCAGTTTCTGTCAGCAAATTCTCCTCTGGGAACCCGTTCGCCCTTGCGAACTCGGCAGCCCCGTCGCCGACAAGAAGTGCGTGCTTCGTCTGTTCCAGAACTAACTTCGCCAGACGAACTGCATGCCGATAGCCCTTGAGCCCTGCGACTCCTCCAACTCGATGCGTTGGTCCGTGCATGGCAGCAGCGTCGAGTTCAACTTCACCGTTGCAGTTGGGAAGCCCACCGTAACCAACGGTCATATCTGCTGGATCATCCTCAACAAGAGTCACCCCTTCGACGACTGCCGACAGCCCGTCCGATCCAGAGACGAGAGCGTGGTAAGCGTGGCGGGTTGCTTCGAGGCCGTTTTTCGACGAGATCACAGTGATTTCTGACATCGATCTTCCAAATGTTGTGGAAAGCTGAAACCATTCGAACAGGAAACAGGTTGTGTTTTCGTCGAGTTCCCCAACAAATTGCAAATCAGTGTGAACTTTTTGAGTCTGTTGACGTTCTCGACCATTGATGAGCTGACGTCACGACAGCAAGAGATGTTCTCGATCTATCACAATTGCCAATGTGATTTTCGAGATTCTGAAATCCGGCACGCTATCGTGAAACGACTTCCGGGCTTCAATTCAAACTTTCATTCGGCGTCGAGTTCCTCTCGCGTTTTCCCCTCTTCGAAAAATTCAAGATGAATTCAGATAATCGCCTCTCAATTTCGCGACGTCATGACCTCGATGCACTCCGCGCGTTTGCGATGCTGTTGGGGATTGCTTTGCATGCGGCGCTGTCATTCACGCCGCTTCCTTGGCCAGTTCAAGATGAGAACCAAAGCCCGATGTTTGGTCTCTTCATGAGCCTCGTTCACGGATTTCGAATGCCGCTCTTCTTTGTGATGAGCGGTTTTTTTACGGCCATGCTGTGGAGAAAGCGAGGACTGAAAGCCTTGCTGCAACATCGCTTTAAGCGGATTTTTCTTCCGTTACTTTTAGGATTGGCGACGATCATTCCACTCACGAATGTCATCATGATCTGGGCAATTTACTCCGGAGCGAACGCAGCTGTACAAGAGGCTCCGAGCGACTTCGCGAATGCGGATCTCTGGACGTTGATCAGGTTCGGGCAGCATGAAGAACTCGCGAGAAGGGAGTTTTCGCAAGATGAAATCAATCAATTGCATCGAGAGTCGGGAAGCAGCCCGCTGGCCTATGCGGCGTTATTTGAAGATCCAGAGACCGTTCAAACGCTGTTAAATTTGGGAGCAGATCCGTCCCTGAAATCGCGAGACGGGAATACAGCCCTCCACTCAGCGGCGTTTCTCGGACGCAGCGAAGTCTTGAAGGTACTTTTGAATGCAGGTGCTGATCCGACCATTCTCAACGCGCAACGTCAACGACCGATGGAATCAGCTCGAGTTGACTGGGGAACGACGCAGTTCATCGCTGGGATGATTCAGGTTCCCATCGAACAGACAAGTGTCGAAGCGGGGCGGCAGGAAGTGCTCGCACTCCTTGAATCACCAGCGCTGACAGAAAATCAGGCTAACGCCCCTCCGGTAGCGACCGTTGCGAGTGGTCAGTTCCAACTCGGACAGTTCCTTCAGACTTTGATGGGGATGCATCTCTTTCACCATCTGTGGTTCCTGTGGTTTTTGTGCTGGCTCGTCGTTGCCTTCGCAGTCTATGCGATGCTCGCCGATCGAATCGGTTGGAAAGGAATCCACGGTCCCTGGATTCTTTCCCCTCTTCGCTATTTGTGGCTGATCCCGATCACCATGATTCCCCAGTGGGAAATGGGCAGAGCTTTCCCGACATTTGGCCCGGACACCTCGACAGGTCTGATTCCTTACCCGCATGTCCTGTTGTATTACGGTGTGTTCTTCGCGTTCGGTGCTCTCTACTTCGATTCAGACGACGAAACCGGAAGAGTTGGCAAATACTGGTGGATTTCGATTCCGGTGGCGATCTTTATGGTCTTCCCCGTCGGATTGGTCTTCGCATTCGGATCGAGCGAATTCAGCCCACAGCTTGGCGAGACAGCAACGCGACTGATCTCAGCATCGCTTCAGGTCACCTATGCCTGGTTGCTCACGTTCGGCTTGATGGGAGTCTTTCGCCGGTTTGTGAATGCTGAGAACCCGACGATTCGTTACCTCTCAGACTCTTCATACTGGTTGTATCTGGCACATCTTCCGCTGATTTTTGTCGCACAGATTCTAGTGAGAGACTGGTCGGCTCCAGCGTTAGTGAAGTTCATTCTGATCAATGTTGTTGTCACAGCAATTCTGTTGCTCAGCTACGACAAACTCGTTCGATACTCCTGGCTGGGAAGACTTCTCAATGGACCGAGAACTCGCCCAGTTAGAGTGGCCGCTGGACCGACTGATGCTCAGATCGGTGTCGAGTCCGCCTGACGCGCGTCGGAATTCTTGCACTCGTCGAGGCAGTTCATTCTCGACGAGTACATGGATTCTGTGAATATGCCTTACGGGGTGTATCCGAGATTCGGAGACAGCCACCTTTCGGTCTGCTCCAGCGTCATTCCGGATCGCTTTGCGTAGTCGGTGACCTGATCCTTTGTCACGCGGTCGACACTGAAGTACCGCGATTCAGGATGTGCAAAGTACAGCCCGCTCACTGATGCCGCTGGGAACATCGCAAAGGACTCAGTCAGCTGAATTCCAGTCGCCTTCTCGGCATCGAGCAACTTCCACAATCGTTCTTTCGGAGTGTGGTCAGGGCAAGCTGGGTATCCGAAAGCTGGTCGAATTCCTCGATACTTCTCTGCTATAAGGTCATCGTTCGTCAGAGAATCAGCTTGGTCGTATCCCCACTCAATTCTCGATTTCATGTGGAGATACTCTGCGAAGGCTTCTGCGAGTCGGTCTGCAATCGCCTTTGTCATGATGGAGTTGTAGTCATCATGTTCGGCCAGGAATTCAGCCACCAGTTCATCGCAGCCATGTCCAGTAGTGACAGCGAATGCCCCGATAAAGTCACGTCGACCGGACTCAAGTGGAGCGATGTAATCTGTCAGTGATCGGAAATCCTTCTGTCCTTTTCTCTCCCATTGTTGTCGAAGCATCGGGAAGATCGCGATCGGATCGCTCTTACGTTCTAGATCGTTTTGACCAAAGACATAGATGTCTTCGCCGATACTGTTTGCTGGCCAGAATCCGTAGATTCCACGAGCGGTCAGTCGCTTTTCGGTGATAATACGATCGAGCAACTTGTTGGCGTCAGCGAAGATCTTTCGAGCCTCTTCACCAACATGTTCATCGTCGAAAATCTTGGGGTATTTGCCGCGGAGTTCCCATGTGCTGAAGAACGGCGACCAGTCGATGAATTCGCGAAGTTCTTCGAGGCTCTGATTCTCGATTTGTCGACTCCCGAGGAATCCTGGTTCGGGAATATCGACGCTCTTCCAGTCGGTTGCGAACCGTCGCTGGCAGGCATCGTTGTATGAAACGAGATTTCGATCCTGTCGCTTATTGAACTCTGACCGATCTTTTTCCTGCTTTTCCATATTCTTTGTGATAAACGCCTCTCGACGGTCGTCATCGAGCAAAGACTCAACAACCGGAACAGAGAGAGATGCATCCACGACGTGCACAGTCGGTGAATCATAATTCGGAGCGATCTTGACCGCCGTGTGGCGAGCAGACGTTGTCGCGCCACCGATCAGCAGCGGAACTTGAAAGCCAGTCCGGTTCATCTCTTTGGCGACAATGATCATCTCTTCAAGCGATGGCGTAATGAGCCCCGACAGCCCAATGATGTCCGCGTTCTTTTCCTGTGCGACCTCCAGGATTTTCTCGCAGGCAACCATGACACCGAGGTCAATCACATCGAAGTTGTTGCAACGCAGAACCACACCCACGATATTCTTCCCAATGTCGTGGACGTCCCCTTTGACAGTTGCCAACACAACGACTCCGCGACCGGGAGCGTTTTCAAGACCGGCTTCGCGTTTCTCCTGCTCCATGTATGGTTCAAGATACGCGACCGATTTCTTCATCACGCGGGCGGACTTCACCACTTGCGGCAGGAACATTTTGCCTGTTCCGAACAACTCTCCGACGACATTCATACCGTCCATCAAAGGACCCTGAATGACGTTCAGCGGTCGTCCGTATTTCTGCCGGGCTTCTTCTGTATCTTCGACGATGAAGTCGGTGATTCCCTTGAGAAGCGAATATTTCAAACGCTCTTCAACGGTGTTCTCCCGCCATGCGAGGGCACTTGCGTCGGACTGTTTGCCTCGCGATGAGTTCTTGATTTCCTCAGCGTATTCAATGAGTCGATCGGTCGCTTCCGGATGACGATTGAATAGAACGTCTTCAATTAGTTCGCGAAGCTTCGGTTCAATCTCATCGTAGACTTCAAGCTGCCCAGCGTTCACGATTCCCATATCGAGACCGGCAGCGATCGCGTGATAGAGGAAGCATGCATTCATCGCTTCACGGACAACATCGTTCCCTCGGAATGAAAACGAAACGTTACTCACACCTCCGGACGTCTTCGCCCCCGGGCATTCCTGCTTGATCCGTCGAATGGCATCGAAGAACTCAACAGCGTAGTTGTTATGCTCTTCCATTCCCGTCGCGACGGTGAGGATGTTCGGATCGAAAACGATGTCTTCTGGCGGGAACCCAGCTTTCTCTGTGAGCAGTTGATAGGCTCGCTTGCAGATCGCCACCTTGTGATCCGCTGTGACAGCCTGACCTTCTTCGTCAAAGGCCATCACAACAGCAGCGGCTCCGTATCGGCGTACGATTTGCGCCTGCTCGAGAAACTTCTCTTCACCCTCTTTGAGGCTGATGGAGTTGACGATTCCCTTGCCCTGAACACATTTGAGTCCTGCCTCAATGACCTTCCAGTTCGAGGAGTCGATCATGATCGGCACGGAGAGACTGTCGTCCGAGAGAAGCCACAGAAACTTCTCCATGTAAGCGACAGAATCGAGGAGCCCCTCGTCCATGTTGACATCGACGATATTCGCTCCGCCCTCAACTTGACCGTGAGCAATACTCAAAGCTTCATCGAATTTCTCTTCCCGAATCAATCGAGCGAACTTCCGTGAACCGGTCACATTCGTCCGCTCCCCGACCATGCAGAAATTCGAGCTTTCCGTCAGTTCGAATCGTTCGAGACCGGAGTAGCTTGAGACAGCTTTCCGGCCGGGTCGAGTGCGTGGTTTCGTACTGTCAACGTGTTTGGCGATTTGCCGAATGAACTCCGGCGTTGTTCCACAACATCCGCCGACAATACCGACCCATTTGTTTTGTGCCATCTCTCCAATGACGGCAGCGACTTCTTCCGGATTCGAGTCGAACCCACCCATGCCGTCTGGCATTCCGGCGTTGGGATAGCAGGAGACGTGGCAGTCGGCGACACGAGAGAGTGCTTCGACATACGGGCGAATCTGTTTCGGTCCCAGTGCACAGTTCAGGCCGACGCTAAACAGCGGAAAGTGTGAGACTGATGTGTAGAACGCTTCCACTGTCTGGGCGGTCATCGAGCGACCACCTTCGAAAATCGTACACGACGACATGACCGGCAAGCGAACGTTCTTCTCACGGAAGACCTGATCGATAGCAACCAGTGCCGCTTTCATGTTCAGCGTGTCGAAGGATGTTTCCGGGAGGAGAATATCAACTCCTCCATCGATCAAACCTCGCACCTGTTCTGCATACGAAGCTGCCATCTGATCGAATTTGACAGGACGAGCTCCAGGCTCATCGGCATTCATCGACAACTGGCGATTCGTTGGACCGATACTCCCTGCGACGAAGCGAGGTTTGTCAGGAGTTTTCTTTGTGTAATCGTCTGCTGCGCGTCGAGCAAGTTCCGCAGCTGTCTTGTTGATTTCGTAAGTCAGATCCGACAGTTTGTATTCTTCGAGAGTGATGATGCTCGCGGTGAACGTATCGGTTTCGATGATGTCCGAACCCGCTTCGAGATAGTCTCGGTGAATTTGTTCAATGAGTTGAGGCTGGGTGAGGACGAGAATGTCCGCCGCGTTTCGCAAGTCGACGGGATGGTTCTTGAACCGTTCTCCTCGGTAGTCCTCTTCCTGAGGATTGTTCGAAAAAATCAATGCTCCCATCGATCCATCGAGAAGAAGAACTCGCTCTTCAAGAATCTGATTTAGCTGGTCTTCGGTCGAATTCATTGAGTGCTCAAGAAAATTTGTAGGCTTGACCCTAAAGAGAGGAAGAGTCGCCCAGGGGTTCGCGTCTGACGATGCTCTTGTCCCAACTCCAAGTCGAGATCTGAGAGAGCATCAAGTCTTATTCTATCCCACCGAGTCAATAGAATGATGGGATTCGACAGGCACCCGCGGTTTTTTCGCGGATGAGAAACGCAATTCTAACAAGAAATCAACTGAGAAACAGGGGCGAACCGACAAGATCAGGCGAGCCGTCGAATCCGCCACAGCTGTTGCAGTCAGTGCGTACGAGCCAATCCACTTGATGTGACTGGCGGATGTAAAGATGACCCCAAACACTTGAAGTCATGTTTGTGTTGATGTCATCAAGCTACAAAATGACTGTTTGCTCACGGTCAGGACCGATCGAGACGAATCCAACTTTCGATTCGAGAAGTTCAGAAACACAGTCGATGTAGGCTCTGGCTTCGGCGGGGAAGTCTTCGAGTCGACGCACGCCAGTGATGTCCGTTTTCCAACCGGGCAGGGTTCGGTAAATCGGCTTGGCTTTCGCGAGGTCGTCGAGTTGGCTTGGGAAATCAGTCGTTCGCTCGCCATCGATCTCGTAAGCTTCGCAAATTTTGACTTCGTCCAGCTTGCTCAAAACGTCAAGCAACATGACGGCGATACAATCGATCCCCGACACGCGAGCTCCATGAGCGGTGGCGACGGCATCGAACCATCCACATCGACGCGGACGGCCCGTGACGGTGCCGTATTCGTTGCCTTCGTCACGAATGTGCTGTCCAGTCTCGTCTTCCAACTCTGTCGGGCATGGACCTCCACCGACACGTGTTGTGTAAGCTTTGACCACTCCGATCACGCGATCAATGCGCCGACTCGGAACGCCGCTGCCAGCTTGAATTCCACAGCCTGAACTGTTGGAAGAGGTGACATACGGAAATGTCCCGTGATCGATGTCCAGAAGACTCCCTTGAGCGCCTTCAAATAACATCGACTTGCCTTCTCGGAGTGCTCGATGCAGATAGGACGTAGTGTCGATCACTCGATCTTTGAGGATGTCCGCATAGCCCATGTACTCGTCGAAGATTTCATCGACAGGCGGTAATTCGGCTTTGGCATCCATCGCGTTGATCAACAACTTCTTCGTTTCGTAGACGTCATTGAGTCGTTCGCGGAACAAGTCCTTGCGGAGCAAGTCCCCCATCCGGATCGCGTGCGTTCTGCCGTACTTGTCACGATAGCAAGTACCGATTCCTCGCATCGTTGTTCCGATGGCTTTGTCGCCGCGATGAGATTCGAGGACCGCTTCTTCAACCATGTGATACGGGAAGATAACGTGAGCTTTGTCGCTGATCAGGAGATTTCCCGGATCAACTCCCTGCTTCACGATTGAGTCGAGTTCGCTCAGGAGCGCCTTGGGATTGATCACGACACCATTGGCGATCACCGAGGTCACGCCGGGGCGAAGAATGCCCGCTGGCAACAGCGACAGTTTATAAGTCTGCCCGCCAAACATCACAGTATGGCCAGCGTTATTTCCTCCCAGATATCGCACAACAACTTCGTGCTGGTCTGTCAGAAGATCGACAATTTTTCCTTTGGCCTCGTCTCCCCATTGGAGACCAACTACTGCTGTGACTGACATCTGAATTCCCAAAGTTCCCAAAAATCAAACTGTCCCAATTCGCAATCGACCAGCGACAAGTCATTGGAGTCTTAGAGGCTCTGATCGACCCGCATCGGCGGTCGAGTCAGAACGGTTTAGAGATTCCATCTGCGAACGTCTTTTCGTGGAGTCCAGTATCGTGAAGACAACACGAAACGAGACAGATTTTCACTGCGCAATGAAAATCCGTCAGTGGAGACTGACGGATCCTGCGCCAAACATGTCGAGTTTAGCATCGCGATGGGCCAATGAAACCCGCACGAATCAATTTGTCGCCCAATAATCCACAACAGTTACGTCGTCGAGAATGGGTAGGAGGATCTTGACGAATTCCTGATGGGCAGGATGGGGAAGATATGCGTCTCGGTCTGCTTCGCTTTTGAACGACACCAGGAAGCAGTGAGTGTGACCTTTATCGTGTCCTTCAGGGCTGTTGTTCGTTCCCCATTCGTAGTCCTGAATCTCAGAGATCTTCTCGGGAAGCTTTCCGAATTCCTCCACGACTTTCGAAATCTGCTCTTTGGTCGCATCGTCCTTGAATTTGAACAGGACAACGTGCCGCAGCACGGTTTTTTCGTTCTCTTCCGCACTCACATTCTGCTCCTGACCACGTGTCAGAATCATGCACGCAGCGAAGAGTGCCAGGATTCCAACGCCTTGAAAGACGACTTTCATCTGATTTTCTCCATTTCAAAAACGTGATTTCGACTCGAATTTGTGCTGAAAACAGCTTCGCAGAGAAGTTTGCGATTCGTAGCAAAGGTCTTTTCAGTAATGGGTTACGTTTTGTTGACATTTCTTTGACACTTGTCGGCGCAACTTTGACTGAAGTTTCGCCACCGTCTGACACAACAACCCCGAATATTCTGATACAACCCCGCTCAATGCCCGGTGACCGGGTGTTTTGACCTTACATCAATGAACTGGATTGAATCGCAGATGTCAACACTCATCGATCAACCTGATGTTCTCGAAGATATCGACCAGCCATCCGTCAATGAAGAAGGATTGGTTTCCGTCGACGCTGATCAGGATACCAAAGACCAAGAGATGAGCGAATCAGCTATCGCTCGTCAGGAACTCCTGTCTTACTTCGAGCCACGACAACTCACCTGGAAAAACCTGGATCCGGTCGTTGCGACATGGATGACAGGCATGCATCTCGGAGCACTGGCCGCCCCGTTCTTCTTCACTTGGGAAGCAGTCGCTGTTGCTGTCGTCCTGCACTGGCTGACATGCAGCATCGGAATCTGCCTAGCTTACCACCGTTGCCTGTCACACCGATCTCTGAAACTGAAGTGGCCTGCCAAAGTGGTCGCGACATTTTTCGGAGTGATCGCTGGTGAAGGTGGACCGATTCGTTGGAGCGGAACTCACCGCGTTCACCACGGCCATTCTGATAACCCCGGCGATCCACACTCCCCACTTGATGGCCCTTGGTGGGCACATCTCTGGTGGATGATGCTTAAGAATCCAAAACGCAAAGATGAGCTCCTGCAGAAGTACTATGTTCCGGATCTCATGAAAGACAAAACAATGGTCTTTTTCGAGCGAACATTCGCGTTGTGGCTTTGGGCGACTGGCTTGACTCTGCTGTACGTTGGTGGCCTGCCGATGCTGCTGTGGGGGATGTGTGTGCGAATGGTTTTCGCTTACCACAGCACCTGGTTCGTCAACTCAGCGACACATCTCTGGGGATACCGGAACTACGAAACAACTGATCAGTCACGTAATCTCTGGTGGGTTGCGATTCTCGCTTACGGCGAAGGCTGGCACAACAATCACCACGCACACCCAAGGCTCGCACGAGCTGGACACAAGTGGTGGGAACTTGATCCAACATGGTGGGCGATTTCGCTCCTGAGAAAAATCGGTCAAGCGACCGATGTCGACGACCGAATTCCCGCCGAATCATCCGCACAGGCGTAAGCTGCGAACGTCGCCACTCATTGCGACAACTGACTCTCGAAACAAGAACGACCACGCTATTCAGCGTGGTCGTTTCATTTTGTGCACAGCTCGGCGACGAACTTATCAGATGTCTTTTCGCTCACTCGCTCAGGAGGATTTCGGAAGAACGTCCGTCGGCTCTTTTTAGACAAGAACACTCGAAGCGAGAGAGTTCAGGTGGTCAGAGGCACGTTATCTCGCTAAAGACTAACGCCTACTTGCAGAGGGCGACCTCTTGGGAATTGCTCAAACTCCAGCTACAGCGAGCTGCTGAGAAAAGATCGGAGTCCGTTTCGGAGTCGGAAGGAAGTGATCAATGACCTGCATCGTACGCGTATTTCCGTTGAGAGCTTCGCGAGGGATGTTGCATTGAAACTGACTCAGTGATTCGAGGAACTCTCTCATTACGTTCTCGCCGAACTCAGAATAGCCCACCCAGGTTCCTCCGCCCGACTGTTCAAGGTACCGGGCGTTAATTTCCTGCTCGAAATTCTTCGCTTCCGGAAAGACCAGCACTGGCTTTTTCAGGAAGAGTGCTTCTCCAACGAGTTGGTTCCCCGCACTGGAGACCAATGCTTTACATGTCCGCAGGTCTTCCAGAAACCCAGAGTTACTGATCGGACAGAATTCGATCGATCCCAAGCGGGGGCGTTCCCCGAGGCCATAGACCTTCACTCGCGATCCGCAATTCGCGAGGGAGTCGAGCATTTTCTCCGTTGCAAATCGCCGTAAGTAAGCAACGACGTGATCGTGTTTCTCGGGAACAGCATTGACGACTTGATCTCTCAGCAGAACACCGGTCTGAACGGTATCCCGATACCGCTCTTTTAAAGGCGGAAAATAGAATGAAGAGACGACCATTTTCGCAGGATCGCGGTAGTACTGTCCCACCACCTTCGACATTAACCAGGCTTTGGTGCGCAACGATCTCGGCAGCGAATGAAAGTCACTGACGACCAAGAAGTGCTGGTGGTTCACGCTGATCCAGGGCACGCCCGCGAGTTTTGCTGCCCGAGGCAAAGCCGGTTCGAAATCTGTAATCGCCAGGTCAGGTTCGATCTGATCCAATCGGTTCTGCAAGCGAGAGACGAGTAGCGGAAGCCCTCGGACGTATTCGATCGTTCCCAGAGTTGTACCAGCGAAGTCGACTCGTTCGTTTCGATAGTGAAAGACGAGACCGGGAATCTCTTCAACGAAGACCCGTTCTGAATCCTGATAGACTTCCGAGAGAAGCTCATACGCGACAGCCGGAGCAAAGACATAGACGCGATGCCCACGTTTTACGAGCTGGTCGATGATCGTCTTTGAACGCGTGGCATGACCTCGTCCTTCTCCTGCCAGACTGTAAACAACTTTGGCCACGATCGACGCTCCATTCAATCTGTTGAATCCGCACCATTCTGAAGATCAACACTGACGTTGAACTTGAGGTGATTCGGGCTTCAATTCCGGGGCTGGAAAAGCAGTTTTCGTTGTGACTTGCAGTCCTCTGGCGTTGTCCGCTCAGAATCACGGTCTGTGTTTTCGTGCGATACGGCTCGAAGTACTTCTGCCATTCTGCCAAGACGTCAACTCTGCGTTGCCGTTGAAGCGGCTCGTGTTCCGCTTGGAACGGGTCTTGGCCTCAAGACGAGTGGTCGCTGTGTCGCGGTGGAAGCGATGTCAGTCGAGAGATGTTCAGATCGGCTGCTAGGACCGTATTTCAGTTCGAGGGTTCCATCGTGGTGTTCCAGCAATGCGGTACAGTTCTCAACCCAGTCACCTGTGTTGCAGTACGTGAGTCCGTCAATCTCCGTTTTCACAGGCGTATGAATGTGTCCACAGATCACGCCTTCACAGCCCATTTTTTTCGCGTGGTCGGCAATTTTCTGTTCGAACTCACTGATGTATTTAACGACTGATTTCACGCTGCGTTTCACACGCGCACTGAATGAGTATTCGCCAAAGAGCTGCTGATTGACGAGAAAACTCCACGCCTGATTCAGTGTCAGGAGCCCTTCATATACCCAGGAAGAGACAACTGAGACCCATTTCGCAGACTGTTCAATGCGATCGAAGCGGTCGCCGTGAATCACCAGGAACTTCTTTTCATCAATTGTTTGGTGAACAAATTCCTCAGCGAATTCGACCATCTGAAAGCGTGAGAGTTGGTTTCGCAGCTCTTGATTTCGCAGGAAATCATCGTGATTCCCGACGGCATAGCGAATTACTGTTCCCTGGGATGCAAGATCCATGAGCCGCAGCAGCACCTCGGACAACTCGGGAGCCCATCTCCATTTTCGCCTGAGGCTTCGACCGTCAATGATGTCTCCGATGAGGTAGAGATATTGCGGTCGGTAGTCGGAGAGAAAGTCGAGAAGCTTCTTTGCTTGCGAGTGGCGGCATCCGAGATGGATATCGCTGAGAAACATCGCACGCACCGACGTGTCGGTCCGAGAGAGATTGACCTCATCGTGTCTCATGACTCTTCCCTGAGTGTGCGAAGTATTGCTGGCAAAACATCCACCCAACTTGAGTGATGGTTGAACTTCGATAAGACCTACCGTGAGTGTTTGAGTTCACGGCAACTCCTTTCGCCAACATAAGAGAAGTGTCGCACAAGAGTTTTTAATTCTGTGAAAGATTGAATGAACTCGGTGCGAATTCGAGTCCTACACACAATGCTTGAAATGACCGCTGCACCAAAGACGCAAGAAGTCATGAACGAACTGTGAACGAAGCGCTAGGAAAGACCGGTTCCCAAGTGTCACAGAGTCCACTCTGACGCGTATGTTGCGGTGAAAGCGGTTTGGTCTCGCGTTATTCAACAGCAGCAAGAGGTGCGGATCAAGAGGTTCAGCCCATAGCCAAGCCGATAGTGATATGCGCAAGCGGCGAACTGAACTGGTGGGCAGAGGGGAAGAGCAAAGTCAGGAACTCAGATGGAGTTCGCTTGGACTCATTTGATATTATAACGACAGCGCACTATCGAATGAAAGCGGATTTAAGAAGGCCAATTAACTCTGTGGTGGAAGAACACCGATGTAAGGTAGGTGCCGATATTCTCCGTTGTAGTCGAGTCCGTATCCGACTACGAATTCGTCGGGAATTTCGAAGCAGTGATAATCCGGTCGAACGGGACCTTCGGTTCGAGACTTCTTCCAGAGCAAGACAGCGGAACGAATTCGGCGTGGCTGAAATCGCTCGAGTTCTCGCTGTACTTTTGTCATCGTTCGACCGGTGTCAAAAATGTCGTCGACAATCAAAACATCGCGACCACGAATCTCCGGGAGAGTGTCGAGGTTGATAATCAACTCTCCCGGATGTGTCGTTTCTCCGCGATAGCTTGAAGCTTGTATCAATCCAAGCTGGTGACGCACCGCGATCCGCCGCATCAGGTCGGTGACCAGGACGATACTTCCCGTCAGAATTCCAAGCACCGTCAATTCTGAGTCGACGAAATCATCGCTGATCTGGTGACCAAGTCGTTCGACGGCAGCATGGATTTCTGATTCGGAAATCAAGCAACGGACATCATGCATCGCAATGGCTCAAGACATTTTGTAATCGAGGGCGTCTGCAACTTTGCGACACTGCACCATGACTTTTTCGAAAGCTTCCGGAGTCAACGACTGGGCTCCATCGCTCATGGCGTTCTTTGGATCGGGATGGACTTCGATGATCAGTCCGTCCGCTCCGGCAGCGACAGCTGCGGTACACATTGGCGGAACAAGCGAAGCTATTCCAGTCCCGTGGCTCGGATCGATGACGACTGGCAAGTGAGTTCGCTGCCGCAGGTACGGGACAGTCGCCAGTGGAAGAGTGAATCGAGTATGGGCTTCGAATGATCGAATGCCACGCTCGCAAAGCGCAACTTCCTGGTTTCCTTGATCGAGGATGTATTCAGCTGCCAGCAAGAACTCATCCATCGTCGCTGAGGCCCCACGCTTAAGCAGCACTGGTTTGCGCACTTCACCCACTGCCTGAAGCAGATGGTAGTTCTGCATGTTTCTCGCACCGATTTGAAGAACGTCGGTGTACTTCGCAACCAACTCAACGTGATGAGGGGTCATCACTTCGGTGACGACAGCCAGGCCCGTTTCATCTCGGGCAGCTGCGAGTAATTTGAGTCCCTCTTCCTTCATGCCCTGGAAAGCGTAAGGGCTTGTCCGAGGTTTGAACGCTCCCCCACGAAGGCCCGTTGCTCCCGCTGCTTTGACTTTGCGAGCGGATTCCATGATCTGCTCTTCACTCTCGACCGAACAAGGCCCCGCGATCACGCCGACGTTGCCGCCTCCCATGACGAGATCACGAACTCGAATGACCGTTGGCTCCGGTTTCGTCTCCGAGCTGGCGATTTTGTAGGGGGCGAGGATCGGCATCACTTTTTCCACTTCGTCGTATGACTCGAGTGCCTCGCGGCCACCGTCGCGTTCATCACCGACAGCTGCGATGACCGTTCGCTCAGTCCCTTCAATGACATGTGCTTTTAAGCCCATTTTCTCAACGCGAGCGACCATGGTCTGAATCATTTCAGGGGTCGGGTGTGGTTTCATCACTACGATCATCGAATTGTCCTTGTTCACTTCCAAGAGATTCACACCGGAAGGTTGGCGTTGTGTTGGTAAATGGTGGTGAGCTGTTTCGCTCATCAAGTCCGTGGGAGTTGTGAAATCGTGCTGAAACACCGAAGCCCCTCCGTCTCTGGGGTGCAGAGATCAATTGAAGTTGGTCTTCAGATAAACCGCACGTCGTCAGTTTCGTTTCACGTCAACTTGCCGGAATAAATCAGGGAGAGTTGAACCGGAAAAGGATTGAATCGGGTTTGTATCAACAAAAAAAAGGCCCTGTTTCCATTCAGGAATCAGGGCCTTTGTTGCTGAGTCGTCATTCAAACGTTCACGGTCAACCGCCCCGATTTGCTTTAAAAGCAAACCAATAATACCCGCTAAACCAGCTCGCCAATTGTGACGACTGGAATGAAACGAGTGATGGGACGCAGTGAACGAGCATGTTTTTTCGCTTGTTTATCGATCGATCTCTAAAATTTGGTGAACGAGGATCTGCTCTATTTTCAGGAACAGAAAATCTCAGTCGTGCAATCACATAAAGTGAGATCGATCGACGGATGCTAGGAGCCGTGAGGATCGGAGTCAACACAATTCATCTCGCGGGGACCCGTGAGACACTATTGAACTGACGGAATCCGCCGGTTCTTTGTTACTCGGTGATGATATCTCGAGCGGTTCCGCCCGCTGGGATCATTGGCAACACGTGTTCCTGGTATGGGCAAATCACGTCGAGCAAATACGGACAATCCGAGTCCAGCATCTCTTTCAGAGCGGCTGGGAATTCTGCTTTGCTGCGAACTTGCTTTGCTTTGATTCCGAAGCTTTCCGCCATTTGAACGAAGTTCGGATACGTTTCTTCGTAATGGCTGCCGCTTCCTTCACCGAGGGCTTCTGGATGATCGACTGGACCGAGGTAAGTATGAGCTCGGCGTCCATCCATGAATCGGTCTTCCCACTGCACAACCATTCCGAGGTGCTGGTTGTTCAACAGCAGGATTTTGACCGGAAGCTTTTCGCAGTTGAGTGTTGCCAGTTCCTGAATGTTCATCAGGATCGATCCGTCGCCGTCGATGTCGACCACGAGTGAATCCGGGTGGGCTGCCTGCACTCCCATCGCTGTTGGCAGACCGAATCCCATGGTGCCGAGGCCTGAACTGGAGAGCCAGTGTTTTGGCTTACGGAACTTATAGAACTGGGCTGCAAACATCTGGTGCTGACCGACACCGACACAGATGTACGGGTCGCGCTCAATCGTTTGCTTCCAAAGTTCATCAATCGCGTACTGCGGCAAAATCAGGTCGCCAGCATCGGCGTAACTGAGCGGATACTTTTCTTTCCACTCGTTGATCTGCTTCCACCAGTCGTCTGTCTGCGGGACATCCTGATCGGTGAATTCGCGATTGAGGTTTTCAAGGAACAATTTCAGATCTGCGACGATTGGGAAATGAGCTTCCTTGTTCTTGTTCATCTCGGAAGGGTCGATGTCGACATGGATGATTTTTCCATGCTTCGCGAACTCTTCGAGTTTGCCAGTCACGCGATCGTCGAAGCGAACGCCGAAGGCCAGCAGGAGATCAGCTTCGTTCACAGCGAAGTTGGAATAAACCGTTCCGTGCATCCCCAGCATGTGAAGAGACTGTGGATCGTCACCAGGAAATGAACCGAGCCCCATGCATGTCATGGTCACAGGGATATTGGCTTTCTTGGCGAAAGCAGTCAGTTCTGCTGCTGCGTCGGAGTTAATACATCCGCCGCCGACGTACAGAACAGGGCGTTTCGAGCGACGAATCGCTGCAATCACCTGATTGATTTGTTCCGGGGCGACCTGACGACGTTCCGGATGATAACCGGGCAGATACATGGGTGGGTCGTAGTCGATTTCTCCATCCGCTTTGGAGAGTTGGATGTTCTTCGGGAAATCGATCAAAACTGGACCGGGTCGACCAGTTTTCGCAACGAAGTAGGCTTCCTTGACGATGCGAGGAATGCTTCGGAGCGCTTCCTGAACAGATGCTTCATCGTCTGGATCTTCTGCCGTGATCATGTAGTGATGTTTGGTCACAGCGCGGGCGATTTCGACGATCGGCGTTTCCTGAAACGCATCAGTCCCGATCACTTTCTGCGGGACCTGCCCCGTAATGGCCAGCATCGGAACGCTGTCCATCTTGGCATCGGCAATGGCGGTGACGAGATTTGTCGCTCCCGGACCACTGGTTGCCATGCAGATTCCGACTTCGTCGCTGGTGCGTGAAACACCCTGAGCTGCGAATCCGCCACCCTGCTCATGTCGCGGCAGGATGGTCCGAATTTGATCGCGATTTTTTCGCAATGCCTGATGGAGAGGCATGCTGGCGCCACCGGGGTAAGCGAATACGCTTTGAGCTCCCTGACGGATCAACGCTTCAACGAGAATTTCGGCTCCGGTGAGGGCACTCTTTTCAGTTTTCGGTTCCGCGACTGTCGACACAACAATGCCTTCTGCTGATTTGCATGTAAAGATATGGTGGTGCGGGGCAATTTCCCTGATAACCACTGAGTAGTAAGTGTAACGAAATCCAATTCCGACGACGAGAAAAATCAGACAGCAGTTTCCCGAAAACGTGGCAGTCAATCAATGCGTGGCACAATCGGTCCATTGTTCCAACAGTTTTTGTCGATGGGATTGTGGGGCGCTGGTCGAATCCCGCTCGCCGTGTTGGGACGGAGGCTGCCTGACTTCGTCTTCACTGCCGACACAATTGGCCAGCAGCAAAAAGTTTACGCCAAAACGAGAATGTCAAATTGCACGCCGGAGTACGCTGTACATCGAGTCGTGATCAAGTTTATCCTCAATGGTGGAGTATTTCCCGTAATCGCCACATTGGACCCCTTCGAGAGTGTCCGGTTCGGTCGGATGTCACAGGGAATTCATGAATTAGAGCATTTTTCGAGGTGGTCTTCGCAAATTCAGACAAGCGAACTGGACGACAAACTAGAGACGTAGACCAATTGGGCTCGCAAGCCGGAGCATTACGCTCTTGAGAGAGTTTCCAGTCTCAATACCGTGAACATTGACGTTTTCAGCATCGATCAGAAATGAATGCGACAACCGGAACACCCCTGGAATCTCTGATTGTCACACTCAAAAGAAGCGGACTGATTGACGCTTCCGTGCTGACGCAGACTGTCAACGATTTTCGACAGCAAGAGGGGGCGACGGGACCGGAGGACCTCGCCAACGTCCTGATTGAGAAGGAACTCATCACTCCCTGGCAAGCTGCCAAACTTCTCAAGGGAAAACATCGCGGATTTTTCCTCGGCAAATACAAGCTGCTTACGCTTCTCGGAAAAGGAGGCATGAGTACGGTTTACCTGGCCGAGCACGTTGTGATGAAGCGGCAAGTCGCGCTCAAGGTGTTGCCGCACAAACTCGTTCAGGATTCTTCTTATCTGGAACGGTTTCATCGGGAAGCTCAGGCTGTTGCAGCTCTTGATCATCCGAATATCGTTCGCGCGTACGACATCGACTCAGAAGTAGATGGCCAATTGGAAATCCATTTCCTGGTGATGGAATTCATTCCGGGGCACAATTTCTTCGAACTCGTCAGAGCACTCGGTCAGCTCGAACCGCTGACCGCTGCGGACTACATCCGCCAGGCAGCACTCGGACTCCAGCACGCACACGATGCTGGGCTCATCCATCGCGATATCAAACCCGGGAACTTCATCGTCGACGGGGCGGGTGTTGTCCGGATGATGGATCTTGGACTCGCGAAAGCCTTTCGGAAGGATGAGGATTTTTCACTCACCGTGGCCAACGACGAAAAGGTGCTCGGCACGGCGGACTATCTTGCTCCGGAGCAGGCAGTCGACAGCCACAATGTCGACACGCGGGCAGACATTTACGCGCTCGGCTGTACGTTCTACTTTTTGCTCGCCGGACGGCCACCTTTCAACGAAGGGACCTTGGCCCAGCGACTTCTCGCTCATCAGTCCAAAACACCCAAGCCCGTTCATCGAGTCAAAAAAGAGGTGCCGGTTGAGCTCAGCGATCTCATCATGCGGATGATGGTCAAAGATCCCCAAAAACGAGTTCAAACCGCCCAGGCAGTGGCTGATGAACTCGCTGCGTGGCTTGAAACAAACGAAGAAGAACCATCCGGCGACTCCCTTGCCCAGTTGGAAACACCGACCGTTGAGTCACTCCTGCGAAACAGTCGCAGCGATGGAAACGACGATGCTCCCGACGAACTCGTCGATTTTCTTTCCCGCCTCGACAGCAATGTGATGACGGACTCGCCGACCGGAGTGAGTAAATCAGACTCAACGATCAGAAGACGAGGAAAAGAGCCGGACAGCACCGTGCATGTCACTGCTGATTCGAGCAAGATTACGCGTCGGTCTTCGAGTTCCATCACTTCCTCGCACTCTTCTTACCGATCGCGACGTTCCAAGTCGATCAGCCCTTTCTGGATGTGGGGCGGTGGAGGCATCGTTCTGGTCGTTCTCTGGTTGATGTTTTCCGGAGATGGTGCTGAGCCCGAGCCAAATCAACCTCCCGCGCCGCCAGTTGTTGAAGAGGACCAGGCAGAAGAGTCGATTGAACCGCTTTCAAAAATCACTGGCGACACGATCACTGTTGGGCCGTCAGGTAATTTTCGAAGTTTGCGACCCGCTCTTCAGTACGTGTTGAAACAAGATCCGACGAAGCGGCGCTTTCAGAAAATACAGGTCGCTGCAGGCGAAACCTTCGAAGAACACCTCGTCATCGACAACTCGGGGCTGGGACAGTTCCCGCGAGGATTCGAAATCACCGGCGACGAGTCAGTACCTCCGGTCATCACCGGGAAGAATTCTTCTCTTCTGAGTTTGAAGTCAGTGGAGGGGCTCACCGTTTCGAATCTCGTCTTCGATGCTGCGGAGTGTCCGAGCGCGATCAGCATCGCTGGCTATTCGACCGGGACGACATTCAGGAATGTCACGGTTCGAAACATTGGCCAGCGGGGCATCCAGTGTTTCGGAGTGAGTGGACTCGCCCAGCAACCGGTGACTTTCGAGAATTGCCGATTTGTATCGGATCAGCAGCCGGTAGTTGCGATCCAATTCACATCGGAGTCGTCGATTGAAGCCAGCTTCTCCAGCACGCGACACGTCCGGATCAAGCAGTGCCGATTTCTTGGGCAGTTCGATTCGGATGTGCAGCTGAACGAAGACCTGGAAGACTTGATCGTCGAGCGATGCATTTTCCAAGGAGCTCAAGCTGCGATTCGGTTTGCAGGCAGCGAGCGATCCATCATGGGAGCTGTTATCAGCAACAACACCTTCTACCAATGTGCTCGGGGAATTGTGATTGAATCGGGACAGGTCGATCGGATCTCTGGCATGAGTTTCGTGCAGAATCTGTTTTTTGAGACCCCGGATGGCGAAGTGACCACCCGTTCACCCAATGTCTCGCTCGCCGAGATCGGAAAGAATGGCCCGCCCACTCGGTCGAACTGGTCGACGGGTTCCAAGCAATCCGCCTCAGAATGGCTGAACATCTTCGAAGATGCGGGGCGGCTCGATGTCGACGGTCTCGACTTTGTTTCGTTGGATCCAGAATCCGGCGATTTTCTGAAGCCGTCCAAACCCGATCTGCGGTCGCCGGTCGAGACTCCCTTCCGGGGAGCAAAGTTCATCGGGGCGGTCGAATCTCGCTAGACCCGCCTGATTTTGATCTGCTCGAGGCACGATGTCGTCGTGGATCAACATCGCTCTCTTGATCCCTGGTTTCGAGCGGCTTCTTCGAGGTGAAGTGCTGTCTGGGCTCGATGCTGATCTGATTACTCCATGACCCGGTGTGCATACTTTTCCAGCAAAATTCTTCTCAGAGAAACAGAGCTGCCCCTTCTATGACTGCTTCTTGAGGGGAGCGGCCAGAAAAAAGAGGAGACGCTTGTCCAGTTTTCGCGTTCTTGCAGAAATTACAAGAAATCCGCTTCTACACCCGACGACAGCAATTTTCAGGCAGCTTTTTGAGACGCGATCGAAGCGGGCACCCCGAATTTCAATCGCAACGTAGTCGTCAGCTCGGTCGGGGCGAAGGAACTTCCCCCTAAAATCAACGAGTCGGCATGGGACGTGCTAAATCGAAGGCGAAAGCATGGTAGGGCGCTCGCAATTCCTCGATCTGCCATCAAACGTTCCCCCATAAGAAACAGGGTCTTGGGTGAGTGAAGTGAATGCCAACATTGACTGTATTAACTCCGGTGATCTCGTAACACGCGTGAAATTGTCTCTCGGAAAGCTGAGCTATCATCAACTCGATGATGTGAGCTGCAGCATCGATGGAGGCAACCAAATCACGTTGTCAGGCAAGTTACGGTCCTATTACTTGAAGCAGATCGCCCAGACCATTGCCCAAAAAGTTCCGGGAGTTGCGTCCGTCCAAAATGACATTCTGGTTATGGATTGACGGCGTCGATTTCGCGAGGCTTGAAGAGCGAATCGTGCATTGAGTCGGAAGCAACCGCTTGGATATCAAAGAGGCTTCACTGATCTTCGTAGCCAAGGATGCGACGAGTTGGGCCCAAGACTTCGTCAGCGATTCCGAGAACTTTTGGATCCCGAAAGTTCTCGGAATTTCTCCAGACACCCGATTGCCCTGAACGGCGAAACTGAAGCTTTCCGGTCTTGGAGTAATTCTGGAAGTCATGTTTCTTGACGACTTCTTCAATCTCCGGATCTGCTCGTTCTGCAGAGATCAGTTCACAACACTTCTGCAATGATTGAACTGGTTCGGCCAGCAGTTCTTCATACGAAAGACGCAGTCGCTGCGTGCTCGGGAACCGATCGTAAGCTGAGGCAGCTGCTTCCATCGCATTCCGTATGTGTGACGCTGTCCGCCGCACATTGGCTTCCGACAGAGGATCTTCACTGTCGCCGAACTGTGTGTTCCAACTCCCCGGTTTTTGCAGATCGAGGTACGAGTCGAGAGTGTCGAACGGGTCGCGGACGAGGAAAATGAGTCGAGCAGTCGGAAAGAGTGGGTGAAGCCAGCCGAACAGCTCGGGAGTGTTCACTTCTTTTACGACGAGAGCGTGACGGCCAAAATCGGGATACCGATCCCCGACCATCTCGTAAAAAAGTTTCCGCAGCCCGCTGAGCCAGGTGCGCAGGTACTTTCGAGAAAAGAACGAGGCGTTTCGGTCGAGTTCTTCCGGCCTGTCCTGCAAGTGTTTCAGAAAGCGCCCGAAGTAAGGTTCGTGCCATCTGCGAATCCCAGGCAAATCTCCCAGCATCTCCGCGAGCCATGTGGAACCAGTTCGCCCGCTCCCGATAATCCAGGCCAAGCGGTGTTCTTGAGTTTCAGCGACATGAGCTTCGGAGAATTGCTCTCGCAAGCTGTTGATGAGTTGTTCCGCCCGATGGGTGTATAAGTCGGAGGAAGTCGTCTTTTCTTTAGCTCGAACAACGTTCGCGACCCTCGTCTCGGAATCTGTCACAAGTGAGTGAAAGTGTTGGACTCCTTCGTCTGGCGTTTCGAATTCAGCAACGCTCTCACCAAAGATCGAACCAACTTCGCTTCTCTTCGGCCCGCTCAGCAAAGCGGCGTGACCAAACGCTGTCACTTCGAATACCCTCGGATTCGGGGACTGTGCTGTTTCTGATGCTCGAAACAGGTTCAACACGACTTTGGAGTTGGCGTAGATTTCACACTTTTCAGCGAAGTCAATTGTTCCCGGACGCAGAGACACCATTTGAAACTTCGACAGTTCCTCATGCCCAGCGACGAACTTGCCAGCGATCAGAAAAGGAAGCCGGTGCTCTTCACAGTGTTCGGCAAATTGTATCAACCACGGGACACGGTCTTCGAACACAGTCCCAACAAATGAAAGGGCAAAGTGGGGATTCTCGAGTCGAGGCAGATCTGGAAACTCGGGTGATGCTGTCGGAAGGTATTGGACCCCGTCAACTGCACAAGTCCGTTCGTTCGAAAAGCGAACGCGGTAGACCTGCTCCGCCTGCGGAATCTCTTCGTAGGGATCGTCGGTTGCGACAAGCACCGTCGGAATTCCGGCATTCAGGATTGATCGCGGAACGCGGGCCCTCTTTCCTCGAAAATACAAACCGTCGATGAACACGACGCAATCAATTCGCTGATCGCAGTCCAAAGCCGTTCCAATGAGGTCCGAACAGACACCGTCCGGGCTGAGAACTTTCAGCATCGAAAATGTCGGATACGGGATGACTTCGATGCCCTGATACGACAAAGCAATTCGGTAGCCTTCCCAGACATCACGCGTCGAAAAATTCGCAGAGCCAGCAACGAGAAGTACTTTGGAAATTGCCACGTCGTGCGATCATTTCAGATTAGAAAAGTGGGCACCACTCGATTGACCGGTCACGAAGATTTTGAAGATTGCCTAAGGTGCCACATCGTTGTACGTGTAGGGAATGTGATTTCCGACGCCCCATTCTTGCAGTTGGGTCAACGTCTCAACCGGCTTGTCGATGGCATCTGTCTTGAGAGTCAGTCCATACAGCCCGGCGGCAGCCGTCGAGGTTAACGTCGTGTATTTGATGAAGTCACGTCGAGTCAATTCGGATGATTGAGCTTGGCCGCTGTCACTCTGTTGCGACTGTTCAGAGTTTGCGTCAGGTCGATCGGACGACTCTGAGTTCCGGTTTGCCATCGTTGCTGCCCTTCGTTCTTCAGACGCCTTCGAAGTGATCTCAAACCGGTTTCGAACTGAGAACTTGAACTCCTCAGATGAAATACAAATGGTTTGAGGACCCTTCCTCGATTGCGATGAAAGTTCCCGCTGATGCTCTCTGGCCGCAGTGATGATCGAGCAAGACATTCACTCAGGAAGAAAACATCGTCTTCAGAATGTCTTTCGAAGCATCAGAATTCAAGCGTAAGCGGCGAAATGGACTGATGCCTCCATCTCATTTCACGACCATTGTCAGAGTTGAGGCGAGCAAGACTGCGCTCACCAATCGAAGCTTCCCCCTAGGGAACGTCTACAGGATGAACTTACTCAAGTCTTCAAGCTGTGTGGCAGAAGCGAGCCGCTCGTTGACGTATTCGCGAGTCACGACAACCGTTTGCCCTTTCAAGTCCGGTGCATTGAAGCTGACATCTTCCAGCAATCGTTCCAGAACCGTATGCAGTCGACGAGCCCCAATGTTTTGGGTCGTCTGATTCATTTGGAAGGCGAGGTCAGCCAATGCGCTCAGGCCGTCTTCCTCGAAATTGACCTTCACCCCTTCGACTTCAAGCAGAGCGGTGTACTGCCGAGTCAGCGAACTCGCTGGTTCGGTAAGAATTCTCAGGAAGTCCTCTTTGGTCAGATCTTCCAATTCCACACGAATGGGGAATCGACCCTGAAGCTCCGGCATCAGATCGGAAGGCCGACTTCGATGAAAGGCCCCGGCTGCAATGAAGAGCATGTTGTCAGTCTTGACGTTGCCGTAGCGGGTTTGAACCGTTGTCCCCTCGACGATGGGGAGCAGATCTCTCTGAACACCTTGTCGACTGACGTCCGCATTCTTCGAGCCTTCCGAACCGCCAGCGACTTTGTCGATTTCGTCGATGAACACCATGCCGGAGTCTTCAGCGAGTCGGATGGCTTGTTCGTGAATCGCGTCAGGGTCCATCAACGCTTCGACTTCCTGATCGAGCAATAGCTCACGAGCTTCACGCACCGTCACACGCCGCTGCGACTGTTGCCGTGGCATGATCTTGTCAAACATGTTTTGAAGATTGACATCCATCTGTTCGGCGCCGAGATTCGAGAATACCTGGACGGGTGACTGTCGCTGTTCGAGGCGGATGTCGATTTCGCGATCTTCCATTTCTTTGGCAGCGAGCATTTCGCGAAACTTCTCGCGAGTCCGCTGATGACGTGCCTCCGCGTCGGCGTCTTCAGGCCAGTTTCGTTCGGTCGGCACCAGAAGGTCGAGAATTCGCTCTTCGACATTGGCTTTGGCACGTTTTAAGACAGCCTCACGTTTGTCGATTTTGACGAGCTGGATGGCCGATTCCACGAGATCGCGAATCATGCTCTCGACGTCCCGGCCGTAGTAGCCGACCTCGGTGTATTTGGTCGCTTCCACCTTGATAAATGGAGCCCCTGTGATACGAGCCAGACGGCGGGTGATTTCAGTCTTACCAACCCCGGTTGGTCCGATCATCATGATGTTCTTGGGGGTCACTTCCTTGCGAATTTCATCGGGAAGCCGTTTCCATCGCCAGCGATTGCGAAGTGCGATCGCGACAGCCCGTTTCGCGTCCGCTTGACCAACAATGTGTTCATCGAGTTTGGCGACGATCTCTTTAGGAGTGAATTCCAGCTGTTTTGAAATCTGTTCTGCTCGACTTAGCTCTGACACGTCAGTTCCTCAACAATTAACTCTTCATTTGTGTAGACATCGATCTCGGACGCGATCTTCAGCGACTCGCGAACGATCTCACCGGCTGCCAGGTCTGAATGTCGCAGCAGGGCGCGGGCAGCGGAAACTGCGTACGGGCCGCCTGATCCAATTCCAACAACACCATCAGTTGGGACGACCACATCCCCTTGTCCGGTGATCAGAAGTTGATGTTCTGAGCTGATCACAATGATCATCGCCTCAAGCTTCCGCAGCATTCTGTCCGTTCGCCAGTCACGCGCCAGTTCTGTCGCAGCACGCGGTAAGTTGCCAGGAAAGTCGCGAGCCTTTTCTTCGAACCGTTCCAACAGCGCGAAGGCATCTGCAGTCGATCCTGCGAAGCCGACAATCACCTCGTTGTTCAGGATTTTGCGAATCTTGCGGGTGTCGCGTTTGAGCACCATCTGTCCGTAGGTGACTTGACCGTCGCCCCCAATCGCAATCTTTCCGGCGTGCTTCACAGCCAGAATTGTTGTGGAATGAGTTTCAATTTTCTTCGACATGAACTCTTGTCCGGATTCAGAACTCGATGGGGCAATCAATGCTCAACCATAGAAAGGTACCACTCGCGCGGGAAGACATACGTCGCTGAGAATTTTCAGAAGCCGCACTCGCTAATTCGAGTTCTTTCAGAACGGCGATCTGAGGTTGACGGATCACTCGATTCGAAATAGAGAAAGAGACCGCGATCGAGAAATTGGAGTCAATGAGGATGTTTCGCCGACGTTTCTTGAGGTTTGAATTGCCGAATCGACTCCGTTGCGCCGTCGCTGTGCTTCCGATTCTGATTTGCACGAACCTGCCTGCCCAAATTCGAGAGTGGCCTCAATTCCGCGGACCAGCAGGGCAGGGAGTTGTGGACGATGTCTCGCTTCCGATTAAGTGGGATGAAGAAGATGGAGTCGTCTGGAAAGTCGACATCCCCGGTCTTGGTCACTCGTCGCCCGTGCACAACGGAGAGACGATCTGGGTCACCACCGCCACGGAAGATGGAAGAATTCTCGGTGCTGTCTCCATCAATGCTGCCACTGGATCGATCGAACAGAATCTGACGATCTTCGAACCGGATGCTGTTGAAGAGATTCACCACGACAACAGCTATGCCTCGCCGACTCCAGTACTGAGTGGAGACAGATTGTTCGCCCACTTCGGAACTTACGGGACAGCCTGTATTGATTGCCGTTCTGGAAGAAAACTCTGGGAGAGAACGGACCTTCCGGTGGAGCATCAGGGAGGGCCGGGGAGTTCTCCGGTGCTATACGAGGACCTGTTGATCATCACGTTGGATGGAGCACAGGAGCAGAAACTGGTTGCCTTGGACACGTCGGATGGATCGACTCGATGGACTCGAAACCGTTCTGCGCCCTTCCGGACAAATCCGATTACACATCGAGCGTTTTCAACTCCGCTCATCTGCGAATCAGGTGGCAAGCGACAATTGATCAGCACCGGGGCTGATCAATGTCATGCTTACTCACCGGACGACGGAAGTGAATTGTGGCATATCCGGTACACCGGATTTTCGAACGTGCCTCGCCCTGTCGTTATGGACGATACCGTCTTCATTTGCACCGGTTTCTTCCAACCGGAAATCTGGGCTGTCCCGACTAATGGCAGCGGCGAACTGGAAAGATCAAATCGTATTTGGAGTCATAAGAGTTCCGTGCCCGATACGCCGTCTCCTGTGGTGGTCGAATCCGATGACGCTGCCATTGTTGTGATGGTCTCCAATAAAGGAATCGTGACAGCTCTGGATGCGTCGACAGGGAAACAAGCATGGAAGCTCCGGATTGGGGGAAACTTTTCTTCGTCTCCAATTTCTGCAGGAGGCCTTCTGTACTTTTGCAGCGAAGAAGGTGTGACCAAAATTGTTGATCCACACCTCTCCAAACCGCGAATCATTCAAGCGAATCGATTGCCGGGCAGAATCATGGCTTCTCCCGTTGTGATTGATCAGGATCTCTTGATTCGAACCGAGAGCAGTCTCTACAGAATCTCGGATGAGGGAGATCGAAAGGACTGAGCAAAACGCGTCAGTTCAAAATCTTGACTCGCATCGATGGTGGACGTTCTTTAGCTGTTCGTTCGTAGGAAACAATAAAGCATCGATTCCCCAGAGATAACCGGTCGCCCGGCATCAAAGCTCCAGAAGTGACGCTGACATCATTCACGAGCACCTCTTGAAATTCGGTCGATGCCCGGACTTCGATTTGTCCTCCGATGTCATTCATTTCGCAAACGCTGTGAAACGATTCTTGATGTGTGCATGGGGCGCCTTCGGTGTCGATGCACAGGAGTGCTGGAAACTGGTCGAACCTCATGACTCTACCCGTCGAGTTCCCGCCGACTTCATAAAGCCTCAGTCTCATTTCTAAACCCCTTCAAACTTTGGTCGGTCGAGCACATTCAACGAGAATGCACATGCGGTGCCAAAACTGAATCGCTATGCCGAGAGTTCTTGCCTCGAACGGCATAGTTCATCTTTTCAAAGAGCTGGCAGAGCGGTCTGAAGATCAGAGTGCTTGAATCTCAGCCATGTTCGCCTGATGATGCGGCAATGCCCTTCTCACATCTTGATGGAAGCTTTAGGCTGCGACGGAATTCGTCCCGACAAGAGAGTGAAATCTCCAACTTGAATCACGAAAGACTGATGTGAAGATTTTCGCCCTGATGTTCGTGACGGCTGTTGCTGCGTTTGTGATTCCGGTCCAGGCCATCGTCAACGGTCGCCTCGGGGAATCCGTTCAGAATCCGTTTCTCGCCGCCGTGATTTCGTTCCTCGGTGGGACAATCGTGCTGACGTTTGCACTGTTGATCTGGTCGCGTGGACTTCCCACCGTTCCCAGCGAAGTGAGTATTCCCTGGTATCTCTACACCGGAGGGCTGCTCGGAGCGGTGTACGTGACGACAGTGCTCTGTGTTGTCCCAACGTTGGGGACTGCAAATGTCATCGCTGCTGCGATCGTCGGTCAATTGCTTATGTCGCTGTTTATTGACCAGCTAGGCATCCTGGGGGCTCCTCAAGAGCCGATTTCGCTCATGAAAGTCTGCGGTGCCGTTCTCTTGATCGTCGGAACACTTCTCATCCAACGAGGATGATCCTGAGCTCGCGAAAACAGAGCTTGAGGGAATTTTAGAATTCCGGATATATTCCGAAGCTGGACCAATCGTCGTCGGAATCATGGCGTCGATCTATTTTCGACTTGCTAGGGATGGCAATGAATCAGTCAGTGCGCGACGCAGGGATCATTCTCTTCGTAGCAGGAGTTGCGTTTCTCACCAACTTGGGAGGACCGCATCTCTGGGATCGAGATGAACCAAGAAACGCTGGCTGCGCTGCTGAAATGCTCGCTGCAAACGATTGGGTCAAACCTACTTTCAATGCAGAACTCCGAGAACACAAACCAGTGCTGACGTACTGGTTCATGATGATTTCGTATGCCATTTTCGGAGTGACGGAATTCTCCGCGCGACTTCCTTCCGCTTTGCTCGGCATCGGCAGCAGTCTGCTCACATGGCTGATCGGTCGAAGACTATTCGGAGCCCGCGCTGGTTTATGGGCGGGAGTGGCGATCGCAACAACGCTGATGTTTGGCGTGGCTTCGCGCGCAGCGACTCCGGATGCGCCGCTGATTTTCTTCTCGACATTAGCGATCGCGATTTACGTCGTCGGGACGACTTCAAAGACCGACTCGGAAACAGTTTTCGAAAAAGACTTTCCTGACTCATGGCCAGCAATTCTAGGGATGTATGCGGCCATGGGGATGGCGGTTCTCGCGAAGGGTCCGATCGGACTTGTGCTGCCGACCGCTGTGATTGGAATGTTCCTGCTGATTCGTCGACTCCCTGAAGGCTCATCCGATTCGCCTTCCACCTGGTCGGCAAGAATTCGAAAACTCGCAGCCCCGTTCGCCCCGGTTCACTTCTTGAAAACATGCTGGACGATGAAGCCCATCACCTGCCTGGCCTGCGTCGCAGCGATTGCACTTCCCTGGTACTTGTGGGTCCATTTCCGAACTGATGGCGAGTGGACTTACGGATTCTTCGTGAAGCACAACGTCGGTCGTGCGATGAACTCAATGGATGGGCATCGCGGAAACATCCTTTTCTACCCTGCGACACTGATTGTCGGATTCTTTCCGTGGTCAATCTTCTGGTTGATCACCTTGCTCGACGGATTGAAAGCGATTCGTCAGAACAATCGATATGCCGCCGGGTATCTGTTTGCGATTTGCTGGGTCGGGGTCTACGTGGCTCTGTTCAGCCTCGCGAAGACCAAACTGCCGAGCTACATCACGCCTTGTTATCCGGGCCTCGCGATTGCGACAGGAGCATTCATCGATCGATGGAATCGCGGCAGCTTCCAGATCGCACCTGTCTGGTCACGTCTGGCATTCGGTTCGGTGATGTTCGTCGGGACCGCAGTTCTGATCGGGATTCCGATTGCTTCAAGTCTGCTTGTTCCCGGCGAGATGGTTTTGGGGCTCCTTGGATTGATTCCACTCGTTGGCGGATTAGTCGCACTTCTTGCTTCAGAACGACAGCAAATTCAGCGAGCAACTTTCGCCACAGCAGTGACAGCGGTTTTGATGTCCCCAGCTGTGTTCGCATTTGCCGCGGACCGGATTGATCGACATCGCCGGGTCGATGAGATGGTCGATTCCCTTTACCAGAACGGATCTCCTGAGAGCGTGGATGTGATCAGTTTTCACAGCCCGGAATCGAGTTGGATTTTCTACGCGAAGCAACCGATCGAACGCTTTCGCGAACCGGAAGAAGCCCGCGATGCACTCTTCGGGAAAAACTCTCAGGGGCAGAGTCGTGTCCTGATGACAACGACCGACAAGCTGACTCAACTCCGCCCATATCTGCGTGAAAGTGAGATCGAGATCGACACAATGCCGTTCTTCCTGGAAGGGACGGATATCGCCATCGTTCGACCAATCGCGAAACCCGTTCAACAAGCTGGGGCCGAAGCCTCGACGATTCGGTAAGTTCGATTCTCGAATCGAATTATCAGCGCATGAAATAAGCAGGAGGACAAAATTCGTCCTCCTGCTTTTTCCGTTTTTCATCTACTGACCTGAGTCAGCTTTGATTCACAACTAGGAACGATCCGCCTGTGGAACATAGGCGTCGAGTTTCTGGCTGGCGAACATTTCTTTTCGAGTGTCCAGCTGCGAGAGTCGCAGTCGACCGTCGATCATAGGGACACTCACCCAGTTGTCACCGATGAGCGGACGGGCGTACTTCACAAAGTCATCTGTGACATCCGTTCCGCACTCGCTGATCCAGTTCGAAGGAAACTTTCGGTCCTTCTCTGCGACTTCGCTGAGCGGAGCTTTGTCGTATTTGACCTGGTAGTTGTCCCAGTCGGTCCGAAGAATTGTCGACATGTATCCGTGCTCTCTAGCACCAGCGAGAAGAGCAGCCTTTTGGCCGACATAGTACGACTCTTCAAGGTCAACGGTCGAGGCGTAGACCATGTCGTTTCTCTGGTGAGTCCCCGGAACGTTACACCGGGCAGCACCTTTGACAGCGAGGCCGCGATCGTTCAATGCGTTGGTGAGCATCTGTCCGACTGTAATCTTGCTTGAAGAGAATGTCGGATGCCCGAAGGAATCACGCACGATGAACTCTTCCGGAATTTCCAATCCAGTGATGGAAAGTCCTTCGCTGACGACCACGATTGCTCGACCGCGTTCTTTGAGAAGGTTGTTGACGTTCTCATGAATCTGGTCGATCGTGACTTCACGTTCTGCGAGATAAATCTGCAGAGGCATTTCACGATTTGGATCAGCCAGTCGCGCAGCTGCGGGGATGTACCCAATTTTGCGTCCCATGGCTTGCAGCACAAGCACAGGATCAGCGGGGCACGAGCCGCGATTTTCCTCGTTCGCCTGTTGAATGTAGTGAGCCCAGTATCGGGCAGTGGATCCGTACCCGGGGGTGTGGTCGACCAGTTTGAATTCGCTGTCACCGACATCGTTGTCGATTGTCTTTGGTCCCCCGAGTCCGCAGACATCGAGACCACGTTCGCGAGCCAGGTTGGCGACGGTGTAAGCGGTGTGCATCGAATCGTTTCCGCCGACGTAGCAGAAGTATCCAATGTCGTGAGCTTTGAAGACTTCCATGACGCGATCGAAGTCTTCGTCCTGTCCCGGCTTTAGTTTGTAGCGGCAGGTTCCGAATGACCCAGCTGCCGGAGTCGTCCGCAGCAAGGCGATTTCTTCGGCCGACTGCTTCGACAGGTCGAGCAGTTCTTCTTTGAGAACGCCTTCGATGCCGTGCCAGCCAGCGTAAACCGTTCCGATTTCGTCCATCTGTCGGGCAGTTTCAACAATTCCACGAACGGTATTGTTGATCACCGCCGACGGTCCGCCCGACTGGGCAACGATCATGTTCTTTGCCATGTTTTCTTTCCGTCTAGACCACTTTTATGGTTTCTGTGCATTCGCCTGAACTCAGTTTTTTCGATGAATTCTGCGTTTGCTCGTGCGAATCGCTGAAAACCAGAGATGAAGATGCTCGAGAGCACATTGCTCTTGCCTGTGCACTCGCCTGGACTGTTGAAGATGTTTTTCGTCCAGTTTGCTCGTGCGAAATTGCGCAGATCATTTCGAAAAATGCCCTGCCTCCGCATGCTCAGAGTCGTTGACTCCGGTTTTCACGAATCCTAACGAATGTCGAGACCGATGTGAAATGGACTCGATGTCTGTTCGAACGTGTTGGAATCATTGATGTTAACGCGACGGGTTGTGTCGATCGGGGAGGAGGATCAGTTCGAGTCGCATCAGGGAAACAGCGAGAGCGAGTCACTTTCACGGACTCACAAACTGATCGTAAAGTGTTCGATGGACTCATCGGCGTTTCTTGAATTGATCAATCACGACGGCCCCGAGGATCAGGAGTCCGAAGACGACTTTCTGTTCGTAGCTTTTGACTCCGGCCATATTGAGCCCGTTCTGGATGACGGCGATGATCATGGCACCGGTTAACGTTCCGAAGATTCGCCCTTCACCGCCGGCCAGACTGGTTCCACCGACGACTACTGCTGCGATGACTTGAAGCTCATAGAGTTCGCCAGCGTTCGGGCGTCCTCCTTCAAAACGTGACGCGTCGACCACTCCTCCAATTCCAGCCATCGTCGCGCAGATCGCATAGACTGCGATGAGAACCGCAGTCACCGGCACTCCGGAAAGTCGGGCTGCTTCCGCATTGCCTCCGACCGCGTACAAATACCGACCGAATGCGGTGTGACTCATGACATAGTGGGCGAGTGCATACAGCCCGAGCATCAACAGGATTGGAATCGGAATCGACAAGAACTCTCCGTTTCCCAATGTGGAGAACGACTGAGCTGTGATCTTGATCGCTTCCGGTGTGCCTTCGGTCGTGCCGCCACTCAGGTAGCTTTGATATCTCACCGCGAGGATCAGGGCGACGCCTCTCGCAATCATCATCGCTGCCAACGTCACGATGAAAGCTGGCACTCGAAAGAACGTGACCATCACTCCGTTGAACAGCCCGCAGAGCAGGCATGCGAAAACTCCAAGAAAGGCACAGAACGCCATCGTCATCACCGACGCGTTGGCCCCTCCAAGACTCTGCAATGCAATGGCAGTCACGACAGCCGAGACCGCCAGAATGCTTCCCACAGAGAGATCAATCCCGGCGGTAATGATCACCATCGTCATTCCAATGGCGATGATGGCAACGTCTGCGTTCTGATTGACAACGTTCAGAAGGTTTTCACGCGTCAAGAACGTCGGCCAGTAGTAACTCTTCGGAATGAAGACCTCGACGCCGGAGAGCGATGGGTAAGTCTCTTGCAGCTTGTCGAGGCTTTCTCTTCTGATCGGGCCAAACTGAGCGCCAGCATGATGAGTTGCGATCGCACCTAAGCTTTTTCCGGCAGCCCCGATCTCTTCCATCGCCTTGCGAAGGTCCGCTGGTGAACCAGACAGTGTGTCAAGAACTTCGACCTGATTCTTCTTCAACTGCTTCTCAAGAGCGGTCGCAAACTCGCGGTCGCCGACTGTGTTTCGAATGACGATCAGAACGTTCCCGCCCGGTCCGATCGAATCGGAAATCGTGTTACCAACTTCAACTCCAGCCGCTTCGGAAATCGGTTGCTGCTCCCCGTACGTCATGTAGCTGTAGTAAGCACACAGGAGAATCAGAACGAAAACGGACCCGTAGTTTGCCACGAAATTCGAGCGGAGCAGTCGATCCTGCATTTGTGAGAAAGCTTTCATCTTCTGAGGTCTTGCGAAGCAATTCCGATCAAATTTCTATCGAGGTCGGGGAAGGATTCTTTGAGCGAACGGGATTTCGAAACTCTTTGTTTCTGGATTGCAGCGATGAATTCATCAACTTGGTTTAACGTATTGCGAGATCCATAATCTGGACCTGTGTCGCGTTTTCGACATCAGAGATCTCTCCGGTCAGCCGCCCTTCGTGCATTACCAGAATCCTGTCAGCCATTCCGAGAACTTCAGGAAGTTCACTGCTGATCATGAGTATGGCTTTGCCTTCAGCGACAAGTTGATTCATGAGTTGATAGATTTCGTACTTGGCACCGACGTCGATTCCGCGAGTCGGCTCGTCGAAAATCACGACCTCGCTTTGCCGTTGAAGCCACTTCGCGAGAACGACCTTCTGCTGATTTCCGCCGGAGAGAGTACGGGCGGGCTGGTGAACGTCTGCGAGTCGAATATTCAGTTGCTCGCGATAGTTTTGAAAAGCACTTTCCTCACGGGCAGACTGGATTGCGGTCCATGCAGTCATTTCCCCCAGGTTCGGCAACGAAAAGTTATGCAAGACCGACTGGCTGACAACAAGCCCCTGTGACTTTCGGTCTTCCGTGAGCAGGCAAATTCCAGATGTGATCGCTTGTCGCGGATTGCGGATCGTAATCGGTTTGCCGTGAAGGGAGATTGTTCCCGCATCCAATGTGTCTGCACCGAAGAGCAAGCGGGCGACTTCTGTCCGCCCCGAGCCAATCAGCCCGGTGAGTGCGACGATCTCACCCTTTCGAATCGACAATGAGACTTCGTTGACTTTCGGGCGTCGCGTGAGCCCGGAAGCGGAAAGAGCGACATTGCCAATGTTTGATGTCCGCTTGGGAAACTCCTGATCGAGGGTTCGTCCGACCATTTGCTCGATCAGTCTCTCGCGTGACAATTGGGCTGTCGGCCCGGTCGAGACGTGTTTACCGTCGCGGAGAATCATGATTCGATCGCTGATTTCGAAGATCTCATTCAGCCGATGGCTGATGTAAATGACTGCGATCCCCTGATTCTTCAACTCGCGGATGACTCGAAAGAGTCCTTCGACTTCTTGGGGAGAGAGTGCCGCTGTCGGTTCATCCATGACGATCAGACGCGATTGAACCAGCAGTGCTTTTCCGATTTCGACGAGTTGCTGTTCCGCGATCGTCAGGTGCTTGCAGGGTGTTTCAAGCGGAATCTTTGCACCGAGTTGCTCGAAGACTTCTTGAGCGCGAGCGGTTTCCTGGCGTTGATTGATCCCCCCGAGGAGTGAAGGCTCTTGTCCGAGGAAGAGATTTTCGCGAACCGTCAGCGACGGAATGAGGTTGAATTCCTGATGGATCACCCGAATGCCCGCCTGAGCAGCAGCGGCGGGCTTTCCGGACTGCAACCGATTTCCATCGATGAAAATCGTTCCGGAGGTCGGGCTGTGAATCCCGCACAGAATTTTCATCAACGTGCTTTTGCCAGCCCCGTTCTCACCGAGCAGTGCGAGGATCTCTCCTTCAGCAAGATCAAGATTGACATCTTCCAACACTCTCACGGAGGCGAAGGACTTCGAAATGCCTTCCATCTTCAGTAGCGGAGAAGCGGACTTGTCGGCTTGTTTGGTCATGAATTCACTGGTGGAATCGACCACTTTCTTGGTTACTTAGTACTCGAGAGAACATGTTGTCGTTGACGTTCATCAACGCGGCTCAATTCTCTATTCAGATTCGTCCAGTGAATTTCGACAACGTCCACCCAGTGTTAATCGCTCCCCAATGGAGTTTCACAACCTGAAAACGGGATGAACACCCAATGATCAGTCCAGATCGGGATCAGCCTCGGCGTCTTTTTTCCGATATAATTCGGTTGGAATCAGTTGGACGCTTTCGAGCGTTTCGCCGTCAAAATACTTGATGACATTCTTGACGGTCACCTCTCCCATCTTCTCCGGGAACTGGATCGGGTCCGCGTAAATTCGACCCTCTTTGATCGCCTGCTTCCCTTCCTTCTGGCCATCAAAGCCAATCACCTTTACTTGGTCAGCTCGGTCGGACTGCTCGAGAGCAGTGCACGCGCCGAGCGCTGAGGGATCGTTGATGGCGAAGATTCCCGCCAGATTCGGATGCTGTTGAAGTGCGTCCAATGTCGCTGCATACCCTTCGTCGCGGAGTCCACCACCTTCAAGTTCCGCCACGACTTCAATTTTTCCATCCGTGCGATCGGTGTTGTATTCGTTGATTTCGTCAGTGAAGCCACGGACGCGCTCGACGCAGGAGTTTGCTTGTTTGAAGTGCAGGACGAGGACTTCACCACCATACTCACCGAGTGCTTCGATCATCGCTTGCCCAGCGAGTCGCCCTCCCTGGTAGTTGTCGGTGCCGATGTGGGCAGTGATGTCGACATCTTCAGCGACACACTGGAGATCACAGGTGAAGACCGGAATCCCCGCTTCATTCGCTTTCTTGATCGCTGGGCCAATCGCCACTCGATCAGCAGGATTGATGACAATCGCAGTGACGCCTTGGGCAATGTAGTTGTCGATGTGTTTGGACTGCGTGTTGACATCCCGCTCAGCATCGTTGACGAGGACAGTAAATCCATGCGATTTGCCAGCTTCGGTCATGCTGTCAGCGATGACTTTGAAAAACGGGTTCTTCAGAGTGAGTGCACTGAAGGCGATTGTCCCGCGAGACTCGCCCGGAACTCTGGCCGTCGTGTCGCCGTCGACAGTCTTTTCGGGAGTGGCAGCACGTTCTCCAGTACAGCCAATTGCCAGACACAAACAGAAGAGGGTGAAGACCAATGACCAACGGTGATTCATGAAATTCTGCTCCAGAAGCGCTCGGAATAACAGAATGACAAGATTAGATGAAAACCCTCAACGCATCCACCAACTTTGATTGTCTCATAGAGCGCACGAAGAAACCCCTGCCGGTTTTGCGTCCGACAGGGGTTTTTCACTGAGTAACACTTCGCATGCTGGAGTCGCGAAAACGCTGCTCCAACGATTATTCAAGCTTCGCTGACGATCAAGACCGTGAATCAGATTCCCTGATCGTTGAAATCGCTGCGAAACCGAATTTGCGATGCTTTAGACTTTTCCGAAGATGGTTTTGCCAACTGAGTGCAGGTCGTCGCACGCCTGAACGAGGCGCTGAGCGACTCCCTCTTCAGCCTTCTTCAGGTAAGAGCGAGGATCGTAGACTTTCTTGTTTCCAACTTCGCCGTCGATTTTGAGGACGCCTTCGTAGTTGGAGAACATGTGATCGACAACCGGACGGGTGAACGCGTACTGGGTGTCGGTATCGATGTTCATTTTGACCACGCCGTAGGCGAGGGTCTCTTCGAGTTCGTGACGAGGAGTTCCCGATCCGCCGTGGAAGACGAGGTCAAACTCTGCGTCTTTTCCGTATTTCGACATCACAGCTTCCTGACCACTTTTCAGGATGTCTGGACGCAAGCGGACTGAACCGGGCTTGTAGTGACCGTGAACGTTTCCGAAGGTCGCTGCGAACAGGAATCGGCCGATGGAGCTGAGTTCCTCGTGAACTTTCACCATGTCTTCTGGTGTGGTGTAAAGCTTGTCGTCGGGAACACTTTCCATGCTGGCCCCGGCAGCACCATCTTCTTCACCACCAACAACACCAGCTTCGACTTCGAGAATGATCTCGTTCTCAGCACAGAGTTTCAGCAACTCTTTGGAAAGCGCCATGTTTTCATCGAGAGGCAAGTTCGACGCATCGAGCATGTGCGATTGGAACAGGTTGCCATTTCCGGCAGCTCGACGATCTGCGGTTGCTTGGATCAATGGCTTCAGGAATGTGTCGACGGAATCTGGAGGACAGTGATCGGTGTGCAAAGCGACGAGAATATCGTATCGCTCAGCGAGTCGGTGACATGCTTCGGCGAGGACGATCGAACCCAGAACATTGTCGCCGACATTCAAGCCTGAGGCAAATTTTCCGCCGCCGGTGGACATCTGAATGATTCCATCCGACTTCGAATCCGCAAAGCCTTTGAGAGCAGCATTGAGGGTGACAAGCGAAGTAATGTTGACCGCTGGATAGGCATAATCACCTTCCTGGGCGGCGTCGAGCATCGCGGCATATTGTTGAGGTGTTGCGACAGGCATTGGTTTGGCTCCGAAGGGTTGAAATGAGTTGCGGTTCTGTCACAAACGACGTGAAACTCGCATTTGAAGTGGTCTTCATGATCAAGAACCCGATTGAAAAGTCACAAGAGTGAATGTTTCGTGCGGGGTGATTTGATCAGCTGAACGGCAATTGCAATTTGAAGCGACCGATTCTGAACCTCGAACTGTGGATACGGTTCGTCTTGGTCGCCCAAACCGCTATGTTAGTGACCCGAGACGACTGTCTCCAAGGATTTGACCGCATCAATCTTCTCAATCAAGCGAAATCCGATGCAATTAGGACTGATCAACTCCGCGTGGGCTCAAACCGGGCTCGAAACCGGCTGGGGAATCCGCAAAACGAAGGAGATTGGCTTCGACTGCATCGACATCTTCACCGATCCACTCGATATCGACCAGAAAGAACGCAAGCTCATTAAGTCAGAATGCGATCAGGTCGACCTGCCGATTCGCTCCATTTGCTGTGTCGCAACTGGCCTCATCGATTTCAATCCCAGCGTTCAGCAGTTTCATATCGACCGCTGCAAGAGCTTTCTCGAACTCGTCAGCGAATACGAAGCCGACAATTTGCTGCTTGTTCTGGGGGAATACATCTGGAATCAGGAAGTGATTCCGCCCGAAGAGCAGTGGCAGCTGGCGGTCGAAAGCTGTATGGAATTGGCCCACACAGCGGACGAGCTTGGAGTTCGGATTGCACTCGAGTTGGAACCGTTTCCGCTCTCGCTCCTCAATAGTGTCGACAGAATGGTTTCCTTCGTCGATGAGGTGGATCACCCTGCTGTCGGCGCCAATATCGATATCTCTCACATGCTCTTGGCTGGTGAGGAACCTGCTAAGTTGAGAAAACTCAAAGACAAGGCAATTCACGTCCATATTTCAGATTGTGACGGCAAGAAACATGGAGACCTGCCGCCCGGACATGGAGTTGTCGACTTCATTCCCTATCTCGAAGAGATTCGAGGGTTGGAAATCGATGGGGCGATCTCGATCGAACTGGAGTATTCGCCTGAGCCGGATAAAATTGAAGAGTGGGTTCGAGAAGCCTACGAAGCGACAGATCGCTTGATGCAGCAGGTAGGATTGAGAACAGAAAAATCGTGACAAAGGAACACTGAATCGTCTACACGTCTCGTTGTGAAAAACTCACGTAGATCGGATTGACTGAGGCTTTGACAAGCCCTGATCAAGTCGACTTGTGAGTGCTCACCAACGAGCAGCGTCGGTTCAGTCCTTCCGACACATCAATCACTGACATATTGCGGTAAAGACTTTCGAGTCAAAACATAAAGACCAAGGCATGCACAGCATCAAAAAAATTCTGGTTGGTGTCGACTTCAACGAGCAAACCGGGGAACTTCCGTTGCCGACACGGGAAGCCATCTCGAAGTCGATTCGGATCGCTGCAGAGACCGGTGCTGAGTTGACATTCATGTCTGTGCTGTCGGAAGACACGAAGTCGAGTGACCTCGTCATCGAAGAGTTGAGCGAACTCGACCCTCATCAGGTCGTGAGAGAACAACTCAAGCCATATCTTGAACAGTGCGAGTCGAAAAACGTTCAGTGCCGAACGAAAAACTGCCTGGGTCGCGCCTGGCAGGAGCTGATTAAAGAAGTTCTTCGCGAGGACACCGATCTGCTCATCATCGGGACACGAGAGAAAACGAGCGCACAAAGCATGCTTTATGGAAGCACTGCTTTGAAGGTGTTGCGTAAGTGCCCGTGCCCGGTTTGGGTCACGCGACCAGATGTCACTCCATTCGACGACTTCATCATTCTCGCAGCTGATGATCTCGGTGAGACAGGTAAGAGAGTTTTGGAAACATCCGTGGCGATTGGCCAGCTGATGAGTGCTCGCCTGGTAGTTGTCCACTCGGTCGATTTCCCACTGGAAGGAGCATTGAAGCGAACCGAAATCAGTGTGGAAGAAGTCGACAAGTATAAAGAGAAAGTTCGTACCGAAGCGGAAAAATCTGTGAACGAACGACTTGCTCAGACCGACTACCGCACTCTGGAAGCTGGAACTCGTGTCGTGATTCGATCTGGCCCGGCCGACACCATCATCGATCAGGTGGCGGAAGAAGAAGGTGCCGATCTTCTCGTGATGGGAACAGTTGGTCGCGGAGGAATTCCAGGATTTCTCATTGGCAACACTGCCGAGCGACTTCTGCGGGAACTTCAATGTTCGCTTCTGGCGATCAAACCGGACGGATTTGTCTGTCCTGTGAGCAAAGATTGATTAAGTTTTCAGAATTGTTTTCGTCGGTTCGAATCGCTGTTCATGAAGTCTGAACGGCGATTCTGGATTTAGATGTGAATCCGATTTGTCGGACGGCTTCGTGTCCTGTTCTGGTGCTAAGTCGTTTCGAGATAACGATCTCAGAGACGGAGGAATTCAGTCCAAGTTTTCTCTGAAATTGTGTGGGCAGGTTCTTGAATTTTCTGCGGAGTTTTGCAGGAGTTTCGCTCGAAACCGGACGCATCGTGCGCAACCGTTTGCGAACGGATCGATCCATCAAAAAGTTCATGAGAAGCGTTGCCCCGGGCCAGACCCAAAGCTAGGATCGAAGTGTTGGATCCATGATCTAACTCCCTCTGCGGTGTTCGATACCGGACAGTATTTTGTAGACCCGACTTCCAATCCGCAGGGAACCGCAACGGAGTGGCTGATTGTATCTCCTGGCTCTGTGAAAACAGAGGACTGGATCACATGACCCGTTCCTGTGGTGCCCACCTAAAACTGCGGGTCTGGACAAATCCAGTCCGCCGGCACATGTGGAGGGTTTCTCTTTTCTCTCGCGGGCTCTCGAAAAGCATCAGTCCCCACTTGCGAGACGTTCTTCCCTCGCGAACGCATTCGACTCTTGCTCATTCGCTCGAATCGACGCTGTAGATCGTCGCGTTCGGTCTGTCATTCAACAGTTCTCCCGTTATGATACATGCACGTCCTCGGTCAGAGAGAAAAGTGTGTTGGTGAACACCCAATTCGTCCGCTGAGGTCAGCGTTCTCGCTTCTGCAGAATCAAGGTTGATAACCGTGCAAGACAGATCACTTCCTCGCAATCCGACTCGAGCAGTTCGAATTGGTTCAATCGTCATCGGGGATGGTCACCCCATCGCTGTCCAGAGCATGACAGCGACACACACTAAAGACATCGATGCCACGGTCGAACAGATTTCCGCACTGGTCGAAGCAGGAGCGGACGTTGTTCGTGTCGCGGTTGATAGCTCAAAAGACGCTGAAGCCCTGGCCGAAATTAGCCGGCAGGTCACTGCAAATCTGGCGGTCGACCTTCAGGAAAACTATCGTCTGGCCGAAGTGATCGCTCCGTTCGTTTCCAAACTCCGCTATAACCCCGGACATCTTTACCATCACGAGCGGGACAAGCCCTGGCAAGAGAAGGTCCAGTATCTTGCAGACGTGGCGAAAGAACACGATTGCGCGATGCGAGTCGGGGTGAACTGTGGGTCCGTCGACCCTGCCAAGAAAGAGCGGTACGACGAAGATGATTCGATCTCGCCGATGCTTGAAAGTGCCTTGGATCACTGCGGATTTCTCGATGACATCGGCTTTACTCGTTACTGCGTTTCACTGAAAGATTCGGACCCGAAGAAGGTCATCGAGGTCAACACCCGCTTTGCTTCTTCTCGACCTGATATTCCCCTTCACTTGGGTGTCACCGAAGCTGGCATGCCTCCTGATGGTGTGATCAAAACACGAATTGCTTTCGAACAGCTCATCAGCAAAGGGATCGGCGATACAATCCGAGTCTCTTTGACCGTTCCCAACTCACGCAAGCCGGAAGAGATCGCAGCTGGTCGCCAGATTCTGTCAGACATCGCAGCTGGTCGCGTAAGAAGTGTTGTCGATTTCGGGCTGGAGAGCCTGAACATCATCAGTTGTCCGAGTTGCTCGCGAGTTGAAAACGAAGCGTTTATCGATCTCGCGCAACAGGTCAAGGAGATGACCAAATACGCGCAAGATCATGCGGTGACAATCGCCGTGATGGGATGTCGCGTCAACGGGCCCGGAGAAACGGATGATGCCGATCTCGGCCTGTGGTGTGGTCCAAAGTTCGTCAATCTGAAAAAGGGACCGAAAGAACTCGGAGCCTATTCTTACGACACAATTCTCGATCGCCTCCGCGAAGAACTCGATGCGATCATCGAAGAAAAAGCGACGGCCAGCGTCGACTAGAGCGAGTTGCTCTTTCATAACGTCAAACGCTCTGTTTGCTCGTGCGAGAGAGTGCAAACCGAATCTAAGGATGCTTTAGAACTCGCCCTGAAACTCCTTTTGACAGAAGTTCAAGCTCATGGCTGATCGAACGCTGATTCGCAACGCTCAATGTGTTTTGCCGCAGGGCACAGGCAAGCATGACGTCCTCATCGAGAACGGAAAAATTCTCGCCATCGATCCTCCGAAGACAGCATCCGCTGACGAAACAGTTGATGCTGAAGGTCTCTATTTGTTGCCGGGCGCGATTGATGATCAGGTGCACTTCCGCGATCCGGGACTGACTCATAAGGAAGATCTGCACACCGGATCAGTGGCCTGTGCCAAAGGGGGGATCACGACTTTTCTGGAGATGCCGAACACCAATCCAACGACAACCTCTCTGGAGGCGTTGGATGCTAAACTTGATCTGGCCGCTGGCAAGTGCGTCGTCAACTTTGGTTTCTACGTCGGTGCAACGCCGGAGAACATCGATGTTCTCAAAGCAGCGGAACGAACACCGGGGATCAAGATTTTCATCGGTTCCAGCACTGGCAATTTGCTGGTCGATGGGCAGGATGCACTCGAAAGAATCTTCGCTGAAACGACACTTCCAATCTGTGCCCATTGTGAAGATGAAGCGACCGTCCGAGCGAATCGTGAGAGAGTGAACGGCGGAACGTCGATTCATGATCACTCGAAAATTCGCGATCACGAAGCAGCCATCATTTCGACCCGACGAGCGGTTGATCTTGCGACGCGGCATCAGCATCAATTTCATGTCTTGCATGTTTCGACCGCTCAGGAGGCTGAGTTTCTGAAGGATCGTCCAAGCTGGGTGACTGCCGAAGCTTGTCCGCATCACCTGTTCTTCAATATCGATGACTACGATCGACTCGGTTCACGAGTGCAGATGAATCCGTCCATCAAAACAGCTGAAGACAATCGGGCACTCTGGAACGCATTGCGAGACGGAGTCATTGAAGTCATCGCGACGGACCATGCTCCTCATACGCTCGAAGAGAAAGACCGCCCTTATCCGGAGTCGCCATCCGGGTTGCCGGCCGTCGAGAACTCGATGGCTCTCATGCTCGATGCAGTCAATCGCGGGCAGTGTACGCTTGAGCAAGTCGTCTCGTGGATGTGCGCAGCCCCCGCTCGAATCTGGAAGATCGCCAACAAGGGAGAAATTCGGGAAGGATTCGATGCAGATCTGGTCCTCGTGGATCTGTCTCGACAGGAGACAATTCGAGATGAAAACCAACTGACCAAATCGAAGTGGAGCCCGTGGCACGGCGTCGAATTGACCGGCTGGCCGGTCCGGACCTGGGTGAATGGTCAGACCGTTTTTCAGGACGGAAAAGTCGACGAAACAGCTCGTGGGCGCGAAGCGATTTTCCGCAAAAATTCCTGATCAAATCAACGCGTGATGATCTGTTGCTCTTGCAACTGGCAATCCTTACCGAACCGTTGACACCGTCATTGTCTGCGCAGTATCTCTAAACTGAAAGATGTGTCATCTTTTTTCGGAGTCGAGACAACTCCGGTATTTTCGCCAGGATGGCAAATTCTACAGTTGGGGTACTGAGAAACGTTTCTCGGCCAACTGCGATAACGAGGAGGGAATTGAAGTGAAGAATGTACTGATTGTTGCTGTCCTGCTGGGAGCTACCACGATCGCTGACGGTCGTGAGCCAATTTTGGTTCCCCAGGAAACTTTGGCGATGGCCTACTCGGCCGATTACGCCCCAACTCCGGCAGGAGAAACTGCGTCGATTCAGCCTGTTCCAGCCGGAACTGTTGTTCCAGGCACAGTGATCTGCGATTCCTGCGACAACCCAGGGATCGAATTGTACAACTGCGTGAAAGTGATTCAGGCTCGCAAGATCGCTCCATGTGCGGTTCCAAAGATCGTTTCGGTTCCAAACCCATGTTACGATCCTTGCAAACCATGTTGCGAACCGAAGTGCGTTTTCGTTCAGATCTGCGTTCCACCATGTGCGTGTGAAGACGTCATCTGCCGCAAAGGCGGAGATCGCATGATCTTCAGCTACGGAAAATACGCAGTGAAAGTCACCGCTCGTGGTGACACACTCGTGGTCAACTACGATCACTAAGACGTTTTCACCGAGATATAATCGATGAAAATTGACGAGCGGGAAATCGTTCGTCAGGACTGATCAAGAAAGAGGTCACCGTAATGCACGGTGGCCTCTTTTTTTGTGTGAGTGAATCGCTTCTTCCGATTGATTCGGACACCAGTTCAGAAAGCCGCGAAGCTCTTCTACTTCAGTTTCCCTTGAATGCGATGCAGCTCCTGAAGAGCGGCCAGCGGAGTCATTTCATCGAGCTTGAGACCTTGTAGCTCACTGAGGACCGGGTGAGGTTCCGGTTCGAAGAGCGTGAGTTGACGAGCCCCTTTGGTCTCGCGAGCGGGGATGGTGACCTGCCCGTGATCGTCCTGATGATCTTCTTCAAGCGTCTGCAAAATCACTGCCGACCGCTGGATGACTTCTCGCGGAATGCCAGCCAGTCGAGCGACATGAATTCCGTAGCTTCGATCAGCTGCGCCGGGAACAATTTTGTGCAGGAAGACAACGTCGCCATCCTGCTCGTGCACAGCCACGTTCCAGTTACAGACTTGCCGTAATGTTTTCGAGAGTTCTGTCAGCTCGTGATAGTGAGTCGCGAAAAGCGTTCGGCATTCGATGTGATCATGAAGAAATTCAGTGATCGCCCAGGCGAGTGAGATTCCGTCGTAGGTGCTGGTTCCACGGCCGATTTCGTCGAGGATTACCAGGCTCTTGGAAGTCGCTGTGTTCAGGATGCGGGCAGTCTCGGTCATCTCAACCATGAAGGTCGATTGCCCTTTGCCTAACTCATCGCTGGCTCCGACGCGAGCGAAGATGCGATCAGCAATCCCGATTCTCGCGGACTTTGCAGGAACGAACGATCCCATCTGAGCCATGATCGTCAACAAAGCTGCCTGCCGAATGTAGGTGCTCTTTCCCGCCATGTTGGGGCCGGTGATTAGAGCGATGAGATCGCGTCGATCCGGGGACGATTGTTCGTTGTCACCGTCTTTGGATGGCTGATCCTTGCCTGCTTCACTGAGGCCGAGCATCACGTCGTTCGGGACGAACTCTCCCGATGGCTGCATCTGATCAAGAACAGGATGCCGACCGTCGACGACTTCCAGAACCGGTTCGGTCGTGATCTCCGGTCGCTGATAATTCGATTGGACAGCGACTGTCGCGAGATTCGACAGCACATCGATTTCCGCGAGTGTCTCTGCGGTTCGTTGCAGTCGCTGGCATTCGTCCGCAACACGATCGCGCAGGCTTTGGAACAGCTCCGCTTCGAGTGCTTTCGATTGATCTTCTGCTCTCAGAACTTTCTCTTCGTATTCCTTCAGCTGCGGCGTGATGTACCGTTCCTGGTTTTTGAGAGTTTGTTTGCGGATGTAGTCTTCAGGAACTTTGCTCAGATGCGCAGCTGTGACTTCGAGGTAATAACCGAAGACCTTGTTGAATCCTACTTTGAGCGACGGGATTCCAGTTCGTTCGATTTCCTCGGCTTGATACTTGGCAATCCAGGTCTTTCCTCCGCGAGCAAGATCGCGAAGTTCGTCCAGCTTGGAGTCGTATCCTTCGCGGATGATTCCGCCTTCGGTCGTTGAGATCGGAAGTTCGTCTGCGAGGTTGGATTCGATGTCAGCCCGAATGTCTTCGCACAATTCGATCCGTTGTTCGAGTGTCTGCAACAGATCGGACGATCGGCCCGCGAGTCGAGCTTTGACAGCTGGGAGCAGTGTGAGAGTTTTCCCCAGCGCACCGAGATCGCGTGGCGATGCTCGACGCGTGGCAACGCGGGCAGCGAGTCGTTGGAGGTCGTAGCTGTCGCTCAGCTTTTCTCGAATGTCTCGGCAGAGTTTTGAATCTTGTGTCAGTTCGTGGACAGCGTCGAGTCGTCGTTCGATCGCCTGCTTGTCGGTCAACGGGTTTGAGAGCCAGTCGAGGAGCAGCCTCGCACCCATCGGGGTTTTTGTCTGGTCGAGAACACTAATGAGCGAACCGGTCCGTTTTCCTTCTCTCTGTGTTCGGGTCAGTTCAAGCGAGCGACGAGTTGTTTCGTCGATGAGAAGGCTTGTTCCCCGGCGATACGGTTCCAGTCGAGAGAGATGGCCGAGCGACGACTTCTGAGTTTCCTGAACGTACTCCAGCAAGGCACCAGCAGCGGTGATTCCGGCCGAGTCTTCTTCAGTGAGGTCGAAACCTTCGAGGGTAGCTGTCCCGAAGTGTTTGAGAAGAATCTCGCGACACTGGTTCGCAGCGAATGACCAGGTTGGTCGTTCGGTCAAAACCGTTTGGCCATACTCGATCAGCTGCTTGTGGATGTCGTCACTCTTGCAGTTCTCCGGAATGAGGCACTCAGCCGGATGGATGCGAGCGACTTCGTCGATCAGAGCTGAAGAGCTTCCCAGCTGTGGCGGAAGCTCTCCGTTTTCGCGAGAGACCTCCATGCAGTAGAACCGTCCGGTGGACAACTCCAGCCATGCGAGGCCAATCGAGTCATTTGTCGGACAAATCGATGCGAGGTAGTTGCTTTCCTTCGGGTCGAGTAACGCATCGTCAGTGAGTGTGCCCGGAGTGACGATTTGGGTCACTTCTCGACGGACGAGTCCTTTGGCAGCTTTAGGGTCTTCGACCTGATCGCAGATGGAAACTTTGTGCCCGGCAGAAATGAGTTTATGCAGATAACCTTCGAGAGAATGGTACGGAAACCCCGCCATGGGAATCGGATTCGACGAAGACTTGTCGCGGCTGGTGAGCGTCAGTCCCAGAATTTTCGCGGCGATCTCTGCGTCGTCGTGAAACAGCTCGTAAAAATCCCCCATGCGAAACAAGAGAATCGTGCCTGGGGTCTCTGATTTGACTTCCATGTAGCGCTGCATCATGGGAGTCAATTTGCTGGATTTTTTGCCGGCCATTTTCAGTTCAGATTCGAGATCAGGAGAGTCGACGAAGGGAATTCAGCAAGGCGGTGTCGATCTGCGGCGGGTCTCATCAACTGTGATTGAAGATCCGCCGCATTCAACTGCTGGCCGGGTTATGAACCGTAAAGAATGCGGCCCATGTTGTTCTTGTAAGCTTCAACTCCCGGCTGGCCGTAAGGGTTGATCCCGATCAAACGGCCTTCGATCGTTGTTGCCAGCATGAACAACTGCAGCAGTTGTCCCATTGCGTAGGCGTCAATCTTGGAGAGCTTCAGATCGGTCGTCGGGCGTTGATCTTCTGCGTAAGCCTGATTCGTTCCCTCGATGGCCGCATCAAGAAGTTCCGGAATTGTCTTGCCTGCGATTCGATTGAGCAGGTCCTGATCGAGATCGTCGGAGGATTTTGGCAGCGAGATCGGAGACGAGGCAGGGACACCCGGGATGATGTTGTTGATGACTCGGTCTCGTTTGCCTTCCTGGTGTTGTTGGCCCCGACTGTGCAAGTCGCGAGTGTTGACGACGGTCAGTGGAGTCGCGCCTCGTTCGTGTTTTCCGAGGCTTTCAGCGAGAAGCTGGTCGTACCAGAGTCCGGTCGATTCGAGTCGATTCCCCCATGTCGAGAGAACTCGGATATCCATTCCGTGATCACGTTCGAGAAGATGGCAGGTGGCGACGTAATCGAGAACAGGATTCTCTCCTGCGGGCTTCGTTCGACACCGCTCGGTCATGTCGGCTGCTCCTTGCAGGAGTGCGCGAACGTCGATGCCGAGGACCGCCGCCGGGAAGAGTCCGACAGCTGTGAAGACGGAGAATCTTCCACCGACGCCGTCAGGGATCGGGAATGTCTGCTGATAGCCGCGTTTGTTGGAAAGGTCGCGAAGCTTACCTGTTTCTCCGGTGACTGGGACGACGAGTTCCGTCGCTTCCGGAGAGTCAGGGCCGTAATACTCTTCGAGGGCTTCCCGGAAAATGCGGAACGCTGCGGCCGTTTCGAGGGTTCCGCCCGACTTGCTGATGACTACGATTCCCCATCGCTCTGCCAGCTCTTTTGGATCGACGCATTGAGTCTTCAGGAGATTCAGCAGAGAACTCATCGAGTCGTTGTCGAGGTTGTTTCCCTCGAAATACAGGCGGGGATTTCCTCCCCTCGCTTCGCGTGAAAGTTCGTTGTGGTAGGGATCGCAGAGCGCTTCGAAGAGTGCCCGAAGCCCCATGTACGACCCGCCAATTCCGAGTACGACCATGCGATCGATTTGATCGCGAAGCGTTTTCGCTGAAGATTCGATGCTCTCCAGAAGACCGTCTTCTCCCTTGAGCAGTCTTTCGGGAAGGTCAATGAATCCGCTATCGAGAGGCTGTTTGGCTTCCGGGATTTCTTCTCCCGAAGTTCTCAATGCAACGTCGGCAAAGGCTTCGTCTCGTGCTGCGTGCAGATGTTCCGTGAGCATCGAATACTGTTTTTCGATGAGAAATCCGGCAGCTTGAGGTGAAAAGGAAATGGAGTTTGGCATTCCGATGTCCTTGTTGGTTCGAATGGAGATGCGAAGCGCTGTCGATGTAGATTGAAAGGTGACGAGAGCGTTGATTGGAGTGAAAACGCTCATCCTCGCACAAGTGAGCACAGCGAAAAGCTGAAGCAGACTCTTCAAGCGAGTACAGGCTGAACTGTCACTCAGGGAATTCAGTCAGATGTTGCAGCTGAGATGTGTCCCGAATTTGTGAGCCGACCGAAGAACTACGATGGCTCAGGTGGTGTGATTCCGAAGTCTTCGATGGTCAGCAGCGATTGGAAGTCGAAGCCGAGTTCGCGAAAGCGGTTGGCTCCCCCTTCCATGCGATCGATGATGGAGAGGACTTGTTTGACTTCGCAGCCAAACTCCTGAACCCGTTCGATGGCCAAGAGCGAACTGCCCCCTGTTGTGACGACATCTTCAACGATGGCGACTTTCATTCCGGGTTGTACGGGACCTTCGACGAATTTGTTGGTTCCGTGACCTTTGGATTCTTTTCGAACGAGAAAGCCAAGCAGGTCGGACTGTTTGCTCGCCGCCGCTGAGAGAATGCCCGCGACAATCGGGTCGGCTCCGATCGACATTCCACCGACGGCATCAATGCTCGGATCGAGAAGATCGAGAAAACCTTGGCTGACGAGGCTGAGGCCCCGCGCGTGAAGAGTCACCTGCTTACCGTCGAGGTAGTACTTGGCCTTTTTCCCAGAGGCTAGCGTGAAATCGCCGAACTTCAGTGCTCGCTCTCGGAACAAATCCATCAATTCTTGTTTGTTGTACATCTTCAAATGTCCCGGAACTGTATTGTGTTGAGGGCGTTTTCTCTGAGCGCCGCCGCAAGAATTCTCATGCTATCGGGAATAGCTGGAATTGAAAGCGGACCGGCTGCGGCAAGTTTCATTCGATTGAGTTTCACGCATAGATGGTCCAGCCAAAACTCACCTGAGAAGCGAATGTCGAAATCCAGCCGGATCCTCACGCTTGAACTAGAAAACTTGTGCAGATTGTAAATCTTACAGCGACGAGGATTGGGTGTCGGCAAATCGGAGAATCATCTTGACCCAAATTCGAAATTTTCGGTAAATCGTCGAATTCAGTACCTGAAAACTTGTGATGTTATCGCAACTCCCTAACGAAACACTTTCACGGACGGAGTATTTGCAATGAGTGAACGGAATCACTCCCCGGAGAATTCAGCGGTGCCGACGCAGTCGAGTCGGACAAAAAAACAACATTGGCTGACCTATGTGATTGGAACGGTCGTTCTGGTCGTCGTCGCAGCGGTTGGTTTTCAGTTCATTCAGCCGAGCCCGGCTGCATCGCAGACAACAAATGATGCGACTGGTCAGGTGCAGTTGCAGCAGAACTCAACGCGAGTTCTGGCGAAAGTCAACAACCAGGCAATCACCTACGATGTGGTCGCTCAGGAGTGTGTGTCTCGCCACGGCGAAGATGTGCTCGATACCCTGATCAACCGACTTGTCATTCAACAAGCCTGTCAGGCCGCTGGCGTATCCGTCACCGCCGCAGAAGTGCAGGAAGAAGTCGCAGCGAATGCGAAGAAGTTCAATCTTCCGCTCGATACCTGGTACCAGATGCTGCAGGCAGAGCGTGGTTTGACGAAGGAACAGTATCACGACGACGTGATCTGGCCGATGATCGCTCTCAAGAAACTTGCTGGTCAAGATGTGGACGTCACCGAGCAGGATATGCAGGACGGATTCGAACGCGATTACGGTCCTCGCGTGAAAGCCCGAATGATTGTCGTCGACGGAAGTATTCGTCAGGCAAATCAGATTTGGGAGAAGTGTAAAGCAGCCCCGAATGACTTCGATCGTCTGGCGATGGAGTTTTCTTCAGACCCCAACAGCCGTCCGCTTGGCGGTTCGATTCCTCCAATTCGGAAACATGGAGTCGAAAAAGTGGTTGAAGATGCTGCCTTCAAATTGCAGCCTGGAGAAATCTCAGGTGTGATTCAAGTAGCACAAAGCCGCTACGTGATCTTGAAGTGCGAAGGTCAGACTGAGCCAGTCGTCACCGATATCCGTGAAGTCTGGAATGACCTGTTCAAACAGCTTAAAGAAGAGAAGACACAAATCGCCGTCGCGAAGGTCTTCGACAAAATCAAGAACGACGCACGCGTCGACAACTTCCTGACTCGAACCACAACTGGTCCACGTCCAGGACAGCAGATTCGCCAAGTTTCCGGAAGCACACCCGCTGGTGCCGGACAATAGAATCGAAACTGCTTGAATCTTCACAACCCGTCTCTGAGTTCTCTCAGGGCGGGTTGTTTTGTGCGCGGTGGGGAAAACTGACAATCAATCAATCTTCTCTTCTGAACGTGTGTCGAGCAAAACTCAATTCGAACGCAATGCAGTTCGCGACCCTGCAATTCCGTTCGGGGCGGTTTCGAGTTACGATCCGAACATTGAAATTCCTTCAGTGCCTGCGATTGACGAGTTGTTATGCCTGATCTCGACCCATCGAAAATCAATGTCATTCTTGCCACAGATTGCGGAAGCACGACGACGAAGGCAATTTTGATTGAGAAGGTCGACGGTCATTATCGACAAACATTCCGAGGCGAGGCGCCGACCACCGTTGAAGAACCAGTCGCGGACGTGACCGTTGGAGTTCGCAATGCAGCTGCCGAAGTGGCGGAGCTCTCGGGACGTCGTCTACTTGATGATGACGGAAATCTGATTCGACCGGCTCAGGGGAATGACGGCTGCGACATTTACATTTCCACGTCAAGTGCCGGCGGAGGGCTTCAGGTTCTCGTGACTGGTGTCGTACGTGAGATGTCGGCGGCCAGCGCAGAGCGAGCGGCATTGGGGGCAGGGGCGATCGTCTTAGACTTGATTGCTTCCAACGATCGACGAAGACCGCACGATCAAATCAAACGCATTCGTGACTTGCGACCCGACATGGTCGTCATGGCTGGCGGCACCGACGGAGGGACGAAGAAGCACGTCGTGCAGATTGCTGAACTGATTGCTCCAGCCAAACCGAAACCGCGATTCGGAAGCAATTACCGGATGCCCGTGATCTTCGCAGGCAATAAGGAAGCAGCCTCTGAAGTTTCCGAGACATTTGACGAGTCGGTGACGCTGTCTGTCGTCGACAATGTGCGGCCCGAATTGGAATTCGAGAATCTCGCCCCAGCGAGAGACTGCATTCACGACCTGTTTCTCGAACATGTGATGGCACACGCGCCGGGTTACGATCGGCTCATGAAGCTGACGGACACGCCCATCATGCCAACTCCCGGGGCTGTCGGCGATATTCTGCAACAGATCGCCCGCGCACGGCAGATCAACTGCGTCGGCGTCGATATTGGCGGAGCGACGACGGATGTCTTTAGCGTTTTCGAAGGGGCGGACGGTTCTCCAACATTCAACCGGACCGTGAGTGCGAATCTGGGGATGAGTTATTCCATCTCCAATGTTTGCTCGGAAGCGGGCATGGAGAATGTCTTGAGATGGGCTGACCAAACGATGGACGAGCGCGAGCTTCGCAACCGCGTGAAGAATAAAATGATTCGCCCGACGACGATTCCGCAAACGGCAGAAGCTCTTGTCTTCGAACAAGCAGTCGCGCGCGAGGCTCTTCGATTGGCGTATCAACAGCACAAAGAGTTTGCCACGACGTTGAAGGGAGTTCAGCAGCAGCGAACGGTTGGAGACACGTTCGTTCAGGAAGGGGGAGGTCGTTCAATTGTCGACAACATGAAGCTCGATCTCCTCGTTGCCTCGGGCGGAGTTCTCTCGCATGCCCCGGAAATGTTGCAGACAGCTCAGATGATGATCGATGCGTTCGAGCCCGAAGGGTTCACGGAACTGGCCAAAGACAGCATTTTCATGATGCCGCATCTCGGTGTTCTCGCAGCTGTGCATCCGGAAGCAGCCTTGGAAGTCTTCGAGAAGGATTGTTTGATTTCATTGGGAACGGTCATCGCACCCAAGGGAGTGACGAAGCTGGGACGGGTTGCGATGAGTTATCGCATTTCCGGTTCGACTCTCTCGGAAGAAGGCGAGATCTACTTCGGAGAACAGGTCATTTTTCCGCTGGAAGGGGGAGAGACTGCGGACGTCACAATCACTCCGGGACGAGGGCTCGACGTTGGTGCTGGGAAAGGCAAGAGTGTCTCGAGAACCGTAAAGGGGGGAACGGTCGGGCTGATTCTCGATGGTCGCGGGCGTCCACTCTGGCCGGACGATTAGAGCAAGTTCCTCTTTCCTGTGGACTCTCTTGCGCTGTTTCACAAGTTAAAAGGCTGTGCTTGCTCGTGCGAAATTGTGTACACCAAATCAAAAAATGCTCTAACGAACAGGTCTGTTTCTCGAGTTGATCCACCTTCGGTGAAAATATCGCTTCCAATCGATCTCAATTCATTTGAGAATAATTTCCCGTCGGCCTTTTTGATCGAAGCCACCCCGACGCGAATCAATTTCCAGCGAAACTCGCGAACCTTCTGACGTCGGAACCGCTCAAAACAGGGACGTTTCTTCCCGACGAGATCGTGTTTTGTCAGTCTGTCAACGACAAAACCCTTGTTCTTGTAGTGACTTATCGAATTCGGAAAAAGGTGGCTGAAGTGCTTTCCAACGACAAAACTACGGGATAAAATCTATGAATCGATGGCAAGGGAATGAGTGAGGATTATCACACTCAAACACCTTCAGCACCAATCTGCTGAGAGTTGATTCTGCCATTCAAATACCTGATGGGCAGGCTCTTCGGAATGAGCCAGCTCATTGATTCATCAGTGGAGCAAGATCACGTCAATTCGATCGCCTCGTTGGCCTGGATTCAATCGGCGGAATAGTCCGGGGTCAAATTTGAAGCAAGAGCCCGCCGATCGCTCTGTCAGAGGTTTTGCCGTCTCCACAGACCGCTGTATGGCGATTTTCTTAACCCAGGGTCGATCCGCGCAGACGCTCAGCATGTTGCTAACCACGTGCTCTAACGTAATGGCACGAGCCGTTTCTTTCAGAACGAACCGGTGATTCTGACGACCCGGGCACCCATCTGCAGTTCAGACACAATTCTGTTGGCTTTGGTGAATGACAACAACATCCTCCACAATTTCTCTGCTATACCCAGACGAAGCACGCTTGCTCTTCGGACCAAGCGATAGCCACGTTCGGCGCCTGCGCGACGCTTACGGAACAGCGATCGTGCTCCGCGGGGATTCGATCGTCGTCGAAGGGGAAAGCGACGCTGTTGAGTCAACGATCAAGGCTTTCGAGCAACTGCGCGAGATCATCAAACGCGACGGAATCGCTCACGATGCGGTCGTCGATCGGTTGGTTTCCAATCGCACAGAAGATCAACCTTCATCAGAGCAGGTGATCGACCTCTTTGAGAAGGCTAAGCGAATTCAGCCTCGTACGGCTGGCCAGGCAAAATACGTAGAAGCTATTCGGAATCACGACCTGGTATTCTGCAAAGGCCCTGCTGGTTGCGGAAAGACTTATCTCGCAGTGGCGATGGCAGTCAATGCACTGCGGTCGGAGAAGGTCCGAAGAATTGTTCTCGTTCGTCCAGCAGTCGAAGCAGGAGAGAAGCTCGGATTTCTGCCCGGGGACATGCTCGCGAAGGTCAATCCATTCCTTAGGCCGCTCTTGGATTCGATGAACGATATGCTGAACTTCGAGCAAGTTCGGCTCTATATGGAAAATGATGTGGTCGAAATCGTCCCGCTGGCTTTCATGCGTGGACGAACTTTGAACGACACGTTCATCATTCTCGATGAAGCACAAAACACGACGATCACGCAGATGAAGATGTTCCTGACTCGTATGGGTGAGGGCTCGACGATTGTCGTGACGGGGGATGCAACACAAACAGACTTGCCAGATAACGTCACATCTGGATTTAATGATGCGATTCGGCGTCTCGGGAAAATCAAGGGAGTTCAAGTCGTCGAACTGACAGGAGAGGATATCGTTCGCCATCGTTTGGTACGTGAGATCGTCAAGGCGTATGACGATCAAGGAACTCGTCCCACGCGAAATCGTTACGCAGCGACAGAAGTTGCTGCTGCGTCGATGGAGAAGTCCTGACAACCATGTTTAGATTCGGACATAAACGGAGCCGGGTTTCGAAATCAGCGGGAATCCGCCGTCCTGACACAGCCATCAAACGGTTTCTAAAATCACTGCGCGATCGTCGACTGCAGATTCGCATCGGTGTCTCGTTTGTGGCGATCGTGCTGCTTGTCGTTGCGCTGCAAAGCTGGAAGTCCCCGTTCCAATATCGTCGCGGGGATTACATCGAGCATGGCGTCGCTGCGAAGATTGAATTCGAACGCATCGATGTCGAGCAGACGCAGATCGCGCGGGAACGTGCTGCGGAATCGGTTCCGTGGATCTTTCGACTGAATTCAACTCCTCTCGTTTCGCTACCTGAAGAGTTGCGGGCAGCACTTGGAGAAATTGCTGCTGCTCAGAACCTCGAACTTGTTCCGCTGACGACTCGCCAGAACTTTGGTCTGACTCAACAGTCGTCGAGTGAACTGGGTGGGAAGATCGTCGGAGACTGGTTTCATGCTGGTTCCCCGGCTGAACGGTTCGCCGTGCTTCGATCAGCAATCGTCGGCCCCGATATGACTCGGGCCGAGCAGCGAATCGAGGCGATGGTCGAAGAGTTTCGTGAGTTCATTCAACCGATTCTGGAAACAGGAATTATCGGAAGCGATTTCGCTCAACGTCAGAATCGAAATCTGACGCCCGATCGCCGGCTGCTTATTGTCAACAACGGCGACGGACTCGAAACCGGTCGAATAGTGTTGTTGCCGCGTGTTCGTTTGCAGGATCAGCTCAACGAAGCCGGGCAGCTTGGCTACTCATGGGACACCTTCGAAGCCCTCTCGCCCGATATTCGTCGGCCGATCATCCACTGGCTCATCGAGCGTGCAACGCCGACGTTGATCTTCGATCAATCTGCGACAGCTGCGGAAATCGCAGCTGCGCGCGAGCAAGTCGATCCGCGAATGGAACGCTACCTGAAGGGGGACTTGCTGGTCGAACCGCAACAGTTTCTCGACCAGTCTCATCTCAGCTTGCTGCTCGATGAGTACAACGCGGCTGAGTCCACGATTCACGAGGGGGCACGATTCAGTCGGATGCTTGTGGCGTTCGTCATGGTCGCTGTGCTGACCATCCTGAATGGTTTTTACATCGCTAAAAACGAACCCCGAATTGCGAACAACCTCAACTACTTAATCACATTCTGGGTTGCGATTATCGCGACGGCATTCATCGGCAGAATTGTCTCACTTGATCCGCTTCGTGCTGAGATTGTGCCTCTTCTCACAACGGTTTTGCTGTTGTCCGTGGCATTCAATCAAGTGCTGGCAACGATGACTGCATTTTCACTTTCGTTGCTGTTGACGATGGCTACGACGGGGCAGTTCAATCACTTCCTGGTTCTCATGGCGACGGCGACGTCTGCGATTATTCCCTTAAAGAGAGTCTCGACTCGTGCGACGTTGATTAAGACCAGTTTCATTTCTGCGATCACCTTCTTCACTGTCGGCTGTGGCATTGCCATTATCGAAACGCAGTCAGTCACAGAAGTGATGCAGGACACTCAACTGCTCGTGATGAATGCCAAAGGGGCGGCTCTTTGCCTCGTCGCAGGCTTCCTGGTCGCGGGAAGTTTGCCGTTTATCGAGAGTGCCTTCGGCGTTGTCACGGACATGACGCTTCTCGAGTTGAGTGATCCCTCGCACCCACTGCTCCAAGATCTGGTGCGACTGGCACCGGGGACATACAACCACTCCATTGCGGTTTCCAGCATTGCCGAAACGGCTGCTGAGCGTATCGGCGGAAACGGACTCTTAGCGCGTGTCGGAGCCTATTTCCACGACATTGGGAAAATGCTCAAACCACAGTATTTCATCGAGAATCTTCAGGATGCGTCGAGCAGTCGGCACCAGCAGCTCAATCCGGCGATGAGTACGCTGATCATCATCGGGCATGTGAAAGACGGTGTGGAACTGGCTGAGCAGTATGGCCTGCCGCAACCGATCATCGACTTCATCGAACAACACCACGGCACGACTCTCGTCGAGTATTTCTACCGAGAGGCCGCCAAGCTGGCGGAATGCAAACCGGATCACAAAACCGACGCGGAAGAGTCGTCGTTTCGGTATCCCGGCCCAAAGCCGCAGACTCGCGAAACGGGCGTGATGATGATCGCTGATGCCTGCGAGAGTGCCTGTCGGTCTCTTACGGAACCGACTCCGAAGCGGATTGAAACTCTCGTGAACGATATCGTGATGCGTCGACTTCTCGATGGGCAGTTCGACGAATGTGATCTGAAGATGTCTGATATTCGCACAATTCAAGATTCTGTGACAAAGTCTTTGATTGGAATTTATCACGGTCGAATACGTTACCCCGATGCGCAGGACGGGAAAAAAAAGAGTGAAGTACACGATTCATCTGTCAAACAACCAGCGGCAAATTGAAGTCGATGAAGCTTTTGTTTGTGAGACGATCGAGGCTGTTCTGAAAGCAGAGCAGATTCCTCGAGCAGAAATTGTTGTTGCGCTGGTGGATGATCCCACGATTCATCAAGTGAACCGCGACCATCTGCAACATGACTATCCGACCGATGTGATCAGTTTTCGATATGACGATTCAGAATTCGAAGAAACTAGCTCAGAGTCACAACAACTCGATGGAGAGTTGGTGGTGAGTACCGACACAGCTCATCGTGAAGCAGCCGAATTTGGATGGGATCCGAAACACGAACTTAGATTGTATCTCATTCACGGAACACTCCATCTGTGTGGATACGAAGACAGCACAGATGAAGAAAAACAGCAGATGCGGGGCCGAGAAACAGCGGTCCTGAAGAACTGGAATCTGATTCCGAACTACGCCACGTAAAATGATGTAAGAACGTTTCGAACAATCCCAGCGAGTGAAAACGGAAGTACGTTTTGCGTTGGAGATGAACCTTCCAAACTCAGTGAAAAAATGAATCGTTTTAAGCACAATTCGTTCGCTGGTTTTGAGGGCACTTCATCGAAGACCTTTCAGATCGATTCAGCCCTTTTACCAGAATACCCGTCGTGAACATTTTCACTCTTGCCGTTTGCTGTTTTCTGCTGAGCGCTTTCTATGCGACCGTCAGCGACAGCTTGCGAAACTTCTTTCGAAGCCGATTGGCATTCGTCTGCAGGCAGAAAAATAACGAGGCCCGGTTCGGAGTCATTCTCAAAGACGATGAGCAGGCGCTGCAGGCGACTGAGTTCGTCCGGACTTCAATGCTCACTCTGGCCATCCTGTTGGCAGGCTATGCCAGGTATTCGCAGATCGAAGCATTAAGCGGCTTTCAACTGGTGGGAGACCTGTTGGTCGCGACGGCACTTTGTTGGATATTCATCGGTCTCATTCCGTGGACGCTGTCGCATGTGCTGGCAGAACATCTGCTGTTTTATACGTGGCCGGTCATCGATCTGACGATGCGAGTCTGCTCACCCATTACCATTTTTTCGAACGCGGTCGACAAGTTCTTTCATCGGTTGTTCGGACTGAAAGAACCGACTCCGGAATCGGTCGAAACCTTCACCGAAGAAATTCAGAGCGTCGTCGATGAAGGTGAACGCGAGGGAGTTCTGGAATCCAAAGCTGGGAAAATGCTCCATCGAATGATGGAATTGCGGCAAGAAGATATTCGTGCCGTGATGACACCGCGGACGGACATTATCTCCATTCAGCTCGACAAAACTCTTGAGGAAGCACGCCTGGAACTGCTGGATGCAGGGCATTCGCGAATTCCCGTCGTAAATGGTTCAGCGGATCAGATCGCTGGAATTCTCTACGCCCGAGATCTGCTCGAGCAACTCGGAAAAGATCACTCGAACGTCACTCTCGGAGACATTGTTCGGGAGGCTTTTTACGTTCCAGAGACCAGCACCATCGAAGCGCTTTTGAACCAAATGAAGCAGAAGCGGTTACACCTTGCCATCGTTTTGGACGAATACGGCGGAGTGACTGGGCTGGTCACGCTTGAAGACATTCTCGAAGAGATCGTGGGGGATATCGCTGACGAGTTCGACGAGGACGAAGAAGAAGGTGTGGAGTGGATTGATCAACACACCGTGGCAGTCGACGCGAGACTTCGTATCGATGAGATGAACGATCTGCTCGAGATCGAACTTCCCGACAGCAACAGCTACGACACGCTCGGCGGATTTGTTTTCTCGACTCTCGAACGCATTCCTAAGGAAGGCGAGTATTTCGATTGGAACCAGATTCAGATTCAGGTTCTCGAAGCGACGGAACGGAAGATCAGCAAGATCCAGCTCTACAACCCGGTTCCGTGGCCACGTTACAGCGAGCGTCTGATCGGAGAAGAAGCCGCTTCAGACACCACAACTCCGAACTTGAGAATTGTTCAGGGTGCTCTGAATCAGTCTGAAGAACAGGCGGGTTGACGGAATTCGGTCCGCTTTCATTGCAATGTCGCGGCACGCGACATTGTTCGTGCAGCATCACAAAACAAAAACGCTCAGAACAAACTCACTTTGTTCTGAGCGTCCGAAGGCAATGACACGAGAAGTCTTACGTGCTTCGAAAAGGTGTCTACGATGACTTCAGGGCTGCGATCACTTCGTCAGTGATGGCTTTCACGAGTGCGTCCATATTTCCGCCCGCTGCTTCAGCTGGTGATGAAGATGGAACTTTCATGTAGCCAGGATATGACGGAGGTGGATCGAAGGCTTTGGTGTGCGGAGCAGGGACGTTGTTCTCGCGATACCCTTCCTGAAAGGCAGTGTTGCCACACAGGTCGCAATCTTCCATGTGGAATCGCGGATCGTCGAATCCGAGCCGTTGCTTGAGATCCAGCAGCTCGCGTGACTTCTGCTCGTTAAGATAGGTGATTCCACCGATCTGTTTCGCGAGGATTAGAATTCGACAGTAAGCGTCCAGAATCTCAGTCTTCCAGTAAGCTTCTTCGAGAGTCTTTCCGAAGCTGACAGTTCCGTGATTCGTCAAGATGATTGTGTTGGTCGCTTTGAGGAATGGAACAACGGTGTCTGCGAATTCCTGTCCCCCGGGAGTTTCGTAAGGGGCCAGTGGGACTTCTCCCATAAAGACTTCGATTTCTGGCAAAACGCACTGTGGAATCGCTTCCCGGGCGACTGCGAATGCAGTTGCGTGCGGTGGATGGCAGTGCACGACAGCTTTGACGTCTGGGCGATGCTTCATGATTGCCAGGTGCAGCAGGATTTCGCTAGTCCGTTTTTTGGTTCCAGCGAGTTGCTTTCCTTCCAGATCGACCATGCAGATGTCTTCCGGCTTCATGAAGCCTTTGCAGATCATCGTTGGGCTGCAAAGCACTTCATTCTCTCCGACTCGGTGAGAGATATTTCCGTCGTTGGCTGCGGCGAAGCCTTTGTCGTAGACACGACGACCGATTTCGCAGATCTGATTTTTGATTTCCGGATTGTTGAAGAGTGGGTGGTACATCGTTCTTGTCTCAATTCGGGTTGAAAATTCCGGGCATCAAGGACAGTTCCTGATGCAGTGTCTTGAGTGGTCTATGTCTTACGAGAAGTCGGTGCCTTCTCTGATATCGACGACATCGAGCAGCGCTGTGCAGTAAGCATCAAGTGGTTTCGGATTTGGATGAAATGGAGCCGCTGCTTCTGCTCCTTCGCTCACCGCAATCAGGGAACCGTTGCCTGAGCCGATTTCGTCGAACACGACGAACGGTTCGCCTCGGCCTGACTCACTTCCCTGCAATGCGGGTAGATCGAGCGGAACGACAACTCTCCAGCTTCCTCCCTGAATGGAGGGATGGCAGCGAGAGAGCGTGACACTTCCGATGACTTCGCCGATGATCATGAAGGGGACCTCCCGGATTCGGTGATCATCTTGAGGACGTTTTTCAATTCGTAGTAGCTGCGATCCGTGGGATCGAGGCACCAGACGTTTGCTCGAAGTTGTTTTCGGATTTGCTGAACGTCGCTTGCATCGCGAACGACGACCGCCTTCACTCGTTCATTACGATTCGCGAGGCATGCTGCTCGATGCTGTTGCTCCGCGAAGATAAGCATCGTGTTGACACCATTGCGACTGATCTCGCTGATGGCTTGTTTCGCGGCATCGTCTGGACAACTCACCAACTCGCGTGACTTCAGCTTCAACTCTTCCAGGGCACTGTCGAGCGCCGAGCTGTGGCGAACGATGGCTGCTCCGAGCGTTGATGTTGAGTTTGAGGCGGATGGAGCCTTGCCGGAGCTTGATTGAGTGGATGCGGCAGTTTGTGATTCGAGTCGACGTTCAATCATCAGCTTCGCCTGACGAACAATATCGTCAGCTGCGGGTGTGATGATGGCACGGGGTTTTACAATGACTTGTGAACCATCTGGAATCCGGTGAAGGGTTTCCGCAGTGATGACAGAGTCACTGATTTGCACTTCACTGCGTGAAGGCTCTGATTCTGGTGCAACAGGCTCTGCTGGGGGCGCGTTCGGTCTTGATTCGGCAGATGAAATCCCGGTGGGTTTCGTGCTGGCAATCTGCGCCGCCTTCGGTGTGCTGAATTGATTCAGCACATTAGCGACGATGCGGTCGATTGCTTCAGCGGAAAGGTTCATCGTGTCGATTCTAGAGCAGGTTGCTCTTTCCTGTGCACTCGCTTGTGCTGTTACACTAAGTAAGTGGCTGTGCTTGTTCGTACGAGAGAGTGAAGACGAAATCCGAAGTGCGCTAAGTTCTCTGCGGTCTCTGCTGTTTTGAACGAAGTCAGGTCGAGGTGCTGTCTCTAAGACTGGTTGTCGGGTTGGGCGATGACCATCCATCGCACCGGTGTGTTCTTTGACCCCATCGATTCGGAAACGTACTTTCCGTCGGAAGTCAAAATGACGTCCTGACCAGCTCGACTTCCGAGTTCGTCGATCGCAATAAAGGGAACTCCGTCGCGAGAGCCATCAGACTTCAACGGCTGAACGAGCAACATTCTCCAGCCGTTGAGAGAAGGATGCTTCACCGTGGATGTGGCATGCCCGATGACTTTTGCGTGCAACATGTTGGTTTGTCCGCGAGGCAGTTCTGATCAATTAAACAACTCGAAGTTCATCGACCATCACACAGCGTCGTGTGCGTGTGAAGGTCCCTGGATTGGTCACACCTTCGCCGGTTGGTGTGGCGACGCTGAAGGAGAGATAACCTTCTCCTCCCAATCCGAGACCCGCCATTGATGGGCCGTTTTTCACGAACAGCGTGGTGTTCATGAGTCGTCCCATCACGGTCATGGCATGGACGTTTCGAGAGTGAATGATCGCGGTGTGTCCGAAGCCGTGCTCGAACTCGTAGGCGAGTTCAATCGCATGCATCGTGTCTCGTGCTCTTACGAACGGGATGAATGGCATCATCTGTTCTTCAGGCACGAATGGGTTTGTTGTGTCCGTTTCGCCGAAGAGAATCTCGGTGTTCGCAGGAACAGAAACTCCAATCTGCTGAGCGAGGTAGGCTGCATCTTTTCCAATGAAATCACGGTTGAGAACGGGATGACCGCCCGCTTCTTTGGGAGGAGAGAATGCCAGTTTTGTCAACGCGTCCACCTGTGAGCTGTTGAGGAGGAAACCACCATTCTTGGAGACGGCTTCCAGCAGGCGATCAAAGATCGACTGCACAGCGAAGACTTCTTTCTCTCCAATGCAGAGTAGGTTGTTGTCGAAGGCTGCTCCCGCGACGATCGACTTTGCGGCGTTTTCGAGGTCAGCAGTTTCGTCGACCACGACTGGAGGGTTTCCAGGCCCAGCGACAACAGCTCGTTTTTTCGCTCCGAGTGCTGCTCGTCCGACGGCAGGTCCTCCCGTGACGCAAAGCATGCGAACTTTGCGGTGATGGAAGATCTCATTCGCCGACTCGATCGTCGGTGTCCCAATGATCGTGATGAGGTTTTGAATTCCGGTCTTTTCGAAGATCGCTTTGTTGAAAGCCTGCACGCCCTCGCATGCGATTTTGGCTCCGGAAGGATGCGGGTTGAAGATGATGCTGTTCCCAGCAGCGACCATGTTGACGATGTTTCCCGCTAGAGTCGGGAGCGAGTGTGTCACGGGAGTGATCGCTCCGATGACACCAAACGGGGCTTGTTCTTCGAGCGAAATTCCGTGATCACCGCTGAAGCAATTCGGCTTCAGCCATTCAGTGCCGGGTACTTGTTTGATGATTTTCAGCTTGGCGATTTTGTGATCGAGGCGGCCGATTTTCGTTTCTTCGAATTCTTTGCGGCCCCATTCTTCGGCCCGTTGTTCGCACATCGTTTTGACGATGTTCACGACAATGTTGCGATTTTCAACCGTCGATTTAGACAACTGCTGAAACGCAGCATCAGCCGCAGCGATGGCTGCGTCGACCGATTGAAAGACCCCCAAGTCTCCGCTGTTCGGTGAAGACCCCATTACGGAGCTTGAAGATTGTCCAGCGACGGCGCCACTTGAGACAACACGAATGCCGCTTGGGTCAGCAGCAGGTTTGAAGTGCGGGGCTGCTCCGTTGACTTGTTTTGGAGTCTTCCCAAGTTCGGCCAGCACTTCTTCGACAACGGTACGAATCGCGGATTCGGTGGCTTGCATCGTCATTCCTCACTTCGCTGGTTGGTATCGAAACTCTGACTCTGTCGCTGGAAAGCCTAAGACGGCTTCAGCATCAGGGATCAGTCAGAGGATGTGATTATGATTTTGAATGAAAGTCAGTGTGCAGTTTTCGCGGTTTGTGTCGCACCGCGTGAGTTGTTTGTTGTACGTCTTGCCTTGGTATGGGGCTGATAAAACTCGACAGTCAAACGGTCGTGGTCGTATGTGCCGTGATGAAGTTGTCGAGTTTGGTCTGAGTCGGAAACGTGGCGATCATGACTGCAACGAGAAAGCCAGTAATCGCCAGTGACCAGACGCTTTGTTCAAGGATGAATGCAATCACGTTGAAAAGGGCTGCTCCTTCGAGGGGAGCTTTCGTCAGGAGGTTGCGAGCCATGAACACCTTCAGGAGTTCTGGCTCATCGGCGTTCTCCGCAATCGGAATCTTTTTCGAACCAGCCATCACTGCGATGGAGATTGCGATTGCGAAACCACCAGCGACTGCGATGAGGATTCCACCGAAGTCCGCTCCTTCAAAACTTCCGAATTCAGTGAGAACAATGGCCACAAGAACGAACATGACAACGCCCATAATGAGAGCTCCTGCGATGATCTGACACTTTCGCAAGACCTTCTTTCTGTCGCTGAAGTCCATCCTGTTCACGAGTCGCTGCCCTCCGAATAGATCGCGTGTGATCCGACTCGGACGTTGTCCACAATCCCAATGATGGCACAGTCGATGGGGAGGGTTTTGGTGTCATCGGTGAATCGTGCACTCGAACCCTGCACGATCAGAACGACTTCTCCTTCTCCGGCGCCAACGGTGTCGACCGCGATAAACGTGCGACCGGTACTTTTAAGGCTGTCCTGGTTTTGTTCATCGACTCGAAGCGGTTCCACGATGAACAGCTTCTGGCCAACCATGGCCTGCACTTTGTGTGTTGATGTCACGTTGCCTGTGATCTTGGCGAGAAACATTTCACTCTCCCTTGACCACTTGGGCTGTTTGCCGGGCGACAACGATTTCTTCGTTGGTCGGCACAATCCAGATCTGAACTTTGCTCTGCTCGGTAGAAATGATTCCCTCTTCGCGAGCGCTTTGATTCTTCTGTTCGTCGAGTTCGATGCCAGCGTAGGTCATGTTGCTGCAGACCTGTTGGCGGACGATGTCACTGTTCTCACCAATTCCGCCAGTGAACACGAGAGCATCGGCACCATTGAGAACCGCGAGATACTGACCGACGTATCGTTTGATGTCGGCACAGTAAATGTCGATGGCGAGTTGGGCTCTCTTGTCGCCCCCTTCAGCAGCTTTTTCGATGTCTCGCAGATCATTCGAAATTCCACTGATTCCCAGAAGTCCCCCTTCGGAAGAGAGTTCGTCGAGCAGCTCATCGTACGACTTGCCTGTCAGTCGTTTGACGAGTCTGAGAGCGAACGGATCGAAATCTCCGACACGGTTATTCTGTGGCAATCCTGATTGAGGAGTCATGCCCATCGAGGTTGATTGAGATTTGCCTCCCCGCATGGCACAGACAGAACTGCTTCCGCCAAGATGGCACGAAATCACTTTCGCGTCGCTGGAACCGAGGAGAGACTCCATCTTGGTTCCGATGAATCGGTGACTCGCTCCATGGAATCCCCAGCGGCGGACTTCGTATTCCTGGGCCCAGTGATAGGGGACAGCGTACGTTCGCAGCGGTTCTGGAATCGTGTCGTGGAATGCGGTTTCGAGGGCAGCGACCAAGGGAATCTCGGGGAATGAAGCCTGCAGCTGACGCATGGCTTTCACATATGGCGGATTGTGTGCTGGTGCAACATCCGCCAATGATTCCATGGCTTTGAGCAGGTCATTGTTGACGAGATGAATTCCGCTCAGTTTGCCTGCGAAGACAGCTTTGAATCCGATCGCCGAAACTTCCTCGACGCTCTGCAGGCAGCCTGACTCGGGGTTGGTCAACTGATCCAGGCACATCTGCACAGCTGCAGCATGGTCTGCAATGCGTTGACTGGCCTCGATTCGATTGGAACCGATTTCAGCGACACACGTTGAGTCTGCGCCTTCGCCGATCCGATCGATTCCTCCACGCGCCAGCTGTTCTTCACTTTCCATGTCGAACAGTCGGTACTTGAAACTCGTCGAACCGAGATTCGCCACCAGAACTTTCACCGCTTCCTCCGTTTTGCAGAAACCAATCTTTAACGTCGATCGTTTTGCGGTGAGTCCTAGAAGTTTTCCATCAGTCCTGTAGCAGGACGTGGGAGGATGTGAGCTCCCACCAAGTCGCCGACTTTCGAAGCTGCAGCAGCTCCGGCATCGACAGCGGCTCGCACTGAGCCAACGTCACCGCGAATGATCGTAGTGACGAATCCACCACCGATTTGCACTTGCTTGACGAGTGTCACGTTGGCTGATTTGAGCATCGCGTCCGATCCTTCGATCGTGGCGGTCAGCCCTTTCGTTTCGATCATCCCAATCGCTTCGTTCATGTTGATCCCTTGATCAAAGAGTGTTAGATGTCGCCGGAAACCGGCGGAGGAATCTGTTTCAGATGAAAGCCCCGAGTCGGGGAATTACTTGCTGGCAGTGGTTTTCTTGGCTGGCAGAATGGTTGCCAGTTCTTCGTGTGGTCGTGGAATGACCTGCACGCTGACAACTTCACCGATCTTGCTGGCGGCACCAGCTCCGGCATCGACGGCTGCTTTGACGGCAGCAACGTCTCCGGTCAGGAAGATCGTGACGAGTCCGCTTCCGACTTTTTCCCAGCCGACCATTTCGACGTTTGCAGCTTTCAGGGCAGAGTCTGCAGCTTCGATCAGGCAGATGAGCCCTTTTGTTTCAATCATTCCAAGTGCTTCTGAAACCTTGGCCATGTGTCTTACTCTCCGATTTCACAGATTGAGGATGGGATTAACCCGGTAGGGTTGAGCTTTGAAAAAACGTCTCCGGAAGCGTTTTCCGGATCAGTTGGTTTCATCGACGAAACTACGTGTGACAGCCACACGAGCTGTCATTTGCTTTGAGAAGTTGAACGTGTGTGGCATTCGGCAAGTTGATTGCGTTGCCTTCGTCCGTGTCGAGATGCACTTCCAGTTTGATCTTGTCGTCTCCACCGCGAACGGAAACGTTCTCCAGAGTGGTTGAACATCCCGGAGATTCAACTTTTAGTTGCATCAGGTCTTTGTCTTTAACGCCATAAGCAGCCATGTCGGACGGTGACATGTGCACGTGTCTCATGGCACGAATGACTCCTTCGTGGAGTTCGAGGCTTCCTTTGGGACCGACGATCAGGCAGCCTGGAGTTCCAGCGACGTCACCACTGATGCGAACGGGGATATCGAGTCCGAGTGAGATCGCGTCCGTGAAAGCGAGTTCGACTTGAGAAGCACCTCGCGAAGGGCCGAGAACTCGCACTTCTGGAAGCATGCGGCGTCGTGGGCCGACGATGGCGACGGTCTCTTCGGCAGCGTAGTAGCCGTCTTGATAGAGCCACTTGATCGGGTTGAGTTTGTGACCTTTGCCGAACAGGATTTCGATGTGTTCGTCAGTCAAGTGGCAATGACGTGCTGAGATGTTAACGACGAGCGGGTTCGGCTTGCCGGAAGAAGTTGGCGTCGCGGGTGCTGCAGGCGACTGGCCAAACTGTCGACTCAAAACGGAACGTACAACCCGTTCCACATCTTCTCGAGTCACCTGATTACTTGCCGCCGACATGTCTTTGATTCCTTATGAGCTTCCAACAGTAATGGAGGTGATCCATCCTCAGGCGATCGTGAGTTCGATCCCCTGGTCCACGATTTTCTGTCTCCACTCATTGGAGATCTTTTCATCGACAACAATTCGATCCACTTTGGAGAGTGGTCCCAGGCAGACCAGTTCCGAATGGCCGAGTTTGCTGGAATCGGTCACGACGATGATTTCATCGGCTGATTCCATCATTTGCCTCTCAGTTTCCGCGAGGAGAGAGTTTGTATTGAACAAACCCTCTTCAGTGATCCCCCCAACACTCATGATCAGCCTGCGGGCATGAACCCGCTTGAGTGATTCAATCGTCAACTCTCCAAGAGCTACCCCAGTTTTCGGGTAGAGGTAGCCACCCAGGAAAACAACTTCGGTGTCGGAGCTTCCCACGAGGTGATTCACAACGGGCAGGGAGTTCGTCACGACCTGCAGTCCAAGCCCCGACAGAAGCTTGGCGACTTCCAGTGTGGTGGTTCCTCCGTCGAGAATGATTGTCTCTTGGGGAGAGATCAGTCGAACCACTGCTTTGGCGATGGCGTGCTTTTCGTCAGCAGCCAGATGTCGTCGTTCTTCGAACCCGGTGAGGGATTCTCCGACGTAAGCTGCGCCTCCACGAGTGCGTCGAACTTGTCCACTTCTTTCAAGATGTTCCAAATCTCTTCGGATAGTAGACTGGCTTGCATCAACTTCGTTTGCGAGTTCGCAAAGTGACGCAAATCCTTTTCTCTCAATGATTTCAAGAATTCCAATTCTTCGTTGATCGAGCAGCACGTGATTTCATCCCTTCTCTCTGCTGATCTTTTCGGTGGAATTCTTGCTCGTGTTTGCACTGAAATCAATCAGGAATGATTGATATTGTTCAAAATGTTTCAATTTCTTCCAATTGGCTTCACGGGACGTTCAAGCTCCGCTCATTTTCCCATTCATGATCAGGGTCGGCGGGGAGTCCGCTTTCCATCACAGGATTCCGTTGAAAACAGGTGGAGTGACTGGAGGTGCGAAATTGAGATCGGTAACCTTGTCGCGACCGGTACAGCCTGAAAAGTCGCTATCACTTGACGGTGCACGCATCGGCTCGACTATTCCCCCAACCTAATGCGTTGAAAGTGTCCCATTCCGATGTCAGGTGGAACTGCGAGCGTCGATCAAGCACAGAAGCTCGACACGCTTCGACGGAATCTTTGTAAAGTCATTCGCGGCAAAGATGAGACCATTGAGATTCTTCTGATCTCGCTGTTTGCTGGGGGCTCGGTCTTGATGGAAGACGTTCCCGGGGTCGGGAAGACAACTCTCGCGAAGGCATTGGCCCGGTCGTTGGACGCACAGTTTCGCCGCGTGCAATTTACTCCCGATCTTCTCCCTTCGGATATTCTGGGCTCATCGATTTATTCGCCGAAGACTGGAGTTTTTGAATTCCGCCAAGGGCCAATCTTTTGCAGTATTCTCCTCGCGGATGAAATTAATCGGGCCAGTCCGAGAACTCAGTCCGCTCTGCTGGAGTCCATGAGCGAAGGGCAAGCGACGATTGAGGGTGTGCGGCACTTTCTTCCCAAGCCGTTTCTTGTGCTGGCGACTCAGAACCCGGTCGACTTCCACGGAACGTATCCGCTCCCCGAAGCACAACTCGACCGTTTTCTGGTACAATTGCAAGTCGGTTATCCGGACCGCGAAATGGAAATCGCGATGCTTTACGACCGGGCCATTACATTGCCCATCGACAGCATCGAACCAGTCATGACGATGGAAGAAGTGGCGGATATTCAGCAGACCGTTCGTGAGATTGACCTCGATCGAAGCGTGGCTGGCTATCTGGTCGATATCGTGGCACGGACTAGAAATCATCCACTGATTCGCCTCGGCGTGAGCCCACGTGGAAGTTTGATGTTTTTCCGAGCGGTGCAGTCCGCGGCGTTTCTCTCTCATCGCGATTTTGTGACTCCCGATGATGTTCAGCGGATGGCAATTCACGTCCTTCCGCACCGATTGAGTTTGATGCCGAAAGCACGTTACGGAAGCATGACTAAAGCCCAGGTGATCCAAGAAATTCTGAGTGAACTGCCCGTTCCGGCATGAAGCGACAACAACCCTTCCTGGTCCGATTGACGAAGTTTCTGGTGGGATTCAAGCTGACACCCATCGGCCGGGTTGCGGTGTTGGGAATCTTTCTGAGTGCAATCGGGGCAGTGACCGTCGAAGTCCCGATCTATCAGATTTTTTGCGGTTTCGTAGTCTTCTTCGGGCTGATCGAGCTGACCGGAATCCTTCTGCGGCCGAAGGTAGACGTGAAGGCTTGGCTTCCGGATCGAGTGACTGCTGGCGAGTCAGTTACGGGTTACCTGACTGTGACAAACCGAGGGTGGTTGCCCGCCTGCGATATCATGTGTGTGATGTTTGGGCTTCCCGGGGGATTGCGGCACCTCGACCCCGATCGTTCAGTCCAGTGGATTGGGGCAGGCGAAACAGAGACCTTGCCGTTCACGATCGAAGCCAAATCGCGAGGCGAATATCTCCTCCCAGAAATCAGAGTGCATAGCACGTTCCCCTTCAATTTAATGCGGTTCGGCAAAGCGAAAGCCCCACAACTGGAGTTGCTGGTAGTTCCAGCGTTCGAGCCGATCGGAAGATATTCTCTGCCGTTCTCTCGCAAGTTTCAGGTGGGGGGGGTCACGGTCGATTCGCAGATCGGGCAGTCGACTGAGTTTGTTGGGAATCGCGAATACGTTCCGGGAGAACCGGCTCGGAAGTTGGACTTTAAAGCTTGGGCGCGAGTCGGGCATCCGGTTGTCCGTGAGTTTCAGGATGAAGTGACATCCGACGTCGCACTGATTCTGGACGTCTTTCGACCGACTGAGTGGCGGCGATTCGGGATGGCTTCGAAGCAGTTGGAAATGGCGGTTTCTCTCACCGCTGCCATCGCCCATTCGCTCGATCAGCACCAGTCGTCGGTCGAGGTCTTCGGCTGTGGTCCGGATTTGTATCTCTTTCAGCCTTCTGCTCAGGGGAGCCACTTCGAAAGCATTTTGCAGATTCTCGCAATGACTCAGCGAAATCGGTACGACAGCTTCTCACAACTGACAGAAGCGATGACCGAACCATTAGAGTCGACTGCCGTCGCCATTTGTGTATTCCTGACATGGAATCCAGAGCGCGAACACTTTGTGCGCATGATGATTGAGTCCGGAGTTGGCGTTCGATGTTATTTGATCGTTGATTCACGAGATGAAATCGGGCTCCCGAACGATTTGGACATCGCGGTCATTGATCCTCGAAATCCATCGGCATTGGAAGGGATCGAGCAATGATCGAGGCTCCTTCTGATGCCCGAGGAATGTTGACTCAGCAGCGAATTGCAGCCATCGGGATTGTTTCAGTTCAGGCGATCACTCTGGGTGCACTGATGGATGCGCCAGGGCTGGCTGGGTTTGCGGTGCTGTTGGCATTGGTCAATTTTCCCGTGGTCCGACGCGGACGACTGATCTCGATCCGGACGAAGCACTGGGTGGCGATGGTCGGCGTCCTCTTCTTTCTGAAGTACTCGTTTGCTCCTCGAGAATTCGAGTTTCGCTTCGCATTCTTGATGACCGAACTGGCTTACGAAGTGGCCACGTTTTGTTTAGTTGTAGAACTGATTTCCTTATACCGATTACAAAATCGATCGCGGCTGCCGCTGAACTTTCTCGCATTTGCGGTCGTTGGGATGATTTTCACGGGCAATGTGCGATTGAGCCCGAATCGTCGACTGGCGATGTTGATTCTCGTCCAGCTGTTTGTAATTTTCTGGGCTTGGTTTGCGACCTCGAGTCGGCGACAAATTCGAAACTCTTCGGCCAGGAGTTCATGGTTTCGGACTGGAGTCATCACAACGCTTTTGGTGCTTGCGCTCGTGGGGGGGACTGCGTGTTCTGTGTTGCTGCATCGCAACGAGCGGCGTCTGGAAGATTTGATCTCGACATTTCTGGAGCTCAATCAGGAAGGTCCAGCTCGCGCGGGGTTCTCCGGTCGTGGCAGCCTGGCAGATATCACCAACTGGAAGCAGTCGGAAGAAAACGAGTTAGCGCTTTCGATTCACTCGCCGATCATGCCGGGGTATATGCGAGGGCGGGTGTTCGATTATTTCGAAAGGGACAGATGGACAGTCACTCAGCAAGCGAGACGACTGTTCCAGTCAGAGGTCCCCGATGAAATGACTCTGCAGCATGCGTCGGATCAGTTGTACCTGCCCAAGGGGGAGATCAAAGGTCAATTCTCTGAAATGAAGATCTGGCCTGTTGATCGAAGCACCGCCGGTCATTGTTTCGGAACGCTCGACACAGTCGGGCTCGTGTGTCGAGCATATTCTGTTTACGTCGATCGAAGCGGAATCCTGACACGCCCGGACGATGATCTTGTTTCTCCATACATGCTTTTCCGGCAGCCATCTCGAACGCCCTCGCGACTCCCGGTTTCGAGTGATTTTCTACAGCTTCCGGAATCAATCGATGAGCGTGTCTTTTCGGTTGCAGAGACAATCTTCGATGATGAGTCCCGACCGGGTGAGAAAATCCGCGGCGTCAAAGAGTTTTTCTTGGAGAACTTTCAGTACCAACTCGGATTTAATGCACCGCCAGGGGAAGACCGACTTGGTTACTTTTTGTCGGAGCGAGTTCCGGCCCACTGTGAGTACTTCGCGACAGCGACTGCGGTTCTTCTGAGGATTGGCGGTGTTCCGTCGAGGTATGTTACAGGCTATCTCGCTCAGGAAAAGAACTCCGTTGATGGTCAATGGAATGCAAGGCGAAAGGATGCTCACGCCTGGGTGGAAGCTTACGACGCTGATCTCGGACGTTGGGTGATTGTGGAGTCCACTCCCGCTGAAGGAGTTCCGAGTCCGACGTCAGTCTCGGTCTGGACTCAACGACGTGAAGCATTCAACCAATATGTTCGATCCATGCAGGAAGCTGCCCGACGCGGCCAATATGCTTCTCTGGCAATGATGTTTGTACAGCCAGTGTTGTGGGGCATTGCCGGTCTCATTGCCTTGAGTGCCATTGGGGTCGCACTTCAGCGATTGCTCAGCGTCTCGCTGCGACGGACTGCGAAGACTGAAGCGGTGACTGCGCTCTCTCAGGAGCGAGTGCGAATGGACTTATTCGTGGCGAAGTATGGACTCATCAGGTCTCCCAGCGAAACATTGTTGGCCTTCGCTAATCGGGTTGAAACGGACCCGACAGTGATCAATCGGGAGCGCGTAGCGGACTGGTATCGAAGCTATTCCACATTCCGGTTTCGTCCTCGTCAGCCCGATGTAGACCTGACAGCGTTACAGTCGGAAGGTGAACGAATCATCGCGTCCGGGGTGGGGAAGTCTGCGACTCAAAAAACGGAAGTTGAAAATGTTTGATGACTTGCTCGGGAAGACAATCGTTCTGGATATGGCCAGCCCGTACGTGTTCATCGGGACACTACAAGCTGCCGACGACTTGTTTCTCGTATTGGTCGATGTGGATGTCCACGATCTGCGAGACAGTAGCACGAATCGTGAAACCTACGTTCATGAAGCGAGAGTGCATGGTGTCACGCCGAACCGTTCTCGAACCCTCGTTTACCGCAATCAAATTGTCAGCATGTCGCTGTTAGACAATGTCCATGCGGAATAGGGTTGTTTCAAATGCAATGAAGCTGATGTGAACGGGGCGAAGCAGTGATCAAGGAAAAATCGTGACCGTGCGAGTCCGGAGTGTGTCGAATTTTGAGCGATCTGTTCAGGTTTGAGAGTCGTCGAAGTTGATGTGAGCAGAGATTCGGCGGAAATCATGGAGACGTAAAACCCAGTCCTTTTCCGAGTAGAAACAGTCTGATACAACACTCGAAACTCTTTCTGCGTGAGACAAAGACAATGACTGAATTGGCGAAATTAGCGCTCTCTGATGGGACAGTCTTTACTGGACGGCGTTTCGGTGCTGAAGGCGAACACTTCGGTGAAGTCGTTTTCAACACGAGCATGACTGGCTATCAGGAGATTCTGACTGATCCTTCGTACAACGGCCAAATTGTCACGATGACTTACCCGATGATCGGGAATTATGGCGTCAACCGGGACGACGTCGAACGTGACCGACTTGCCCTGAAGGGGTTTGTGGTCAAGGAGTTGTGCCGCGAACCGAGCAGCTACCGGATGACAATGTCTCTCGACGACTACTTGCGCGAGAACGGAGTCATCGGGATTGAAGGTGTTGATACCAGAGCTCTCGTCCGTCGAATTCGAAGCGACGGAGCCATGACCGGCGTGCTTTCAACAATCGATCTCGATGATCAATCGTTGATCCAGAAGGCCCAGCAAAGCCCGCATCTGGTGGGGCAAGATCTCGTTAAGGAAGTCATGCCCGGTGCGAAAAGCGAATGGAGCGATGGTCTCCACGAGATTTCGCAATCAGAGTTCACGCCTCAAGCTTCGACAGAAGCGTGCGACAAGGCTTATCACGTTGTGGCTGTCGACTACGGAATGAAGTGGAACATTCCACGCCATCTCAAAGAGATGGGTTGCCGTGTCACAATCGTTCCCGGGAATGCAACCGCAGAGGAAATCCTGGCTCTTGAGCCGGATGGGGTGTTCCTGTCGAACGGTCCCGGAGATCCTCGTCCATTGCTTTACGCTGTCGAAGCGATTCGTGGACTCCTCGGTAAGAAACCGGTCTTCGGAATCTGCCTCGGGCAACAACTCCTGGGAATGGCCCTCGGTGGCGAAATCTACAAGCTGAAGTTCGGACATCGCGGAGCCAATCAGCCAGTTCTGAACAAAGAGACCGGACGCGTTGAAATTACATCACAGAACCACGGATTTGCTCTCGATATCAATACGCTTCCTGAGGGAACAGAAATCACTCACGTCAACCTGAACGATCAGACGGTCGAGGGAATTCGCCATCGCGATCTGAAGGCGTTTGGTGTGCAGTACCACCCCGAAGCTTCGGCTGGACCACACGACAGTGCCTATCTCTTCGGTGAGTTCCGCAAGATGATGGCGAACTGAAGTTGTTCGCTTTCGATGGCTTAGACTTTTGAGCTTTCATTTATACCGCATTGTCGGGGCACGAGAGTTTCGTCAAGCAGGTGAAAGCAATCCCGGAATTTGATGCCTCGAGTACAGATATCTTTCAATGAATGGCCCTGACTTGGGCGCAACAATTGTGAACCAATTCTAGAACTCAGCGGAAACAACACATGGCACTTGAAAAATCTCTCATCCTGCTCAAGCCGGATGCTGTTCAACGTCGTCTTTGCGGGGAAATCATCTCCCGACTTGAGAAAAAAGGTCTCAAACTCGTCGGGATGAGGATGCTCGTCGTGACGAAAGAGCTTGCTGCCAAGCACTACGAAGAACACGTTGAGAAGCCTTTCTATCCACTCCTCGAAGAATTCATCACTTCCGGGCCAGTGGTGGCCATTGTCGTTCAGGGACCAGAAGCGGTTTCTGTTGTGCGTGGAATGATGGGTAAGACAAACGGTCGCGAATCTGCGCCAGGAACAATCCGTGGAGACTTTGGACTGTCACGGCAGGTGAATCTGATTCACGGAAGCGATAGCCCCGAAGCTGCCGATCGCGAAACTGCGATTTATTTCCAGCCAGAAGAGCTGGTTGAGTATGCCCCATCGCTGGATAGCTGGGTGTGTGCCAGCGACGAGCTCTAAGCATTGCCGCTTTCGACTTTTGAGCGACATTTGCTGATGACGTTGATGGTGAACGACAAGTTCAAACAGCTGTGAGTGACAAAGAAAAACGGCGGTCAGAAAGTTCTGACCGCCGTTTCTTTTTATTGCGTTGAAGTCTGTGCTTGATTGGAGTGGGTGACAAGTCTGTCAGCAAGTCCATTCAAGGCACAGTCGGCAGAGCTTGCCTTAGACTTCTTTCGAGTCGATCCAGCTCATCATGCTGCGAAGTTCGCGACCGACTTTTTCGATCATGTGGTCACGCTCACGTCGACGAGTTGCATGGAATCCCGGGCAGTTGGCTTTGTTTTCGAGAAGCCAGTTGCGGGCGAAGGTTCCGTTCTGGATTTCTTCCAGAACTCGCTTCATTTCCTTCTTGGTTTCTTCAGTCACGATACGAGGGCCGCTGGAGTAGTCTCCGTATTCAGCTGTGTTCGAAACACTGTACCGCATGTAGTTGAGGCCACCTTCGTAGAAGAGGTCGACGATCAACTTGAGTTCGTGCATGCACTCAAAGTAGGCCATTTCAGGCTGGTAGCCTGCTTCGACGAGCGTTTCGAAACCAGCTTTGACGAGTGCGCTGACACCGCCGCAAAGAACAACCTGTTCACCGAAGAGGTCGGTTTCGGTTTCTTCTGCGAATGTGGTTTCGATGACGCCACCACGAGTTCCGCCGATCCCTTTCGCGTAGGCCAGAGCGAGGCCGCGTGATGTTTCGGAAGATCCGGGGTACATCGCGATCAGAGACGGAACACCGCCACCTTTGACGTACTCGCTGCGAACGAGGTGTCCTGGGCCTTTAGGGGCCACGAGACCAGCGTCAACACCTTCTGGTGGAATCACTTGGCCGAAGTGAATGTTGAATCCGTGTGAGCAGAGGAGCAGGTTGCCCGGTGAGAGATTGTCTTTGACGTAGTTGCGAAAGATGTCGCCCTGAACTTCGTCTGGCAGCAGCATGTTGACGAGGTCGCCGGCAGCAGCAGCTTCGTCAACTGGAAGCGGATCGAAACCGTGGCTGACAGCCAGGTCGTAGTTCGCACTTCCTTTACGTTGACCGATGACGACGTTGCAGCCGCTATCTCGCAGGTTTTGTGCTTGAGCGTGCCCCTGGCTTCCGTAGCCCAAAATGGCAATCGTTTTGCCTTTGAGCAGTGAGAGGTCCGCATCGTCATCGTAGTAAACTTTGGCTGCCATGTTATCGCCTTAGGTCAAAGAGTTTGTGTAAAGAAGATGCCGTCTGAACAGAGAGTTTCTGTTCGCTCGACAAGATGCCGATGAAAACGGCAAATCATTTGTGTGGAGCACTCGAGGGTGCGTGAGCCACTTTGGGGCCAGGTTATACAGCCTGGTCAACGTTGTCGCTGGAGTGAGTTGGATCTCCAACTTCAATCGCCGACGACATCGAATTCGAACGGGACAGAGCAATTCGGCCTGTTCGAGCCATTTCGAGGATCCCGAAGGGACGCACCGCTTCGATGAACGCTTCGATCTTTCGTTCCTGTCCGGAGATTTCGATCATCACATGCTTGGCACTGACGTCGACAATGCTTCCCCGGAAGATGTCAACAAGTTCCTTCAGTTCGCTGCGTTCCAGTCGAGTCTTGGTTTCGACTTTGATCAACATCAGATCACGTTCGACGTGCTCTTCCTGGATGTAATCGACGACTCGAACAACGGTGACAATTTTCTCGAGTTGTTTTCGAACCTGATCGAGAACGCGGTCGTCGCCTTTGACAACGAAGGTCATTCGCGAAAACTTTTCGTTTTCGGTGGGGCCGACAGCGAGGCTGTCGATGTTGTAAGCGCGAGAGGCCAGCATTCCTGAGATGTGGGCCAATACACCGGGCTGGTTCATGACCAGTGCTGAGAGGACGTGCCGCATGAGATTGATTCCGTGGATAACTGAATTGAAGTTCTGACTATTGCTTTGACCTCGCCTCACATTCAATGGCTCGGGGACTTCTGGCACTCGGGTCGAGTGACTCTGCTGAGTTGAAGTGCCTCTGCTCAGAAACGTGAGGGATCAGGCGGTGAGAACTCCATCGCCCGCCTGGACAAGACGGACCCATTCACCTGAAGATGGTTCGCGAACCTCAAGCAGAACGTTCGTCCCTGTTTTCCCGCTTGAAGACAGTTCCGGGCTGATGAACCCATGGTCGAGGAGTCTATCTGACCGCGTATAAGACGACAACTCAGGCGACTTTCATTTGGCGAGAAGCAGCCAGATGGTCCTGTGCAATCGTTCTGTGAGAGTCAAGAAAGTGCGGGAATCTGCTTCAAGGTCGATACGAGAGGTGTTTCCGGTGAGAAAAGTGTGCGAATTTCCTCGATTCAGTAATTGCATAAAAACGATGACTTGCCAATAATAATGTTCTCTTGTTCACCAGTTTTTGCAGGACAGCTTGATTATGGCCAAAGCGAGGGCTTCGAAAAAATCTCCTTCGGATTCGCGATCAGAGTCGAACGGTGTTCTGAAGAATGCTCTGGGACAGATTGAGAAATCGTTCGGCGAAGGCGCGATCATGCGTCTCTCTGATTCGCCTGACGGGACTGTCGACGGAATTTCAACCGGCTCACTTTCACTCGATCTTGCACTGGGCGGATCTGGATTTCCGCGAGGACGGATCATCGAACTGTTCGGTCCGGAGTCGAGCGGAAAAACGACTCTCGCCCTCCATGCTGTCGCCAGTGCTCAAAAGAGCGGTGGAATTGCTGCGTTCATCGACGCTGAACATGCACTCGATCCCGCCTGGGCTCGAAAGCTGGGTGTCAATCTGGAGGAACTTCTCGTTAGTCAGCCGACTTACGGTGAGGAAGGGCTACAGATTGCGGAGATGCTCATTAAATCGAACGCCGTCGATGTGATCGTCGTCGACTCTGTGGCGGCCCTTGTCCCGAAGGCTGAACTCGATGGGGAAATCGGGGATAAGCACGTCGGGTTGCAGGCTCGGATGATGAGTCAGGCCATGCGAAAACTGACGGGTGCGATCGCCAAAGCGAAGACGACTGTCATTTTCATCAACCAGATTCGGGAAAAAATTGGGGTCATGTTCGGGAGCCCGGAGACGACTCCCGGTGGTCGGGCTTTGAAGTTCTATTCCTCGTGCCGAGTCGACGTTCGGCGCATTGCCACTCTGAAGGATGGCGACGAAGCGATCGGAATTCGAATGAAGGCCAAGGTTGTCAAAAACAAAGTTGCTCCACCGTTTCGAGTTGCGGAATTCGACATGCTCGGAGAATGTGGAATCAGCATGTCGGCCGATCTTCTTGATCTCGCAACAGCTGCGAAAATCGTGCAGAAGAGTGGCTCCTGGTTCAACTACGGCGATACGAAACTGGGGCAGGGACGTGACAAAGCTCGTGTGACGCTCGAAGAGAATCCGGAACTGTTGAACGAAATTCGTGACAAGGTCCTGATGTCGAAAGGGCTCCTGCTCGGGGATGGAAGCTCTGAGGATGAAGGCGAAGCAGAGAGTTGATGCGTCTTGTGCCGAATTCCGCAGAAAAAGCGGCATTCTCACGTCAGTGGCATTCACGTCAGGCTTCATTTTCGACGAGAGACTTGCGACGATATCGAACGTCTCGGCGCTCGGGGCGATTTGATGTCAGTGCGTATTTGATGGCTGGAAGACTATGACACCTCGTGAAGTGTTGGCACTTTGCCGACAGAAGGAGATTCAGGCAGTAGATCTGCGTTTCATGGATTTTCCAGGAATGCAGAAGCACTTCACGATTCCGGTGGATGCTCTTGATGAGCAGAGCTTCGAAGATGGATTGACGTTCGATGGATCGTCAATTCACGGGTGGCAGGCGATCAACGAAAGCGACATGCTGGTCGTGCCGCAGCCTGAAACGGCGATGATCGACCCGTTTATGGCGTCAACGCTGGCAATGACCTGCAACATTCAGGACCCGATCACAAGGTCTGACTACAACCGCGATCCTCGCAACGTGGCCCGCAAGGCTGAAGTTTACATGAGGTCGACCGGGATTGCCGACATCGCCTATTTTGGGCTCGAGCCGGAGTTCTTCGTCTTCGATCAGGTTCGATTCGATCAGAACGAACACGAAGGCTTCTACCATCTCGACAGTGTTGAGGGAGAGTGGAATCGGGGCGGCGGAGATCTGGGAACGGGTCGCGGGCAGCAGGTTCGCCGGCGAGAGGGGTATTTTCCGATGCCCCCAACGGATTCCCTGCAGGAACTCCGTACTGAGATCATGTTGACCGCAAAAGAGTGCGGGATCGACGTGATCGGTCAGCATCATGAAGTCGCGACAGCGGGGCAATGTGAAGTCGATCTGAAATTCGCTCCGCTTCTGGCAGCTGCAGATGCTCTGCTTTGTCTGAAGTATCTCATTAAGAATGTCGCTGCCAAGCACGGAAAAACGGCGACGTTCATGCCAAAACCGATCTGGAACGACAATGGCTCCGGCCTGCATATGCACTTTTCGCTTTGGAAAAGTGGTGAGCCGCTCTTCTCCGGTTCAGGATATGGGGGCATGAGTGAACTGGCAATGCATGCCATCGGCGGCATTCTGAAACATGCTCCGGCAATTCTCGCCTTCAGTTGTCCGACAACCAACAGCTATAAGCGATTTGTTCCTGGTTTCGACGCACCTGTGAACCTCACTTACAGTTTCCGAAACCGTTCGGCAGCGATTCGCATTCCGGTCCACGCATCCTCTTCTGAGTCGCGTCGGATAGAGTTTCGATGCCCCGATCCTGCTTGCAATCCCTATCTTGCCAATGCAGCAGTGTTGATGGCAGCCTTGGACGGCATTCAGAAGAAAATTGATCCGGGAATGCCGCTCGATAAAGATGTCTACGATCTTCCGACTGAGGAGCTTGGGGAGTATCCGAAGGTTCCGACGTCTCTTGCGGAAGCAGTGGAAGCACTGCGTAATGACCACGATTTCCTGTTGCGGGGAGATGTCTTCACGGAAGACGTGATCGATACGTGGATCTGGTACAAGACGGAACGAGAAATCGAAGCGGTCCGGCAGCGGCCTCATCCGTGGGAATTTGCCCTCTATTACGATGCTTGATTGACCGGGCGACAGCTTTGAGCCCAGTTCGCTAGTGCCTTTCTGCGGAGCATAGCGCTTTCGTCGGCGGTAGAGATCTCTGGGGATCTTCAATCATGACTATCAAGCGGGTCTGAAACGCAGAAAAGCCCGTCCGTTCTGAAGAACGGGCGGGCTTTCAGTTTCCAACGATCGAGAGGTCGATCGTCAAATCAGCGTACTCAAATCTGCGAGTGGCTCAGTTTGTGACCGAGTTTTGCGAGACGAGTAGGCTGACTGAAATTACTCGGTGCTTCCAGCTTCTGGAGCAGCATCGGTTGGTGCAGCGTCAGCAGGTGCTTCTTCGCCACCATCTTCGTGTGCGTGATCGTCTTCGTGACCTTCTTCTGCTGGAGTTTCAGTAGCAGCTGGTGGAGCGGCTTCTTCTGGAGCACATCCAACCATCCATCCGGTCAAGCAGAGCACTGTCAGCAACGATGTCAACTTCTTCATTCTTTTTCTCCAAAGCTAATTTGCGTAAACGCATTTCTCCATTGGTGATGACGTTGGTTCATCACTCACAGGAAAAGATCTTTGAGAAGCTGTCGTTATTCCAGGATTCCCGTCTGATTTGAAATTTTTTCAAGAATTGAATCTCTAAGGCCCAGAAACGGGCGGCCAGACGGCCAATTGCTGGCTTCGAAAGTGGGTCTGGGCGGAACAATCCTCAAAACAGAAATAACCGTTAAATCTTGCCTGATTTGAAATTCCTCTCAATTCCATCGATGGCTTAAGTCGATTGATCAGGATAACTGCCCTTATCGGCAGAATCGCTACAGGCGGCCTATTCAACCATCTGTGCGAATAACCATTGGCGAATGCGCAGAACCCACCTGTACGGGCGGACACAGATTTCTCGTGTTCGTTGATCCGCAGGATGCTGGAGCAATCGATGAAAGACACATGCAAGAGTTGGCTGCAAGTTCTAACGGCGTGTTTAGGCCTATCAGCAACGTCCTGGGCTCAGATTCCTGAGCTGCCTGGACTTGATAGTGGGCCTGATACAACGTCATCTGGACAGGATTATGGCTCTGTCCGCATGGGGGGAGGTGATTTCTCCGCATCGGCCGTGGCTCCACCACAAACGATCGCTCCCACTAATTACCATCCTGATCCCTATGGTGGAACAGCACCTCCGATGTTTGCCGATTCGATGGTGCCTTCCGATGAATCGGTCGGCTTCGCGATGACTCGGCCAGACGACCAAATCCTGTTCCGTGTGGGACGCGTGAACATTGATCAGTACGGAATCCAGGAAGGGTTCACGAACATCAATGCCTTCATCCCCACAGTCTTCGACAGTGATCGCAGCTTGTGGTGGTTGAACCCACGAGTGAACATCACCGACAGTGGTGAGGGAACCGCGAACGTCGGTCTTGGTTACCGTACCTACATTCCAGAAGATGACCGTGTTTACGGTGCTTCGATGTGGTGGGACTACGAAGGTGGCCAGATCGGAACGTACCACTCCCTCGGGGGAAGTTTCGAGTCGATCGGACGTTTCGTTTCGATGCGATTCAACTTCGACCTTCCGATCGGAACTCAAAACACGATCGTTGGCATCAGCGACGCGGGGACGCCTCGGTTTGATGGCAATAACATCGTGATCGATCGCCAGGTGACCACCGAATCTGCTCTGCAGGAATACGACTTCGAAATCGCCACACCTATGCCACTTCTCGGCGACTTCGGTTTCGATGTGGGTGTCGGTGTTTACTACCTGAAATCGGATACTGACAGCACTCCAGGTGTCAGTCTTCGAACACAGGCTCAAGTCACTCGCGACTTCTACATCAATGGTATTCTGACCAACGATGATATCTTCGACACGAACTTCTCACTCAACTTCGAACTGACTTTGCCAGGCAAATCGCCTGCACAGTGGTTCCGACGTCGACCTGTCTCGGAATCTCTGACAGCGAGCGTGCTGCGTCGTTATCGCGTGCCTGTCAACTACGCGGATGAAACCATCAGCGAAGTCGCGATGAGCCCGATCGATCCTGATAAACCGATCAGCATCGCGATCATTGACCCGAACAAACTGACACCAGGTACAGGTAGCTTCTCTGATCCGTTCATGTCGGTTCTGGACTACGAGAGCCAGACAGACATGATCAAGTCTGATTTTGACCTGATCTTTGTCCGAGCTCGTACAGATGAGACGGACACCAACCTGAACACGACAATTTCGCTGTTCGACAACCAGGCTCTTCTGGGTGACGGTGGATTGCTCAACGGAACAAGTGCTTACTTCCCGACTTCAAACTTCGGAATGCTGCAAGTTCCAGGAGCGACAACCGGTCCTGCACCATTGCTGACAAACAGCGGTGCTCCAGGTATGGACGTCATCACTCTGGCTGACTCGAACTATGTTGCAAACTTCAATATCGACGCCGGAATGACGGCAGACGGAATCGCAGGGGTTGGAATTGACGGCTTCGAACTTCGAAACCTCAACATCGACAACGCGATTACCGGTATCGACATCATCAGCGACACATCAGCTGCAACCGGGTTGACTGTCGAGGACTTCGGATTCATCGGAAACACAGTCATCAACGGCGGTGGTTTCGGTTCCAACGAAGGGATCTCGATCGTTCAAACAGCCGGAACACTTGATCTGCTGATCTCAGAAAACGAAGTGAGCGGCTTCCTCGGTGAAGATGCGAACGAAAACGGAATCCTCGACAGCGGGGAAGATGTTGATGGAGATACAGCTCTCGATTCAGGAGCAGGTATCTCGGTTGTCGCAGACGGCGGAACGATCGTCATGGACGACATCCTCGCTGGCGTCCCAACAGGAATGTTCGACAACCTCACAACTGGCAACACAACTGGGATTGTCACAATTGCTGACAACGGCGGAACGATGGATGTGGCTTTGATCGGAAACGAGTCAAGCAACAACGTCGGTGTGAATGGAGCAGGCTGGTTGGCGATCGGTGAAGACAGTGGTTCACTGAACATCAACTTCGCAACTCAGAACATCTTCCGCGAAAACGCTGGCGACGGTGTTCGATTCATCGCTCGTGACATGGGTTCACTCATCTCACCTGAGCCTGATGATCTCACCGGAACCGGATTCGTGCTGAACACGATCACCGACAACGGAGGCAACGGAGTTCAACTCCTCGCAGACAATGCAGTGCTGGAAGCCTTCATCGGTGCTGAAGGATCAGGAAACACGATTTCCCGAAACGGAAGCGTGCAGCGAATCGCCAACATCGTTGACTGTGTCGGAAGTGGAGTTCTTCTGACTACAATGAACGGTGGAGTGATCAACGGAGCGATCGACGGCAACGTCATTCGCAACAACGTCCAAGCCGGGATCCAAATCGCCCCAGACATGGGACTCGTCGACTTGGACTCGATCAGTGGCAACATCATCGTGAACACTGGATTCGATCTGCAGGGCAACCCCTACGCTGTCGAGTGTGAAGACGGAGATGCACTGGTTTACGCACCATCGAACGGTGGAACATTCAACGTCGGTGAGTTCATCGGCAACACGATCTCCAACAACCGCGGTGCGATCATCCGAGTGGGTGGAGATGGTGGAATCATCGACCTGGGTGTGATCGAAGATACCGTCTTCGATCTTCGAACAGCCGGAACGGCCGGTATTCTGTTCGATGCAGATAACGCCACAATTACTGGTGTCCTGCGAAACAACATGTTCATCGGTTCAACGACAAATGCTGACCTGACATTCGGTGTCGGTGGTGAAATCCGAGGTGGAACGCTCGATCTCGTCATCGAAGACAACCTCTTCGACTCACTGGCTGACGCTGGTATCGGATTTATCCTGACTGAGTCGGACGATCGTCCTGCTCCGGGAACAGGCACACCAGCTGTGGGTGATGCGGTTGAAGCCAGCCTCATCATCACAGGCAACCAGATCATCAGCACACGAGTTGGTGACAACGACGCGTTCGACGGATCGGCGATCTCGCTGCATGTCAACGGACGTGAAACTGACAGCCTCTTCGGACAGAACGACTTCGACGGCGACGGAGTTCCTGATGCAACGACAATTCCTCTGCCAGATGGAAGCGACGTCACGACAACTGTTCAACCAGCTGCGATTCTTGAAGCGGCGATTTCTGGAAACCTGATTGGTGACCTGGATGACATCGCACTCGGAAACGCTGGAGCAGGTATCGATATTCAGGTGACTGGTGACGGTGCGATTTCAGACCTCGCGGCAGTCTCGAGCACGATCGACAATCCAATCCTGACCGGGATGATTATCGGTGAAGCTCCTGGAACATCCTTCGAGATGAACATCATCGCCAACAACCAGCAGGACGGTATTCGAGTTCGCCGTGAAGACAGCGGAATCATCGATAACTTCCGGATTGATGGCAACGTGATTCAGAACAACCAGGAAGACGGAATCGACATCGTTGGGGAAAACAACGGTATTCCTTACGGAGTTGAAGAAATCCTGGACTTCGAGATCCACAACAACCAGATCCTGAGCAACGGATTCCTGTCAGAGCGACAAATGGGTGTTGTTTCAGGAACCGGAATCGGAACAGCTGGTCGCGGTATTCAGCTTCGTGCTGACGCAGGGGTTGTTGAGCTGTTCAACATCAGCAACAACATCATCAGCGGAAACCGAATGGGTGGTATCGAAGCTCGAACCTTCACCGACACACACATCTTCGTCGGTGGTGGACGAGACGTTTCGACCTCCATCAACGGTGGAGACGAAGGCATCATCTACGGTACCTGGGAACTCAATACAGTTACCGACAACGGTTACCTTGTTCGTGAGAACGAGAACGGAAACGGAATTGCTGACCTGGTTGTCGAAGGACACGGTATTGCTCTGGGACGAGTTGACTTCATGGACCCAGACAATCCTTCAGACATCACCGAAGGTTTCAACAACGGTGGTGCACTGGTTCCAGACTTCACAGGCGACGGAGTACCTGACCTGCCACTGTTGACAGTTCAAGACAACGTGATTGCTGGCAACGCGGAAGACGGGTTGCACATCTATCTCGATAAGGATCAGACGTTCGCTGTGCAGGCTCAGGAAAACCGCACCACACGAATCAACATCCTGCGAAACGACATTGTCGACAACGGTGAGGATGGTCTCAACGTCAACACTCCGCTGGCTTCCAACTCGATCATCAATGTTGATGAAAACCTCATCGCCCGAAACGGTGTCTTCTCAGGAGTGTTCACTGTTGACCAAGCTGGTGGAAACACTGTTGCGATCATCGGGGACGGAATTGAGATCTTCAACGCTGGTGGTGTAACCAACACGATTACTGTCACCAACAACCGAGTGTTGCAGAACAACGGTCGCGGTGTGAACATCCTGAACTCTGAAGTTGGATACCTGGTCGCAGACTTTGATCGCAACAACATCTCTTCGAACGAGCGTGAAGGCTTCTACATGGTCAACGCTCCACTGGAGACAACAGTGCTTGCTGTCAGCGGACTGCCACAAGGTTCAACTCGAACAGGTTACACTGCCGACAGCTGGCTGCCTGACTTCGACAGTAACCACGAGATGTACACTTACGGTCGCCAAGGGGCCGGAAACCTCGGAGCTGCTGGAAACACAGTTCCTGACATCATCGCACCGTTCATGGTCGACTGGGTGAACAACGTGATCGGACCAGGTTCCGTGACCGACCTGACATTCACCTCGAACATCGTGGACAACAACGGTGGAGTGGTTGCCGATGCCGACGGAGAAGACAACTACAGCACACTGGGTGGATTCGTGATGCGAACCGGTACCGCTGGTACACAAGACACATCACCGACATCTGTGCCGATTCCGTTCTTCACTGGTGGTGTTCGAGCTGAGGTCGCAGACAACCGATTCTCAGGTAACTTCGGACGTGACTTTATGCTCGACGGATTCGTCGCGACAGAGCCACCAAACGTGACACCTGTTCCAGATCCGTTGATCCGCATCGACCTGCAGTTCCGCAACAACCGCGGTGGATCGATCGACGTCTCAGGACAGAACTTCTCAGTCTTCTACAACAACACAGCACCAGCCCTGGCCGGTGGAAACCAGACTCGTCCAAACCCACCGTTCAACAACGCTGGAGTTCTTCGAGACGCGACTGTTAACCTCGGATTGGTTGGAGCTCTTGGACCGTTCCCAGGATTCGGTACTCCAACACTTCGAATCGAAGCTGATGGTTCAGCACCAGATGCGTTTGGAAACTTCATTGGCAACAACGAGTTCAATCTCATCTACAGCGACTTCAACTTCGACTGGCTGACCGTACCTGTTGGAACACTGCCTGTTCCATAACGGTGAGCTTGCTTAAGACCAAACGACAGCCCTCGCGATTCTTCGCGAGGGCTGTTTTTGTTTGCGCTGAGTGTTTTGGTCGGTAACTCGTTTGAGGGGTGGCTTACTCACGCAGAACTTTGGAGTTGCTGTCTCAATGGAGTCTGAGCAGCTACCAATTAGTCTAAGAGAAGGTGCCTCACTTACGGGCTTCAAACGTCAATTCGACGGACTGTTCCTCGTCGAGTGTTCGAGAGTGCACGCGAATACGATCTTTGACGTTAGCGTACAGGGCTCCTGGCACGCGGATGAGAATCTCCGCGGTTCCGTCGATCACTGGAATGCGGTGGCTGGGACGGGCTTTCACGAGGTCCCCACTGACGCGATAGAAGTAAGCGTCTTCAGGAATTCGTTGCGTATAGCCATCCGTTCCGACCACGCTTCCGGAGTACTCGTTCAAGCGAACGAACTGTTTGTTGCCGGGGACCTTGAATCGAATGACGATGGAATACTTTTGACCGACTCTCGGGGCTGCGCCTGGGACACCGTGTTTCACTTCCCCGGTCAGAGGTTCAGTCCCTTCGATCGGCCAGTACCAGACGGAGAAGCTTCCAATCTTAATCGCGTTCTCGGGTTCAGCGATTCGCGACCCGCCTCCTTCACCTGTTTCGCCCGACTCTTTTAAGTCACCTTGGGTTCGTGTTTTTCGGTCGATGGAGAGGTCGGGAATCAAGCGCTGATCGTTGGAAAGCGGGTCGAAGATGTCTGCGATTTCTTCGTCGAGTCCTTCAGGCGGTGCTTCGTCCGTGCTGGACAAGTCAACGAGTGAGTCGAACCGCACATCTTCGTTGGAGGCGTTCTCGATGATGGTCGTGAAGCCGTCATCTGTTTGAAGATGGCGGACGATGGGGATCGCCAGAGCAGCGAGCACAATTAAGTGAAGCAGGAACGAGATGGCGTACCCCATTCCCTGACTTCCGCGAAACTCGGAAACGAGGGAGTCCCAAAGGTTTGATTCTTCGTCCGGCTGTTCGATAACGGGTTCGACTAAAGACGGCAGATCGGGATCGGGAGTTGAGTCCAACTGCCGGATCACAGATCCTTGTCCGGATCGGATTCGGGTTCTCGATTGATCAGATTGCCGAACCGGCATATGCGAAAGCCGAATAGTGGAGAATGGGTACAAGGGTGAAACGTTGAGGCACGTTAAAGATTATCGCGCTATTTTGCAAAATTGACAACTACAGTTGTTTTCAAGCAGAGTCGGCAACTTGCGATCGTCCTCAATTCTCAGCTACAACCGGAACGTGCGATTTCTCGAACACACGATTCTTTTGCCCATCGAGTGTTGAGCGGAAATCGATTGAGAGGATTTCTCGTTCAGGATTGAGAAGTCGATGCTGAGGCACACCCAAGCTGGAAGAATCGCCATGACCCGCGTCACTCTGTTGGTGTTGATCGTCTTCGGACAATTCAGACTCTCTCAAGCTGAACTCCCGGAAGGGACAAAACGGGTCGACTTCTTTGGCTATGAAGACTGCGTGGCACTCGAGAACGATGTTGCTCGCGTGGTGCTTTGCCATCAGGCAGGGGGACGCGTACTGGAGTACAGTCTCAATGGAGAAAATGTCATCTACCTGAATCCAAACGATGCTGGAGCTTCAGGGACGAACGGAAGTGGAATGACCGGCGGCCGGTTCGACATTGGTCCGGAGCATATTATTCCTCGAAGGAACATTTTGTGGGCGGGTCCGTGGGAAGCTGAAATCACGGGGCCGTATTCTGCTCGTCTGACCAGTCAATTTGACCCAGAGACCGGTGTCAGATTGACTCGCGATTTCACGTTGAGTCCAGACTCAACCGAACTCGAAGTCGTGCAGACGATTCACAACGAATCCGATGAACAGAAACCGTGGTGCCATTGGAGCCGCACGTTTGCTGTAGGTCGCGGGATTGTGCTGTTGCCACTGGAAGGAATTTCGAAATACCCGAATTCGTATGTGATGGGTGAAGGCCGAGGCCTGCTTCACTTTCGGCCAGAAGAACCGACGATCACGATTCGTGAGAGCTACCTCGAGATCACCGGGCCGCCGCAATTCGCGAAGCTTGGAATGGATTCGACAGCGGGCTGGTTCACCTATTTGAGTCCGAACAACTTGCTGTTTACCAAACGCTTTCGAGTCGATCCGGATGACGTCTACAACGAAGTTGCTGGTCTGACGACATCGATTTGGTATCCCGACAATGAGATGGTTGAACTTGAACCGATCGGACCACGGCAGTTGACTTCTCCGGGGGAAAGTGCCTCGTATACCGAAGTCTGGTATCTCGACGAAATGGACTTTGTCAAACCGGGAGAACAGGTCGACATTCAGCAAGTCGAAGAACGTGTCCGTGCGCACGGGATCGAAATTGCGCCGTAGACTGCTTCTCAAGAACAAACCCGGCCAAGCAATTTCTGCTCGCCGTTTTCCTCTCAGCGTCTTTGGATACGGCTACGGACAGCTGCGTTCTGCTCCCAGTTTTTCAAGCCCTCGAACTGATCATCTGAAAGAGTTGTCAGCTATGGAAACCCTTCTGGTCATGCGGCATGCGAAGTCGAGTTGGGATGACGCGTCGCTTTCAGACGATCAGCGACCTCTGAACAAGCGAGGCAAGAGAGTCGCTCCGCTGATGGGTGCTTTTCTTGCTGCTCAAAATCTGGTGCCCGACCGAATCGTCAGCTCGTCCGCGAAGAGAGCCCATCAAACTGCAAAACTGATGGCATCCAAGCTGGGCTGCGAGATCGAACTTGTCGACGAATTATATCTTGCTTCAACATCAACCTGGAAACGCGTGATCGCACAGCACGAAAGTGTATCGCGGGTTCTCATGATCGGACACAATCCTGGAATCGAAGAGCTGGTTTCCGCCGTGACCGGTGATTATGAGAGAATGCCGACCGCTGCAATCGCGTGCTTTTCAGTAGGTTCCGATTCTGAATCGTCTCTCGAAAGACGACTCGAATTGCAGGCAATCTGGAGGCCGAAAGAGCTCGACCTGTCCGAATTCGAAACTTAGCAGCACTCGACAGGTCGACGAGTTTCGGTCAGCTGGAATGAGCCGAAGAACTCGCCATTGCGTCATCGAACTGGAACGGTTGTCCTGTCAAATCGTATCCGGGTCGCAGCCCGATGTTGATCAGCAATGCGAGAAAGAGTCCTGTGACGACGAGTGATGATCCCCCGTAGCTCAGGAGCGGGAGCGTCAATCCGGTGATCGGCGCGAGTCCCACCGTCATCGCTGTGTTGACGAGAACTTGCGTCATGATCATCGTGACAATTCCCGCAGCGACCAGTCGACCGAACGGGTCTCGAGTGCGAGCAGCGACTTGCAGCCCAGCGAGGGAAAACAGTGCGAACAGTGCGAGAACGCCAAGCGTCCCCATCAGCCCCCACTGCTCGCCGATGAGGCAGAAGACAAAGTCTGTTCTCCCCGCAGGCAGGCGGTAGGCCGAAGGATCATCGACTGGCATTCCGTCGTAATAGCTACCCCAAGGACCACCCAGTGCGAGCATTTGTTTCGCTTGCCAAAGGTGATATCCATCCCCAGTCTGTGGAGATCCTCCGTCGCTTTGGAGGAACACCGAGGTGACCCGCGACTTCTGTTCCAATGACATGACTGACCACAGAACGGGTGCCAACAACACGCCAATTACGATGGCTGCCAGCAGATGTCTTCCGCGTGCTCCCGCGACGAAGAGTTGAACCATCAGCACAGGGATGAAGACGATCGACGTTCCCAGATCGGGTTCGCGAAGAATGAGTAAAACCGGAATCGCTGTCATGACGAATGGGAGGATCAAACCGCGAATCGTGCGGTGATGCTTTTGAAACATCAGGTAGCGACTCATGGCCAGAATGTAAGCCAGCTTCGTCAATTCCGAGGGTTGAAGATTGAACGCGCCCAGCGAGATCCAGCGTCGCGACCCGTTTCTGGGAGGAAAGAAATAGACAGCGACAAGCAGAACAACGGAGACGATGAGTGCGGGGTACGCCCAGTCTTTGAGGAGGCGATACGGAACCATCAGGCTCACGGTTCCCGCGATCAAAGCGATGCCCATCCAGAAGACCTGCCGCGTCGCCAGCCCGGAAGAACCGACGAGTTCATCACCGCGCTGAATGCCGGTGAAACCGAGTCCAGTCAATGCGAGCGCAACGACAGGAATCAGTAAGATTGGCCAGTGGATGCTTCGTCCTTGATGCATCGAATTCGGAAATTTTCGGAGACGTTTCTCTTACTTCAAAAGGAAACGATCCGAATTAGCTTCTGCTGCGGGAAAGAGAGAAAAGAGGAACGAACGGGAGTCTATCCGCGTTCGTTCCTGCAGCGGAAGGTCAATCTTTCTTGCGAATCTCGTAGGTCCGCTCTTGCGGTTGATTCACTTCGTAAATCTTGTCCTCAATAGACTTTGCAGTCTTTCGGTGTTCCTCAACGCGATCCAGAATTCCTTCGTTCGATTCCTTGAGTTTGGCCAGTTGGTTTTTGAGGTTTTCTGAACCGGAATCCGCTTCCAATTGACGACGGACACGGCAGAGTTGCTGGAAGTTTCGCCATTCGTTTCGGAGAGATCGAACGGCAGATTCGTTCCGTTCTTTGTTCAGCGTGGCAACTTCGAGAGCCTGCTGGTACTGGGGAGTTTTTGAGTTGGCTTGCAACTCGATGTGACGAGCGAGGGCAGATGAGTCGAAGGTTCCGACAGCTTCGCCATCGATCAACAACTCGTATTTCCCCGGTTCAAGACCGTGCAGCTCCAGGGACTCTTTGCTCAAGCGATGTCCGAGGCGAGTCAGTTCGACCCCTTGAGCGGCATCTTCTGGAACGACCCAGGGGAGTGAGTCTGCGAGCCAGGTGAATTTCACCGAGGTCTCATCCGCTTCGAGATTTGACAGTGTTCCGCCGCGAACTCGCGATGTCCATTTCCCATTATTGTTCTGGGCGATTCGAATCGATGAGACACTGCGAGGAAGATCGAGGTCGCTGATAATCGCAGTTGCCATGACAAGTTGTCCGGCCGGACCGGGATGGACGGCGTCCTGAATGAGAGTGAAGTCGGGCGTTGTTTCTCGTTCATCGATGGTGAGATTGTTGAGAGGGCTCCACATGTCGACGAAACCGTATCCGCGCTCTGTCGCGACTTCTCGGCACCAAGTCCCAAAATAAGCCAGCACAGAGTTGTAAAGAGCGACCGAATCCGGGTCACGTTGTCGGCGAGGATTGAGGCGTGCTGCTCGCGCATCGAACATGGTCGGAGTCATCAGGACGGGTGTTGCGCCGATGGCTTCAATTCGATCGACGACTTCAGTCATGTCGCTGCGGTAGGTTTGGAAGACGTCCTGATTGTACGGCTGATACGTTCCGTCGTTCATCCCCAGAAGCACAGTCACATACTTGGGCTTGTAAGCAGCCACGTCGTCATCAAAGCGTTGCAGTGCGTCCCAGGCTTTCGCTCCACCGACACCAGCGTTGTGGAAGACCAACCGCGTTTTCGGGAATCGTGTGTAGAAATAGTCTTCCACATACTGTGTGTAGAGGCACTGGTGGGTGATGCTGTCACCCAAGAAGACAATGCAGTCTCCTTCTTCGACTTGGATCTCGTCGAGGGGGCTGGCGATGTCCTGTGCGAGAATGCATGGTGTCAGCATCCCCATTGCTAAGTAAAATGAGTAGACTCTAAGCATTCGATCAGTCTCCGGGATCAAAAGTGGCCAATACGACAAAGCGTGATCCTAGAGAAAATCTTTCTGTGGTGCGAAGCAAGCGGGGCGAGCGTGGACGAATCAAACTCTTGGGCTGAGACTTACCACGATTGTGTCGAACAAGTTGTCGACCTTGGAACGCAACATGGTTGGACAATCGATTCACAATCACTGGTCGACCATGAACTCTATCGAACCACGTTCATGAAGTTGGGCCCGGAGCGTCCTCGCAAGCTGTTGGTCGTCACTTCTGGATTGCATGGAGTCGAAGGATTCCTCGGATCTGCAATTCAGGCGATGATCATTCGTCACTTTTCTAACCGACTCGATCCTGAAAGAGAGTCCGCCATTTTGCTCGTTCATGCGATCAATCCGTTCGGGTTTGATCAACTGCGGCGGTTCGATGAAAACAACGTGGATCTCAATCGCAACTTTCTTCTCAGGGGCGAAGAGTATCAAGGTGCGAACGAGGGCTATCGCAATTTGAATCGACTTTTGAACCCGCCGAACTGGCCACGCTTCGAGATTCCGTTTGCCTTACAGGCAGGCTGGAAGATCGCCCGACACGGACTCAATTCTCTTCAGCGGGCTGTTGCAGGGGGGCAGTATGACTACCCTTCCGGATTGTTTTTCGGAGGTCAGGAGCCAACACGGACGTTGCGAGCTTTAGAGAAAGTGTTGCTGCCGGAAATTCAATCAACCCCAGCGACATTGCATTTCGATATCCATTCTGGACTCGGTCTCTCCGGGGAGTACCAATTCCTCGTCGGGCATGAACTCTCTGCTGAGGAAATCGGATTGTTAAAGGTGCTGTCGGCGAATCGAATGAAGTTCCCCGAAGAAGACAAAGCGTACGAAGCCAAAGGGAATTTTAATCGGTGGATTCGACATCACGCTCCGATGGCTTCTTCGATCTGTCTGGAGTACGGAACCTTTCCGCCGGTTGAAGTTCTCGGTGCACTCCGAGCTGAGAATGCCGCTCATCACTGGGGCGAGCCGGGATCAAATCACTTCCGCGAGGCAAAGAACCGGCTCAAGGAAGCATTTTTCCCATCGTCGCGCAGTTGGCGATCAAGAGTCTATAATGAGTCGAAAAGTTTGTTTGATCGAATTTTCGACCTGTGGCTGAATCAATAGAGCAAGTTGCTCTGGCCTGTGCTCTCGTTTGCGCTGTTTCTATTGATAGAAGGCTGCGTTTGCTCGTGCCAGTGAATACAAACCAAATCAAAATGCTCTCGTTGCGGAGAAATTGAGGATGCGCGCTCTGATTATTGGATGTGGGTACGTGGGATTGCCCGTTGCCCAGCGATGGTGCGAAGACTCTTGGAAGGTCACAGCACTGACACGCTCGGAAACACATCGGAAAGAGTTCACCGAAGTAGGGATCGAGTCGGTTATTGGCAACGTGCTCGATCGAGAATCACTGCGTGCACTGCCGGAAGCGGATATTTGCCTCTATTCCGTCGGCTATGATCGGTCGGCAGACGACTCGAAGCGCGACGTCTATGTGCAGGGTCTGAGGAATGTGCTGAATGAGATCAGCGGCCGCATTCCTCGCTGTATCTACATCTCCAGCACAAGCGTCTACGGACAGCAGGACGGTGAGATCGTCAATGAAGATTCTGATTGTGATCCGGAAACTGAAGGGGGAAGAATTTGTCTGGCAGCGGAGGAACTCGTTCGAAACTGGAGCGATCAGGCAGATCATTCTTCCACGATTTTGAGGCTGGCCGGAATTTACGGTCCCGGGCGGCTGATTGGTCGGCGAGCGCAACTGGAGTCTCAACAGACGTTACCGGGAAATCCGCAGGCGTGGCTGAATCTGGTTCATCGCACCGATATCGTGGAGGCGATTCACAAAATCGCGACGTCTGCGTCGGCTCGCGACCTCTATGTGCTTAGCGACGGTACACCGACTCGGCGAATTGACTTCTATTCCGAATTGGCCAGACAGCTTGGAACTCATGCACCGGTGATGGGGCCGCCCCAGGAAACAGAACTCGGCAAGCGTGTCGATCCTTCGCGAATCATCGAGGACTTCGACTTCGCGTTACAGTTCCCTGACGTGAGAAGTGGGTTGGCAGCCAGTCTTGAACGTTGAGTGTTTCTGTCCAGAGCGTGACATCGGCTTGAGCGATCACGCGTAGAAATCAACAGGCAAAACGTCTACGCTCCTCGAAATGAGTTGCTCGCGCAATCGACGCGGACTCCTGTTTTCACATCACATCAAGTCGGAAGTTCCTTCAATGGGCGAACTGTTTTCCCTTCACGGTCTGTTCACTTTGGCGATGTTGATCCTGCTTCAGGCCGTCCTGGGGTTCGACAACCTGCTGTATATCTCGATCGAATCGAAGCGTGTCACCGAAGACAAACAAGCGTACGTCAGAAAGATGGGGATCGGGCTGGCGATTGCGCTGCGAATTATTCTGCTGGTCGTCGTGATGAGCACGATTCAGAAGTTTCAAGATCCGCTGTTCGAGGTGCATCTCGGAAAGGCCTTCGACGGGGTGTTTAACCTTCACGCTTTGATCACGCTCGTTGGGGGTGGCTTCATCCTTTACACAGCTGTGAAGGAAATTCATCACATGCTGTCGATTGAGCATCTCGAAGAACATCACGACACCAAACCGAAATCGGTCAATGCGGCGATCTTCTGGATTGTCCTGATGAACCTTGTTTTCTCGTTCGATTCGATTCTGAGTGCGATGGCTTTGACTCACAACATGTACATCATGTCCACCGCGATCATCGCCAGTGGTCTGCTGATGATCTATCTCGCTGATCACGTTGCAGAGTTTTTGAAGAAGAACCGGATGTACGAAGTTCTCGGTCTCTTCATTCTGTTCATCGTGGGAGTGATGCTCGTCTCAGAAGGAGGGCATTTGGCCCACGTTTCTCTGTTTGGTCACGAAGTGCATGCAATGACCAAGTCAACATTCTACTTTGTTCTCATCGTGCTGATCATCGTCGACATCGTGCAGGGACGTTATCAGAAGAAGCTCGCTCTACAGCGCCAGCGTGAGATGGACCGAGCAAAAGAAGAAGCTGTCGAGGCGCACGCCTGACCGAAGCACACTTGATCCGGAGAAACTCGGGTCAGTCGTTGTTGGGGAGTTCGAAAACCCACAGCGCCTGACCCGCTGAGCTTGGGTAGCAGGCGACATAGTGTCCGTCGGAAGAGAGAGTGAGAGGTTTCACATACTGGATGCTATCGCCCAGCATGAGGTGACCGTCTCGCTCTTGTTCACGGAGATTCCAAAAGACCAGATGCCCGCGTCCACCGCAAACAAGGGTTTTCGAATCACGGGTGAATTCGACATCCCACAGGACCTCTTTGCCTTTGAGTTCGGGTTCTGCTTTCCCATCTGAAGTGGACCAGCGAAAGACTGAATAACCGTCCGTGACAGCGACTGTTTCCCCGTCTGGCGAAAAGCAGATCGCCGTTGTCGAACCTGTGCTTCGCAGAGTGAGTTCTCTGACCGATTTTTCACTCGAGAGATCGAACTCGCGGAGGACTCGCCCATCGCTGGCGAGAACTCGTTCGTCGTTCAGAAAGTGAAATGCAAATTCGTTCGATTCGAAACTCGGGGTCGTGAATTTCTCCTCCAAAGTCTTAAGATTCCAGATGTGGGCCTGCTTCTCTCCTCCACCGGAAATGACGAACTCTGAATTTGGAGAAATCGCCAGCGAGGTCACGTTCCGCTTGTGTCCTGAATATGTTCCGACGGGTGTCAGCAGGCCGTTCTCAGCGACATCCCAGACTTGCACCAGACCTCTGTAGCCGCCAGCGACGAGTTGCTTTCCATCCGGTGTAAATTTCAGCGAAAGGATGGTTCCAAGATCTCGGAGCCTTCCAGCTGTGAAAATCTTGTTGCCGGTTTCGATGTCGTAAATCTCAACGTAATCATCAGCTTTGCCGGCAGCTACGAACTTCTGATTCGGATGGAAGGCGAGCGATTTGATTCCCCAACCCATCTCCGGAATCATCACTTTCAGCGGATAGTCAAGTTTCTCAGCTGTTCCGGATGAGTTGATGACCGATCGTTCGGGGGCGCTTTTCGTGCGTGCCACTGAAGTTGAGGGCGATGTCGGTTGGGACGGTTTCGGTTCCTTCGGAGTTCCTGTTCCTTTGACGGTGAGAGGAACCTTCAGAGTGACCGCCTGAGAATGGACGGAATAAACACCGGTGAAGTCGTAATTGCTGGTGAATCCACGCTTCAGGTCGATGGTAATCTTCGCGTTCCCCTCCATTCGGAAGATTTGTCCTTCTTCGGGTTTTGTCGTTCGGAACTCGTAGTCCTGTTTGATCACAGCTTTGTCGCCGGTCAAGCTGACAAGTTCAAAATCTGATGTCTCGACTGCAGGAAGCGATTTCACGATGGACCGCGGAGGTTGACGATCGAACGGGAAGCCGAACCTCATCTCTGGAAGTCCAGGTTGCCCCGGTGCATCTTCTTCAAATACCAGAGACGTTGAGCTGCTGACAGTCCATTTGGTTTGAGACGTTTTGGGAAGCGGAACAAACGGAAGCTGTGAAGGGGCACCAATCAGATACGGAAGCTGTGGGCCTTCATCCTCTTTCAGAAGATTTCCGAAACGAGTGATGTCGAGTGTGCCACGGTTGATGTTTGACGCGTTTCGACCAGTCGGGAAGCGAGGAGGAACCGCTCTGAGGCGAGCTTCGTGCCGACCGTAGAAGTTGCTATGGAATGAAAGTCGCGTGCTACGGTCATTCGGTGAAGGTCCGATTTCGACACTGACAAATGCGACTGCGGGAGAGACAGATTCCACAAGGCTCGGGCCGTCAAGCGGCTGTGCTGCCGGTTCTGGAGGAAGCGACAAGCCGTGTGCGTTCAGGAACTCTCGGGCCTGATTTGAAGGGACACAGAATCCAACGCCTGAGACATCGACTCCCGACAAACGCGAAGATGCAATGCCGACCACGGAACCGTCAGAGCGGAAAACTGGCCCACCACTATTGCCGGGATTGACGGCAGCGTCGATCTGAAATTCTTCGGTTGTCGGATTCTGGACGATTCCCGAGACGGTACCTGTCGTGACTTTAATGCCGGTGCCGAGGAGCCTCGAGAGAGGGAATCCAATCACACGTACTTCCTGACCAAGTCGAACCTGACCCGAGTCCGCGAGTTTGACCGGATGCAGGTTTGTCGCTTCGACTTTCAGTAATGCGAGGTCTCGCACAGGGTCTGATGCAATCACCTGAGCGGGGTAGCTTCGGTTGCCGATTGTGACGTTGACGATCGTCGCGCGATCAACAACGTGAGCACAACTCAACAGGTGTCCTTCAGCCGTGATCACGAAAGCAGTTCCGCTTCCTTTCTCGGTTTCGACATTGTCCGAGATTTCCATGTCTCGCTGTTGAACGGTGTATGTCGAGCGACCGGTGATGACTTCTGTTCCGCTTTCGTGTTCCGCTCGAACCTCGAACTCAAATTGATAGTCGTCGGTGTCCGCAAACGTGAACCAGCCAGATTGATGTGCCAGCGTACTGTCGCTGGGCTGATTCGATTCGTCGTCTGCTCGCCGATCAGCAGGCCGATTTTCCTTGTCTCCATCTGAAACAGGTCGCTGTGACTGAGTGAGCGAGGTGTCGGTCGTCGCTTGAGGAATCGCAGGGGAAGCGTGAGTGATGGACTCTTCGGTCTCAGGAGTACGCGTAGGGCTGGAGGAATCGGAAACGGGTGCTGACGATGATTCTTCTGCGTTCGCGTCCGGGATTTCTGCAATGGAAGCGTCGTCGGCAAGCTTCGGCGATCTGTTGGAAACAACGGCATAGGCAATCACCGAAACGGCCAGTGCCATCACACAAGCTCCTGCCAGGAGAAAGAGTTGCAGTCGATCCGACTGGCTCTCTGAATGGTCATTGAAAGCTTGGCGTCGGTGAGTCGGAAGATCATCGTCGACCAGATATTCACCGCACTTCGGGCAGGTCGCGTCGCCGGCGAGGTTTTGTCCCGGTCGAAGGGAGTGAGTTGCGCGACAGAAGGGGCAGGTGATCCGATTTCGAGCCAAAAGAGCACCTCACGAGATGAGTGAGTTGTTGATTTGCACTGATGTCTTACAAATGTACTATTCAAAGAGATTGTTTCGCAAGGAGAACTTGTCTGTTTCCCCACTTTTGTCTGCAGTTGGAAGGGCCTACAATCAATCCTGAAAGGCAAACTTGTGGCGGGAGATCGTGTCGGCGAGTGTGTGATTTTCCCCGAGGAGGGCGGACACCGATGTCAGGTCGTCCCGATTTTTCCTCCTGATTGACGATCTTTGAGGTCGTTCACAATGAAACATTGAGTGATGACATGGCAGACGAAGTAGAACTTCTGGAAACTCTGAAACAGGTGATCGACCCGGAATTGATGATTAACATTGTCGACCTCGGTTTGATCTACGACATCGCCCAGGAGGAAGGTGTCGTCAACGTAAATATGACTTTGACCAGCCCAGCTTGTCCCGCCGGGCCTCAAATTGTTCAGCAGTCAAAAATGGCTCTCGAACAATTGGAGGACGTCGAGAAAGCAGAGATCAAACTCGTCATGTCCCCCCCGTGGTCTCCTGATCGGATGACCGATGATGCTCGTGATCAGTTAGGAATTTTCTAGATGAAACACAACGTAATCTGGCTGATGGCATTCTTCTCCACATGCTGTTTCCTGCAGTCCTGTGTCGCAGAAGAAAGCTCGCCGCCCAGCAAGTTTGAAGTGACCTCTCCACAATCACAGTCGGACCAGTCCGCGGACAACGAATCCGCACCGGCCGAATCAAAGGACGAAAACGTGTACAAGGTGAAATTTGAGACTTCCAAAGGGGATTTCGTTGTTGAAGTCCATCCTGACTGGGCTCCAAAAGGTGCAGAGCGATTTCGCGAATTGGTCGAAGCCAAGTTCTATGACGATGTCCGATTTTTCCGAGTCATCGATGGCTTCATGGCTCAGTTCGGAATCAGTGGTGATCCAGCCGTGATGACCAAATGGCGAGATTCTCCGATCGCAGATGATCCCAACAAGCAGTCCAACACTCGTGGCCGAATTACTTATGCCATGGCTGGCCCGAACACTCGAACATCGCAGCTGTTCATCAACTTCGGCGACAACTCATTCCTCGACAACCAGGGATTCTCTCCGTTTGGTGAAGTCGTGGAAGGGATGGAAGTCGTCGATTCGCTTTACGCCGAATACGGCGAAGGCGCACCGAGCGGACGTGGACCGAATCAGGGACGCATCCAGCAGGAAGGGAATGCTTATCTCAACGAGAAGTTCCCGAAGCTGGACTACATCAAGTCGGCGACAATCGTCGAGTAAGTGACTTGAGCAATGGAATGGCCATCACTGAGAGGTGATGGTCATTTTTTTCATCCTGTCGAAAATCATCGCGTGAGTGAAAATGGCGACCGCAACTTCCCATCCAGCCAAGGCGACTGAGTTCGTCAAGAATTCTGAACGAGCAGCATGGCACGACCGCACCTTATGGTTTGTGCGTGCAAAACGTGACAAGGCTGCCGAGTCCGTCCCGGAATGGGAAACGCTTCGCGAACGTGCTTCGCAGATCAAAAAGTACACGATGACCAACATGGCCGAACTGCTGGAGCAGTTTGAGCGACAGGCAAAGGCCAACGGCATTCAGGTTCACTGGGCTAAAGACGCAGCTGAACACAACGAGATTGTTCTCAAGCTTCTTCAGTCGCACGACGTGAAGAAAGTCGTCAAAAGCAAATCGATGCTGACGGAGGAATGTCACCTCAATCCGTTTCTCGAACGCAACGATATCGAGGTCGTCGATACCGATCTCGGTGAGTGGATTGTTCAGCTTCGGGAAGAGCCCCCCAGTCATATTGTGATGCCCGCGATTCATACCAAGCGGGAAGAAATTGGGGAGTTGTTTCATGAGAAGATCGGAACTGAAAAAGGTGCCACCGATCCTCAATATCTCACAGAAGCAGCTCGTCAGGAATTGAGACAGCGCTTTCTGGCAGCTGACGCAGGGATCACCGGTGTCAATTTCGCTGTCGCAGAAACGGGCGGAATTGTCGTCTGCACGAATGAAGGCAACGCAGACTTGGGAACGTCACTTCCGAAGCTGCACATCGCTTGCATGGGTATCGAGAAAGTGATTCCTCGCCAGAAGGATCTCGCCGTCTTTCTGAGGCTGTTGGCGCGCTCAGCCACGGGCCAGCCGATCACAACGTACTCCACGCACTTTCATGGGCCGCGTGAACCAGGATGTGAAATGCACATCGTTCTCGTGGACAATGGTCGCAGCGAGATTCTCGGAAGCGATGACTTCCGCCGTTCGCTGAACTGCATTCGCTGCGGCGCGTGCATGAATACATGCCCCGTCTATCGACGAAGCGGAGGCCACAGCTACAGCAACACGGTGCCCGGTCCTATTGGTTCGATTCTCGCACCATCACAAGACGCCCAAACACACTCAAGCCTCCCGTATGCTTGTTCGCTGTGTGGTTCTTGCAGCGATGTCTGCCCGGTCAAAATCAATCTTCACGAGCAGTTGTATACGTGGCGAAGTAAGCTCGTGTTGAAAGGCTTGCTACCGGTCTCGAAGAAGCTGCCGATGCAGGTTGCTGCCGGTGTCTTATCTCGACCATGGTTGTATCGACTCGCCGGAAGGTTTGGTCGATTTGCCTTGCGTTACCTGCCTCGGTTCATGATCTATAACCCGCTCAACGATTGGGGCAATCAACGCGAGCTTCCCGTGCCTCCCAAGCAGAGCTTCCGACAGCTCTACGAGCAGCGCAAGAAGAAGCGGTAGGCCGTCAATTCATTTGAACCAAGCGGTGAGGCACTCTTTCGATGGATCTCGAAAAAGTTTGTCCTGCGCGTTGCCGTGAATGTGTCCCTCGACGCATCGTACACAACCCGTAGTGAGGAAACGAAACGGGATACCATATGTGGTGTGGTGTCCGAAACTTGAGTCAAATTCCCTACAAGATCGGCAATTTGCTTTACAACCAGATTCCCCTGAGTTAGCCTTATTTCCTGTCAGGGTTGGCAGCGTGTTGGACACAAAATCAACCTTCGACCTGCGTTTGAAGAGTTCCACTGATTGGAATCAAAACCGCAGAAAGATTGAACGCCGAAAGTTCTAACAACGGAACGTTTCGGTCAGACGGAAACTTGGATTGGAATGGATTCCGATGCATCCGCATCTCGCGAACATTGATCACCTTCTTTGCGATCGATTTCTCCGCACAGATCAATGTGATGACCTTGGCTTGCAACCCCTTGGCTTGGTCTTGTCGCTCTCCCTCCCTTTCTTCATTCTCAATCTCTCGTTTCTCTCACGAACTTTCTGCTGTCGTCCAATCACACAGGCCGTTTCGATTTGGAGTTTGACTCAAGCCATCCCCGCGTGCGGGCGCGGTTGAGTTCCAGTTCGGAAAAGTCCCGGCAAGCGACCCTTGCTCCCACTGTTTGATTCGATACCACGACCCGGAAAAAGAGTTCCATCCAACTCATCAAGGAAGAGAAACCATGAACGACAAACCAATCATTGCAATCAATGCCGATTTCCGTGCCGCGAAAAGCGAGACGTTCTCTTTCTCATGGATGCACACTGGATACTACGATTCTGTCAGCAACAGCGGTGGCATTCCGATCATGTTGCCGCCCATGGCTGAAGATGATGACCTGCGTCGGATGCTGGAACAAGTTGATGGGCTTGTTCTGACCGGATGCAAACTTGACCTCGACCCGATTCGCCTTGGCTTTGATCCACACCCGGTCACACGAGCAATGCCTGCTCGTCGCGAAGACTTTGACCGCCGTCTGGCAAAGCTCGCATACGAAATGAAGATTCCTACACTTGCTATCGGATCGGGAATGCAAGTATTGAATCTGATCTGCGGAGGCACTCTCTTCCAACACGTCGCTGAAGATGTTTATCGTTCGTTGTGCCACCGAGATGCTGTCGAAAACTGCTTGCGACACGTGATCGAAATCGTTCCGGGAACGAAAATGGATTCGATCTACGGACCTGGTGAAATTCGCGTGAACAGTGATCATCACATGGCGATTGACCAACTGGCATCGGTCTTCCGTGCTTCAGCGACAGCGATGGATGGAGTCGTCGAAGCTTACGAATCAACTGATGACAACTGGTGGTGCCTCGGAACTCAGTTCCACCCGGAAAGTGAATCCGCGTCCGCTCTTGATCTGCAAGTCTTTGAAGCATTCATCGACGGTGCGAAAGAGCAGACCGCGACCGGCGTCGACATTCTTCAGTTCGACCAGACACGCCGCGTTGCTTGATCGATAACTCTCGAGTGATCAAGGCGAGTGGACAAGCAAGTCACTCGTGCTCGCGCCGATTGAACGCATAAAAAACAACAGCCCGTTGGAGTTTCTCCAGCGGGCTGTTTTCATTTAGTTATCGGTTTTGTTGACGTCAGTCTTCTGCGCGGCTTCCATCTCCGCACATCTTGACGATGCGGGGATCGAATTGCGCGACTGCGTCAACGAGGTCGGTTTGGGCTTTCATGACTTCGTGAATGTCCTTGTAAACCATCGGAACTTCATCCGATCCCGCCGACAGGACTTTGACACCCTTTTTGGCGAGATCGCTCCGCACATGGTTGAAGCGGTAGGTCGCGTTCGCCTGCTTTCGAGACATGACGCGTCCTGCTCCGTGCGAAGCGGAATGAAGTGACCGATCGTTTCCTTTTCCACGAACCACAAACGCTGGAGTTCCCATCGATCCCGGGATTACACCGAGGACACCCTCTCCCGCCGGGGTCGCTCCTTTGCGATGGACAATCACTTCAGTTCCGTTGTGGACCTCCTTCCACGCGAAGTTGTGATGGTTCTCAACCGTAGTCAACACGTTTGCATCTGCGTGTTTTGTCACCTCTTCGTGGATGACCGCATGATTCGCTGAGGCATACTCACCCATCAGGTTCATGGCCAGCCAATACTCCTGACCCGCTTCGGAATCAAGTTCCAACCAGGCGAGCTGACCGAACTCTTTGTACTGCGACGGCAACAGTTGCTGCGCAATCTTGCTGTACGTTGAGCAGACCGAATGACCCACCCCACGACTTCCGCTATGGCTCAGCAGTGCAGTGTAAGTTCCCGGTTTCAGTCCAAGATCGGATTCGTGAAGTGTCAGAGTTCCGAACTCGACGAAGTGGTTTCCGGATCCGGAAGTTCCGAGTTGCTTCCATGCTTTGTCCTTGTTCTGACGAGTAATCCGAGTCACCGACCAGTCCTCGTCCATCACGGAATGGTTCTTGCGCCGGTCCCAGCTCTTTCCGGTTCCGAACACAGTTCCCTTTTCAATGGCATTGGAAAGCCGACGGACTTGTGATTCCTCCCCGAAACGCTCAACCGGAATGTCGAGGATGGACAACTTCATTCGACACGCAATGTCGACACCGACTGCGTATGGACAGACCGCTCCCTCCAGGGCAAGCACACCACCAATTGGAAGTCCGTATCCAACGTGAGCATCCGGCATCAGAGCTCCGGCGACAGCATGCGGCAGCGAACATGCATCCCGCATTTGTCGATGCGAATTGTCGTCGATGAACTCGCTTCCCCAAACCGAATAGTCGATCTGATGTCGCTCGAAAGCTGGAGGAGCGCAGACGAGTTCGTTCGCGAACTCCCCGAAGACAGAATCACCGTCAAAGTCCGATGGGGAACTCACAACCTGCACGAGGCGATCAAGTGCTTCTTTCCCACTCATTCCGGATGAGACAGCTGCTTGAATTGCCTGGATCGCTGACTTCGCACACGACTCAGGGACACCAATTTTCTGTAATTGTCGACGGTTCATTCGAGCATCCTTTCGCTCAGATCTCTCGCCTTCGCGCGAGCAAACTCAATCTTCAGCGTAAGAAAAGAGAAGAGACAATCGCAGAGCCACTCAGAAAATAAATCGGCGAGAGACATTCACTCTGCGTGGCCCTCCTCGCTTTGACAACCCAGTCAAAGACGAAATGAATCTTGAGTTGGACACCGGACACGCTCACCAGAGCAGGAGTTCGGAAGAATGATCTAGCAACAATTCGTTTTCAGAGAATTCTTTCACGCAGGCTTTCTTCAGTCGCATAATGCTACGCAAAGAAATTCAATCAGCGTCGAGCCAGTTGTCGCCCTGTTTGCAGTCGATGACCAGCGGAACATCGAGGTCGAGGGCAGTTTCCATTTCGTGTCGAGCTAAGGAAATCAGGGAATCAACATCTTCAGCAGGAGCTTCGAAAACGAGTTCATCATGAATCTGCAAAAGCATCCGGGCGGAGTGTTTTTGTTTTTTTAATTGATTGAAGACGTTGATCATTGCCTGTTTGATCAAATCCGCAGCCGATCCTTGAATGACAGTGTTGACGGCGGTTCGTTCCGGAAGATTCAGGTTGCCCCACCGCTTCGGTCGAATGCCAGAGATCTCACGCCGTCGCCCTAAGATCGTGCGTGCGTAGCCCGACTCTTTACACTCATCCAGAACGCGGTCCATAAACTCCTGCACGGACGCGTACTTTGTAAAGTAATCGTCAATGAACTGAGCAGCTTCTTCTTTCGGAATCGAAAGAGCGGCAGCCAGGCCATAGGCGGATTGACCGTAAATCACGCCAAAGTTGACAGCTTTGGCGACTCGCCGTTGTGAAGAATCGACGTCTTCGACCGGAACGCCATAGACCTGTGCTGCAACGGTGCGATGAATGTCTTCGCCGTCGCGAAAGGCTCGCTGAAGTTCTTCGTCTTTGCAGAAATGGGCGAGCATTCTGAGTTCGATTTGCGAATAGTCGAGGCAGACAAGTTTCCAACCGGGTTGGCTCGGAACGAAGGCTTTGCGGATCATTTGTCCTTCGTCGGTCCGAATCGGAATGTTCTGAAGGTTTGGATCGCTCGAGCTGAGTCGGCCGGTCGCTGCTGTCGTTTGGCTGAAGGATGTGTGGATGTGACCGGTCGTCTTGTTGACCAGAGCAGGCAGGGCGTCGAGATACGTCCCTTTGAGTTTGGAAAGCTGTCGGTGTTCGATCAGCTTGGCGGGAAGCGGATGTTCATGAGCAAGTTTTTCAAGCACTTCCTGATCGGTGCTAAGGCCGGTCTTCGTCTTCTTGATGACGGGAAGTTTGAGGTCTTCGAAGAGCACTTTCGAGAGTTGCTTCGGTGAATCGATGTTGAAATTCGAACCGGCGATTGAGTGAATCTCTTCCACGAGTTGAGACAATCGAAGCGTCAGGTGATCGCTTTGTCGCTTGAGTTCCTCGACGTCAACTCGCACGCCATTCCATTCCATCTCAGCGAGCACTTTGATCAGTGGACGTTCGAGGTCCCAGTAGAGCCCCCACAGATTCTCTTCCTTCAGTTGCTCGCCGATGATTTCGGTCAATTGCCAGCAGACGTCGGCATCTTCGCTGGCGTACTCCGCCGCAGCATCGACATCGACCTCGAACATCTTCAGCTGTTTCTTGCCTTTCCCGATCAAGTCGCTGATGGGGATCATTTCCCGGTGAAGATACTTCTTCGAGATTTCATCCAGCTTATGAGTTCTGGCACCCGCATCGAGGAGATAATCCCCGATCATGGAATCGAGGCCGATCGTTGCGATTTCAACTCCGACGCGGCGCAGTACGAGGTAGTCATACTTGATGTTCTGGTTGACGATCGTTTTCGTGGGATCTTCGAGAATCGGTTTCAGGGCAGCGAGAACTTCGTCAGCGTTGAGTGTCGCAGAACCGGGTGGTCCATCGACTGGAAGATAAAACGACTGATGTGCTTTCCAGCAGAAGGCCCAGCCGACGATGTCTGCTTGCAGCGGGTCGACGCTTGTCGTCTCAAGATCGACGCAGAACTCATCCTCTTTTTGAAGGTCTTTGAGAAAGTCATTGAATTCCTTGGATGTCGAAATTGTCCTCCAGCTTCGACTTTCCACTTCAGGATCTGGGCCAGCACCTTTCTGAATTTCGGTTTCCATTTCGTTGGCGTAACGACGAAAACCAAAGTCCCGGAAGAGTTCGAGAAGTCGCTCATGGTCGGGAGCCTGCACTCGGCAGTCATCCCAAGACAGCTCGATCGGAAGATCCGTTTTCAGCGCGACAAGCTCTTTACTCATGCGGGCTTGATCGGCGAACTCTTTCAGATTGGAAGCGAGTTTTTTTCCGGGAGCCTGATCGGCGTTTTCAAGAACTGCGTCGAGAGTTTCGAATTTCTCGAGCAGCATCTGAGCTTTCTTTGGACCGACGAGTGGAACGCCCGGAACGTTGTCGACGCTGTCTCCGACGAGTGATTGGAAATCAATCACTTGATCCGGTCGCACTCCCCATTCGTCCCAGAGGTTTTCTTCATCGAAGAAAGATCGTTTGCGGATGCTGTAGATTTTGATCTTCGGGCTGAGGAGCTGTCGGATATCCTTGTCGCTCGTAACGACGCAGACATCCATGCCTTCGGCCGCAGCTCGCGTGGCCACTGTTGCGATGACATCGTCTGCCTCCCAACCGGGATAGGAGACAATCGGAATTCCATAGCCTTCAACGACGTCGAGGATCATCGGAATCTGCGGACGCAAGTCGTCCGGCATTTCGTCGCGGTTGGCTTTGTATTCGGTGTAGATGGCAACACGCTCTTGAGGCGTGGCGGACTCCATTGCACAGATGATGTGAGTCGGCGATTTCTCTTTCAGCAGGTGTTGAATGTCTCCGGTGAATCCGTACACCGCATTCGTCGGTTGGCCCCGCGTGCCCGTCATCGGTTGCCGGATTGCATGAAAGACCTGAAAGACGAGAGAAAAGGTATCGATAATGTAGAGCGTCTCAGCCATCAGTTGTCCGGTTGTCAAAAGAATCTGTGATAGATGGCTCGGAAGACTGAGTCGCATCCATCAGAGTTTGTTGCACTCGCCTGAACAGCTTCACGCTGTTGTGAGTCAGTTTGTTGATGCGATTTCGCGAAGATTCGAGCAAGTTGCTGTTCTCTGTGCACTCGCTTGCACTGTTTCACAAGTTAAAAGGCTGTGCTTGTTCGTGCGAGACCCTGCACACAAATTCATGAAATGCTCTCATCCGTGAAGTGCTCGCAAGGCACTCCAGATTGTCTCAAAACCGTTCCTGGATTCATGAATGTCTTCGATATCGATTCGAATCACAAGTTCGGGAGATCAGATCGCACGTTTCAGAGATGAAAGTGCTCTTGTGAAGAGAAAGTCGCAGAGATCAATGGAAGATTCTCCGCGGAAGCTCCAAGTATGAAGCTGGCAATTGTGAAGATGCGTGACGAATCTTTCGTCAGCGTTGGAAAATTGGCAGGTATCCGTGCTTCAACTGCAGAATCGTGGCGTTCATGGCGGTCACATAAACCGGGCCGACGCTGTTGTCTTGCCATGAGCCATCGGGACCTTGCTGACTGACGAGGACCGCTTCGATCTCCGCACGGTACTTGTCCCAAAGGTCAGTTTCCCGATACATCACTTGTGCAAGGTAATAGTGCATGTAGTGCCAATGACCGAAGCTGTTGCTCTTGATGCCGTTTCCTTCCGGCCAGATGTTCGTTTCGCAGTACTTCAGCATTTTTTCGACGTCATCGGTCTCGCCGTATTCACCGGCGCTGTACATGCTCGCAACTGCAGCAGCGGTGATCGGTGCGCGGGCACCTCCTCCGCGGATGCTGTACTGAATTCCTCCGTCTTCAGTCATACATTTGCGGATGTAAACCTTCGCGCGATCGATGATTTCGCGGGGAACGACGATTCCCGCGTTGCGACAGGCCCGCAGTCCCTGAACTTGCGTGACGCAGGTGGAACCTTCGTCGAAGTCATTTCCCTCACGAGCTGAAACGTAACCCCATCCTCCAAGGGATGTTTGCGCTTCAGCACTGAAACGGACTGCTTTATCCAGTGTTTTCTTGATCTGAGTTCGTCTGAGAGCGTCTTCTTCCTCACCATAGACCTGAGACAGGAAGAGCATGCTGAAGCCGTGACCGTAGGTGTAGTGGTAGTCGTCCGGGTATCCGATCAATCCACTCGGTTGGGACATGTCGATCAGGTAATCGACTGCTCGCGAGATGTTTTTGGCGTACCGTCCCCGGGTTGTTGTTGAGCCCTCCGCAAGAAACGCAGTCCCAGCCAGAGCCGTCATTGCGACGCGATACTGTCCCCCGTTGGCTTCCCAGAATCCCTGTCGCCGTTGTGCTCGGGAGAGGTATTCGAGACTTCGCGTGACTGAGCGTTTCACCGCAGCGTCATCCGCGTTCAAGACCGTATTTGGAACAACGGTCAGAATGATGCAGAACAGGATTGCGGTGAAAGCTCGCGAAAATCTCATGAATTATCCTCCTTGAGAGCATGATACACCCGAAGTGGCGGATTGTCTGCCATTTTCCAGCGACTCTGCCGTTCGCTCAAGGAGTGAATCGAACAAATCCAGCGACGTTTCTGCCTGTTCACGAGTCATTGTCATGGGTGGACTGACTCGCAACACCTTTCCGGCCAATGCTCCAAGAAGGTGAATGCCATCCCCGCCTTCTTCGCCGAGGTAGCACTGCTTGACGATTTCGTTCGCGACTTCAGCAGGAGAATGGTCAGCATAGGCATCACATTCAACTCCGAACACCAGACCTTCACCTCGAACTTTTGCGATGAGAGGACTCGCTTTCGCCTGAATCAAACGATCTGCAAACAGCTTGCCGATCATCCTGGTGTTTTCAAGAACATCAGTCGATTCGAACTCGTCGAGCGTTGCCAGGACAGCTGCACAGCTGAATGGGTTGGCACTCCAGGTGTCGGAAGCTGCTCCGTAGTTCATGTGTTTTGTGATGTCAGAGCGACCGACGGCGGCGCTGACCGGAACTCCATTCCCCAACCCTTTTCCGAGACACACGAAGTCGGGGCGAAGCCCGTATGCTTCGAACGCATACATTTCTCCGGTCCGTCCGAAATTGGCTTGAACCTCATCGAGAATGAAGAGAATGTCGTGCTCGTTGCACCATTGCTGGAGTCGTTGCAGATATTCTTTCGGAGGATGAAAACTCCCGCCTCCGCCGAGATACGGTTCTGTGATGAGGCAATTGATTTCGCTTCCGTATTCGTTCCAGAGCGAATTCAATTCCTGTTCGTACTCTTGGAAATCAAACTCTTCGGACGGCTGTTCCAGGTCATCACACGATGCCATCGGGAAGCTGACGAAGGTGACGCGAGGGTCGCGATCACGATCCGTTTCACACCCGGTGACCGCTCCCGCGAGTCCTTTTTTGCCGTGGAAACCGTGGCGAGTCGCGAGAATTCGCTGTCGCTTCGGATCTCGCTCGAGACAGGCCCAAAGTGCTTTTTGTACCGCTTCCGATCCCGAAGCTGACCACAAGACATGGTCGAGCAGTTCTCCGCCGGAGCTTTGTTGGAGACTCTTTCGAAGCCGGTCGTTTGCTTCGGCTTCGAGATCTGTCATCGCGTTGTATGCCGTGAGCGGCACTGCAGCGAGATAAGGCTCTTCGGATTTCTCGATCTCGTTGAGGTTCCAACCGAGGTAAGAAGTCAGTCTTTTTAGCCAGCGAGTTGGATTGTGTCCGAGGTTGGAGACGAGAACTCCGGAACTGAAGTCGTAGAGTCGCCGGCCTTCCGGGGTCCAATGAAAGACACCCGCTGATTTCGAAAAGACAGCCTGGCTCGGAGTATAAGTCCGGAGCGATTTCGGTTCTGAAGAGGTAAGCCGAGCCCGCGTTGCGTTGGATTGATTTTCGCCTGGATGCTGGATCGGGTTTTGCATGGTCTCGCCTATCGGGAAGGAAGTATCGCAGTATCTCAGACACGTGAACCGGATGCGAGTTCAAACGAAAATCCGAGGAAATGCTTTGAATTGCGGATTGTGAGGCAGAATCGGGGAAACGATACGGGGACGTTCAAAAAGGGGTGAGGTCCTGTCAAGTTACCTGGCAGGGGAGGACGATGAGGTTGGGCTGTCACATTGTAACGATACGGCAAGATCTGCACTCCACTCCGAATATTCTCCGTGAGTGCAGACTTCGTGCCGATAGTTTCGTTTGTTGCACTGATAGTGGAATGACCCATTTCCCCGCAAGCGATTGTCAATCCGGACATTTTCCTATTGCCAGATCCAGATTCACTGTAGATTTGACCGGGATGGAATCGCCTTGAATGGAATTCGAATTTCTTCAAGAAGAAGGTCAAGGCATCCATGAGAGGAATCTTCACTGTGGCACTCAAAGCTCGTCAAAAGCTGGGGAAATATCGGATTGAGAAGCGTCTGAGCGAAGGCGGTTTTGCAACAGTCTACCAAGCTTTCGACACGATCGAGGGATTGCGTGTCGCGCTCAAGATTCCACACTCTCAGCAAATTGATGAGCAACTTCTTAAAGACTTTCGAAACGAAGTCCGACTAGCAGCCCGTCTCGAGCATCCGAACATTCTGCCGTTGAAAGATGCTTCGATCATTGAAGACCATTTCGTGATCGCGCTGCCGCTTGGCGAAAGAACGCTCGCAGATCGTCTTCAGAAACGCGTTTCGTTGAAGACATCGATGAGTCTCGCAGAGCAAATTCTGGATGCTCTGGCTTATGCGCATCAGCAGCGAATCATTCATTGTGACGTCAAACCAGAGAACATGGTGTTGTTCGATGGCAACACTCTGCGCCTTGCAGACTTTGGAATCGCCAAGGTCGCTTTGAAAACTGTTCGCGGGTCCGGCACCGGGACGATTGGGTACATGGCTCCGGAACAGGCAATGGGAAAACCATCTCAGCGCTCGGATGTATTCTCGGCGGGCCTGATCATTTATAGAATGTTATCGGGCGTCTGGCCGGAATGGCCTTACGAGTGGCCACCCTTAGGAATTAAAAAACTTAGAACAAAGGTTCATCCCGAATTCGTCGAATTCTTGAAGAAGGCAATAGAACCAAACCCCAGGAACCGCTTTCGTGATTGCATCCATATGAGGAACGCTTTTCAGCGTCTCAAGTCCAAAGTCATGACCTATGCAGAACGACGCAGAACCAAAACTGCCTGAACCCGAGCAGTCGGAAGTCGCCAACTCTCCCGCGCTCAATGACACGGTGGAAATGGATGCTCTCGACATTCCATCGTTCGGTGTCCAAGAACCGATTGAAATTCCTCCAGTCACGACTGTTGACTGTGTCAACGGTGTCGCTGCCTGGTTGACGATGAAGTCACCCTCGCGCGAGACGGAAAATGAAGACTCGCTGGGAGTGCTCTCAGCATCAGCTGATCAGGGCATTCTTGTTGTTGCAGACGGACTGGGTGGGCATCGCGGCGGAAAGAACGCTTCTCGTGCTTTGGTGCACAGCCTGAGAAAAGGTCTGCCGGTTCCGAAAGAGCCAGAACAAGATCGGCACATTGTCATCAGCAAAGGCTTGAAGGTTCCTTTGCAATCACGAACCGATCAACGTGACGGAGACGGGCTTCGCTCGATGATTCTGAATCGCATCGAAGCAGCGAACAGACGGTTGATCAAATCGGGGTCAGGATCTGCGACGACGCTTGCCCTCGTAGAACTGCAGGGATCAAAAGCGCGCACGTACCATGCGGGCGACTCGCAAATTCTTGTAATGAGTCAGCGAGGACGCATCAAGTACGAGACTGTTTCACATTCACCAGTGGGCTATGCACTCGAAGCTGGTGTACTCTCTGAGCAGGAAGCGATTTTGCACGAGAATCGTCATTTAGTTTCCAATGTGATTGGAAGCCGAGACATGTCGATCGAGTTGGGCCCGTGGATCAGTCTGGCTGCTCGTGACACGATCTTGCTGGCATCTGATGGATTGTTCGATAACCTGTTTGCAGTGGAAATTGTAGAATGCATCCGCAAGGGTTCGCTGGAAGACGGCGTTCACCAGTTGGCTGAGATTGCCGTGAAGCGAATGTGTTCGAGAATTCCAAACTTACCGTCCAAACCAGACGACCTGACGATTCTCGCTTACCGTCGGAAACCTCGCTCGGCTTGATTCAATTTGCGAGAGCCCGGAGTGGTTGAGAATTGTCTCAGCGACAGGACCTGGCGATGCTTTCGCGAATACTGCTGATCACTTCCATGCTGTTGGGAGTCTGCAATCTTGTTTCCGCAGAGTCACTCAAACTCACTCTTCGCAAACAAGTTCCGCTGGAACCAGGAAGCTCGAACTTTCACACCCTCTCCGATGAGGAGACCTGGAAAGGCGATCAGACGGCGCTCATTGTTTGCGATGTCTGGGACACTCACAATTGCAAGAACGCAGCTTTTCGAGTTGCAGAAATGGTTCCGGTTCTGAATCGCGTCGTCAAAGAAGCACGTCGACGTGGAGTGACCATCATTCATGCGCCGAGCAATTGCATGTCGTTCTATCAGGATCACCCAGCCCGCAGTCGCGCCCAAATGACTCCAGCTGCCGATAATTATCCGGAAGACATCACACAGTGGTGCTACCAGATTCCATCAGAAGAGCAAGGCGTTTATCCGATCGATCAGACAAACGGTGGTTGCGATGATGACCCGGACGAACATGCTGCCTGGCAGGCGAGTTTGCGGCCTTTGCTCGAGGAAGAAAAGTGGCCATGGAGACGTCAGCACGCTGCAGTCGAGATTGATCCTGAGCGAGATTACATCACTGACCAGGGAGACGAGGTCTGGAACATCCTCGAAGCCAATGGCCTCAGCAATGTGATCATGACAGGCGTGCACACGAACATGTGTGTATTGGGACGCCCATTTGGGCTGCGGCGTCTCTCAACCGCTGGCAAGAACGTTGTTCTCATGCGTGACCAAACGGACACGATGTACGATCCGCGGTCTGCTCCCTTTGTCAGCCACTTCACAGGGACGGATTTGATCGTCGACCACATCGAGCGATTTGTTTGCCCCACGATTCTCAGTACGCAATTGATCGGCGGCAAAGAGTTTCGATTCGCCGACGATACACGTCCCACACTGGCAATGCTCATTGCGGAAGACGAATACGAGACAGCCAAGTCGCTGCCTGAATTCGCAATCGACACTCTCGGTCACGACTACCGAGTTCTCAAAGTCTTCGCGACTCCTTCTGATCGCAACCAGGTCCCAGGCATCGAATCGGTTGCCGATGCGGATGTTTTGTTAGTCAGTGTTCGTCGTCGCGTATTGCCGGAAAAAGACTTGGAGGTCGTTCGAGAGTTCATCGCCGGTGGGAAACCAGTTGTTGGGATACGAACCGCAAGCCATGCTTTCTCGCTGAGAAAGGAAGCACCTCCAGAAGGCTTTGCTGACTGGAAAGAATTCGATGCGGAAGTCTTCGGAGGAAACTACACGAATCATTATGGCAATCAGTTGAAGAGCATGATTACGATTGCCGATGTTGAGCATCCCGTGCTTGAGGGAATCCCTCGCACTCCATTCCAGCAGGGATGGTCGCTCTACAAGACATCTCCGCTGAAGCCTGAAGCAACTGTCCTCATGACCGGAGCGGTTGAAGGAGAGGATCCAGAGCCGGTTGCATGGACGTTTCGTCGGAAAGATGGAGGACGTTCGTTTTACACTTCACTGGGTCACGTCGATGACTTTCAGAACCCAACATTTCAGCAATTGCTCAAGAATGGAATTGACTGGACGCTTGAAGGTCAGTGACAACTTCGGTATCGATAACCTTAATCGGCAATGAGTAACATATCGAGGAACAGGCAGTTCCTGACTCGATCCGATTTGTTGAACAAAACAACGAGGATGGAGTCGCCTCGAGCCACGGAGGGATCTTTATGGCACAAGAAATTTATCATCCCGGACTACGTGGCGTGATTGCCGGTGAGACGGAAATCTGTCGTCTGGATGACGGAATTCAATATCGAGGGTACTGCCTGCACGAACTCTCGGAAGGTGCCTCCTTTCTTGAAGTTGCCTATCTTCTGCTGTTTGATGAACTCCCCAGCGAAGAACAGTTTGCGGACTTTCTAACGGTCATCAATGAAGAACAGCAATTGCCGCCGATCATCGAACACATGTTCGAGCGCATTCCAGTTCATAACTCTCCGCTGGAAGTTCTTCGGACTGGCATTGGACTTCTGAGTCACTTCGATCCTCAGCCCAGCGAAAGCCTGCTGTGCGCCGGGCACACTCAGACGATTCGGTTGATGGCGAGAATTCCACTGCTGATCGGCTGCTGGCACCGCTCCAGATTGGGGCTTCCTGTCCTGCAGCCGAAGCCGGAGCTGAGCTACATCTCGAACGTTTACTATGTCATCACCGGAGAGGTGCCCAGTTCTCTGTTTGAACGTGCACTCGACGTGGCGTTCGTTGTATGCGCTGAACACGAATTCAATCCGTCGACCTACGTAGCACGAATCGTCGGCTCAACGAGATGCTCACAATACGGACCGATTCTGGCAGCACTCGATGCGTTTATTGGAATGTCTCATGGCGGAGGTGGCGACGGTCCTCTCGATCTGCTCGACGAAGTCCGGGAACCGTCCGAAGCATCCAAATGGATCTCTCAGCAACGAGCGAATGCAGAGTTCCCCGGGTTTGGGCATCCGGTCTATCAGGAATGCGATCCTCGGGCTTCGATTCTGGAAGTTGAATGCGAACGACTTGCGCGAGCTTCGAATCGTCAGGATATGGAAAAGCTCGCTGAAGAAATTGAACGAGTCATTTGGGAAGAGCGACAACTGCCACCAAATGTCGACTGGCCACTGTGTCGGCTTTTTTCGTACCTCGGTCTCGATCGAGATCTCTTTCGGCCATTGTTCGCGGCAGCTCGCGTTGTCGGTTGGAGTGCACACGCACTAGAGCAGTGTGAGACGAACGAAGTGATTCGTCCCCGAGCGCGATATCGCGGTGCAGTGAACTGCCGATTTGAACCCCTCCGCATGCGGGCTGACTGATTCGAGCACTTTTGATTTGGTGTTCACGATCTCGCACGAGCAAACACTGTCTCTTCACTTGTGAAACAGCACAAGCACGAGCACAGGAATGAGCAACTTGCTCCAGGCACGTCACGTTTGTCTGATCGCCAACGCGGTCCCTTTCCCTCGCGAGATGTTTTCTCTACCTTGGAGTTTTCAGACCCCAGCAGTCTGAACGTCTCGCTCTGCATGGTCTCCTGTCGCCATCGTTCAATCAAATTCTTGATTGAACGCATGAGGAATTTACCTCCCGTTCCGGCAACGGATACCTGCACGAGACTCAATACCACTCAGGTTCTAACACACTCAAGGAGTGCTCGGATGAGATTTCTACGGCTCGCGAGTTTTCTTGTCGCTTGTGCTTGCTTTCATAGTGCCGATGCCGGAGAGCCGGTCTCGCTGATCAAGGGAGATTCGCTCGAAGGTTGGACGCAGCGAGGCGGCGAAGCGAAGTACTCGATTAAGAACGGCGTGATCGTCGGGGAATCAGTCGTCAACACCCCGAACAGCTTCCTGTGTACCGACCGGGATTACTCTGACTTCATTCTGGATGTTGATCTCAAGGTCGACATGGGACTGAACTCTGGAATTCAGATTCGAAGCCATGTGGCTGAAGAACCACAAGTCGTTGAGACCAAAACCTCGAGCGGACAGATTCGCAAGAAGACCATTCCCGTCGGTCGAGTTCACGGTTATCAAGTCGAAATCGACACGTCCGAACGAGCCTGGTCTGGGGGAATCTACGATGAAGGACGTCGCGGCTGGTTGAACGATCTCTCCGGCGACCAGAACGAAGCAGCGAGAAAAGCGTTCAAGAATGGTGAGTGGAATCACTACCGGATTCAGGCGATCGGAAACTCGATCAAGACCTGGGTTAATGGAGTGCCAGCTGCGGATTTGACGGATGGCATGGATGCTTCAGGTTTCATCGCATTGCAAGTTCATGGAATTGGAGACAATGCATCCCGAGCTGGTACGAAGGTGCGTTGGAAGAACATTCAGATTCAAGAAGTCAAAGCGGACGAAACTGCGAAGAAAGAGTACATCGATTACTCGGGTAGCAAAGGTGCGGGCGTCGGCAAGAAAGTTGTTCTCATTGCTGGCGATGAAGAATATCGCTCAGAAGAGACGCTTCCTCAGCTTGCTTTGATTCTGTCGAAACAGCATGGGTTTGATTGCCGCGTTGTCTTTCCCATCAACCCTGAAACAGGTTTTATTGACCCCAACTACGGCGAGAACATTCCAGGGCTTGAAGCTCTCGAAGATGCTGATTTGATGATCATTGCCACTCGCTTCCGAGCTCTTCCGGATGAACAGATGCAGTACATTGACCGGTACCTGCAACGTGGCGGACCCGTGTTGGGATTGCGGACAGCGACACATGCGTTCAACTTCCCGAAAGGGAGTTCGTGGTCACACTACAGCAACGGCTACAACGGTCCCAAAGAAGCTTGGCAAGACGGATTCGGTCGGCTCGTGCTGGGCGAAAAGTGGATCAGTCACCACGGAAAACACAAATCTCAAAGCACACGTGGAGTGATCGTCGAAGATCAATCGGGTCATCCGATTCTCAGAGGTGTCGAAGGAATCTGGGGACCGACCGACGTTTACGGAGTCCGGTTGCCACTTCCGGGAGACTCACAACCGCTCGTTTTGGGGCAAGTCGTCAATCGCGCCGGTGAAGCCACTGAAGGTGATCCGCTGTATGGGATGAGAGATACCGACACAGAGCTTGATGACTCTAAGAATGATCCAATGATGCCCATCGTCTGGACGAAGAGCTATCAGGTGCCAGAAGGAGAAGTCGGTCAAGTCGTGACAACGACCATGGGCTCTTCGACAGACCTGGTCAATGATGGTTTCCGTCAACTCGTCGTGAACTCAGTTTTGTGGCTGACCGGTTTGGAAGAACAGATTCCAACAACCGGTGCTTCCTCAGAAATCGTCGGAGAGTTTGTTCCGACAGCTTTCGAGTTTCGACGAGGAGACTACTGGCCAACTCGTCAAATGACTGTCGAGTCGATCGAAGCCGAGTAAACGAGATCGGCGTCTCGATCAAAACTCCGAACGATGAATATTGCACTGAGTGCACGAACGGAACGTCGCGAATAATGCTGCCATGATTTCTCAACGAGCTTTCTTCGCGCTGCTGCTGCAAATCGTCGCAGTGACGGTTTTTGTCGGTTTCGTTCTTGAGTCGTCGATGGCTTCAAGCGCATTCTTTTCAGAATCGCTGCGAGAAGGAATTGTGGAGAGCCTGGGGGGAACGATCGCTCCAGTCTCTTCCGATCGAGATGGCAGCTTGAACTGGCTGGCAGTTTTACTCGTCGGTCTGTTGACAAGCTTCGTGGTGAATCTGTCGGTCGCTTGCTCCGGCTGGATCGGGGCAAACGGTTCAGCAGTCAGTCTTTCCGAAGTCTTCGTGAAGACCGGCAGGCGGTCATGGTTGCTGCTGGTTTGGTCGGTCCTCTGGCTGATTGCATTTCTCTCTCCTGTCTTCACAAGTTTAATGATCGGCTTGGTCAATCTTGTCTTCGGGCTCTTCCTTGCTGGCTGGTGCTATGAAGTACTCGACCGCAGGAATTGGAGCCAGCCACCGATCGATGAAGCATCTGAGAAGTCGCAGCGACGACGTGCGATGTTCTTCCTGGGAATCGGGATGATTCTCTTTACCGTCGTTTCCGTAGGCATGAACTGGTGTCTCTGGTTCAATTTGCGGATTCCCCACGGTGATTCAGTGATGTACGAAGAGCATCTCTGGAACGTTCTTCACGGAAAAGGATTTCGCAGCTACCTCGATCAGGGATTGTTCTGGGGTGAGCACATCCAGTTCGCCCACTTGTTCCTGCTGCCAGTGTACGCAATCTGGCCGTCGCACTTACTGCTTGAGCTTTGCGAGTCGCTGATGCTGGCGTCGGGTGCGGTACCGGTCTATTTGCTCACTCGCAAAAACTTAGGTGATGCGAAAGCAGCATGTTTGATGGGAATTGCCTACCTGTTGTATTTCCCAATGCACTTCCTCGACATCGCGATTGATTTGAAAACGTTTCGGCCGATCGTTTTCGGAGTTCCAGCGATGTTCTGGGCAATCTACGCATCGGAGACGCGTCGATGGAAAACGATGGTCGCGTGCTTCCTGGTTTGTCTCGCAGCCAAGGAAGACTACGCAATTGTCATTGCTCCGTTTGGATTGTGGATGGCCTGTACTGAATGGCTTCAATCAAAGCGAAAAAAGACTGAGCGGGATGCAGCAAGGATCTGGTTCGGAATCACCACTTGTGTGTTAGCGACCATTTATCTGCTCGTCGTTGTGAAGTTTGCGATTCCCTACTTCCGCAGTTGGGAAACGGTTCACTACGCCAGATACTTTGAAGCTTTCGGCAAGACGCCCACGGAAATTGTGACAAACATGGTGCTGAATCCGAGACTCTTGCTCGGGCAACTGGTCACGGTCGGTTCAGTCGTTTACCTGCTGCGTTTGCTTGTTCCCCTGGGGATTCCGTTTCGTGCCTGGTCGCAGTTGCTCGTCGCGCTGCCACTGTTCATGCTTTTGTGCTTAAACAATTTGGCGATGCAACCGCCGGGGCCGTACCACCATTTTCATGCTCCGATTGTCCCGATTCTAGTGTGGAGTGCCGCTGTTGTTGTGGGCTCTGACTTTGCTCGAACAGGGAAGGGAACAATGGCGAAGTGGGTTGTGAGTTGTTCATTCGCGACAACTCTCCTCTTCGGATTCTCGCCGCTAAGCATTCATTTCTGGGATTCCGGACACGAGATGTACTGGAAGAGTCTCTATGTTCAAGACGATCGTGCGAAACATCTCGAAACGATTCTCGAACGAATTCCACTCAATGCTCGCGTTGCTTCCACGGACTTCGTGCATGCTCGTTTGACGCATCAGGAAAGGTCGTACGACTACAGCGACTATCCGCGAAAGGTGGCCAACTACGAAGATCGAGTTCCCACCGACACTGATCTCATCATCATCGACAGGCGACATCGCTACAGCATTGGTGTGTATGACGACATCTCGAAGCTGCGGGAACTGGTCAATGAGCCCGATGAGTGGGAGTTGCTTCCCGACGAAACAGACGGTTATTTCGCAGTCTTAAAGCGGAAGTCGTCCTCGATTCAACTGAAGTAGAGCAAGTTGCTCTTTCCAGTGCACTCGCTCCTGCTGTTTCAGTCGGCAACAAGCTGTTGTTGCTCGTGCGAAAGAGTGCAAGCCAAATCTGACGATGCTCTTAACTGGTTTCTCGCAGCATGAGAACCTTAGCAACGGGTTATCTCATCGGATAGGCAGTGATGACGTCTTGGTCTTCGACGACCAGTCGGATCTTTCTGCATTCAGGATGGCCTTGGCGTTTTCCGGACTGCCCACCTACGAATCCGATCGCACGTTTCATATCGACCGTCAAAACAGTTCTGTCGCGGTTCTGTTCAGTCTCAACTTGCGGCGGTCCGCGTTCCTGGGCAATCTTCCAAGCTTCGTCGATCAGCTTGAAAATCTCTTCTCGATCCCCGCTGAAAACTCCATGAATCGGTTTGGCGGGAATGTCTTCCGCATGACTGAGCACGTGGTCGACGCGATGTCCATCGACACTCCCGGAGCGATAGACAAGTCCTGCCGGAGATTCAAAGATGTTCTTCGAAACTTCAACGAGAAAAGGAGCTTGCTCGTCCGGTTCGTTCGTCAGCTCCGGAACTTTGATTTTCGGAAGTTTCGAAGAGTTGTCATCTGATGCCGATTGCTGTATCGGTTCTTCATCAAGACCCGATGTGTGAGTCTCAACGACCGGAGCAGCGGGAGGATTGATCTTCTGTTCGGCCTCTTCAGATCGTTGAAGGTACCAGGCGACACCGAGGACGATTAGAAAAACAACAACCTGCCAGGAGTTTTGTTTTCGTCGACCGGGATGTTTGGGCGGCGTGCTCATGCGTTCGCCTCGGCTGATTGATCTTCTCGATTGCTGACCTCGACAAGCTTGCCGTGGGTCAACTCGTAGCGGACCGGAAAGCGATTTGCGAGTTCCATACTATGCGTCACGCAGACCAGCATTGTTTGTTGTTCGTTAGAAACTTCGAGAAGCAAAGAGCCGACCGATTCAGCCGTCACTGGGTCAAGGTTGCCGGTCGGTTCGTCCGCTAGAAGAAGAACTGGCTGATTGATCAGCGAACGACAAACCGCCACACGTTGACGTTCTCCGCCCGAGAGCATCGCTGGGAAGTGTTGAATTCGCTCTGACAAACCAACACGTTCCAAAAGCTGTTTCGCTCGATCGACTGCGTCAGCACGATCCATGAAGCCTGCCAGTGTCGGTAGGAGAACGTTTTCCAAAACGGTGCACTGCGGGAGCAGATGGTGGTCCTGAAAGACAAAACCGATTTGCTGGTTTCGAAATTGAGCCTGATCGGCCGACGAGAGCGAACCAAAGTCGACACCATTCAGCGAAACCGTGCCTGAACTCGGTTGGTCCAGCATTCCAATGATGTAGAGCAGAGTGCTTTTCCCGGAACCCGAAGGGCCGGTAATGACCACAGAGTCTCCCGTCGACATGGACAATTCAGCGTCTTGGAGAATGGTCAATTCGCCAGCAGCTGATTCAAAGTGCTTGGTCAACTGCTGGACTCTCAGTCCATCTGTCATCGTGATCGTCTGTTTCGAGCAGCTACGAGGAACATTGTCGCCAGCGTTCGGCAACGTCGGCAGTTATCTTAGAGGCTGCGGAGACCCAAATTCTACTCCGGGGACTGTTCGTCTTCCGAACTGTCCGGTTCTTTGTCGGAGTCGTCCCGAAAATCTCGCTGAAACCGATTCGAGCTGCCTCGAAAACGTCCATCATCAGGCCCACGATTATCTGGACCACGGTTGTCTTGTCGACGTCCCTCCGGCGGACGGCCATCTCCTCGAAAGCCGAATCCGCCTCGGCCTTCTCCGTCGCGATCGTCGTCGTCTCCCCGATCTGGGTGTCCGAACTTCGAACGGCGATTGAGCGACCAATGCAGCATTTCGATGGGCAGAAACGCTTTCATGACATCGAAATGGTGGACGCCGTCATGAGTCTCCGTCGCCGACACAAGCGACCGATAAAAGTCGACTGCCGACAGGCTGAGGAGTTCATCCTGCTCAGCATCACTGATGGCGTCGAAATCTTCTTTTAAGTCAGCCGTTGTTGTTCTGCGTGATTTCCGTTCTTCCCCAATCGCTTTCAACATCATCGATTTAAAGAGCATTCCTTGAAGCCGAAAGTTTTCAGGGAACTTACTCGAATCATCGCTGAGATAATCACGTGCTTCGGAATCTTCAACGTATCGATCGAAGTTCTCAACGAGCGAATCCAGAATAGGACGGTATTCGGGAAAGATGAATGGGCCGCGAAAACCGGGCGGACCGCGTTCACCAGAAGGGCCACGCTCGCCGGGAGGTCCACGTTCTCCCGAAGGGCCGCCTCTTTCACCGGGTGGACCTCGGTCTCCGGGGAATGCATCGGACCGACTGCGAAGGATTTCCAGAAGTCGGAGGTGATGCTGTAGTCCTTGAAGCTGTTCGAGTTCGCGACGATCGTCGAGTGTGGAGAGCAACGGATTCAGCTCGATGACTCCGTCCATGAGACGCTGCATCGAATCATCGGACAGGACCGGCACGCTCGACATCGCTCGGAGCCAGTCGCGAAGTCGGGGATCAATCTCTCGTCCCAAAGAACGTTGCGTCACTTGAGAAGCATGTCGGACGCGTTGCTCCTGAATGATTTCGCGAATGGCTTCTATTCGCTGCAACGGATCGGTGATTTGTTTCAAGCGATCACGCTGATACGGTTCCAGAGTTTGCAACCAGTCCATATACGTATTCATGACTTCGCGCAGCTGTTGATCACTCGAGACAGCTGTCGTTTGAAGTTCCGAGTGCAACTCCAAAACCTGTTGTCTCTGCTGAGCGGTCATCGTCTCATACGCAGAGAAGTTGCGATTGAGGTGATCTCGCTCGGAGGGAGTCATCTCCGAAATCTTCTTCAGGTTGTCGCTACGGCGAATGAGCACCTCGGACTTATCACGGACGAGATACGGTCCAAGAACAATCGCTACGAGGACGGACAAAAAGATCCAGAGTTTTACGAAGGATTTATTCATCGTTTGATTCCCTCGACATTTCATCCAAAAGCGACGTCTCCGCACTCAACCGGTTCAGAAACTCCAGATTGTCGACTTCGTAATAGACATCCAAACTTCGAATCACCGGAAGTTTTTCAATCAATACATCGTCCTGACTCTGGAAATATTGATCGGAGACCATACTGCCAAGAGCTGCCGACGCGACGATGACGCAGGTCCAGCCGCAGAGCGTGAGGATTTGGGTTGAGGTACGAAACCATCGCCGCTTTGAAAGCGGGACGGAAACATGCTCCATCTTCGCTGTGGCGACAGTTCGTTCAACGAAATCGTTCGGAGCATTCGGACGGGGAAGCTCGTCGAGCAGATCGTACGTTCGCGAGAGGACCTCAACATCATTGCGTGCCACTGAACTTTCAACGAGCATCGACTCCATTCGACGCGTCGCCTGCTCATCAAGCTCACCGTCCAGGTAAGCAATGAGATTCTCGCGGTCTTCAGGAGTTAGTCTGCTCAGCTTGTCCATGAGACGGATGGTTTCGAGGTTATTGAACGAATGATTCGAGTGCTTCCCGAAGATTCTCCCGGGCCCTCGACAGTAATGACTTCACAGCTTGAGGGGATAATTCCATTGCTTCGCCGATGTCGGCATAACTCATCCCTTCAAAGCGATGAAGCAAAACAGCCATCCGTTGCCGTTCATTTAAAAGCGACATCGCAGCTTGGACTCGATCTTGTAACTCGGATTTTTCGAACTGTCGGGTTGGCATCAGTGAGGAATTTTCAGGAAGCCGTTCTTCACCGAACGCCACGGGTTGTGAACCGCTCAGCGATTGCTGGAACTGAACTTCCTTCTTGCGACCTTTGGAACGTCTCGAGTTACTGGCCAGATTGTGGGCAATCTGAAAAATCCAGGTCGAGAGTTTTGCGGTCGGTTGGTATCCCTGTTTGGCTCGATAAACGCGAAGAAAGACTTCCTGGGCGAGATCTTCCGCCAGCGAAGAATCGGCAAACATATTTGTGAAAACACCGACCAGCCGGTTTTGGAACCGCTGGACTATCTGTGCAAACGCACCATCGTCCCCGTCCTTGACTCGCAACATAAGTTGCACGTCAGGATCGTGGAGATAGGAAGGCTGGCTCAGCGAAGATGTCACCACTCGCTTTACGATTCTTTGCTCACAGGACTTCTCTCTCCGACTTGTCACATACAATTGAAACCCCGGAAGAGATCGCGAGTTTCGATTGTCCCTAAAGGTAACCAATTTTTATCGTAGCTGGCAATCAGGCTGTGAAGTAGCTCGCAGTTTGCCTAGATTGCTGGAAACTCAGCTTCGATGAATTTCATGGATTTCAGATGTCTCTCAGCACCTTGCCGCTCAGCTATTGCACAAACGTTCATCCTGGAAAAACCGTCGAAGAGATTGCTTCTGGTCTGACAAGTTTCACAATCCCAGCACGGCAACAACTCGGAGAGCGGATCGCAGCCGGCCTGTGGTTGCCAGCTTCGGCCATTTCGCAGATCGAGGAGGACTCCTCAAAAATCTCCCAGTTGCAAGACGTTCTCAACGAGGGCGAACTCGTTTGCTATACGCTGAATACGTTCCCATACGGGAATTTTCACAGCGAAAGAGTCAAAGAACAGGTCTATTTGCCTGACTGGACGACTCAGGAACGGCTCGACTACACGATTTCCTGTGCGAACGTTTTGTCAGAGCTGATGCCGGACGGCACGGAAGGCAGCTTGTCGACAGTTCCCCTCGGGTTCAAAGGATTTGAAAGACCATCTGATTTTGACGGTCAATGCATTCAAAAGTTGTTACAGCTTGCGGAACACCTTGATCGACTGCATGATGAAACCGGAAAAGTCATCCGACTGGCAATCGAGCCGGAACCGTTGTGCGTTCTCGAAACGACACCGGAAACGATTCAATTCTTCGAGAAGTTGTTCACCCAAGCTGAAAGTCAGGGGCTAGACCAGATCGCGAGGCGGCATCTCGGGGTCTGTTACGACGTCTGCCATCAAGCTGTCGAATTCGAAGACACTGCCAAGTCGATTGAAGATCTAACGGCCAAGGGGATTCGGATCAATAAGGTACACATCACCTGTGCCATCGACGTGAAGAGTCCATGGGAACGGCCGGCGGCACGAGAACAGCTCAAGCAATTCGTAGAGCAGCGGTATCTGCATCAAAGCTTCGCCAGATCCGCGAGCGGAATCGTGTCAGTGACTGATCTCTCGGCGGATCTGTGTGACAATCCCCCGGAAGACTTCCAGAATGCAGACGCATGGAGAATCCATTTCCATGTGCCGGTCGATGCGGAAGCGATCGGCGAGCTGGGGACAACTCGACCGGATCTCGAGAAGGCACTGTCTGCTGTTGCGAAGCTTGATTACGCACCGCATCTCGAAGTGGAAACGTACACTTGGAACGTACTTCCAGGAGAGCGAGACATTCCGCTGGTCGAAGGACTGGTCGGAGAGTTGCGAGCGACTCGCGAACTGCTGAAGCGAATCGGCAGCGACTGATAGCGCTGTCGATGGAGAATCTGTCGGGGATTGATAAGAAGTAGGCCAAAAAATAAGGCGACCCACCGATGAGGAGGGTCGCCTTTTGTTTTCAGATCTCAGGGTTTGTTGCACCTGAGATGATCCAGCGTTCGCGAGATGTGCGAATGCATGGGAGACTTGGTCGAAGTCGACAAGTTTCTGGAGAGATGCCCACGCTGCCCGGTTTGTTTATCCTGGGCATTCTCAGAGGCGCAGTCTTCGAGACACAGTCTCGGGGACACAGCCTTACTTGTCTTCGTCTTCGTCTTTCTTCTTCTTCTTTTTCTTACCAGCCACAACTTTGACGATACGGACTTTCGGCAAGCCGTATGGACTTTGAGAGTCGATCCATCGGTCCTGCTCTTTCAGCTTTTCGATGCGCTCGCTTCTCTTCAAGACGTTGCGTGATCGAGCCAGCCGGCCGCCACCTCGTAAACTCTTGTCAACACTCATCTTAGCACACAGATTAAAGGCAATTGAGAGAACCGACCGACACATCATCAGCCGTCCCCGAAAATTCAGGGTCGTGAAGATTAGTCGATCAGGCAAGTGAAATCAATGTTTCGAAGCGATTTCTCGCTCGGAGACTTGTCGAGGCTGTTGTTCCTCCAGTTCGGCCGTTCGTATCGTAATTGGGGGATGCGAATTTAGGGGAGATCGGTAAGTGCTCGTTCGGCAGATTCTGCGATAAGTCGATTTCTCCGATTGGCTCTGGTCGGTCCAATTCCGGCGAGCCTGACCGGTACTTCAATACGAAGACTCGCAGGGTTCATGCTCGAACTCAGGTGGCTTCGCTGAGCTAATTATCGTTCGAGAGGAGAGTGAGTTGAACGACTTGATTCATTGCACGGATTTCCTGCACAGTGCATGAGTCTTGCGGTCGAATTGCATCACTTGAACTCGAAATCGACGAGAGAGTTCTCAATCACTAGCTGTCTCTGGGCAGTCTTGAAACGATTCGAGTGTCGTTCAGGCATCGAAGCAGGTGAGGAGAAAGCGGTGTTCGTCGTCGAAACTTCTGGCTTTCGAGGCTGGTTTTCTCCCGGAGATTGTGGCAAGAATGAACTTGTCGTTTCACAGGCCAACCGATATTCAAAGTCACATCACTGAAATGCGTGATTCGAAGATTCCTTCATTTCCCCTCACACTTCCCCTCAAAATTCTCCTGATCCTCGCCGAGCTCGGAATCCTTTTCGGATTCGGACTGGCAGCGTCGGTCGAACCTGACCCACGTGGATTCGGAACCCACCAGCAATTCGGACTTCCTCCGTGCACGATCCGGACACTCTTCGGAGTCAACTGCCCCAGTTGTGGCGGGACGACGAGTGTGGCCAACTTTGTCCGTGGACGTTGGATCACTTCGGCGAAAGCCAATCTGGCGGTATTCCTGCTGTCACTGACCTGCCTGGCGTCACTGCCATGGGGGATCGTGAGTTTGCGAAGCGGAACGTTGTTTGGGATTGAAGATCCGACCAAGGTTTCCCTGTTCCTGATGACGGTGATCATTGGTGTCGCTCTTCTTCAGTGGACAGTCCAGTTTGTTTGGTTTTAGAACGTTTCAAATTTGGTTTGCACTGACTCGCACGAGCAATCTCAGCCTTAGATGAGTGAGTGAGCACACGCGAGTGCACTGGAAAGAGCAACTTGCTCTGCCGCCGCCAGTTCAACTTAAGTTTGTTGCTTCATTTATTCCCTCCCCGGCGAGCACGATGCTCGCTCAATGGTGAAGGACCACCAGATGCCGGAACAGCCGACATCCAGTCACTCGCGAAATCATTCTCGCCGCATTACGCGACTTATGTTGTGTGCTGCCCTGTTGGTCGTTTCCACGGGTTGCATCAACTCGCTGGTGATGATGGGAAAAATGATGATGGGCGATCCGGTTCAGACCTCCGGTTTTGAGCTGGCGACCGGGATTTCCCTGGAAGATGAAAACAAGCGAATTCTGATCCACTGCACCTCTCCATCGTATGTGCAATCTGAATATGACTCACTCACTGCTGACTTGCAGGATGAAGTAATCCGCAGGATGAAGCGCAGAGGAATGGCAGTCCTTCACCCGGATGCTGCTGCCAATATCCTTGATGCAAATGGCGGAACGTTCGACCCGGATCTGCTGGCCCGGAAGATGCCCGATGTGGATTACATCATGGTGATCAACGTGAACAGCTTTCAGTTCCGAGAAGATCACAGCCCGAACCTGTTTCGGGGACGCGCCAGCGGAAGTGTTGTTGGCTACGAAGTCATTGGCGAAGACACGATGAAGTCGACGCTGCGTGTCTACGATCAGGAATTCCGAACGACTCATCCCACCTCGCATCCTGTCACGACAGACCAGATGCCTCAGAACGTCTTCATTCGCCGATTCATCGATCAAATGGCCGATGACGTCGGTTGTTCGTTCTACCGCGTGAGTCAAGGTGATCTCTTCGCGAGATAACCAATCCCGTCTTGCTTCCTCACAAATCGCAGTACTCGATCCCCCAAGCTGAACCATGAACCGTATTCATATGACTCCATACCTGTTTGGAAGAGCCCTCCGGAGTTTGGTGCTGGTGTGCCTGCTTGGATTGACATGCTCAGGGTGTTCGCAGTTTGTGATCATCAGCTATCTCCTCCACGGTCCACCATCGATCGAACCTGACTTCGACGCAGAGACCGGCGAGTCCTTAAGCAACCCGGATATCAAAGTCGCCGTCGTCTGTTTCGCACCGACCGAACTTCAGTGGAAGTTTCCTCAAATCGATGAACAGGTCGCGACCTATGTGTCGGGACGACTGTCACAGAACCACATCACCATGATTCATCCCGACTTCATCAAAGCCTGGGTTGATGAGCACCCGGACTGGGAGCGGGCGGAAGAAATCGGAGCTGAGTTTGACGCCGACTACGTGATTGAAATCGAACTGGCTGACTTCTCTCTGCACGAAGGAACCAGCACCACTTTGTATCGGGGTCAAACTGAAGCTTACATCCACGTCGTGAAAGTCGATGAGGATGGATACGGAGACCGGATCTTCACCAAGGAACTCGACTTCGTCTTCCCGACACGCGTGCCGCGATCTTCTTACGATCAGTCACTCTCGTCGTTTCAACGGGAGTACCTCTCTCGCCTCAGTGAGCGAATCGGCTGGATCTTCTACGACCGCTTCCATGGAGACATGATCGGCTGGGCGAACTAGGCCGTTCCTGCCGCCTTGCTGCACTCGCTTGAATGCAGGCTCTCAACATGCTGCGTGTGAAGCTGGAGTGTCACTGCGGAGCGAGTTTGAAAACTTCGAGACCATCGTGAACCGTTAAGCTAGCGCGGTGATCAAATAAAAGAAGGCGACCTGTCACGTGGACGGGTCGCCTTCTTCCGTTCTTCGGTCACAGAAAACGTTGGCTTATCCCACCAGCTTCACGTTCTCGGCGCGTGGACCCTTTGGACCCTGACCGCGTTCAAATTCAACTTCCTGTCCTTCAGACAAATCCTCAAATCGGCAGCCCTGCAGTGAAGACATGTGGAAGAACAGATCTCCTTTGTCAGTTTCGATGAAACCAAACCCTTTTTCCGCAAGTTTACGGATGCGACCAGTGGCCATTTCAGTACTCTCCAAAATCCAAGTAGTGGTGGGTGGTCCTGTGGTCAGGACCAAGAAGTGGGTTTGGAATGGAAACAGTTCCATTCCGAATTGAGACCGAAAAAATCGGTCAAGACTCCGAATCAGACTCGCCGGATTCCGGTGAGTTTGTGATTTCCTGATGTTGTGTTTCTTGTAGTTTGTGCTGGTTCGCACAGTTCGGGCAGACAGCGGCTTCTCGAACGATCTCCGATCCTTCTCCACCTTTGTCAAATTTCGACTTTCCTCCGGAACTTCTTCCTCTTCCGCGTGGGCCTCCTCGTTCCATCGGCTGGCGGCCACGTTCGACATACGTTTTTGACCGAGTTACCAGGGTGACACGACTGGCACGCACTCCGGCTGGGACAACTGCCTGACACAATTCGCAACGAAACACTCATTTCTCCGGTTGATGGTTCTGCCGCGATCTCTTTCAGATGAACTCGCGCCAGAGCCACGGATTTCGGGTTGGGATAAACTCCTTAACTTCAACCGAACCGGAGCCCAAAGTGTCTGATCACTCCAGCATCCATAACTGGACAAAAACGCACCGACGACAGCTGAAACCGTTCTCATGTTGAACTCAAAAACTAAACGACAATTTGAACTGCTGCCGTCCAGACCACCAATCCCCGAAAAGACCCGCGAAAGAATTCGCTGGCCGATGGGAATTACTAGCTGCGATGAATCTTGAAGCAAAGTTACTCACCGGGAGACTTCGCTTGAGATGGGCTGCCACTGAACGACTTCCGCGAATGATATTGTTGGGGCGGAGGCAACGTGTGAGCCAATGCTCATGCACGAGCAGTCGTTGTGAGACATTCCATCGACTGATCAGGTGAACGAAACATCCCCGTTCACGAATACTGGGTCGAAATGCTTGGAAGAATTGGGTAAGACGTTGATGGCCAGTTCTCGAGCAGTGAACTGGGACGTCAAGAGAGAACAGAATGGTGTTTTGGGAAAGTGACACTGAGGGCCGAAAGAGAACGGTCGATGCCCAGAAAATTCCGCAGATCAGCAGCCAAAGTGACTGAATCAATTTTAGAACAAACCCGAAGCAAACTTCAGTCGGCAGCAAAACAGAACTTCCCAAACGCACTTAAACCACAAGCGATCACAGGACTCTGCCGTCTTGCAGACAAGGAAATTCGATTTCCCGGACCCCAATGTGGAAAAGCCCAGCGTCAATGCTGTGACAATTCAATAACTTTGGTTGATTAGAGCACGTCTTTCACGAAAAGGCAATTCCGGTTTTTGCACAAGCGTCGTTATTCACTAACTTTTCGTAAACCCATCGACGTCGTCAGCACCTGGCTCAAACGTGTTGATTCGCTTTCAGTCAGCAGCCCAATTGCTCGGGACTCGACATCCGTCGAAACATGCCACTGACTCAGCACGTCGAACATTCTCTCGCTGGAATCGGAGTTGATTCCATATTCACGCTTGAGTTCACGAGCTTCGTCTGGAGGAAGGTCCTGGAATTGACTCAGAAGCAGAAAGTGTCCATTGCTGACGTAATCGAGGTGCAGTTTTTGAAGTCGATCTGCTGATTCACCGCTGGGAGTGAACGGACAATTGAGTGGACCGGTCTCAATGAATCGACTGGCGACCGTCGGTTGTGATCGCACCAGCGTCGCAGCTGTTTCGCAGACAGCGTAAACGATGCTTTCGTCGAGATAGTCAGACGCAAAACGCTCACGTGCGAGATACCGATCCCAGAATGTCAGCAGCAAGTCGATTTGAACTTGCGGAGGGACACTCTTGAGAAACGGAACCTGCGTCAGGTAGCCGAACCCGGAATGATCCGTCAGGTCGATCTGATGAGCGAGAGTCAATCTTTCCTCGGTTTCCAGAATTGCGATTCGGAAAGCGATGAAGACGTCTTGCGAGAACGGGAGTGATTTCGATGAGAAGGTGATCATTTCGAAACACTGTGGCAAACCCCGTACCCGATCACAACAGTCTCTTTTGCAAATCACCTATGATTCGCGCAACATTCTATGGTAGAACATGTTACAGAATGACTCTCCGGAATCTGTTGCCAGTCTTCTCTAAACCCCCTGTTTCCGAAGATCAACACGAGAACAGGGCATGTTTGAGGATGTTGCCAGTTTGCGACCTTGAACACAGAAGGGCGTACCTGTTCGTGGGCAGAACATTGAGTAGAATCGAGTTCCAAGGTTTCTTCTCATTCTTCAACGGTTTCCAAGCAATGACTTTCAGGGTTCCAGGTTTCGCTCTCCGATTCGTTTCCGTCCTCCTTTTCATGGTGGTTGTGCTTCTGGCACAGACTGGACGCGCTGAGATTGTGGAAATTGTCGGCGAAACCATGGGAACCACTTACTCCATCAAGTGGGTGACAGAATCCGACGCAGACGCGGCAACCCCCGACCGAGAAGTCATTCACAAGCTTGTTGATCAGCGTCTCGATGAAATCCTGGCGATGATGTCGACTTATGATCCTGAATCAGAGTTGTCGCGATTCAATACGCAGACCTCGACGGAATGGTTTCCCGTTTCGGCAGAGACAGCAGAAGTTGTGGAAGCTGCCCTCGAGGTGTTTCGGGTATCAGGAGGGGCTTTCGATCCGACTGTCGGTCGACTCGTTCGGATGTGGCGGTTCGGGAAAGATCCGGCAGCGGATGGTATTCCCTCTGAAGAAGAGATTGAGTCAGCGATGAAAAGCGTGGGAGGTCAGCACGTGTCCGTGCGACTGGACCCGCCCGCGATTAAGAAGTCTCTACCGGATGTTGAGCTCGATCTTTCCGCAATCGCCAAGGGATATGGTGTTGATGCCATCGTCGAGCTGCTGGGCGAACAGGAGATCAAAAACTGTCTGGTCGAGATTGGTGGAGAAGTTCGCACTTCAGGCCGGAAAGGAGATCAGCCCTGGCGGCTCGGAGTCGAACGCCCCAGTTCACTCAACCGAGAACTTCAAGCGACTGTCGACCTTGAAGATCAAGCACTCGCGACATCCGGAAACTACCGCAATTTTTTCGAGTACGATGGCAAGCGGTACTCGCACACGATCGATCCGCGAACAGGCTGGCCGGTCAAACATCATCTTTCGTCTGCCTCAGTTGTCGCAGATAGCTGCATGCTCGCGGACGCATGGGCGACGACGCTCATGGTTCTCGGACCGGAAGAAGGCCAACGACTTGCTGATCAGGAAGGAATCACTGCCTACCTGATCACTGAAAATGAATCGGGAATCGAGAGGTTGTCGACGACTGCAGGTGCGGGCAGCTTCGTCGAAGTCGATCCCGGCAATCTTCAAGGCAACGGTCAAGAGTCTGCGTTGACCGTCTTTCTGATCACGATCCTCGTGTTCTCGCTGGCACTTTCAGGTTTGGCGGTCGGAGTGATTTTCTCCAATCGTGCCCTGAAAGGAAGCTGTGGAGGTGCTGAGGGGCTGAAAGACGATGAAGGTCGTTCGATCTGCGAAATGTGTACAACTCCGCCCGAAGAGTGCGATCAGTTCAAGCAGCAACTGAAAGAGAAAGTGGCCAGCTCATCGAAGTCATACGGTGAGTCCGACTCTGAAGCATCTCTGTAGAGCACGCTTCAAAATGAATGGTGCGAAATTCTCGTAGCAACCTCCCCAGCGAATCTGGAGAAGTTCTCAATGTGTGACGTGCGACCTCTCGAGCAGGCGTCGCTTCAACGACAGGTTCACGCCACGGGTGGAATTTCTTCCGACAGTGATCGGAGCACGTTGGCGTCGATAATGGGAAGTTCGTCCGCTTCCGCAGCGATCGCAGCGAGTTCGGCCAACCGTCTCAGTCGATTCAAATCTCCATTGGTGAGCTGATGAGCGACTGCGGCAGCGTCAGAAGAGAGTTTGACGTCGACATTCTTACGGGCCAGCTCACCCGCCAATTCCTGAACTGACTCCTGAGGTGAGAGATTTCCGATCTCGACTTTCATCCAGGCGTGCTGGGCGAGAACTGTTCGAAGAGGTTCTCTCAGCGATTGCCATGAAGTGAAGATCACGGGAACTGTCCCCCGGATCAGCGTGAGGATCCGATCGATTGCCGGAATGAGTGATTCGTCGACAAGTTCAAGTCCGGAGAGAATCAAGCAGCGGCGAACTGGAAGCAGCTTCGAAGAGGAAGCGAAGTTGGAAATCGCTGACCATTGGTCGATCTTTCGACTCGAGCGAACCGGTCGAACTCCGAGTTCCGTCGCGATCAACTCAGGAAACTCGTCCGCTGAGACTCCGGCGAGGTGAATCTGTTGAGCAGTCTGCCCTTCTTCGGAGAGTGAGCGAAGAAGATGTTGAGTGACGGTCTGCAGCTGCACTGCGCTCGAACCGACGAGAAGACCTGCACTCTTTCGAGACACGAGATACTTCAGGCGTTCAACTGCCTCTTCGAGTTGGCTTTCTGGTGAACAGAATGCTTCTTCCGGACGAATTGTGCCGATCGTATCCATGATCATTCTCCAGATTGCTTAATGCAATCCCCCAGCTTCTCAATGAGAGTGTGATGAGCAGAGGCTCGTGTTTTTACACGAGCGAGGCTGCATTCTTTAGAGCAAGTTGCTCTTTCCTGTGCACTCGCTTGCACTGTTTCATAAGTAAAAAGGCTGTGCTTGATCGTGCATAAACAATCAGAAAATGCTTGGTAAGACACGACATCAGGCGAATGCAGCGAGACCACGAAAATGGTCCATCTCCGCTATTCGTACTTATCGTCATTTTCGGAACGAAGATGCATCGGAATCGGCCATTGCCTGCTGAGTCGTTCAGTCAAAGTCTGAGATTCCGAAATGATCTGAACGGCAACTTGGCGGCAGCGATTAAGTGCGATCGCGGTATTCATCAAAAGAAACACGTTCAGCAGCGTCGAACACGTAAACGCAGTCGGTCTACTTGAGTCGATTTTGTACAAACTCGGAAATTCGTCGAAAGTCATCGGGAGTGTCGACATCCCAGTGAATTGAGGGATCGTCAACCACAACTTCGAGAACTCGTTCAGGAAATTTTTTGACAAGCCAGTTCAATCCGGAGTCAGCCGGGATTTCATCCACTTGAGAAACGACATCCCACGGAAAGATGACTGGATGTCCGCGCCGACCTTCGAAGATCGGGAGAACAATACGATCCGGTGCGGCGATCCATTGAACGACAAGTTTGTACAGCACATTCTTTGCGACGAAGGGATAATCCGCAGGAATGAGCAGAAGCCCGTCTGATGTGTTGTGGCACGCGCTCTGCCCAATCTCACGAATTAGACGTTCAACGCTTTCTCGCATATCTCGTGTCGGAACTTCTGTCGTGACAACTGTGGCGGTTGTCGTCTCTAAGCAGTCGATCAACGCGGTGTCTTCAGCCCTGACGAGAATCGAAATTGAAGCGATTGACGGATGCTGAAGTTGGTCAACGAGGTGTCGGATCAGCGGCTGCCCCGCGATCGGCATGAGCAGCTTCGGCTCTCCCATCCGACGACTGAAACCCGCAGCCGGAATCGCTGCATGCAGTGCCGCGTCAGTCTGACGCTCCGATTCTTTCACAGTGAATCCAGTAGTGAGAACACTTCCGTTGATCAGTGATATTGATCAACGGAAGTGCAGGTTTGAATCAAGTGAGGGAGTTCGTGTCGCTTGATACGATCAATGACGCGAGTGTGCTGTTTCAGGCTTGCAGCTCAGGCTGACAAAACCGCTCCAGCGCGAGGTCTTTGATTCCACGCAGATCGAGTTTTCCCGTTCCGAGAACAGGAATGGCATCGACCTCGACGAAGCTTTCACGAGATGGAAGCCAGATCTTGGGAAGCCCGGTGTCGGAGAGTTGCTTGATGGCTTCTTCGGGAGTGATGTGCAGTGATCTGTGAAGCACAACCAACTTTTCACCTTTTCGATCATCAGGCACAGCTGTGACAGCCAGAAGGATTTCTCCTTCTTCGTCGTTGCAATCCTGACAGATACGATTCAGTTCCTGTTCGATCCGAATGTGCGGAACCATTTCGCCACCGATCTTGGAAAACCGGCTCTGCCGTCCAGTGATCGAAACAAAACCTTCATCGTCGATGGAGGCGAAGTCTCCGGTGCAGTACCAGCCATCTTTGAGGACTTCAGCAGTTCGCTCTGGTTCGTCCAGGTAACCCTGCATCACGTTAGGGCCTTTGATCAGCAGTAAACCTTCTGCTCCGATTCCGCGGTCTTCTCCGGTCTCCGGATCGACGACTTTGGCTGTCACTCCCGGCAACGGTCGACCGACAGTCCCAAGCTTTGTGCCACGCTGGACGACTTCTGTCGATCGATGATCCGGAATATTGACCGCAGCCACGGGCGACAGTTCGGTTGTTCCGTAACCTTCGGTCGGAAGAACTCCGAACTTGGCTTCGAAGTCGCGAGCAAGTTGTTCGGGAAGTTTTTCGGCACCAACAACAATCAGATCGAGCGACTCAAGTTGTTCCTTGTCGCAGCGTCGCAAGTACATCTGCAAGAACGTTGGCGTCGCCATGAGAATGGTCGCCCGGTTTTCCTGGCACAATCGACCGACAATTTTGGCATCAAGCGGATTGAAGTGATAAATCCCTCGCACGTTGTAGCACAGTGGCAGCCACATACATGCTGTGTAGCCGAAGGAATGGAAGAAAGGCAGAACACCGAGCAAAGCGTCGTTGTCATTCAGATTGAGAAGATGGTCGACCGCTTCAATGTTCGCTCCGACATTGCTGTGTGAAAGGACGACACCTTTGGGCTCACCTGTCGAACCGGAAGTGAACACGATCGTCAATGTTTCATTCGGATCGACCGAGTTCAGCCCCAGTGAAGCTTCGAGGGCGGAGGCAGGCATTGCATACGCACCGAATGCTCCGGCCGCTTTGTCGACTGCTGAAACTTTTTCCTTGAGATCTTCAAGGAACACGAACTCCGCGTTCTCGAGGTTGTATGGTTTCTTTTCGAGGAACTTGCGACTGGTCAAGACATGTCGGATGCCAGCGCGATTCACGCAGTAATTCAACACATCTTCTGAGAGTGTGTAGTTGAGGTTGACGCTGACTCGCTTATCCAGAGCGAGAGCCATGTTCGCCAGGCATCCCCCCACAGATGGAGGCAGCAGAACACCGACGGTTTTCTCATCTGGTGCGAAAACTTCTCGACGAAGCACGCGTCGAAATGCGAGTGAGCCAGCCAAAAGCTTCCCACCATTGAGCGTTTGTTTGGTCGAATCGGTGACCTTCGTTCGCCCTTTGTTGGCTTTGCAGTGACGAATGAATCTCTTGGCGGGAATGGGTTGTCGTGTCATGTCCATTAGATTTGCCTCGGCTCCGAGCTCTTCCACTTGTTGTCTGACAACTGCAGGATCTTGTACGTCGTAAATCGGTTTTCCGAAATGGATATCAACGGGATATCGCCACTTCTTCGGCCACTTCCAAAAGAGTTTTCCGCCCCGCCAACTGAAGATGCTGCCCCACAATCCATGCAGATTGACCGGGATGATGGGGGCGTCAGATCCCTGAATGATCTTGAACATCCCTCGCTGAAACGGCTGCATCTGTCCGGTGCGGGTTAATTGACCCTCAGCGAAAATGCAGACGAGTTCTCCATCTTTGATGGCGTCCTTCGCAATTCGGAGCGACTTAACGAGCTCTTTCGGGCCGCGACTGGCGTCGATTGGAATGACTCGCATGACTTGGCCCAGCCGACGGAGGAAAGGCTTCTCGGTGAAGTCGGCGTAGATGACGAAGCGTATCATTCGTGAGGATGAAATCATCATCAGAATCCCGTCGACAAAGCTCACATGATTCGGAACGATGAGAGCCGGACCTTTCTCCGGGATGTTTTCTCGACCGAAGATTCGCAGCTTGTAGACGGTATGAGTCATCAGCCACATGAAGAATCGGAACGAGAGATCCGGAACGACAAAGACGACATACCATGCAACGGGAATCGTGATGAGTCCGCCGATCAGAAAGATATTCAGCGGGGAAATATTGAGTACCTCGCGGAGAAGCAGAAAGACACCGGCGGAAACCACGATGCAGACATAGGAAATCAAATAGTTCCCGGCGAGCACCATGCCGCGATTCTTGCGATCACTGCGGAACTGCAAATATGCCTCGAGAGGAACGTCGTACAAGCCGGCGCTTCCACCCAAAAGAAACAGGCCGAGGCACGAACCCCAATACGCGAATTGCTCTTTCGGAGGGTATTCCGGCGAGTACATCCAGCCAGCAAGCACGAGGAAGAATGAACTGGCGACAATTCCCACCGCTCCGATCGGAACGATTCCCAATTCGACTTTTCCTTCGGACCAATACCCAGCGAGCACCGATCCGCACCCAACACCGGCGATGAGGATTCCGAGAAGAATTCCAACGTCAGATTTACTGAGCCCCAGAATCAGTTCGCCATAAGGATTGATGTTCTGTTGTGAAAGCGAGCCCAGAAACATGAAGAACGCGATTCCAAGAGCCGTTTTCAGAAGTCTTGGATCCGAAAAGACCGCTCGCAAAGGAGGGACCATGGCGGTAATCGGATTGATTTGCAGCTTCGCGTGAGAATCACCTGCTCCTGCTGTTCGAATTACGAGACTGGTGATTGTGCCTGCAACAGCCAGTCCCACTAGAATCATGGAGACTGCTGACAAATCTTGAATGTTGCCAGCTCCGAGAGTGGGACGAGCCCAGTCATATAGAGCAAACCCAGCGACTGTTCCCAACCCGATCGCCAGGATCGAGGTCAGCTGCATGATTCCGTTTCCTTTCGAGAGGAGACGGGTCGGCAGGATCTCGGGGATACTTCCAAACTTCGCCGGACCGAACAGGGCGCTTTGGCTTCCGAGCAGAAAGACGACGCTGAACAAGGCAGTGACGTTTCCGTAAAGTATGGAGAGGACCGCCATCAGCATGATGCCAATCTCGGCAACTTTGAATGCGATGATGACTGATCGTTTGCTGAATCGGTCCGCCAGCCATCCCGCCATCGGAGAGAAAATCAGAAATGGAACCGTCAGGCAGACGGTCCCGATCGCGATGGCGTTTGACTGTCCAACGACTTGCTCGGCAATCGGGACGGACAACCATCTGAAAAGGTTGTCATTAAACGCCCCGAGAAACTGTGTCAGAACCAGTCCAATAAAGCTGAGCGAGGTCAGCGACCCGTTCTCACGCGTGGATTCGCCGAGTTCATCTGTTTGGACTTCAGCCGAATTCATACTGTCGTCTCTTGTCCGAAGAAGTTGTGAATTTAAGAAATTGTCTGGGTCGTTGTCATCAACTCATCCGGGTGAACACTGGGAGGTGTTGATCCAGCCCATCGGGCTGGGAACAAGAACAGCGACGAGTTCGATTGGCCATGTTCTTGGCCTCTGCACGCTCGCCGGTACTTGTTTCGTTCGATGAATGCTGCGGTTGCCTGCGTCAATCGCTGAAAACCGAAGACGATGATGCTTCAGGAAATCGGCGACCTTTTCCGGAGAATATCACGCTCTTGTCTATGCAAAAACACCACTTTTCCCAAACCGGCATAGCTGGTGCACAAAACGGACCAGTTTTCGGCGTTTCGGCGGCCATTCCGCCTCCCGCCGAAGACAGCATGCTTGAGCTGAAAGCAACGACTTTAGCTTTCCAGCGGGGCCAGACCGACTCGGGGGCAAATCTTCAGCATCGGGCATTCAAGGCATTTTGGACGACGGGCAATACAGATCTGCCGACCGTGGTGAATCATGCGATGTGAGTAGTCGATCCACTCTTTCTTTGGAAGAATCGCAACGAGATCTCGCTCGATGATTTCGGGATTCTGGCTTTCTGTGAGGCCGAGAAGGTTGGAGATTCTCCGGACATGCGTGTCGACGACCACTCCACTCGGAATTCCGAATGCGGTTCCGAGGACGACGTTCGCTGTTTTGCGACCGACTCCTGGAAGCTTGACCAGTTCGTCGAGAGACTGAGGGAGAACTCCGTCATGGCGATCGACGAGCGCCTGCGCCATTCCTCTCAGATTCGTGGCTTTGGCCCGAAAGAACCCGAGTGGTTTGACGATCTCTTCGACTTGTGCCTGAGTTGCGGCAGCCAGGGATTCAGGATCAGGAAACTTGGAGAAGAGTGTTGGCGTGACCGAATTGACTCGCTCGTCCGTACACTGAGCCGAAAGAATCGTCGCTGCCAGGAGTTGAAATGGTGATTCGTGATGCAGGGCACACTCTGCCACGGGATAGGTCTTGCGCAGCCGCGTGACCACTTTGCGGGCTTGTCGCTTTCTGGCATCAAGAGTGTCAAACATTGGGAGCCGATCGTTTCATCCGTTGAACACGTGTTTCAGAGTCTTTGAAAGAGATCTCGGAAACGCAATCGAGAGTTCATTTTCCTGTCGACAAGTATCAATTCTACGCGCTAAGCTCAACGTCCCAACCCAGAGAAAAACGATCATCCAACGATCAGAGAACACTTGAGAAGGTGGAATGGACAACGAACAGTTTCGACACGCCGTCAGCTTGTTCAATAGACAGGAATTCTTCGCGTGTCACGATGTTCTTGAAGAAATCTGGTCAGAGACTCTCGGCGAGCAGCGGGAATTTCTGCAAGGCCTGATTCACGCGGCGGTCGCGCTCTTTCACTTCGGAGAGGGAAATCTTGGGGGAGCGCGGAAGATGCACGATTCCACCGTCCGGTATCTCACTCCCTATCTCCCCGAATGCTCGGGGCTGGATCTGGCCACTTTTCTGGCAGACTTCGAAGTCTGCTTTGAACCGATTCTGGGATCGCACGACAGCTATCCACAGGGAGCGGAAATGAACCCGGAATTGTGCCCGAAACTGGAGTTTGTTGAGTAGCATCGGGAGGAATGGAACATGTCATCAGAAACACAGAAATTGTTGAAACAGCCGATCGAACGGTCTCAACACGCTTACCCAGTACTGCTTCTGGAAGACGTCGCCGTGTTGCCGGAAGCAACGGAAGTCGTCATCGCACGCGATCACCTGAAGCGTGACTGCGAACAGTTAGTCGAAGAGGAACCGGAAGCAACCGTGATTCTCGTTCCGGATCGCACATCGATTCGCGAAGGCCAGATCGTCTGTCTGGCGAAAATTCTGCGAACCGAAGACGTCTCCGCAGACGAGTTGCAAATCGAATTTCGAGGACTGTCACGAGTCGAGATTCTTGAAAGCGACGCGAATGACAACTCAGTAGTGGTCCGTCATCTGCATGACGAGCGCTCAACAACGTCCACCGATCGGCGCGAAATTCGTCTCGCAATCTTGCAGGCATTGGAAATGTTGTTTCCTGATGCAGTGACGAGTCGACTTCTCATTCCGCTTCTTGAAGTCGAACTCTCGTTCTCGCGCCTCGTGGATCTGGCTTCGACCGTCTGCGATTTCGAAATTCATGAACGGTTCGAACTGCTTGCTGAAGCTTCCGCTGATCGCCGCGCAGAATGGATTCTGAATCGGCTGTATGGCCGAATCCAACATTCGCGACGTGTGAAAGAGAACGGAATGCCCCTTTTCAGCAGCAATTGATCAGAAGTTTCTAACGCTTCTGTCTTAAATTGCGATTGTGGATTGTTTCTCCCTGTCAGAAACATTGGCCAACATCTTGCCGACTGTTCAGGGGTTCCGTACCGTTGACGTAGAGTGATCGATCGAGATCATTCTGAAAAACGCAATAGCGAGGAGTTTCTCAAACTGAGGCGAAGTGTCTCAGCGAGTTCCTCAGGAGCGTGAAGTTTTCAGGTCGATTGAGGTATTTCCGATACCTTCGTTTATGAACAATGATAAGACGAAACAGCAAATCCTCTTTGACGCTGCCCGGCTGATTCACTCGCGACAGGAGGTAGATTACTACCGGGCGAAAATGCGTGCTGGACGAAAGATTTGCGGAGGTTGGGTCAAACAATCGCTTCTCCCGACTGATACGGAATTGAGGAACGAAGTCCAACGCTTCGTGTCGCTCTACGAAGGAGATCGCGGGTTCGATAACCTTCTGGACCTGCGATTGACTGCCTGGAGGATGATGAATCTTCTCGAACCATCTCAGCCGATTCTCTTTGGAGGAGCGGTCGATGGGGAAATGCGATCGGGCGGACAGATTCAGATTCTTATCGACGCTTCTGCGTTGGATCGAGTCTTAAGCTTACTCGATCGTCACGGGTTGTTTTTCGAGCAGCAGTCTTTCGAACCGACAAGGAGTTCGGAGTCGGTGCGAGTACTGGTGAAAGAGAAATACCCGGTCGAGTTGATTTTCCGGTCGGGTGATTGGCTCTCGAGCGAGATCGAAGAGGACAACCCCAAGGAAGCAGAAGCGAACCTGGAAGAGTTTCAGGAAATTCTCCGCGACAGCTACCCGGACTTCGATCCGGAATTCTCTGCGAGTTCGGAACTCGAGCCATCTGATCGGTTTGAATTCTATCGACTCCTGCTTCTTCCTCTGGAGAGTGTGGAACAGAATAAGCACGATCATCCCGAAGGAGATGCTCTCTATCACAGCTTGCAGGTTTTTGAGCAGGCTTGCGCGAGAAAACCGTACGACGAAGAGTTTCTTCTCGCTGCGATTCTTCACGATGTCGGACTCGCTGTCGATCCAATGGACCCAGCGCGTGCTGGTTTAGACGTTCTCGATGGCTGGATTACTGAACGAACAGCATGGTTCATCGAGAACCTGCAAGATGCCCAGCGTGCTCAAATCGGAGTGCTGGGAGCAAGAGCTTTGCGGCGGCTCCAAAAGCATTTGGACTACGAAGATCTCACACAGCTAGCCGAGTGTGATCTTCTCGGAAGGACTCCCGGAGCGGATGTTCGCAAGGTCACAGAAGCATTGTCGATTATACGTGAGCTTGCGCGAGACGAATTGGACGCAGCAGAAGACTGATCTCGATTCAGAACAGCGAAAACATCATGAGCTGAGTAGATCGCACGAGCCAGGTGCGTTCGGTGGGTGAGATTTTCCCTGTGCGAAGCATGTAGCTGGTTTTCGATTTGACTTGCGAAACGAACAGCCGCTGCAAATCCGTCATCTCGAACTCTCCCATCTCTTCCGCTTCAAGAAGTTGTTTTGTCACTGAGTTGATGGCACGAACTTCGTGCAGCGAAGGTGTTTCGTCGACGTCCCATTCAATGGAAGATGGCAGATTGGCGATCTGGTCTGCCACACGAAGCATGGCAGTGGAGACAAGTGCGATTTTGTCGATGTCCAGTTTTTCCAGCGTGTCTTCCGGCGTGTGATAGTCGGGATGTTCACCCGTAGAGAAAAACAGAAACGGAATTTTTCGATATCGAAACGGTCCATAGTCGCTGCGCGTGCCAACGATGTCTGTTCCGAGCCGGGCCACTTCGAGACCCTCAGGCACAGCAATTTGGTCGAGGCAATGGCTCACCTGAGGGGAAGTCTCCGCTCCCATGACGAAGACTGTCGGAATATCAAGTCCTCCGAGTGAACGACCGATCATATCCGCTGTGAGGCAGAAGCGGATCGATTCTTCTTCCAGCGGGCAGTGCGCAAGAAACCAGCGTGAACCCCAGAGCAGATGTTCTTCAAGATCGAACGAGACAAAGGCGATGCTGCGCCGAGCTGGATTTTTCGCAAAGTGTTTCGCCAGTTCCAAAAGCATCGAGACACCACTGGCATTGTCGTCAGCTCCGGGAAAGATCTTCCCCCCACGGACTCCGAGATGATCGTAGTGGGCGTTGACGACGATCCACTCCCTTTTGAGAAGCGGGTCTGTTCCCTCCACGAATCCGCCTATATTGCGTCCCATGATGATGGGATCAGCGGACTTGTCGTTGAAATCAGGGACTGCTTGGATGAAGCCATCTTCGAAAAGCGGTTGCAGACCGGATTCCTCAAACCGAGCGATGATGTAATCGGCCGATTCGATTTTTCCCCAGTCGTCTCTGCCGCGTCGGTCCGGACTCGCCAGATATTCGAGATGCGAGAGCAAGTCCTGAGCGGAGACGATGGTCTCAGCAGCACTTTCGGCCTGTTCGACTTCAACCCCGTCGCTTGCAACCGCGAGGTTAGCGATCGCGATCAGACTGAAAATCAGAGCGAGGAGAAGTCGCTGCATTCGACTTTCATGATGCTGGTGACGGACAACTGGGCAGCCTTTCGACATCGTATGGAGCATTTTCTTGAGTTGCGCGGTGGATCGATTCGATTGGGAATGGTGACCAATTATGACGGCTGGGCGGATTCTAACGAAAAATCCTGTTTTGAACGCCGTCGCCTGTCGATGTTTCCTTTGATCAGTCAACTTTCGACGTGATGCGATCACTCTCACCGGTGCTTGTGCGGCAACACGTCCTGAGGAATTTAGTCCGCTCTCTCCGAAATTAATCATGGAGATCATTCATGTTGAAGCAAACACTTCTGGCCGGTTTGTGCTCCGTCGCATTCCTGGTCGTCATGTTTGTCGGCACCAACGAAGTTGAAGCAGCTCCTCCGGGGCAACCGACGAATTGGCAGCGATTCTACCACTATCCTTACGTTTACTACCCACAGAACTACCAGACTCAGCCAGAGAGCTACGATCACATGTATTACCGGTATCCGACCGAACGTCGGATCCCTGTCTACAACTCTCAGTGGCACAACTTCTATCCCAGCGAACGACCATATCACTGGGGCCATCACTTCATTCTGGACGTCTTCTAGGAGAAGTTCCTGAATGTGTGAAACGAGTGGTTTCACCAGAATGTTGTCGAAACCACTCCGTCGATCAACGGCAGACAGACGAAAAACTCTGCCACATTTTCCTTCCGGTTTGCACATGCCTGCATGAGCAAACACTTCTGAGTCTTTGAGGGAAACGGCTCAGATCCAAGAAGAGGAAAGAGCAGCTTGCTCCATCTGGGGGCGATGAATCAACTTGAGGGTGAGGGGAACAGCCTGCTTCGGCTTCGAAGCAGGCTGTTTTTGTATTTGCTCTTTTGCCTTTTTTTTGCGTTCTGCTTGATTCAGTTTGACACGTCAATTGGCGGATCTATGTTTCCCTGACCGAGATTCGCGGTCACAAATCGCAATGACAACTTAAACGCGGCAAGGAGAAGCTAGGAGCTTTGAGGGGACCTTGTCGCGTTTTTTCGTGCGCGCATCGCTGTGAATCTTTAAGGGTTATACCGATTCTGCTGAAGCCTGTTGTAAAACAGACCGATTGATTGAGAAGGACTGAAGTTTTTGTCCCAATCAGTTGGTCCGATGTCGCACAACACATTCAAAACTGCCTTCTGGACGATGCTTCTCGCATTCGGACTCACGCTCGTTCTTACCGGGTTCGATCCGGCAGACTTTGAGTTCGCCAGAAAGAAGGGCGACCCAGCCGGTCAGGCAGCGACTGAAGAAGTTGTTTCTTCTGACCCGATTACGGACAGTGCTGACGTTTCTTTGGAACCGACATCCGATGAAATCCCGAATCGGATGCACGTTGCGTTCCAGGAACTGCGACCGCGAACTCGTCCGCTCGCCAGGCAAGCTCAGCGGGAACCTGCTATCACACCGCTGACCCTTTCGCATTCTTCGAATACATCCACAAACGCCGGATCTGAATGGAACGAGAGCCCGCTGCAAGTTGCGAGTTCACAGTCAGTGCCGACAGCGAATGCTTCGACTCACTTGGAGGCAGGATTTCAGGTTGCCTCGGCGGATCGCGATGCACGAATTGGACAGCCGCCCGTGCCTTCGAGTTTTGAGCAATCAACGCCTCCATCGTTTCCGGTTTCGTCTATTCCTCCTGTGACGGAAGTGGTCGAACAGAAATCGATCATGGTGCCGATTCCGGAAATGCATCACGACGACCGTTCTTCGTCGGCGAAAACTTCATCTGACGATTCGGAACTTTCGCTCGAACTGAGTGAGCTTCGACGTGAATTGATGGAAATCCAGTTGAACGAAGCACGCCGCGAACTCAACAAAGTTGGCGAGGCCAACAAAACGCCAGAATGGATGACGGAGATTCGCGAGCTGCGGCAGCTCATCGAAGAGGTACGAAGCCAGGCACAGGCAATGGTTGAAGTAAGAGAGCTCAAAGAGCCATCACTTGAATTTCCTTTTGAAGAGTCGAAGGAACAGATCGTTTCAGAAACGATTGCTCTAACAATTCCCGCTGAAGAATTACCAAGTCCAGTTGTCAGTGTCTCGGCGGGCAGCTCACAGGAACGAAAGACATTCCAATTCGAGAACGTTTCGATTCGGAAGGTTCTTGAGATCGTGGGACAACATGCCGGGCACCACGTGGTGATCGAGCCCGGCGTGGTTGGAGACTATTCCGGCGAGCTAACAGATGTGGTTCCCAATGAGGCATTCGCCAATCTCATCCATGCACACCAACTGGGATTAAGAGCTAAAGGAGACTACGTGCTCGTGCGATCTCATCCGGGACTGAAGTAGTCATCCGGAATTCTTTATCCCGATGATCAGTTGCGACCAAGGTGGCTTCGTCGCAGCTACTCAGCTTCATCTTGTGAGCAAACGAGAGCGACTCGCAAGTCCATCACATTTGTGTGGGTCGGCCCCGTCTTCAGGAGTCCTCCGACCGCTTCGAAGAACGGATAGGAATTGTTGATCGAGAGGAATTCGTCAATCGCCAACGATTCTTGTTCTGCGATGGCAAGCAATTCGGCGTCAATGACAGCGCCGGCAGCATCGGTGGGACCATCTTCTCCATCCGTCCCGCCAGACAGTATCGTGATTCCGTAGCTGTCCGCTTGTTTCAAGACTTGAGCAGCGGCGAGGACCACTTGCTGATTTCTTCCCCCTTTGCGAGGAAGGTCTGTCTTCGCGAGCGAGACCGTCGGTTCGCCTCCTTCAATAACACAGACTCTTTCTGATGGGGAAAGTAGGTTGCGTTCATCGAGACAGCGTTTAGCCAGACTCTTTCCAATCTCGTCGGCATCACCGTCCAGATCGGCCTGTGACGAAATGACTCTGTAACCTAACTCGCTTGCTTTTTGAGTTGCCGCGGAGACGCTCGTCGAATTGTTGCCAATAATATGGTTCGAGTAGCTCGTTGTGATCGGAGAAGAATGGTCCACCTGCTCTTCTATTTGCAGACGAAGAGCTTTCCAAATTGAATCTGGAGTGTCGTCAGGGCAACGTTCTTCCAGGACTGCGATGGCTGATTGTGGATCGGTTTGAGTTTTAACGGTTGGGCCAGATGCGATTGTATCGAGCGGATCGCCGATGACATCGGAGATGATGAGGCTGATGAGCTGGCCAGCCCCACAAGCACGCAGCAGTCCTCCTCCTTTCACTTCGGAGAGAGCACGTCGGACGCAATTCAGTTCCTGAATTGTGGCTCCCGAATGCATGAGCGTTCGAGTCAACTGTTGCTTTTCCTCAAGCGACACACCCGCCGGGGGGGCAGGGAGAAGTGCACTTCCTCCGCCAGAGATGACCACAAGACACAAATCGTCCGGACCAAGGTTTTCGATGAGGTCCAGAATTCGTCGAGTTCCTTCAGCCCCAGCCTCGGTCGGTTCATTGACTCCAGCAGGGCGGGCAGCGTGTAGATGAATCTGACGGAGAGAGGTCACACAATCCGCAGGCACATTGACCCATCCTTCGGTGCGATCGAGCCATACTTCGGGGAGGATCAATTCAATTCCGGCTGCCATTCCAGCACCGGCTTTCCCCGCTCCCACGACGCAAATTCGTGAGTTTTCTTTGAGTCTCCAAGCAGCTGATCCGCAGACCAACTGGTCGCCATCGATCTGAATCGCGTTGGAAACGAGTCGCCTCGATTCAACAGCGTCGACTCCAGCTTTCCAGATCTCAATCGCGGATTGGCGATGAACTCTCATGAAATCCAAGCGATCCGTCTAGAGGTCACGATTGGGTGACAATCCGGGTAACATTTGAGTTTCACCCATTCTTGAATCGACGTTAGTCCTTGTGAGACAAGAGCCACCGACTGGACTTGAACCAGCGACCTAGGCTTTACGAAAGCCTCGCTCTGCCAACTGAGCTACGGTGGCGAAGTGTTTGATTCCAACGACTTACGACAAGTTCGGGATTTCTGAAATCTCCAGTGCACAAGGATTGGCAAAAGAATCCGCATCCTGAGTGCGTCGCAGCGTCTCACTCAAACTCTCGGAGCTACGTTGTACGTAATATCGCATCGTTGTTTCAATAGAGTGGTGACCCATCATTTTCTGAAGGTCAGCAGGCATCAGAACCGCTTGCCAGCGTTCTTCAAAGCGACCTCGTCGCTGAACGCGCAAATGCATTTCTCGCAATGAATACCGTGTACGCGATGGTGAGTCGCTGCAAACCTGTTGGCTCAATACTCTATTGTCATTCGATAAGAGTTCGTTCAACTTCGTTTCACGCAACCGGTCAAATCAATGAAGTCGATTCCGAAAGTCAGTCAAACACATCACTTTGCGAAGACAATCGACGAGTCGCTGACGATTCAGTTTGACGGATTGCCTCCCGTCCTTTCGACACCTCATCTGATTTGGAATCTTGAAACAGCTGCGATGGAGTTGCTGGAGGAGTACCTCTCAGAAGGAGAGATTTCGCTGGGAGTGCAGGTTGATGTGGAACATCTCAGCGCAGCTTTGATTGGAGATTCCGTTCAATTTCGGGCAACGGTTGTGAATGCGTCGGAGAAAGAAATTCTGTTCCGCGTCGACGCGACACTCTCAGGAACGGTCGTTTCTCGCGGTTTGCATCGGCGTCGGCTCGTTTCCGTAGCTACGATGCAAAAGCGGCTTCAGCGGTAGTTCGAAACCGGATCACTGATCGCGTTTAACAATGATCGGATTTCGACTTCTGAAATGGGGCCGGTCCGATCGCGGTTTTGGCAGGCGGCAGTGCGGACAGCGACGATATCGACCGGAAGCTTCGACAACGGGGCAATATCTTCGAGTTGCAGTCTTCCGGCGAGGGCACAAAAGAGATCGTGGCTTTGAATTTGGTGGCAATAATTCTCGAGCACGTCGTCGGGGATGATTTCTCGCAATCGTCCGCTCTGCTTGGAATAGGTGTCGATGAGAACGCCAGCACACCCGAAATCAGCAGCAGCGGAAATGACGTCTTCAATCGGGGGGGACTGAGCGACGAGTTCATCTGCATAAGCGACTGCAATCCAACTTGTGTGCTCAGCTGCTCCGAGTTGTGCCTCGATTTGTTGTCTGGTCTCGTTCCACTTCTCCGTCCAATTCGTGGAACTTCTAAGTCCAGACAAACCGAGTTTCAGAAAATCGATTTGCTGTCCGTCAAAATTCCACTCGCGCCACCGAGGACTCGCGTCGCTGACTTCTCCGCAGGCACAGCTGAATTTAACTGTGATGAGAACCCGGCCGGCTGATTTCGTCTGTGAACAGAGGCAATCTTCGATCGTTTTTCCCGAAGCTGCCCCGAGAGAACCTCTGGATGGATCTTTGAAATCCAGAATGTTCACACCGCTCGATAATGCAACACTTGCCTCTTCCGAATTTCGCACACTGACAAGGAGTTGCACCAAGATTTTCCTATCGGGAGAGGTCATTCCACAAGATGTTGGCAGTCGCAAGATTTGGCAGAACTTAGCATTTTTCAAGCCCCGTGTGCAGTCTTTTCAATTGCGCCGACTTTCTTGTCTTCGCCTCAAGAAATCGAATTGCCACGTTTTGGGGATTGTGTTATCACCCTGCCTCACTTGAAGGAACTCATTGGCCGGAGCTCATTTTTATGAGCACCGTGAGATAGACAGGAAGTCCATATGTCGTCACGGAACGACGACGCAAGTGCCAAAGGCGCTCAGCGTTTGAGATTGCTGTTCGTTGATGACGAAGCCCCGATCCGCATGGTGATGGGCGACGAACTCGAGCGAATCGGACACGATGTGACCGTCTGCGAGGGAGGTCAAGAAGCGATTGATGTCCTCTCGGACAACGCTTTTGATGTCGTCATTACCGACTTGAAAATGCCACAAGTCGACGGATGGGCAGTCATCGATCACATCAACAAATCCGGCGTCGAAACTGATATCATTATCAGTACCGGTCACGGTGATTTCGACGACGCGATTCGTGCGATTCGTGCAGGTGCTTACGACTTCTTGCGCAAACCCTACAAAATTGTCGAGATCGCAAACGTTCTCAATCGAGTCGCTGCAAAGCGATCATTGGAGAACCGTGCGCAAGCTCTTGAGACAGAGCTGCAAAGCGTTCGCGGAAAAACGAAACTGATCGGGGAAACCGAGGGAATGCTGCGAGTCAAACGACTCGTTGAACGCATTGCCCCCACCGATTCCAGCGTTCTGATCCTGGGAGAAACCGGGACCGGAAAAGAAGTTGTTGCTCGCAGTATTCACGAGCACAGCTCACGCTCAAAAATGCCATTTGTGGCAGTCAACTGTGGAGCGCTGCCGGAGAATCTGGTTGAGAGCGAATTGTTCGGCCACAAAAAGGGTGCATTCACGGGAGCGGACACTCCACGTAAAGGTTTGATTGAAGTCGCCAACGGAGGCACGTTGTTCCTCGACGAATTGGGCGAACTCGACAAAACGATGCAGGTCAAGCTTCTCCGATTTCTGGAGTCCGGTGAAGTTCGCCGTGTCGGAGAGAATGAACCATTCAATGTCGATGTGCGCGTCGTCTGTGCGACAAACCGCAACCTTGAAGACATGGTTCATGAAGGAACATTCCGAGAAGATCTCTTTTTCCGGGTGAACACGTTCGAAATTCGTCTGCCTGCTCTGCGTGAACGAAAAGACGATATTCCGGCACTGGCGAAGTTTTTGATCTCTCGCTGTCTGAAACGAGATTCAATTCCGGAAGATATTCTGGCTCCGAAAACGATTGAGCTGCTACGAGCTCACGATTGGTCCGGAAATGTTCGTGAACTCGCCAATGCGATTGAGCACGCGGTCATTCTCTCGAATGGCCAAACAATCGAACCGGGCGATTTGCCGGGAAGTGTGAGTCGCAAGTCGAGCAGTTCGAGTCGACCGTTCCACGTGACCAACTTTGTGCAACCGCTGACACTTCGAGAGATCGAAATGGAAGTGATTCTGCAAACGCTCGACAAGTACAACGGCGACAAGCCACAAACGGCCGAAGAACTTGGGATCGCGCTGAAGACGCTTTACAACAAACTCAATCAGTATCAGTCAAACGGTCAATCAGAAGCTGCTTAAGCCTCTCGTTTGCACTGTTTCCTCGATTGATTTTTGAAGTCGGGTTCCCTGATTGCTTTTCGTGAATCAGGGAACGGCATCTCGCCTGAGTCTGAGTTTGTCGTGAAACGGTGCGAAATCTGGATGATCTCAGGCTAAACACAAATTGCTGAGATTGCGATATTGCTACAGATGTTTCAGTCGGTTGCGATGATATTCCAACCGTTCTTCGCTGGTCATCTTCGAGAAGTCAATCTGTGCGGAGCTGTTCACCTTTGACTTCGGAGCAGGGGCTGCTGCGGAACTCGACTTGTTCTCTTCGATGTAACTCTGAGACCCGGTGGTAATTTGTTGGTCCTGCTCAAGTGGCCGCAGCGGGGCAATGTTGAGTTTCTTGAGAACTGAGTGGTAAGCGACGACCGCTTCCTCCGGGCTGATCACTCCATCCACGATGTGTCGCAGAAACTCGATGAACGCCATTTGATTCTCTGCATGGTTGATCTTTCGTCCATAGAGTGCGACTCGCGCCCCATGCTTTTGGGCATCGTGAATCATCTGAAACGCATCCCGCGTAGTCCCCGATGATCCTCCCAGAATTCCGACGACAAGGTGAGGGTCATAATTGACGAGCTCTTCCAATGCTTCCGGGCCGGGATATGGAATCTTCAGAAAGATGGGACGCGCGACGGATGGAACTCCCGCGAGTGTCCGGGCGATGACATCGTTGACGAAAAACGGAACTTCGGACTTCGGAATCGTGCCGGGAAAGTTCGGATGAAAGACTTCCAGGAAGTGCCGAAATTTCTTTCGCTCTGCTTCGATTCGAAATTCGCGATACGAGTTCAACGTCTCAAGGTCCTGTCCGATGAGGTTGTTGAACGTGACGGAATAAAGACCGAGGTCGGCACCGAATTCTCGGTTGTCGCTTGGGCAGTCGACTTCACCACATTGAGCATGGTCGAGCAAAGCTGTTCGAAACGGTCGGGCGGGTTCGGTCGGAATTGTGCTTCCGCGAAAGACGAAAATATCCGTCGCATCATTGGCTCGAATTGCTGGCGTCACGTGTGACTTATCGAAGAGCCTTTCTTTCTGACACAAGATCTCTGATGTACTGGCAGACATCAGCACGATGTCGACGACGCCTTGACGAATGACCTGTCGAATCTGTTCGCGGTATTCTTCGAGAGACTTGAAGGGAAACTGGCTGTCTGAATTGTGTCGATGTCCCGGTGCTGCGATTCCAAACCCCATGTCAGCATCTTTCGCATCAGCGATGATGAACTCGTTGCTGCCAGCTGGGTTCGAATGAATCGATTCCAGTTTCGCATCCAGAGATTTCTGCATCGTTGAATCCTTCGTGGCCGTTTCTTCGATTGTCTGCGGTCTATTTAGTGAGCTCATCAATCGTTTGACAAAGCTTGCGGGGGAGGCATTTTGGTTCTGCTGGAGATCCAGTCGGGCTCGACAAATCGCCGCAGATTCCAGTGCAGGGCGTGATTCATCAGCTGTTCAGTTTGCAGCCGTTCTTGATGATCACAACCTTCTTTCCACTCAAAGCCGATCGCTCCCAGTCTGCTGGCCCAGCGTTCTTTTTCAGCTGTCCGATTGATTTGCTCTTGAATTCGAATCGACCAAACGATGCCGAACAAGTCACGAAAATCGAACCACACAGTATCGAATCCCGATTCGTCCACAGTTGTGCGCTGCAGTTGACGGAAACCATGAAGCATTCCGAATGAGATGCAGCAAGCTGCAATCGATCGGACCAGTTGTTCCGTTTCATGTGAATCGTAAAACAGATTTGAAGTTGACCACACGATCAACATCACACCGACTCCCAGGAAAGTCACGCTCATACCGCAACGGGTCCCGGCATAGTTTCCGACTCCCATCACCAATACGAGTCCAAAGCCGACCAGAGCTGGTGACTGAATCACAAGTGGTGGAAGATCGGGAAGTCTTGAGAGGTCTGCCAGGGCTGGCCAGCCGAGAACCGCAACCAGCGGCAGTAAGATGAATCCGTTCCAGACTCGGGATGTTGGTCTCTTGGCTCCCAGTACTGCGATGAGCGGACAACACATGATCACGGCTGTCCAATACCACAACTGATCATGGACAGCATTCGAAACTCTCCCAAGGTCGAAGCTGAGTGCGATGGCAATCAGCAAAGCGATATTGGCACCAAAAAGCCAGCAGACACTCGCCTTTAAGACGGTCACAGTCATCCGGTGGTAGACATGCCACAGGATGAAGAGGTGCCTGATCGTGAGCAGCAGGGAAATGAACAGCAGAGTCGTTGTGAGCATGCGATGCCGGCAGGACAGGTCGGTTTAGTCAATCGAAATCGTCCAGAATAACGAGTTGATGATGGGTTCTCAGCGCTGGCGGACGTCACTGTCGGAATAATCAGAACGAGCGGACCGTCCCTGTCCGAACAGGTCAGTTTTCGAGCACAGAAGCTCCACATGGTCACCGGAGTTTCCCGAAAACATCTTCCGTGGACTCAAACATTCATGGTGAGTGGTGGACTTCTCCAGATGACTTCTCAGTCAAGCTGAAGTCCACAATCCTAAAACCCCGGGACGAAGTCGAGGAGATTTCAAGATGAAATGGACAACGATTACTGCTGCTTTGCTGATCGCTGCCAGCGTGAACATTGCTGACGCTGGTCTGTTCGGCCGCGGCCAGGGCTGTTGTGCCCCAGCTGCTACTTGTTGCGACGTTGCTGCTACCTGTGCCGCTCCATGCGATCCAGGTTGTGCAGCTCCTTGCGGAGACGCTTGTGCACCTAACTGTGCAGCTCCAGCTGCTTGTGCACCTGCTTGTGCCGCTCCTGCTGCTGCTTGTGCTCCAGCTTGTGCTGCTCCAGCTGCATGTGCTCCTGCCTGTGCCGCTCCAGCTGCATGTGCTCCTGCTTGCTGTGCTCCAGCTCCAGAAGCTTGCTGTGCACCAGTTCGCTGCTGCAAGCCACACCGCAAAAACCGCGTTCTTGGCTGGTTCAAAGATCGTTGCCGAAGCATCGGCGACGGATGCTGCCGCCTCGGAAGCTGCTTCAACCGCAAGCATGACTGCTGTGCTCCAGTGAGCACATCATGTGCACCAGCTTGTGCAGCTCCTTGCGATCCAGGATGTGCAGCACCTTGCGATCCAGGATGTGCAGCTCCAGCTGCATGTGCTCCAGCTTGTGCCGCTCCTTACGGTGCTTGCAACTAAGTAAGTTGAATCAGGGAAAGTCGAATCGAACAGGTTCCCCCCAAGAATCTTAAGACTCGATAACAACCTGCTGAACTTCGAAAGGCCGGGATCTTCGGATTCCGGCCTTTCTTCGTTTTTTGAGGTTCGACAAATTCTGTTCATCGCTGCGTTTAAGAATTTGTCTTCGAACACGTTACGATCGATTTGTGTTCATTTGTTCACTTCATGTCGATTGTCAGTCGATGATCAACTCACAGTCGGGCAAACTCTCCAGGAAGATGCGGCCATATGCTTTTGTTCGAACTCTCGGGTCGAGGAGAATCACTTCACCGTGATCTGCGGCCGTTCGAATGAGTCTTCCAAAACCCTGACGGAGTTTGATGGCTGCTTCAGGGATTTGATAATCCTTAAATGGATTTCCACCCTGCTTGCGAACCTCTTCGAGTCGCGCTTCGAGCAACGGATGATCGGGGACACTGAAGGGGAGTTTGGTGATGATGACCTGCTGGAGTGCGTCTCCAGGCACATCGACTCCTTGCCAGAAACTCTCTGTTCCGAAGAGAATCGCTTGGCCATCGGCGCGAAAACGATCCAATAGCGTCGAACGCTGGACTCCTTCTCCCTGACAGAGTAGCTGTCGATTCTGTTTCACAAACCAGCTTCGCAGAGCTTGTGCACAACGCCGCAGCATTTTGTAGCTTGTGAAGAGCACGAAAACGCCACCAGCTTGGCCTTCTGCGTGTCGGCGAATTCGATCGATGACAGCCATGTCGTACTGGTCCGGGCTCTCACCGGGGTCGGGCATGTCTTTGGGCAAAATGAGTTTGACTTGCTCTCGGTAATTGAACGGAGAGCCAAGCTTCTTTTCTTCTGCTTTGAAAAGACCAATCCGTCTTCGGATGAAATCGAAGTCTCGCTTGCCAACGGTCAACGTCGCGCTTGTCAGGATGACAGAATTGATCTCCGAGAAGAGATCTTCATTGAGTGCATCGGCGATGTCGATCGGGGAAGACATCAGCTTCACTTGCCGTTGTCGCCCTCCTGTCGTTTCCACCCAATAGACGGAATCTTCTTCGCTCTGATCCAACCAGGCTTTGGTTGAGAGGCTGAGAAAATCCAGGCGTTCCGAAGCGGAAACGAGGTCCATCTTTTGTTCTTCGGAGTCGAGTCCGGCAGCGTATTCTCGAATGAGCGTCGCCAGTTGGTTGAGTTCCGGGCTGACACGATTCGTGATATCGAGCGGCCGATGGACGCGACCATTCCGTGATCCGGCTTCGTTTCTCCAGATGTCGATCTGGTCAAACAAATCGTCTGACAAGAATCGGAGTCGCGCGACAAGCTGTTGCGCTTCTGTCAGGTTATGTTGCAGCAGCAGTCCCTTCTGCGTTCGGTCCTGATAAAGCTTGTTGAACAGATAGTTGTACTGTCCGTGCGAGATCACCATCCCCAGATGGGAAGCTGCGACATCTTCGAGGGTGTGTGCTTCGTCGAAAATTGCGACTTCGTAGTCGGGGAGAACACTTGCCCCGTCCCGCCGGAGTGCGAGATCGGAGAAAAACAGGGCGTGGTTCACGACGAGAATGTCCGCATTCCAGACTCGTCGTCGAGCAGCATAGTAGAAGCAGTCGGCGTTCGTCGGACACTTCCGGCCCATGCAATTCGCATGGTCGCTTCGCACTTCGTCCCAGACAGATGATCCCGGCGAAAATCCGAGATCTGTCAAACTGCCGTCGGTCGTTTCGTTGGCCCATTCGTGAATTTGCCGAAGCTGTTGAGACTCGTTGGTGTCGAACAGCGTTTGACTCTTCATGAATGCCTGTTTGAGCCGTCGTCGACTGAGGTAATTGCCGCGTCCTTTGACGAGAACCGCTGAGAACTCGACGGGCATGACGGCATTGAGAAACGGAAGATCCCGTTGGATGAGCTGTTCTTGCAAGCTGATCGTATGCGTGCTCACCACGACTCGGCAGCGTGAGTTGCCTTCTCTTCGCTGCGATGCTGCCAGAATCGCGGGGACGAGATAGGCGAAGCTTTTTCCAACTCCGGTGCCTGCTTCGACGATGAGATGATGACCATCTTCGATGGCTGCATTGACAGCGTGGGCCATCTCCAACTGCTCGGATCGAGACTCGTAGGCTTTGAGTCGCCGTGCAATAAGACCTGATTCCGCCAGGACGTCATCGACCGAAAGGGTCATTATTCAGTCCTGCAGACGCCAATGAGGCAAGTGTCATCGCGAGAATTGACACCCTCCGAGAAGTCGACGGTGCTCTTGACGATTCCGTCAATCACTTCCTGGATTGCATCGGGGAGAGTTCCCAAGAGGTCGACGAGTCGCTTCTGTCCGTAGATTTCCTTCTCTCCGTTCATCGCTTCAGTGACGCCATCGGTGAACGCGACCATCGTATCGCCCACAGCCAATTGATGTCGGGACGATTGAAATTTCAAATCCGGAACAATTCCCAAAGGCAGATTTGATGACTCGGCCCCGATCGCTTCAACGGTTCCGTTGACGTGTCGGAGAAGCGGAGAAAGGTGGCCAGCGTTCACAATCTCAACAGAGTGATCCTCGGGGTTGATCACCATCAACAGGAAGGTGATGAATCGATGCCCGAGACCGCTGGATGAGATTTCCTGATTCAGCCCAGAGACGGCATCCGCAATTGTGGGATTGGTCAGCAACTGAAAACGGGTGGAAGAATACAGCCGCGCCATCAGCAGAGCAGCAGGCATCCCTTTTCCAGCTACGTCACCAATTGCCATCGCTGTTCGACCGTCGGGAAAGACAATGTAGTCGAAGTAATCACCGCCTACGCTCAGGGCGGCTTCGTAGTAATCTGAGAATTCGTAGCCAGTTAGACTCGGTCGTGACTTCGGAAGGAAACCGAGTTGCACCTGTGTGGCGAACTCGAGATCGCGTTCGAGTTCACGACGGACGATGTCTTCTTCATGAAGCCGAGCGTTTTCAATGGCCATGGCCGCTTGCGTCGCGAGACTCGCGAGCAGGTCGAGGTCTTCCTCAGCGAACGCGTTCTGTTCATCCCGCGTGACGATTTGAATGACGCCCACGCCTTCACCGTCGGGTGTGACCATGGGGACACACATGACCGATGAGATCCTCATTCGGGAGAGTGCGGTGCTCTTTTTGAAGCGTGAATCGTCAGAGACGTTCTTGCTGAGAATCGCCTCGAGAGTTTGCATGGCGTGTCGCACCACAGTCATGCTGACCGCAACGACATCGGCGGTTTCAGTTCCGCGTGCTCGACTGGCTTTCACCTTCAGTCGATTCGATTCGGGTTCCTTCAGGAGCACGAAACCTTGCTCCGCTTGCGGGAAAATGTTGAACAGCGTTGCCAGCATCTTGGGAAGAACTTTGTCGACCTTGAGTTCTCTCCCGAGCGATTGGGTGATCTCCAGAATCGCTTTCAGCTTCACGCTGGGGTCAATAAGCGAGTCACCATCCCAGGTTGGCAGTTTTCGGATGGACGTAGATCCATCGAAGCTGTCTTCAAGATCGTTCGGAGGGCGAGTGAAGAGTTGGCTCTCGTCGACGTTGCTGGAGATCGGGACGACGTCGGAATTTGTGACCTCGAGCGTCGCGCGAGGTTCTTCGTGATCTTTCGCGACGATGGCTGCTGACGGCGTGAAGAGGAAAGACAGGACGACATCGCAGAGCCGGATTTCGTCGCCTTCGCCCAATTCACGACGGCCATCAATGAGTTTTTCGTTGACGAAAGTTCCGTTGCGGCTTCGCAAATCTTCAATGTAGTAGGTGCCGTGACTCTCGAGAATCTGCGCATGGCGACGGCTCACGACACCGCTATCCAGCACGATGTCGCATGTTGGGTGTCGGCCAAGCACGTGCGTATCTCCGTCGAGCTCGTACTGCTTTCCGACTTCTCCACCACGAATTAGCTGTAGGATCGCCAATCTGACACCCCAAAACGTACTCAATCGTTCCGATCCAAAATGATGAGCACCGTTTTTCCTGCGAACCGGAACCTTTGCGCCTCAGTCTACCTGTCGCAGGCATCAATGGTCAAACCCCGCATCTTCCACCCATCAATGGCTAAGCAGGAGTTGACGGCTTGATTGAGCCATTGATTTTGAGTGCTATGATCCCGGATAAAATCACTGAACCAATCACTTCATATAAGTTGCAGCCGAAATGGACCCTTTCCAGTACAAGAACGGCGTTCTCCACTGTGAGGACGTCAACGTCACCAGCCTCGCTGAAGAATTTGGGACCCCTCTCTGGGTCTATTCGAAAGCGAAATTGATTCACGAATTCCGGGCGATTCAGGAAGCATTTGCTCCCGTGAATCCCGTCGTTTGCTACTCGGTCAAAGCGAATTCGAACCTCAGCATCCTCAAAGTTCTCAACTCTGAAGGTTGCAGCTTCGACGTTGTCAGCGGCGGAGAATTGTTCCGCGTCAAGGCAGCTGGAGCAGACACAACCCGCGTCGCGTTCGCTGGAGTCGGAAAGACGGATGAGGAAATCCGCTTCGCGTTGGAAAACGACATTCTCATGTTCAACGTCGAGAGCGAACCAGAACTCGACGCGATTTCACGAGTCGCGGCCGAGATGGGAATCGTCGCTCCGGTTGCGCTCCGGCTCAATCCAGACATCGATGGAAAGACCCACGCCAAAACGACGACCGGAAAGAAGGGGAACAAATTCGGAATGGACATCGAGCGGCACGACCAACTGGCTGCCAAAGTCCTCGCCGATCCTCACCTGAACCTCCGCGGAATTCACCTGCATATTGGCTCGCCGATTAATACGGTCGAACCTTACGAACAGGCTGCCCAAAAAGCGGTCGAAGTGGTCAGGCAGTTGCGTGCGAAGGGACACGAGACCAACTGGGTCAACCTCGGTGGCGGATTCGGTCTCAATTATCGCGCGAACGAAGCATCCACAGCTTCGGAATATGCCAACGTCATCATGCCTTACATTCAAGAGGCGGAGTGCCGATTGGCTTTGGAGCCGGGACGATGCATTGCTGGCAACGCTGGAATTCTCTTGAGTCGTGTGATCTACGTGAAGCATGAAGGCGGCAAGAGATTCGTCATTCAGGATGCTGCCATGAACGACCTCGTTCGCCCCGCCATGTACGATTCGTTTCACAAGATCTGGCCCGTCGAACCGTCAGTCGACTTTCCGAATTCGTTTGAATCAGACATCGAAGGCTGCAGCCCGGCGGATATCGTCGGACCGGTTTGCGAGTCGGGCGACTACCTCGCGAAAGCCCGCCCGTTTCCGGAAGTGGTCAAGGGCGACTTGATCGCGACTTTCAGTGCTGGAGCATACGGGACAGTCATGAGCAGCAACTATAACTCTCGCTGCCGCGGAGCCGAAATTCTTGTCGATGGCGACTCGTATTCCATGATCCGTCGCCGCGAAACATACGAAGATCTCGTCGCTGCCGAGCGATAGTCCTTGCGAGACGTTGGCTCGACCAATCGAAACGCTGTGAGCAAAGTAAGAAAGGCTGCCGGGAAATCATCGCGATCTCCTGGCAGCCTTTTTCTTTTTGAACGAACTCGACCCAATTCACCGGTCAGCAACAAACCCGCAACATGCAGTCAGTTGAGTCGCTGTGAATGGGGGTCGTTTGATGGAAATTAAACTTTGTGCCAGCTGTGATCTTTGGCACTGGCGAGCACTGCGTCACAGACTTTCTGTGTTTCGAGTGCATCCCGGAATGTTGGAGAGCAGGGAGTTTTTTCATCCAGGCTCTTCATGAAGTCTGCCACATGGTGAACGAATGAGTGTTCGTAGCCAACTTGCAGGCCAGGAACCCACCACTTGTCCATGTATGGATGGACTCCGCTATGGTCGGTGACATGCACGCTCTTCCAGCCTCGCAATGCACCTTCGTCTTTGTGGTCAAAGACTTCGAGGCGGTGCAGGTCGTGCAGGTCCCAACGGAGCGACATTTCAGAGCCGTTGATTTCGAGAGTGTAAAGTGCCTTGTGTCCGCGGGCATAACGAGTCGATTCGAACAGGCCGAGCGAACCGTTGGAGAAGTGACACAGGAACGCACACGCATCATCGATGGTGACTTTGGTTTTCTCACCGGTCGCTTGATGGACTCGTTCCTTGATGAAGGTTTCGGTCATCGCGGTGACATCAGCGACGGTGCCGTTCAACCAGATGGCTGTATCGATACAGTGAGCCAGAAGGTCTCCGGTCACTCCCGAACCAGCTGCGTCTGCGTCGAGTCGCCACAGTGCTTCGCCACCCTGAGGAAGTTCCTCGGAGATGGTCCAGTCCTGCAGGAAGTTGGCGCGGTAGTGGAAGATTCGTCCGAGGGCCCCGCTCTCGATAATCTGCTTGGCGAGAGTGACCGCAGGGACTCTTCGGTAGTTGTACCAGACGGTATTTGGGACGCCGGCTTTTTCGATCACCTGGCACATTTCTTCGCCGTCTTCAGCTGACATCGCCAGCGGCTTTTCGCAGAGGATCATTTTCCCTGCTTCCGCAGCTGCGATCGCGATTTCCTTGTGCAGATTGTTGGGCACACAGATATCGACGGCATCGATGTCATCGCGAGCAATCAGGCTTCGCCAGTCGGTCTCGATGGACTCGTATCCCCACTGGTCAGCGAATGCCTGGATCTTGTCTTTGCTGCGAGCGCAAGCTGCCTTCAGGACTGGTTGATGCTCCAGTTCCGGAAAGAAATCGGGACATCGTTTGTAACCGTTCGTGTGGGCTCGTCCCATGAACCCGTAGCCAATCATTCCAATCCGCACCGGAGTCGTCATTACGCCTTCCTTTCCGGGGAGTATTCCCCCAATGAAACTACACAAATCAAATTGCGACGCATCCAGAAACCAAGCTCTCTGCGAATCGAAATCGCCAACTCAAACGACTTCTCCCAGCGAACTGCCGAGTCAGTCGGTGCGAGGAATCAGCGAAATTCTGAGAGTGCTCCGGGATGTCGAGGTGAATTTATGAGGAGTGGCATCCACCACTTCTTATTCAATCCCGAAACTCTAGCAAACTCCGAGTCGAATCCCAACGAAGCCACTGTTTCACGTGAAACACTCACCTGATTGTTTTCGCAGTGCGCGGAACAATCCCAACCGGTGGTTTCGTACGGGCTGAAAGCAAGATGTGAACGCAGCCAGAAATAGCGATGTGCAGCTCGAGTAAGTCGCTCTTTCCAGTGCACTCGCGTGCGCGGTCTCACACATTAGAAAGTTGAGTTTGCTCGTTCGAGTTCGTCTAAACCAGAATTGAACATGTTCTAGATCTGACGGAACAGGTCGTGGCCACCCCAGGTGCGGATGCTGCCTTTAATTTTCCAGGGAAGCCCGTCGAGATCGGTGTTGAAGCTGGGGTCTTTCGAGCGGGTGTTGACCATTGCAGCCCAGAGGTGTTGGTCATGGATTCGTGCCAGAACCGATGCTCCTCCGTTGAAGCTTCCCATGTGCCACCAGTTGTGCTGCTTGTTCACCGACCAGCCCTTCGCGTAGTTCGGATTCACCGATGAGGGAGAGGTCATCGTTGCGATCGTTGAAGAATTCAGCAAATCAGACGGGGTTGGGAAACCGTCAACGTAGGTCATGAGACGCACAAGATCGGTGGGCGTGGCGATCCATCCTCCGTGTGCATCCATACGAGTGACGTTCATGACCTTGTGGTAGGCATCTTCATCCTGGCCATAGTAAGTCACCTCATTGGCTCGTTTGTCCGTGACCGAATTTCCTCCGATTTCGAAACCGAGATTCTTCATTCGGTGAGGTCGGAGAACGTATGCTTTGAAGGCATCCTCGTAGGTCATTTTGAATCGCTTCTCGATGCATCGTCCCAGCAGGCAGTACCCGAAATTCGAGTACGAATAGTTCTGCCCGGGATCGTGATCGAGAGGTCGATTTTTCAAAACCCAGCGGATGAGTCCATCATGATCGAGATCGATTGCTTCTCCCGTGAACATGGGATCGCGTGACTGATTTCCCCAGCCGCCGCAGGAATGTTCGAGGAGATGTCGGAGAGTGATGGCTTCGAGGCGTCTCTGGTTCGTCGCTCCAAGAGTGGCGATCTCATCCTGATATCCGAGGAGGCCGGAACCGAAGACTTTCTGGTCGAGGTCCCAGTAGTTCATCTCCATCAGCTTCATGACGAGAATTGAAGTGAGCGGTTTGGAGACACTCGCGACACGAAAGCGATGCTGGGGCAAGACTCCCGTCTCGTGGTCAGCGTACCCCACACACATCACGAGCTTCAATTTCCCGCGGTAACCCATCGCCAACGACAGTCCGGGCACTTTGTACTCGTGCATGAAGTTCAGCGCTTGGTCTTTAATCTTCGCTGCTTCAGTACGCGAGACTCCGTGAATGTAGGACGGAGTCTCGGCTGCCTGTGCACTCCAGCTTCTCTGGCTTCCGAGCATGAGGGATGAAGTTGCAGCTGCCTGGAGAAACGAGCGGCGATTCAACTGGAGCAAGGTCTTCATCCTCATCAAAGTTGCTGATCAACGGGATGGTGAAACGGCTCCGTCGACGCGACTCAGCGAGATGCGGACACCCTAAGGATTCATCACTGCGACGCGACTTCCGGATTTTCCGTGACGCTTCACGACGAGAATCATCACCGGAACTCGACCACCCTTCTCAATAATCTCCTCGACCGTATACATCGAGTCAAGGAGCTTGGGATTGGCCCCGCCTGCTCCAGTTGACTCGACAACAGACATGTTGCCCCCGACGACGCACTGGTTGCGATAGGACTGGATGACCGCCACATGTCCGGGACTTCGCTTCACGGAGTTTCCGCTCATCCACACCAGCAGGTGTCCCGGGCGGATGGCATTGGGATCATTCACCGCTTTGGCAGTGGAGTAGTAGGAAGCTGCCCCGGTGTTGCGTTTGACTGTTGGGGAGTCGGGCTTCTTTCCGTTCGCGATCAGGTAGTTGGTCACGAAACCAGAACAGTCGATCCCAAGTCGTTGGTCGCAGTATGTCTGAATCGTGGCCTGCGTCGGGTTCCGAATCTTGCTGGAGCGGATCGCCCATTCGAGTGCAAGCTGATAGTCGTCGGGCGAGCCTTTGCCCATCGCGGCATTGCGAATCTTCTGCTTGTTGTCTTGAAACCAGGTGTCGCGACGCCCACCGGATGTGACGTGGTTGTAGTCGGTCCGTTCTTCGGTTCCCTCATCCCAGTCCATCATGAAGTACTTGCGGATTTCGATTTTAGCTTTCGCGTCGCGGCAGGTTGTCCCGGTATCCTGAACGTAGGGCACGCTGAGATTTCGGTACTGCTTCATGAATTCGACTGGGGTCACCATGATTGGCTCTCCTCGACAGAGAATGAATTTGGAACTGCCCAGAATGAGGGTGATGATCGATCTGGGCAGTTCTCGATAGCGGTTGCGATCACTGATCGGCCCTCACTTCTCTAGTGCGCAGACCGTCGAAGAATGTGACGCGCCGAGGGAGAATTTTCTCAGAAGGGATTCGGCTGCCCGAAGCGTTGCACTATCGAATTGGACATCTCGGAGAGGCGTCCGTCACTCAGGTTTGCCGTCTCGCTTGCGGTCGCGGAGCTTTTCGAGTCTTCGTTTCAGAATACTCTCGTACCCGCGGTCGACCGGTGCGTAGTAGGTTTTCGGGACGCCGAGATAGTCCTGATCGACCCAGCCTTCTTCGCTGTTGTGGCTGTACTGATAACCTTCCCCATGGCCAAGAGACTTTGCTCCCGCGTAGTGAGCATCCTTGAGATGTTCCGGAACCGGGATCGATCGATGGTTCTCGACATCATCCATCGCAGCGTTGATCGCCATGTATGAGGCGTTCGACTTCGGACAGCTGGCCAGATACGTTACCGCCTGAGCGAGGATGATTCGGCACTCGGGCATGCCAACGCGTTCGGTCGCTTCGGCTGCCGAGTTCGCGAGAACCAGTCCGTGAGGGTCTGCATTCCCGACATCTTCGCTGGCCAGAATGACGAGACGTCTGGCGATGAATCTCGGGTCTTCCCCCGCGACGAGCATTCTCGCCAGCCAGTAGATCGCAGCATCCGGATCACTGCCGCGAATGCTTTTGATGAAGGCACTCGTCACATCGTAGTGCTGATCTCCTGAGGCATCGTAGACGACCGCCTTCTTCTGGATCGATTCTTGAGCGACCGCGAGATCAAAGGTTGAGTGCTTTTCACCGAGCGACAGCACTCCGATTTCGAGAGCGGTGAGAGCGCGTCGTGCGTCACCATCGGAGACTTCGGCGAGGAACTCGATCGCTTCGTCAGTCGCCTCGGCATGAGTCGAACCGAGCCCCCGCTCCTTATCCGTCAATGCTCTCCACAGCAGCTGCGAAATGTCCTCTTGAGAAATCGGTTTGAATTCGAAGACCTGGCTGCGACTGATCAGGGCCGATGCCAGCGAGAAGAATGGATTGGCGGTCGTTGCCGCAATCAGATTGACGACCCCGCTCTCGACGTCTGGCAGCAGGACATCCTGCTGAGTGCGGTTGAAGTGATGCAGCTCGTCCACGAATAGAATCGTTCTTCCGTCTCCACGGGAGAGTCGATCCCTCGCGTCGTTCAACTCCGCGCGAAGTTCTTTGACGCCGGCCGCTGCCGCATTCAGGATTCGAAAACTGCAGCGAGTCTGCGATGCGATGACCTGGCCCAGCGACGTCTTCCCCGTTCCCGGAGGACCATAGAAGATCATGGAGCCGAGACGGTCTGCGGCCAGCATCCGGCGGAGCAGCATTCCTTCTCCGACAAAGTGTTGCTGTCCGACGAATTCATCCAGGTTCCGGGGGCGCATTCGGGCAGCCAACGGCTGGGCAGCTGTCCGCTCCTCTTCTTCCTGCTTGTCGAATAATCCAGCCATCGGTCTCTGTCCTGTGCAAACGAATCAGCCAATGTACCTCACGAGTGTTTCACGTGAAACCAACGGGATTGACTGCTCGAGCGGCCGAAGCGTTTGTGGGCGCGAGCAAATCGGTCTAACTCGATTCACGACCAGTCAGAGTGGACAGGGTTTCCTTCGCTGCACTGGCGAGGAGGATCGCGTCGACACCGGAGGTGATCAGAGTGCATCCCCGCTCGAGATAGGGCTGGACCGCAGCAGCTGAGACCCCGAACCATCCGACCGGCATGTTTACTCGCTGGCACGTTTCCAGGACTCGATCGATTGCTGCCACAACTTCCGGGTCGTCGAGCTGGCCCATTTTTCCCATGCTCGCCGAGAGGTCGTATGGCCCAAGTTGGATCGCGTCGACTCCCTCGACCTGGACGATCTCTTCGATGCACTCGACTGCCAAGATGTGTTCCGCTTGAACGATGACCGCCACGTGTTCGTTGGCTGTGCTGACGTACTCTCCAAACTTCTGCCCGTAGTGATGGGCCCGGGCGAGTCCGACTCCTCTTGATCCCTGCGGAGAGTATCGCGCCCAGTTGACGATGTCTCGAGCCTGTTCAGCCGAGTTGACCATGGGGACGATGATGCCCGCAGCTCCGAGGTCGAGCGTTTTCTTGATCGACGATTCTGTTCCGGAAGGAACCCGAACCACACACGGAATCGAATGATCCACAGCCCGCAGAATGCTGAGCAGCTCTGCCGTCTCGAGTGGCCCGTGCTCCCCGTCGATGAACAGCCAGTCGTAACCGGTTTCAGCGATGATCTCGGCCACAGCCGGGTCGGTCAGTGTGATCATCATTCCATGGAGAAGATCTCCCTTCTTCAATCGAGCACGAAATGTCGGATGCAAGGTCTCTCTCCATTGGTCAGTGTCTGAACGATATGCGATTCCGGCATTCTGAACTGAAGTAGTGGCTAAGAGCAAGTTGTTGAAAGCGGACGTGGCCTACTCCGACGAATCTTCGACGCGCGAGTCAACGACGAGATCTGGCAGATACGGTCGGTGTTGCAGCTCCAGGTCAGAGTGCACCTGATCGGACAGTGCCGCAGCCGCCGCTTCCGCGTATCGAAGCGTGTCTCTCTTCAAACGGTCCGAGAGGATCTCGAGGTTGGAATCGTCGTCTTCACCGAGCGTGAAGTCCCACATCATATTGTTGATGAGATTCTGCCCCGTCGCCCGGAATCGGAAGGAGCCCAGCATCGTTCCGGATTCAATCTCAAAGAGATACGCGACTCCCTCAATCGCTCCGAGTTCGTAGGTGTCTTCGTCGCTGACGCGGGGCGGTTCAATCTCGTCAGGGGAGATGATCAGGACATACTCGAGTGCTTCAAACCGCTCATAGGCCTCCCGGAGTTTTTCCGCTTTGCGAATCGATCGCTTGGGGAGAATCCGATCTTGCCCGGTGTTGAAGCTCCAGGTTTCGCTATCGTGGAGAGACGTCTCACCCGGAAAAAGGTACAGGCATTGAGCATTGCTGTATGGCAGCTCTTCTGTTTCGCGGAACTCGATCGTCGATGGCAGTGAGAGATTTTGGGCATCGAGGGTTTCCTGAAGCACGGCGAGATCCGCCTCGTTGACTCGATCCGAGTCTGAGAACAAGTCCATGAGCATCTTCGTTTCTCTGTACTTCACATAAGAGGCAGTTGGCTCGCCCTGTGTTTCGACGGTTTTAATGATCTGGTCGATGCGTGAAAGCTTCTGGTCAGCCGAGTCAGAAAACTGTTCGTGGATAGCGTCGATTCTGGATTGGCACCCGATAGAGCACATCCAGAGCATTGCTGCGACCAGATAGAGTTGAGTTACGACGAACCGCCGAGCCATAATCGGTTTCGCCGAATTGAATGTTCGATCGACAGCGAACCCTGCTCGGGTCGTTGCTCGATTGTTGTGGTCGACAAACGACGCACCGGAACTCGCTGGTTGGACAGGTATCATGACTTCCTCAATTTCTGCAGGTCGAACAGACTTGGACGAACGGACGGAACAGGATTGGAATCGAATGATCGATGAAGCAGTGACTGCTTCTGACCCGCTTCTGTCCAACTTCCTGATTACGCGTTGTCACCACTTGCTGTCGGAAGCACTTCGAGCCGCAATCGGTCCGGAAACAGGTGCGAACTTTCATAGCTGGGCGGTTTGGGGATCGCGAAAGGCAGGAGTCACGATTCGTCAGGAGGACCGCGATCAGGCGGCGCGGGACGCGACATTCGTGGCAGGATGTGTCGGGGGAGTCGTCGGTCTGATCGTGGGAGGACTGACACATCAGTGGACGGGATTGTCGTTGCCTGTGTCGCTCCTCGTTTGGATCACACTGGGCACGCTGACCGGAGGCTACTGCGGATATCAACTTGCTCGATACACGCGTCGTGCTGCGTCCCGAAGAATCCTCGATGGGAATCGGCTCGTTCTCGATGATATTGGCCGGGTGACAGCGTGTTACCTGCAATACGTCCGAGACGCGGAGAAGAATCCGAGTCAGGCGAACTTCGCATCGGTCCTGGAGACGATCGACGAGATGTCGAGAAAGTCTCAGACCGAGAATCTCCTGGGGCGGGCATTCACTCAGTATGAGTCCGCTCGAGTTGAGGCCGATTTGGACAGGCGGATCGAAGCGGCGTATTTCGGAAACTGTCTGGCAATCTTGCATGAGCATATCCGTTTACAGCCTTTGATTTCTCAGTCTCTTCCATTTCTCATTCGTAAGTGTGTCACCGAGCGGCTGATGACGTTTAGTGTCGGAGAAGAGACACTCTCTGTCCACGAGGATGTTCCCCCGCTCGACGAGGCCGTCTTTCCTCCGGCTCTGCGGGAATTGACCAATCCGGAACTCCTGAAGTTCCTCACACCACCGGAAGGCTGGGATACTGGCCGCTCCAATCTTCAGCAAACGCGAGCCTCTGACTGGACCGTACTTAAAGAGCGAATGGGTTACATCGTGAATCTGTTTCGGACTCGTCAGCTGGAGTCCGACGTGGTCGCCGCTCCTTACGACTCGCAACAGTTCGCGTCCATTGCCAGTGGTCAATACCCGGCTCGACCTTGGTAGCCAAAATTATTTGGGGGCCATTCAGGGACGCAATAAAAAGTCGTCGACCCTCCGGAACGAATTCCGGAGAGCCGAGCGACCTTCCCACTCACACATCACGGTTGCGTTGTTCGAGAGCATTTCGGTTTCCATATACACTCACTCGCACGAGCAGACTCAGCCTTTGACCTGATGAAGAAGTTCAAGCGAGTGCAAAGGAAAGACAACTTGCTCTATGGAGCTGTCTGTAGTTGTTGCCAGTTGCTGCTGAACAGGTCAGAGTTCGGATCGTAGAAGGGATCGTCCGTGACAACGTAATCTCCGAGTCCGTTGGAGAAGGCGTAGTCGTACTCGTATGGAAGCTCGACTTCGTAGCCCGTGCTGGGGTCGTAGTAGGTTTCCACTTCGCGAATCATCTCACTGAATTCGCGAGCTGATCGGTCGATGGAGTCCTGTCGGTACTCCCAGGATTCTTGATTGCTGCGGGCGATGTCTTCGTAGGTCTGCCGCATGATCTGCTGTCGTTGTTGTGCTCCCTTTTGGCGAATCCGGGCGATGTTCTGGTGAAACTTATTGATTGCTTTGAGCCAGGCTGGGTTCTGTCGCATCGAACTGAGGGCGGTAGCGAAGATCGATTCGTAGTCGCTCCACTTGGCCTTGGGAGCTCGCATCAGGAACATGTTGCTGGCGGTGTAGCTCTGCATTCCAGTCGAGGCAAAGTCGGTCCGGGTCAGCTGAACAACAACCACTTCCTGAAACTCAACGCCGTTCATGATGTAGCTGATTCTCGCTTCGACGAAGTCGAGATAGAGTTTCGATCCCATCGCCTCGATCTGATCGAGTCCGTATTTGACGAGTTCTTTTCGAAATGCTTGAGCGAGGTCATTTCGGGGAGTCACCCCTGTCACGACAGCTCCCGGTCGGTAGTTGGGGATGATGACATTCTGGACGACCCCGGTCGCGTCGAGGGGAGCGGCCAGGGGAGCTCCAGTCTGCTGCATCATCTGTCGCATGTACGGGTCCGCAAACCAGAGCCAGGAGTAAGCAGGCAACAACTCGATCGAAGCTTCCTGATTGTCGCTCACTGCGGAAAAGCTTTCGTAATAGAAGGGCTGATATTCCTGATAGGTTTGAGCCCATTGCACTCCGCCGGAGACTTGCCAGTTTCCGGGAAGCAGAAAACTCCGGCAGACGACAGGTTTTCCGAATCCTTGATTGTCGTAGAGTTTGACCTGTCGAACGTGCAGGGCGGGGCGTCGACCTCCACCGACATCAGCTGGGCGTCGTGAGTCTGCTGCCGACAGGCAAGTTGGGATCAGTTTGAAGATGGAACAGAACAGGATGGCCGAAACGCAGAGCGTCTTGAAAGGTGGGCAAGTCAGCATTGGATTCACTCCGAAGAGGGTTGAAGGTGAGGTCCCACCCAGTACAGCCAGCTGCCGCGAGTGTGACAGGCAATTCGGAAAAAGTTCTGAACCGGGCTGCGCACAAAAAAAGCCCCCGCATCCGTCGGATGCAGGGGCTTGCCGGAGTTCACTTCGGTTTAGCCTTTGTGGAAGGCCATGGTCGTTCCAAGTTCAGGAAACTGTACGAAGAGCATTCCATTTTCGAACCAGAAAGGAAGCTGCTGAGGTCCGTCTCCGCCGTTCAGGAACAGTGTGTTGCCTTGAACCTGGAAGCTTCCGTTGTCGTTCTCTTGTGAGCGTTGTCCGTATCCGTCGACTGTCACCATCTGCAGAGCGAATTGGCCTTGGGCGTTGAAGGTCACTCCGATGTACAACTGCACTCCGTTGACGGTGTCCTGCAAGTACCATTGTCCGACGACTGGATTGTTCTGGGCAGGATTGTTGTTTCCGAATCCGCCGCCGTTGAATCCTCCACCGTTGTACCCGCCGTTATTGAATCCACCACCGTTCATTCCTCCGTTGTTGAATCCACCATTCCCAGCGGGAGGGAAGTTCGAGGTCGGTCGGTGACCGCCGTGTTGAACAGGTCCCGGAGGTGTTGGAGGCTGCGGACGTCCGCCAGTAGTTGGAGGAGTTTGAACCAGCGGGCCGCCCCCAGTTCCTCCCATGGGACCGTGACCTGGACTGCCATGTGTCTGGCCAGTTCCGCTTCCGAAGCCGACGGATTCTGAATTCACGAGGCTTGGCAGTGATCCAGGAATTCGGTCAGCGACGAGGTAGGCAACGTCCATGTCATCGGAAGAAGCCATCAGTGTGGCTGGTGAACCCTGAAGTTCGTTAGGAGCCCCGCTCGAAAGTTGTGGGAATCCGACGAAGATCTTTTCTGCCCCTTCGACCATGTGTCGCAGCGTCACGACGATGCGTCGGTTCGAGTCAACAATCCATCCAGCGGTGTGGAACTCTTTGCCATCGGGGTAGACAGCAATGACGAGGACAGTCGCTTGTTGAACTGACTGAGTCAGATCTTGTGGTGCTGGAGGAAGATTCTGCTGAGCAGGTTGAGCTGGTTGTTCGATGGCTGGCTGAGCAGGTGGTGTGTTGTCGCTGCGATCCTGTTCGACTGGGCCACTGGCAGGTGTTGACTGAGAAGTTGGTGGTTCGAGTCCCCATTCTTCGTACTCTGAAGCATCGATTGAAGCAGTTGCTGGTCCACTAAAGCTTGGCCCTGCAATGGCGTTCAAAGCGGTGCTTCCGAGAGCGACTGAGACGACAAAAGCGTTGAAGAAAGAGCGACGAAACAGTTGGTTGAGTGATGGAAAAAACATTGTTGAACTCCGGTTTGTGTTGAGTGGTTATCATTCAGACACTCCCCTTACAGCCCACTTCTGTAGCTGTGACACATCCGCCGAAGTTTTTCCAGATTTTTCCTGTCACTCCTGGTTGAGGTTCTCCCAGACGCTCGGCAGAAACTCTTTGACCTGATCGTAGAGCCCCAGTTGAATCAGTTCGTCCTCGACTCGCTCCTGCGACGCAACCTCCATCCCATCCATAACTTCTGTGACGAGGAACTCCGCAAACCGCACCCGGGCACGCCGCAGCTGCTGCCGTGTTTGATCGGCCCGGGCGGTCTTCCCAATTTTCTCGCTGAGACGTGCTGCCAACTCGTCCGAAGTTTCGTCCGGATAGTCGGTCCGCAGTTTGAGCACCGTATAGGCGATACTTCCCGGATGGCTCTTCTGGTAGTCTTCGAGTCGATTCCAGGTAAGGTCCAGAACCTGCCGCTGCCAGCTGTCTTCCCAAGTGGCTTCCGATTCGTCGTCAGATGGGGGAGCAACTTCGGAGACGTCCGAATCGACGGTTTTGCGAACCTTCTTCTTCGCCCACATATTACGTGTCATGTTTCGAACAGCGACTTTCAGAAGATCGCGAAACCGGCCCTTGCTCGGATCTGCGCCAGCAAAATCTCCCTGCAGGAGCCGCACCATGACATCTTGCGTCAGATCGTCTGCTTCGTCTTCGCTGCGTGTCATCGCCCGAACGTAACCTCGAATCGCAGCGGAGTACCGCATCACGAGGTATTGTCGCGCTTCCGCTCCGCCAGCGATCGACTCTCCATGAGCCCGCTGCACCATACTCCACCGGGTCGGTTGGGCATCGAATCTTGAAACAAATTCATCCGGACTCGGAGGTGTCATGTCGCTCTCCTTCAACTTTCGAGCTGGCGATTCCCCACTCTCACACGGAAGCAGGAAAAAGGAAACTAACGATATCGCGCTCGTCAGTGCACAGAAAAGAGCAATGCGCGGCGAACGTCAACGGATTTGTTTCGTCTCTCGCGACTGAAGGAGCAGCTGATCGAGTTCCTCTTCGAACCGATGTTGTTGCCTGACGTTCTTCCAGAACGCGGAATCCTCCGGGCTGCTTTGATCTTCGCCGATGGACCGGTAGATCTGCTCAGACTCTTTGAGCAGTGCGATGGCTTCCTCGAGCGACGTCAACCGAGAACTGATCGCCGACCGATCGTCTGCCTGGGCGACGATCATGGTCGCTGTCACGTCGAGAAGATCCGCAAATTCGAGAGCCTGTTCGCGAGGCCAGTTTTCTGTCTTCCGCAGCCTAGCAATCTGAAGGGCTTGCCGGATGTGGTCGACAGCATCTGCGAATCGCAGCCGAGCCTGCTGAGCCAGTGCGATGAGAGTGTGCGATCGTTGCAACAATTTCGGAGAATTGGCTGCGTCGATCAGTTCAACTTTTCGTGAGACGTGAAGATGCTGAGTCGCTGTCTCGAGCATGTCATCGACCAGTTGCAACTGCTGTTCAAACTCAAATCGTTGTTCGAGAAGTTCTGCCATTCGAGTTTGAAGAATCGAGCTGTCAGGAATCTCGCTGGCCAGTCGCAGCTGCAAATCGATCGCTGTTTGAATTGATTGAAGTGCCTCTTTCAGCTCGTTGTCGGACTGCAGGATCGATGAAACGAAGCTGAGCCGATCCGTCAATTTGAACGTCTTTCGAGTGTTGTCGCCTTCGGCCTGACTGAGCAAGTCGACTCCCATTGTGAGGTAGTCGATGGCTTCTCCGTGTTCATTTCGATGATCTGCCTGCTCGGATTCTTCAAGCAGTCGACCGATCTCCCAAGCGAGATTCGAGACAATCTCGGCTCCTTTGTTCGAATCTGATTGAGAAGCAAGAAGCGATTGTCCCTTGTCGAGCAAGCTGAGATAAGCTTCGAGTTTCTCAGTGGAAGTCATCTGCTGAGGATTGAGACTCAGCTCCACTTCGCGAGCAGCGAGTCGGGTCACTTCACCTGCTGATGTGAGAGGTTCTGGAAGTTGATTGAGAAGCTCCAGTGTGCTGGCGACTTCTTCATTGGCAGGGTTCGTTTCGGCGAGTTGTTGAAACAGGCGAGCACGTTCGAGATGCAGGTTGGCCCGATCTAGCTGTGATTGCAGCGACACTTCCTTGGAGTCCCCTTGTGGAGACAACTTCAGTGCATCCTCTAAACTTTGGAGCGCCTGGCGAAGGCTCTCTGGAGTTGCAAAGGCGGGGTCGGACTGAACACGGGCGATTTGCAGATACGCTTGAGCGATGTACTCAGCCAGTTTTTCATCAGCTGCCACATCAAGTTGTAACTGGCGCAGGTGGTTGAGAGTTCGCGCGACCAAGTCGCTGCGTTGAGTTCCCCCGCCAGAAAGTCGGGCGAGAGCTGGAATGTGCTCGTTGACCAGCCACCGGCCGAGTTCCTGACTTTCGTCGAAGAGACGTTCGTTGCGATCGAGTTCGGACTGCAATCGCTCGACATGGAAAGAAACTCCAGCGAGACCTCCCGTTACTGCCAGACCAATCGTGGCTAAGAAAACTGTAAGAACAGGATGGCGCCGCGACCACTTGTAGCCTTGTTCCCAAAGCGGAGTCTTTCGTGCCAGAATCGGTTCGCTGTTCAGATACCGCTCGAGATCTTCAGACAACTCGAGTGCAGACGAATATCGTTTGCGAGGTTGTTTTTGCAGACACTTCAGACAGATGGTTTCGAGGTCAGTCGGAACGCGCGGCTGAAGTTTCCGCGGGGGAACGGGATCTGTGGTGATGACGAGCATAATGGTTTGCATCAGCTCGGATGTCTGAAACGGCGGACGACCGGTCAGCATTTCATAAAGCAACGCCCCGATCGCGTAGACATCACACTCCGGACCGAGTTGCTTGACCACTCCACTGGCTTGCTCGGGAGCCATGTAACTGGGAGTCCCGATGATCTCGCCGGTACGGGTCCGGTCGCCAGTCGTGCCGAGTTGTTTGGCCAGGCCGAAGTCCATCACTTTGACGATTCCGTCTTTCGTCAACATGACGTTCGAAGGTTTCAGATCACGGTGGAGAATTCCCGACTCGTGACAGGCATGGACAGCTTTGGCGACATCATCTGCAAGCTTGGCGGACTGTTTGGGAGTCGGAAGTTGATCGCGAATCAGTTGGGAGACGGTCTGTCCCTGAATCACTTCCATCGCGAGATAAGGTATCGAACCGGTCTCGCCAGCTTCGAAGATGTGGCACACACCGGGATGTTTGACTGCAGCGACAGCACGAGCTTCAGCCTGAAAACGTTCGAGCATTTCCGGAGTGGAAGCGGCTCCGCCAGCGACGACTTTGAGAGCGACCTGTCGTTTGAGCTTCAGGTCTTCAGCCAGATAGACCTGTCCCATGCCTCCTTTTCCGAGGATGGAAATGATGCGGTAGCCGGGGATTTCCGGAGTGACCGGAGTTTGAGATTCGTCGGCGGACGTCGTGCTTTCATCGCCCCCGGCGAAGGTGCCGAGCAGATCGGTTTCGAAATTGTGGAGTCGTTCCGTCATCGGCTGACGGGTGTTAAACCCGGTTCAGAATCGTTGTCAAAAGAGATCACAGAATCGTCGGTTCGCTTCTAATCCGGCGTCAATTGGTGCAGCAAATACGTCGCACTGGAAACGAAAAAATTCTCGTGATGGCGTGGAGGGTAAACTCACACACGCCGTCACGAGAAGAAACAGTCAGTTCACATTTTCAAGATCCAGTCGATCTCGGATCGTGCGATGTCGCCGAATGATCTTTCGAGCGGTGTCGAAAGAGGTTTGGAGAACTTGCACGAACGTCTTCATCCTTTCAGCTTTGCGAGTGCCAGGTAACCCTGACAGATCGATTAGCGGCCGGATGCTGACATGAGTGTTTCAACTTCCTTTCGCATTTTGATGCGGTTGTTGTGCATGTAAGCACAGGTCATCCAAACTTGGCCAGGAGTCAGTGCGTCGGATGGGGCTGTGAAGTTCATGTACAGCGTGTCGAAGCCCTCTGTCATGCTGAAGTATCCGAGACCAGTGGTTTCGTTCTTCGTTGCGACCGCTTTGATCACCGCGGGCGGCATTGAGCCCTCGGTCTGGGCGACGGTTGTGTAAGCGAGTAGTCCAAAGACGGGCTTGCCGCTGTAGTGACCAAGTTGTCGCAGTTCGAAAGTGATCTTGGATGTTTCGCCGTCCATTTCCCAAATGAGGTTGTAAAACGTGACGCCGGAGTCAGTGGTCATCTCTTTGTAGAACAGATCATCCACCTGATCGAGGACAGATTTCAGTTGTTCGTGAGCTTTCAAGAGTGCGGCATCATCGTCCTGGGCGAAGCTGAACTGGCTCATCGAAAGTGAGAGGAGCGTCGTCAGGGCGAGTGTTGCGAGTGTTCGTGTGGTCTTCATGAGTCATCTCCAAGGTAGTCAATGTTGCGGTTTCAGATTTTGTTAGTTACTCATCAGTTACTTCAACGGGACGACGGAGATCACTAATTCGCTGACCACGCCATCTTCAAATTGAACTGCCAATCCCAGATCACGATAGAGCTGATGAAGCTCGTCGAGTTGGAACAGGTTCGTAATTTCGACATCCCAGTCGCTGCCCAGAAGTCCTTCCAGAACTCCGCGATTCATTCCGAGTTCGAGAGTCGCATCGTCTCCGCCGAGTCCCGGACGCTGAATCTTGACTGCGGGAGCCTTTTCAGAATCGAGGATGACAGCGAGAACTTCTCGAGTGGCGAGAATGGTGATTCCCAGCTCTTCGTACTTGTAGTATTTGAGGTTCTTGCCTTCGATGACGGGAATCTCAACATCAGCAGGTCCCAACGTTTTCAAAACTTCTTTGAGAGGTTGGCTCAGGCCGATCGTTTTTCCATCGGTGAGTTCCACCGCCGTGACGGGACGCCAATCTTTGATTCCAAGTTGCTTGAACTCGGACTCTGCCTTGGGAGCTTTTCCCACAGCCTTCGACAGCTGCACATACTGTTCGTATGCAATCGGCCACCATGAACTGGCGGACGTCATGCCGTCGAGATACTTCTCGAACAATGCCAGAGCTGTCATCTGTTTGGCTGGATCTCCCGAAGTGACAAGAGTCCGGGCCTGGTTGAATTGAAGGGCCGTTTCGAGTGCGGTCGCGACGAGGTCGTTTCCTCGCTTCGTCTTCGCTTCCGCCAACAGTCCGAGAGTTTGGACAACAAGGTCCGAGTCGAAACCGCGAGCAGAACCGGAGTTGATGAGGATGGACGCATGAACCAAAGGGTCGAGTTGTGAATCTTCGGGATTGTTCCGGAGTGCTGTGAAGACTTCGTCGAACCAGCGTTCCGCCTGTCCCACATCTTTTCCGGCAGGGTGAATCAAGTAAGCGACTGCGAGATTCGCTTTGACCATCAGGAGGTCATCCTTGAGGCCGAGACGTTCTTTCAATCGCAAAGCTTCTCGGAAGGCACCGACTGCTTCGAACCACAGGTCTGGGTCGACACCTCGAACTGTTGGTTCGAGAGATCCGGGCCGTCGATAGAATCCGCCTACAACGAGGTGGCCAATATCGAAGTTCTTGAGGTCTTCGGCATCGAGTCCATCACAATATCGCATGAGCAATGCATAGCCGAGATTTGCCCAGGCTTCGTAGCATTCAGGAAACTCGACGGTGACATTTTCGAAACAGAGTTGTGCATGAAGGTAATGCTGATTCTCGAGGAACATGACCCCAGTTTGAAATGAACTCAGCGAACGCCAAAGCGACTGCTGTCGTTCATCGTCGAAGAGGTACGTCGCTCGGTCTTCCCAGGTCGGATGACTGACTGACAGTCCTTCGAACCGGCAATAAGGAGTCGTGTTTTCACGCCATCCGTCGAGGTCTTTGATCAACCCCTGACGTGAGTACCCCGCTTTGAATGCGAGCTGCATACCGAACAAGTCCGCTTCGAGTTCCTGTTCGCGGTTGCACGCCAGGCGAATGGTTTGGAGTTTGTCTCCGAACTGTTCTCGAAACTCGATCGACTGATGGTTGTGATCGAAAAACAAATGGCCGAGTTCATGCCCCAGCGTGAAAGCGAGAGTGTCGGGATCGTAGTCCGCGATCTCTTCGACGGTGGTGACGGTGATTTCGACATACGGAACGTCGACACCATCTTCAGTTCGAAATCCAGCGAATGCGTTTGCGAATCCCTTGTCAACCACTGTGACTTCGGGAGGCCAGACTTCCCAGCCGTCCGGAGTTTCCATGACAGCGAGGAGGCGTTGAAAAACTTCTTCGACGACTTTTTTGTGTCGTTCTGTGACTTCGGCGTCTGCGGCACGTGCCCCAAGTGAGAACATAAGTGCAGCGCAACACGCGATCAATTTCATCGATCGTATGCGAAACATTGTAATTGTCCTGTTATGATGACCCGACGAGTGCGGTGAGGTCAGGATGTCTTGGGGTTAGTGATCCAGGGCTCGTTTTTGAACAAAAATCTCTTCATTGATCGCCGACGGTTCGGAATCACTGTCACGATTGGTTGTTCTCGCCAGAGGAGTTGGAGGAGTGCTCGTGTCTCCCCGGCTGGCGATTTGAGTGACCTCAACTGTCCACTGGACGTCTTCGTCAGGCACTTTCGTGTCTCGAATTTCAACGATCGCGTGGACGGTTGTTTTTGACTTGGAGTCGGCATTGTCGCTGCTTTTTGCAGCGGAATCCGGATCGATGTTGTTCTGCTTTGAGTTCATCGATCGTGACGCCACGATCGAAAGTGTCGTCAGGGACTTCGAAACATCCCCGGCCTGTGCTGCCTTCGAGACGGGAACGTCTTCGAAAGACTGGGTCTGCTTGGACGATGATTCAGGAGGAGTGGTGACCTGTGACAACACGACGTTTGTCGCACTGCAGAGCAATCCGCCGGAAACGCATACCGCCAAGATGGGTGTGGACTTTTTCATTCATCTCTCCGAGTTGGAATTTTTCTTCCGGCTGCGAAATCACCGTATTTCGTTTCAGTGATTATGCGCAACCCGTTGACCGGCTGCAAATCCCGTCGACGCGGACAGGTAGGCGAATCACCGGCGTTCACTTCCCCATACAGGCAGCCAGCGATGTTGTGACACGACCTCACAGATTTTTTCCAGAATGAATTCGATCCTGCTCGACCGCAACGCTCTCCAACAGACACTGTAGACAACCGAACACTGATTTCGATGGGAGCCGTGCGTTCGAAGTCAGCGAGGTCGCTCTCAGGTCTTGAGTATTTTCACGTCAGCTTCCAGTGAAGACTGAGAACTCTGGAAATCACCGGCGCCGTCGTAATCGGTTCAATCGCGACGGTCGACCTACTTTCTCCAGAATCGCAGCCGTTCAGCGACGAGCGTTGGCGGACTGATGTTGAATGGGTCGAACAACGAAGTGTCAGATTCTTAACACTTCAGATCTTTGTTGTTCACGATGTCGCTCGCCGAAAACAATCCGAATCCTGCCCCACAGTCGCCAGACGGAGCCGCAGAGGGTTCGGAGTCAGGTCACCAACTGCGAAGTGTGCATACCTCTTCCGTTCCGGAAATTCTTCACCGTCTGAAGAGTTCGTTGCTGGTGACCACTTACCAGGCGGGAAAAGTCATCCTGCTTCGCAATCAGAACGGCGTGCTCAACACACACTTTCGAAGCTTCTCGCAACCGATGGGGCTCGCGGTTGACGGAGGCCGTCTGGCGATTGGCTGCTCTTACGATATCTGGGAGTTTCAGAACATCCCGGCAGTCGCTCAAAAAATTGAGCCAGCGGGATCGCACGACTCAGCCTTCTTGCCACGAAATTGTCATGTCACTGGCGATGTGCGGATCCATGAGATGGCGTGGGTTTCTCAGAATCCCAACGAACGTCCCGAACTCTGGTTCGTGAACACGGCCTTTTCCTGCCTGTCGGTTCGGAGTTCGGAGAACAGCTTCGAACCCGTCTGGAAGCCGAAATTCATCTCTCAACTTCAGCCCGGCGATCAATGTCATCTCAACGGATTGGCGGTCCGGGACGGTCGCGTGCGATATGTGACGGCTCTGGGAACAACTGACACAGAAGGCGGTTGGCGAGAGAACAAGCGGGATGGCGGAGTGTTGATTGATGTGGAGAGCAACGAAGTCATCTCGCGAAAGCTCTCCATGCCGCACTCGCCTCGCTGGTATCGAGATCAACTTTGGATTCTGCATTCCGGAACGGGCGGGTTCGGCAGAATCGATCTTCAAACCGGCAAGTACGAAGAAATCACACGGCTGCCGGGCTTCACGCGAGGACTGACCTTTGCGGGCAACCTCGCGTTGATTGGTCTGTCACAGGTTCGCGAGTCCGCAACGTTCAGCGGGATTCCGATCTGTGATGAGCTCACCGAGCGAACGTGTGGTGTGTGGGTGGTTGATATTGAAACGGGTGCGACAGTCGGGTTTGTCCGATTCGAAGATGCTGTGCAGGAGATTTTTGCGGTGGAACTGCTCAGCGGAATGATTCGACCGGACTTGGTTACGGATGACAAGGAGTTGATTTCTCGTTCCTACGTTCTCTCGGATGGTGCGTTGGAACAGGTTTCCCCGGAGTTTCGGCAAGTCGAAGCCCCGGGCTAGCAACAGTTCCATTCCAAGAGTTTTCTCACAAATCATTTTCTCGACTTGGGCGCAGCATTGCCCCGTTGACAAACTTCGGAGCTTCACGATGACCAGTAAATTTCTGAATCGAATTGTTCGTCCATTTGTCCCGACTCAAGGGCCATTGATGCGCGGGGCGCAACGTCGCCGGCAACGTGTCATCGGAAGCACACAGGCTTCCGAAGGACTGGAATCTCGCGTCCTGCTGGCTGGCGTTGTCGTGAGCAACGCGATCGACGTGACGAATGGAGATACGTCATCGATCGCCAATCTGATTGCATCGGACGGAGGAGACGGAATTTCTCTTCGTGAGGCAATCGATGCGGCCAACAACACAGCAGGGGCTGACTCGATTACGTTTGACGCGTCTCTGTCAGGCATGACGATTGGACTTGGTCCATCAGGACAGGGAACGACGCTTCTCATTTCTGACTCTCTCGATATTGATGCATCCGGCCTGGCCAGCCCAGTGACGATCGATGGCGAAGGAGATATCACACCATTCACTATCAATAGTTCAGGGAATGGTGCCATTGTCGTTCTCGAAAGCCTGACAATTACCGATGGCTATGCATCGGTTGGTTCAAATGGCGGAAATATCCATGTCGCAGATTCAACGGATACGCTCTACCTGCGAAACAGCAATGTTAACGAAGGGCTCGCGACTTATGGTGGTGGGTTGAACAACGTGGGAGGAACGGTTTACATCACGGATTCGGTGATTTCCAACAATGATGGAGGTTACCATGGTGCGGGGATTTATAACTCAGGAACTCTCACCGTTCAGAATTCGACTTTCTCCGGAAACGTCTCCGTGAGTTCCGGGGGAGCGATCTTCAACACAGGGAATCTGACCGTTACAGACTCTGTGCTCGACAGTAACACTGTCACGGGCGATGAATACGGCGGCGGTATCTACAATGGAAGTGGAGGCACAGTAGTCATCACGAACTCCACGGTCAGTAACAATGTGGTCGGTGATGAAGGCGGAGGAATCTACAACGTTGGAAGCATGCAGATCCTCAACAGCACAATCAGCGGAAACGTCGGTGAACTAGTCGATGGAGATGCTGGCGGCGGTGGGATCTATAACCGCGGAACCCTCGATATTACCAATACGACAATTAGCGGAAACCAAGCCGGCGGTGGCGGTGGAGGGATCTACAATTCAACTGGGAATCTGACGATCACCAACTCGACGATCTTTGGAAACTCTGCATCACATTCAGGGAATTTCGAAGGTGGCGGTGGCGGAATTCGAAATTCCTTCGGACAGGTCTCAATCTACAATTCCATTGTCATTGGCAACGATGAAATGGCTGCAGACAACCGGGAAGATATTTCAGGATCAGTTGACAGCAGCGGTTTCAATATTTTCGGTGATTTGACGGGATCGACGATCAATGTTGTCGGCGCCGGCACAGACATTACAGGTGTCAACGCGATTGATGTGATTGAGCAGACGCTCGCTGACAATGGCGGTCCAACCCTGACGCACGCACTGGTCGAAGGCAGCCTCGCAATTAACGCCGGAAACAACGGCGATGCAACCGACGCTGGCAACAACCCGCTGACCACCGACCAGCGAGGAATGGGTTTCGATCGTATTCTTGGTAGCGCCGTCGATATCGGGGCTGTTGAATCCGGCGTGATCCCGATGTCATTCGTCGATGCCAACAACGATGGCGTCTTCAATGAGGGGGATGTCCTTCTCGGAGAGGAACTCGCCGACGGCATCTTTGACACTCGACGCACCGAAGGCAACTACACCGAAGTCATCCATGGTGCGGGAGTCGTGATCCAGTCAACGATCGATGCGAGCTTCATTCAGATCAAAGCAGATGGCGACATTATCGTCGAATCCAATTTGATTGCCGACAACGACATCACTCTGAAGTCGAAGCACGGCAGCATCATTGTCGACGATTCAGCTGTCGATTCGATTGACGGAAGCGTCAATTTGCGTGCGAAGGAAGACATCGCAGTGTTCGACGGGATCATCTTCGCAGGTGAAAGCGTCAAGCTGAAAGCGAAACGGGACGTCTATCTCCTGGCTGACGTCATCGGACAGGACATCAAAGTCGACGCGAAGGGTTGGGTTGTCGGATTCGATTCAGTCTTTGATGCCTACAACGGAGACCTCAAAATCTCCGGAACGGAAGGTGTCGAACTCAGTGGAGCTGAGCTGTTTGCCTTCGACAACATCAAAGTGAAATCGAAAGGTCCCGTGATCGCGGAAGATTCATTCTGGAGTGCGATTGAAACGCCAGAGTCCAGTGTCAAAGTCGCTGCGAAAAGCGATGTCGTGCTGGACGGTAGCTGGGTCGAAGCGAGCGAGAAAGTTAGCATCGCTGCGGACGGAGACTTGTTTACTGAAGAGGCCGTTCTGCAAGCTGAAGGTTTCTCATCGACAGTTAAAGTCGCCAGCCGTAACGGAAACGCTTCCGTCTACAACTCAGCAATTCGAGCATCAGAGAAGATCTCGCTGAAAGCCTTCTTCAACTTGGATCTGACTGATGCCAGCATCGGAATCACTGATGGAAGCATCAACGGCCGAATTAGCGTGAAAGCGGGCAACATCGACCTGGACAACGTCGAACTGGTTGCTCCGAACGGAATCTCCGTTCGCGGAAGTATCTTCGGAATTCCCGGTTTCGTCGATGACGACGGAACACTTCCGCTGGTCTAGAGCAAGTCGCTCTTTCCTGTGCACTACCTCGCGCGGTCTCACTTGTTGAAAAGCTGAGCCTGCTCGTGCGAGTCAGTGCGAACTCGAATTGGAAACGCTCTGTTTTCAATCGATCGCCTGAAAACAAAACCCTGTTGGGGAGAATCTCCTTCCCAGCAGGGTTTTCGCGTTTGTCGTTGAGGCATTGACGGATCACACAGCTCGCAAAGCTCAGTCTCCTGAACCGAACAGAATGAAACTTGCCCAGAAGAACGGGTGAGCGCCTCCGTGCTCCTCGCGTCTTTCTTCGATTCGTTGACGCTGCGCGCGACACAGCGCAGTCCGGCGATTTGGAGACTCCAGAAGATGCTGATAGAAAGCGCGCATCAACTCGCGAGTTTCAATATCCGGGACTTTGAATAGAGAAGTCAAAATTGAGTGGGCTCCGGCATTCAAGAACGCACGACGAATCCCGTGCACTCCCTGTCCGGACGAAATGTCACCCAGCCCACTCTCGCACGCACTCAGTACGACGAGTTCAGTGTTGCGGAAATCCATTCTCGCGATTTCCTGAGCCGTCACCCAACCATCTTCCAGCCGATCTTCTTCACCCGGCTGGGAAGTTCGATTTGCCCCTGCGAGAACAATTCCCGAGCGAAGCAGCGGATTCTCCGTGGTCCGGAGTCGGAACAGATTCGAATTGATCGCAGCTGATCGTTGGAATCCACCTCCGAATTCTTCCTTGTCCGCTAATGGAACGTAGAAGCCATGCGTAGCCAGATGCAGAATTCGGGCTGCGTAGGTTGACTTCAGCAATTCTTCGACTGCGTCGTTCCCAAGATAAGTTTTGACCGGACCGAAATCGGTTTCATTCAAAAGGACTTCAACATCGGTGGCTTCCTCCTCAGCCCCAGGAAGTCGCTGCCAACGCAGAGAGCGTAGATCGATTTCGTCGCCGCCCCGCATGGCGAGTAACATTCGCGACTGATCTTCATTGTTGACGCGGGCGATCGACTCCTCGCGCTCAACAAGGTCTGCGTCAAAGTTTGGATTAGAAATGACTACCGTTCCCCTTCCCGGAGCCCCGGTTGACCTCATCAAATCCCGGGCTGAAGAGACATAGCTGATCTCTTTGCTTTCAACGAGATAGCGAGCGTCAGCATCGACAAGTGCCGCGAACGGAACCGTCGAAATCGCAGCGTCCGGGCCAAGAATGAGCGTCTCGGCAGCGTCGATCTGTTCTTGAAACGGTCCCAGAATGCGTTCGTAGAGTTCGAAGGCAACTTCGCGGTATTCCTCTTCCAACTCATCTTCATAAGAAAAACGAATCATTTCCGGCACTTCCTGAGTGATGCGTCGCAAGCCTTCAATCATGGCTTCGATTTCAGTGGCATCGCCCAGGTCTGCGAAGTCAATTTGCAGCTCGTCGGACTGCTTCCGAACGAAGAACGCGACATAGCGATGACTCGCGTCGGTCGAGTCGTGGGGACGAAACTGATCGACTTTCAAAAACTCGAGATACGCCGACTTTTCATCGAGATGCTTTCCAAGTTCCGAAAGGACAGCCGATGGCGATGATGAACTGATTTGCTCACCGCGGAGGCGTTCGCTCAAATCGCTTTGAGCTTCGGCGATCGCTTTCAAGCGATTCTCTCTTTCGAGCGAGAGTTCCTCTTCCGAGAGGGTCGAGTTTTGTTTGAGTGCGAGGTCAACAAGTTCCTGATTCAGCAATCGAATCTGTTCAATCAACGCAAGCGTTCGCGTATCGAAAGATCGTGAGTGCTGGAGCGACTTCGTCCGACAACTTAGATCGAGCGCCAGTCCCTTCCGCTGAACAGTCCATTGAAAAGCGTCTCGAATCACTTCTGAGGTCGACTCGTCGCTAACCAGTGAGACCAGCAGATCAAGTGGTCGCTCTTCCTGATTCAGGAGATTGAGCAATCCTGAGTCGCTGAGAAGTCCGCCGATTTTGGAGAGTTCCTGCTGTTCAATCTGCAAACACTGCTGAGCATTCAAGCGGGCACCGTCGGTGTTGCCGAGTAATTTCTCCACCACGGCAATTTGAAATCGAGTCTCCGCGACGGTCTTCGACTGAGAGCCGAACAGGCGTTCCTGAAGCTTCAGCGCCGCTGTCAAATTTTCGCGTGCTTCAGAGATGTTCCCCAATTTTCGTTGGACGGTACCCAACGTTGAGTAGAGAATCTGCTGTAGGACGGACGTCGATTCATCGACAACCAGTCCCTCTTTCGCTCGCTGCAGAACTTGCTCAGCTTCGTCGAGTTGATTCCAACTTGAAAGGGCTGTGCCGAGGTGAATGAGCAATTGTTGAAACTCGGCCGTTTGATCAAGTCCGGCAGCTTCGTATTCAGAAATTGCAGAATTGAAACGCTCCTGGGCTTCCTCCGAGCGAGCTGAATTCGATGCTGTTGAGACTGCGAGAACGACTTTATTTCTGAGCAAATTTCGATCATGCGGAGGAAGGATTCGGCTCATCACTTCATGTGAGCGAAGGATCTGAGAATGTCCGAGATCGGGTTGACCGATGCCGTAATAGATCTCTCCAGTGAGTTGAAGAGCGTTTGCATACTCCAGGTTCTCATCGCCCCAGAGACGTCGGAACCCTTCGCTCGAGGCCCGTGCAAGCGGGAGCGCGGACCCAAAATCTTCGATCGCTGAGTAAAGCTTCGCGAGTTCGAATCGTGCAGAAAAAGTCAGAAAGCTTCCGTCGCCCATTTCTTCTTCAGCGATTTTCACGGCCTGTTCCGCGAGCACACGCGACTCTCGATAACTTCCCAGAACACGCAAAAGTCGTGCTCGTTGAATCAGGAGTGGAATCATTTCTGTGTGCTGAAACCCAAACTGCTTCGCAGCACAGGCGACAGCAAGTGAGCTCATTTCGAGGCTTTTGTCGAAGACTTCCTGCGTTTCGAAGTAGTCCGCCATTTCGCTGGCATATGCCAACAGAGGTAAACTCATCGGACCCAGAATTGTGTTGATGTCTTGAATGAGTTGCGGAGATCGCTCGACCAGCTGAGAGTCAATGTGCCCCGCGTCCTCATCTTCAAGTGCTTCAGTATCTGCGATCAACTGGTTGTAGGTCTGCAGGGACTTTTCATCCAAAGCAGCGATGCGTCGCGCCAACCCAAGTTCTACTTGAAGTTGCTCAATGATGTTTGGCCAGTCGCCGTAAAGCACAGCTTCAGAATCCGCTGCAAACTCACGGACCGCAACCACACGGTCCCACGCGCCGATTGATTCGTAATATTCGCGAAGTCGCAACAGATTTGTGTCGAAATAGCCCCACTCAATGCGATCGATCTTGTCGAGATCATCAATCTCCTGGAACAACTCGAATGCCTGATCCAGAAACTTCAGTGCTGCTTCGGAATCATCTAAGAGGATGGCGACCTGGCCTTTGACGAGCAAAAGCTTGGAAGAGATAAGAACGTCAGAACTGAAGTGTTCGCCAACAATTTGCGAAACGTGATTCAGAACTCGTTGTGCCTCTTCATCTCGATCTTGCTTCGCGTAGACAACAGTCAGAATGTAGTTCGCGCTCCGAATCGTTTCGTCGGTGGTGTCCTTTGGGTACCGGGCAATCAATTTGTTGAGGACAGTTTCAGCTTTGGGATATTCTCCCGTCACTTCGTAGCTGTTGGCGGCGTTATACAAACACCATTCGTAGGTGCTGGTGTAGTCATTCAGTGACTTCCCGTAGCGATTCGCCAGTGGATTCCAGAAGCCGTTCTCGAACAAGTCAATCGCTTCGCTGTAGTATGCGACCGCATCTCGGCTCCGACCCTGATCCGCAGAAACGTTCCCGAGATAATTCAAGACGATCGCGAGGTCATAGTTGATGTTGTCGTTCGAATTGTTTCGAAGAAGGTCGGCCGCCTCCGCCAGTCGATGTCGGGCTTCGTAAGGATCGTCGAGGTTGTAGAAGTAAGCTCCCAGCGATGCGACGGCGACGCAATGCGCGTAGCTGCCTCGCCCCGGTCGCAATTCCCAAAGGTGAATTGCCTGTTCAAGAGTGGAGATCGCGTCCTCTGATAGTTGTTCCGCCTGAACGCATCCCATTTTTGTGAGCGTGTCCACGTACTGATCCGATTGCTCGCCCAAAGACGATTTGAACCCGTCAGCAGCTTGCTGCATCAGATCCATCATCATGGGGTCTGCAGAGTCCATTCTCGCTGCGAATTCAGAGCAGACCGAAGCGTATTCCCAGTGGTCTTTCCCGACGAGTTTGCCAAAGTCACCCAGAAAGAACGTGATCTGATGGCGAAGCTGTTCGTGATCCTGAGTTGCGAGAATCTGTGGGTCCAGCAGGCGAAGTAAAAGATCGAACCGAGCCCGCAGCGTCTCAAGGCCGTCTTGACCGAAAAGACTTGAAGCCAGATCGAGTCGTTTTCTCGCGAGTGCCAAAGCCTCAGTTGCCTTTCCTGCCTGGCTCAGCGTCTGGATTTCTCCGACGAGGTTCTGGAGCTGATGGTAATTCTCCCATTGTTCACTACTCCAGGACTTCGCATCTGCAGTCACAATCGGGTCGATCCTGAGATCAGTGGCGCGAAAATTCTCCTTTCCCCATTGATCATCCACAATTTGGCTGGCTTCCTCGATCAGTTGCTCAGAGATCAGCCAATTCTGACTCTCCCATTCCGTCCTGGCGACGGTATGAAGCCCGTACACCAGATTGTCAGCGATCGGTCGAATCCTATCCGAGGGAACCCCCTCTCGTGACCCAATCGCGTATGCCTCTCGAAGCGGCGGGAGTGACTCCTGGTTTTCTCCCTGCATCAACAGGATGGCTCCGCGTATCGCCAAGCTGCTGAGATACTCGATTGTGAAGAGCTTGTCTGCTTCTCGGAACTGCTCAATCGCCGAGTTGGCAGCCACGAGCCCTTGTTCCAGGTCGCCGGTTGTGATCGCATATTCCGCGAGCAGATTGAGAATGATTCCGTGATTCGGATGTTCTGGATGCTCGACCTGCTGCAAGTCAATTCGCAGCTTCGCCAATTGCGTTCCGACGGTCTCGGTCTGCCCCAGTCTGAGCTGAGTCGACTGAATCGAAGTCATCGCCATAATTGACAGCGGATGACGCTCGCCGAAACTCTCCTGAGTGATTTTCGCAATGTTCTCAGCAGCCTCAAGAGCATTAGCCGGATCTTCCGCACTCACAGCCTGCTGCAACTGTCGCTGCCAGGCAAAGTACTCCTGCCGCCGATTCAACGGCATTTCCAACATCGCTTTCAGAAAAGCTTCTTGCTGCTGGGCGGCTGAGATCCGCCAGTGATTTTCAGGGTACGTCGATTTCAAAACCCGAACGACATTTGTCGAATAACGCTCTGCATCTTCATCGCGACCAAGTTCGAGTGCGTACGTGCAGAGAGCAGTGCTGCGTGTTGCCAGACGGAGATCGTCAGGCGGGAAGAGTTGTTGTTCGATCTCAAGAATGCGTTCGCCAGATGCGAGTGCTTCTGCGACTTCTCCGTTTTCCCAGAGGGCAGTGATCGATTGATTTCTCGAGATCCGTTCGTGTTCGAGAGTGGTTCGGGCTGCCTTCGATTCAGACGATTCCTCGTTCTGTGCGAATGCTTCTGGAAGGAAACTGACATTGAAGAAGAGTCCGATCAAAACAGCGAACCACCATGAACAGCCTCGCGAATTCAGGCAATCAGAAGTCATCTCAGTGCACACCATGTTCAAGGGGAGGCGGCTGAAAAGCGGAAGTGTTTAGCATCAGCGTTCTTTTTGAGCAGGAAGTATTCTACGGCAGTTGGAAACGAGATCAAAACGCGAGACCAGCCGGAGTTCGAGTAAAGTGACGGAATTCGAGGCGGAAAACTTTCGGGTATGACTGTTCACAGACCTCGATTAACATGCCGTTCCACTCGAAACCGCCAAGAGTGCAATCCCTCAATTGGAATGAATTCCGAGCGGGTTCAGCCTGGATGAGAAGACTTAGGAGTCAGTCAGTGATCGTTTCACACAAGCATCGATACATCTTCATCAAGACCAACAAGACCGCAGGCACATCGGTCGAGATCGCTTTGTCAAAGTTCTGTGGACCGGATGACATCATCACACCCATTTCTCCGGTCGACGAACAGAAGCGGACGGCGCTCGGCTATCGCGGGCCGCAAAATTATCAAGCACCCATCTCTCAATACGGAGTGAAGGATGCCTTGAAATTGATGACCAAAGGTAAGCAGAAGGCGAAGTTCTACAATCACATGTCGGCCCGTGAAGTGATCGATTTCGTCGGGCAAGACGTCTGGGATGACTACTTCACATTCTGTTTCGAACGAAACCCTTGGGATCGGATCGTTTCTCTCTATTACTGGCGCAACAAGACCGAGCCACGTCCGACGATCTCGGAGTTCATTGAATCTCCTGATCCGCAAATGCTCAAAAATCGAGGCATCAATCTCTACACCATCGACGGCAAAGTGGTGGTCGATCGTGTCTGCAAGTTTGAAAATCTGGCCGACGAAATGGAAGAAATTCGCAAGCAGGTTGGCATCCCGGAGCCTCTCGAACTTCCCAATGCCAAATCAGGTCACCGCAAAGATAAGCGAAGCTATCGCGAAATCCTGAGTGAGGACGATCGGAATCGAGTCGCCGATTTGTTCAGCGACGAAATCGAGCGAGTCGGCTACACTTGGGAATGAGTCCTTCGTATCAGCGAAGGTGGATTCATCTGGGCGATTCCAACAGCTGTAAAGCGAAAGCTGCAGGGAAGAAAAGAGAGTCACCCGCCATTCATGGGAGCACGCTCGCCAGTGGGGATCGGCAAACGTCGGGAAATAAAACGAGCCTCGACCCCGGCGGGCTGACCGGGGGAGGCTCTAATCCAGTGAGGCGGGCCAGCACTCACTGGCGTACCCTAATGGTCTGCGACAGACCTCGATAAGTCAATAAACAAAAGCATTTTCAGTGAAAAATCTAGGAGTCGAGAAGAGAATTTTTCCGAGCGTATTGATTCAAGTCATGGCACCCATTGTGTCGTTGGTGTTAGCGCGTACAGTAGGTGCGGCTACCGAGAGGGCCAATCTGAAGAATTCCATTCAAAACGGTCAAAACCACAGCGATTGACGGCAAAATGTGCCTTCGAGAAATTTCGAAGTCAGAGTCTGATTCGGGCTCTTGGGTGTTCCAATATTTTCAGAATTTCAACGACGATTCGAGACCGCAGTGAGCAACTTGAACGAAGAACTCGTTTTCGCTGTCGTAAACGCCAGTTTCGTCAAATGAAACATCGCTCATCCCAAAGCGAACATGAGTTCGTTGAACAGGCTTTGTGAACAAAAACAGCCCGACAGATCGAAATGGTCTGTCGGGCTGTTTCATTGAATTCTGAGATCTAAGCGAGCAGCTTTAGGCGGGAACCAAAGCGACTTCGTTTTCGTTGACCTTTGGATCTCGCCAGTTGAAGCTGCGAGCGATCGCATCTTTGGCCATTAGCGTCAACATGTCGCGGTCCACATGTGGGCAAAGGTTTTGCGGAACAGCTGCCTGAGTGTTGGTCGAATCGAATTCTGGATCGTCTTTCCAATACGATTCGTAAACTTCCATGTGCTTGAAGAAGACCTTCTCCATTTCCGTTGGTTCAGAAGTGCGGTTCTCGTCTGTTTCGAGTCCCAGCCCGTAGAGGCCGATGACTTCTTCGATGACGTCCCGAATCAGGCGTGATGGAACTGGGAGCCGCGGTGTCAGATGGTAGGTTTTGCCATGCAACGCTTTGTCGGTGACGATGGATGTCATCACTTCGGAAACCCAGTCCACGGGGACCAGATTCTTGCGTTCAGTACCGGAGGATTTGACGTTGATGTTGCTGGCGTCCACTTTTCCGGAGAAGTGGGTTTCGTGCATGCTGCGTGCAATCGTGTAAGCGAGTTGCACCATCGCGTAGAAGTTGTGGTAGGTAAATGTCAGACCTGTCTGTGAGTCGCCGACGATGATCGCGGGACGGAAGACGGTGAGGTCGTCGATGAAGTTGGCTTCACGCACCATCTTTTCGGCCATGACTTTGCTCTCCTCATAAGGATTCGCAAATTCTTGCCCGACATCGAGATCAGATTCCATGATTCGCCCGTCTCGAAGCCCAGCGACGTACGCGGTTGAGACGTGGAAGAACTCTCTGATCCCTGCTTGCTGGCAGAAGTCCAGGACTGTCGCAGTGCCGTCAACGTTTGATCGCCACGGTTCGCTGTCTCGCCCGGTGCTGACGAACGAGAGGCTGGCCGCATTGTGAATCATCGATGAGCAGTTTTCACTCGCCCACTTGATCTCCGGATTCGACAGGCCAAGGTCCGGAGAGTTGATATCACCCTTGAGCACGACAGGTCGTGGCAGTTCTTCACCGAGAATGTTGTCCCACACTCGCATCGCTGCTTCGACGCGTGCTTCAGGGCTGGTTCGGCGACTGGGACGAGCGAGAACGGCCAGCTTGACACCGTTCTTCAACAAATCTTTCATCAAATATCGACCAAGCAGACCGGTGGCGCCTGTCAACAAAACGTGGTCCATACTCAAGACTTCCTGTAAAGAGGAGTGGGAGTCGATGCAGCTGCTTCGCTGACTTTTTGCAAAAATCACATTCAGAGATTCTGCGAGAGACTACTCAGGCCCTCAGCAAGACTCAACTGAATTCATGATTCGGGAAGCCGAAACGTGAAGATTTGCGTGCGGGGCGTCTCGTCGTAACTACTTGGGTATTCTAAACGATCGTGTCGACCTGAGGGGCGTGAGCTGATGATTTTGTGTCATTCAGCACCGAATCGGTCAATTTTCCTCAAGTTTGGGGCAGGCTCTTTCAAAGTCTGGGAAATTGACGTGTTCGTAGTGTTCTGGATTCTTAACGTCTTTGATAGTAATTATTTGCGTTACGCTTCCTGTCTTGTTGCTGGCTCACGCATCGGGAGTTGAAGGCATCAGTCGATCAGTTTGGCTGAAAAGAATTTCTTTGAAAGAATTCATGAAGGTCGGGAAGTTTGTTCCGACAGTAGCAGACAATTTGGCTTGTGCCTGCTTTGTGATCGTTGTGAATGTTTGTTCAGTGTGTCAAGACTTTACGGACGGTGCGCGATTCGGCTATTCTTTCACGCCAGATACAACTTCTTGTCAGATGAGTCTATTGCTCAATCTGAGAGAGTTTGACCCGAGCTGAAGCGGGATTGTCGGTGCTCAGTCACTGACGGCGGTTGAAGCGAAACCGGGTCGACGATTTGCGTTCGTCATGAGTCATGCTTTTCCTGTCAGCGACTCTGTGTGAGTCCCTCGCAGTTCGAAGATCGCATCATTCGGCGAACGTCCGAAGAAATACACGATTTACCTACGAATCAAGAACACATTGATCAGCGATGTGCCCTCTGAGTCGCATTTGAAAAGTCGTTTTGTCGACAAGCTTCAAATTGCGTCGAAGTGATGGCGCTCGTTGTGAAAATCGAATTGTTGACGACAGCGTTTGCACACAGTTTCTACTACTTAAATTTCACCAAGGTTTGCACAGAGTGTATTCCAGCTCTTGTTTCCGAGACGTCATGCAGGTTCACCGGACAGTCCGGACAGGTGTCAGCCAACAGAGTTCGCTGATTTCTTTAGCGAATGTCAGACGGATCACGTTTCAAGATTTGACGATCAAATCCGGTTCGATGTTGAGGCAAGAGTTCAAGGCGTCAAGTATGTTGCAGGGCGGTTTTTCAGTCCCCGCGTGTGAAGAATTCGCGGATTCGAGAGAAATTCAGGCGAGAAAGCCGCAGGAGTCAGTTCTGGTTCGGGGTCGAACCAGACACGAAAAGGATCACCGCTTCAGAAAGGTGAGTTCAAATGGATTTGAGGCCAATCGAGTCAGTCGGGACGATTGCCAATTCGTTGGCAATTAGCCAGGCGAGACTCCAATTGAGTCTCGAGTGATTCCACAACACATCGACATCAATGGGATGCACCCTGTTCGTCGCCGCAGACGAAGAGGGTTTCATGAAAAAGGAAATGTTGATCAATGTTCTCCAGCCAGAGGAGAGCAGAATTGCCATCGTCGAAGATGGCACACTCGAAGAATTGTACGTCGAGCGCACAAGCATCGAGCAGTACACCGGCAATATCTACAAAGGCCGGGTCGTTAATATCGAACCCAGCATTCAGGCTGTCTTTGTCGACTTTGGGGTCGGGCGAAACGGGTTTCTGCACGTCAGCGACGTGGAGTATCAGTACTACAAACACCTGCTTTCCGATCGCGAACGCAACGACGCCGAGCGGAATCGAAATTCGAAGTTCAACGAACGAACTTCTCGAAACAAGCCGCCAATTCAGGACATCTTCCAACGAGGAAGTGAAGTCCTGGTGCAGGTGATCAAAGAAGGGATCGGGAACAAAGGACCGACCCTCTCTACTTATATCAGCATTCCGGGACGCTACTTGGTTCTGATGCCGGGGCTGAATCGCCTTGGGGTGAGTCGCAAGATCGCAGACGAAGACCTGCGCCGCGACCTGCGGAAGATTCTCCGCAATCTCGATCCTCCTGAAGGGCTCGGTTTCATCATCCGTACCGCAGGAGCAGATCGGACTGAGAAAGATCTTCAGCGGGACATGAACTACTTGCTCCGCTTGTGGAAGACGATCGTTCGGCGAATCAAAAAACTGCCCGCCCCTGTCGATATCTACGAAGAGAGCGACATCGTTCTGCGAACAATTCGGGATATCTATTCGAGCGGCATTGATTCGATCTGGATCGATGAAGAAGAGACCTACAAGCGTGCTCGCGAATTCATGAAAGCGGTCATGCCCAAGAACGCTGACTCGATCAAGCTGTTCGAAGGGAAGGAACCGATCTTCCACACCTACAAGATCGAAGACGAGATCGACCGGATCCAAAGTCGGCACGTTCCGCTTCCTGGCGGAGCGTCGCTTGTCATTGATCAGACGGAAGCCCTCGTGGCGATCGACGTCAACAGCGGAAGCTATCGGGCTGATGACGACGCAGAGAAGAGTGCCTATCAGGTCAATCTTCGCGCAGCTGAAGAGATTGCGCGGCAGATTCGCCTGCGTGACCTCGGCGGTGTCATTGTCAACGACTTCATCGATATGCGAGACGAACGGCATCGACGCGGCGTGGAGCGAAAGCTTCGCGACTGTGTTGCCAGAGACCGGGCGCGAACGAAAGTGCTGCGCATCAGCCCGTTCGGCTTGATCGAGATGACCCGACAGCGAATTCGACCATCGCTTCGCCGAAGCATCTATGAAGACTGCCCATGCTGTAACGGGACCGGACAGGTCAAGACAGCTGAGAGTATGGCCATTGAAGTCATGCGTGCTTTGATGACTGCTTCAGCACATCCTGATGTCAGCACCGTCAAGGTGGAACTGCATCAGCAAGTTGCTGATTACCTGATTAACAATAAGCGTCGTGAGATGCTGGAACTTGAGGAAGAATATTCCGTCAAAGTCCACTTCCAGACCGCCGCGAACGTGGGGCCAGCTCATCTGAATGTTCGCTGTCTGAACGACAACGGTTCCCCTGTGAAAGTGGCCGAAGTTCGAAACTGACGGCGTTCGCCTGCGATCATCCCCCCGAATGAGAGTCCGACTTGACTCTCAAATCGGGTGGGGCGTAACCTCGCTGTTGTGCAGGGCGCAGCGAGGTGGGCAATTGAACGACAACCTTGGTGAACGCATTAAGCGGACTGTCAGGCGGCAGTCCTCGTGCGATGAAGTTCGCAATCTCAAGTCGAGACGCAAACGGGCAGGATTCAACCTGGTTGAATTGATGGTCGTGCTTGCGGTTGTCGGTATTCTTGTCGCTTTAATTCTGCCTGCTGTTCAGTCATCCCGTGAAACAGCCCGGCGGTTGCAGTGCCAGTCTCATCTCAAACAGATTGGTCTGGCCGTCCATCAGTACGAGGCTTCGCATCGAGTCTTCCCTGCGGGCTGGGGCTGGAATGGGTATCTCTATCGGCTGCTTCCCTATGTGGAAGCGGGCACGACTTATCAACTGATCACAACAGCGATCGAGGCGGACCGGCTCGATGATGAGGCGGCGGTCTTGCTGGCTCGTCGTCCGACGATATTTGCTTGTCCTTCATCGTCGACTCCACGGGACATGAAACACGTTTCAAATTACGCAGGCAATGTGGGGTACGGGAAACGACACGAGTTTGACGAGCAGGGCGAACTTCGGAATGTTTCCTACAACGGAATCTTTTCCTCGCTTGATCGAATCGATTGGGACGGACCGATTGGCGGAGTCGTGACAACGGCAATGGTTCGAGACGGCCTGTCGAATACAGCGGCCATCTCCGAGATCGCAACGGAAGGTTCCTCCAGCCCGTATCGACTTACCTACATCATCGGTGATCATCTCGGGATGGTGAATCAAATGGACCGGGCTGCCGAAGAATGTGGAAGTCTGCGTCCTGGGATGGAGGATCATGGAAATCGGGGGGATCATTGGTTGTTGGGTGCGGAACTTTCCACGCTTTACAATCACGTCGCCACACCCAATCAGAATTCCTGTAAGCTGGGAAGCTGTGTTCCGTGTATGGTTTCTTCAGCTGCCAGTGAACATTCCGGCGGAGTGAATCTCACATTTGCGGATGGGCACGTGGTCTTCCTTACGGAGTCGGTCGATCGAGATGTCTGGCGAGCGATCGGCACACGAAACGGAAACGAAGTCGTCACAATGCCGTCGTTTTGAACTGTGGAATTACCGTCGCGCAGGCAATCGCGAGGTCGCCTGCTGATGGCACGAGGCGAAGTTGCGATGGCTCAATCGTCAGGTTTCGGGTCTTAAGAGAAGAATGTGATGATCAACGACAAGTCCTGGTTCGCGGTTCTGTTTCTATGCATGAGTTTTGGTTGTTCGCAGCAACCGGATAACCCACCACTGGTGCACGTTCCTGCAGCTCAGGTGACCGTTGGAGAAGTCGAGCTCTCATTGTTTCCGTTGGGGCACGAACGGTATGCACCGGTCGAAAAGATCTCCTACGGAGTGCCGTGGTACGTGTGCGGAACTGTCAAAGGTCCGGACGATCTGCTGGGAGCGATGATTGTCGTCGATGCCAAAGTTTTCGTTCAAAAGATCAAGAAAACAGCAATCTTCGCCACTGAAGTTGTGACGCTAACCGCGAATCCAGACGGAGGGTTTCAGTTCTCTGCGGAGATGAAACCGATTCCCACGGAGGTCCCGAGTCCGGTGGAGGTCACTGCGAAATACGACGTCGACCAGACAGAAGAAGACATTTCCAGTCAGACAATTTCCGTGATCGTCGAATAAGGCGGTTCAGCGTAACGTGTCGGGAAAGGGGACCGTTCTCTTTCCCGGCTTCTTGTTCTTGATCCGGAACAACAAATCAAATCATGAAGTCGGTCTTCTGGCCGAGGATGCGGTCGACGAGGTCTTGAGGCAGGTCGATGGCTTCGGATTCGCCGTCGCTCATGTCGGTCGGATTGATTCCGCAATACGCTGCGGCGGTGCCGAGATGTCGCCAGCGGCCAGCACGCTTGGGTTCGTGCGGCAGAACAGGGGTTGTGCAGCGGTTGCACCCGATGGTGGTGTAACCCTGATCGTGAAGCGGATTGATGATCACATCCTGCTCTTCAAGATAGGCGGCCATCTGCTCGTCGGTGAAATTGGCCATGGGGTTGATGCGAACAGTGTTCATCTCGACATCAACAGCCAACAGCGGACAGACTCCACGACGTCCTCCGTCGGCTCGACGCAAGCTTCCGATCAAAGCGTCGTAGTCCCCTTTGGTTTTCAAGAGGGGCTCGACTTTCCGCATGTGGCAGCACTCTTCCTGTCCCTCGACGGACATGTAAAGAACTCCCATTTTCTTGGTCTGTTCTTCCATGGTCAGTTCCGGGTGGAGTGTGCGGACAGTAAGTCCGTAGTCCCGGGAAATTCGATCGCGTGTGTCGAGTGTCTCTTGGAACATGACACCGGTGTCAACGAAGAGAACGGGAATGTCCAATTCGAGGCGAGAGATCATGTGACACATGACGCTACCGGATTTTTGCATCGCTGAGATGGCAGCGACGCGTTCTCCGAAAATTTCTTTCGCCCAGCGAAGCATCTCGTCCGGAGTCCGTTCTTCGAAGTTCTTACTGAGGCGATTGAGTTGCGTTTGTGTGAGACGAGCCATTTGCTTTCCATTTCTCGCAACGGGTCGACAGCCTGAATTGCTGAGGATGGGATCAGTTTTGAGAAGTCAGTTGTTGTGTTGTGTGGCGGACAGTCACTGCCCTGAGAACGTCGGAATCGTCAGTTGGGAGGACAGATTGACCGTGAGGCCGCGTTCAAAATCGCAGCCACTCATCATTGAAGACACGGTTTCGTCCGCCGGGGTTCTGAGTCAAGACGTGGAAGTGTAGCAGTGTAGGAGTCGAATCATCAAATCGAATTCGCGGCGGTCGTTCGAGTTTGCTTTGCGAGTTGCTACACTGATCAACGTTAGCTTGTGTGTTCCCGTTTCCTGAAAGATAAGAGTTGATTGCAATGACAAACAGGCTGTTGATCCTGCTCCTCGCTGTCACGTTTCCTGGAGTCCTGGCAGCTGCGGAGCCACTGAAAGGGCTGCTGATTACGGGGGGATGTTGCCATGACTATGAGAATCAGAAGAGGATCATCACCGAAGGAATCAGTCAGCGAGCCAACATCGTTTGGGACGTCGTTCACGAAGGAGGCACGACACGTGACCACAAAGTTTCCGTTTACTCCGATCCCGACTGGGCGAAGAAATATGATCTCATCGTTCACAATGAGTGTTTCGGCGGTGTGACGGACCCGGAGTTTGTCAGCTCGATTGCGAATGCTCACTTCGATGGAGTACCCGCGATCTTTATCCATTGTGCTCTTCACAGCTACCGAAATTCAGGAGCTGCCGATGCGTGGCGAGAACTGATTGGAGTGACTTCCAAGAGTCATGAAGGCAAACGGGCCTTGAACGTGGTTCGCGTGGACGATCACCCCGTCATGACCGGTTTTCCGGAGGAATGGAAAACTCCCAACGGCGAGCTCTACAAGATCGAGCAGGTCTGGACGAACTGCACTCCTCTCGCTCTAGCGTTTGGTGAGGATACGCAGAAAGATCATCCTGTGATCTGGGTCAACAAATTTGGTAAAGCGAACGTGTTCGGAACTTCGTTGGGACATCACAACGAAACCATGAACAACGACATTTGGCTCGATCTGGTGGCTCGTGGGGCATTGTTTGTCACTGGAAAGCTGACTGAAGACGGTCAACCTCAAGCTGGCTATGAAGGAACAGGCGTGAAACCGATTGAAATCGGAAATCTCGAGCCGGTCCAGGATCCACTGTTTTCATCGGAAGTGACCACTGTGTCGGCAAATACCCGCTCGAATTCGCCTGAGTGAGCGATTTTGTTCTTCATCCCTGAGAATCCGTCAATCCTCAGGGATGGCACTGTTGTCGACCTCTTGTTTCTCACTTAACTTGGACTGTCGATGTGGGGTGCTTCTGTGAAAGGTGCGCGCCCACATCCGTCAAAGCTGGCGAAGAAAACCAGTGCAAGCGGTGTCAGAGTGAAACAACTGACACTTTAAAGTTGAGAGCAATTTCGAGGGAAATCGATGGCGACTGTTGAAGAGATCAAAAATCTCGTCCAAGAAATCAAGGTCCCTGCGTTCGACAAGACGTTGTCGAACGCCAAGATGTTGAAGAACGTTTCCGCTGAAGGAAACCGGACTGTCGTTGACATCGAGTTCCCCACAACCGCTTTTCCCCGGCCCGAACAGTTGGAAGAGTCGATTCGAAAGGAAGTTCAAAGTCGCTTCCCCGAGATTGAAGCTGTCGACGTTCGTTCGAAATTTACCGTGAAGGGGAAAGACTCGGGAGCAAAGGTCGGGCTGACTGTTCGCAATGTGATTGCGGTTGGTAGCGGAAAAGGGGGCGTTGGAAAATCAACCGTGGCAGCTTCACTGGCTTATGGCCTGAAGCAGTCCGGAGCAACTGTCGGACTGATGGATGCCGATGTTTACGGTCCGAGTATTCCGCATTTGCTCGGGGCAACCGGACAGCCTGCGATGAAGCAAATCGAGGCACCTGACGGACGGACGATCGAACGAATTGTCCCGATCGAAGTCGACGGCATTAAACTGATGTCGATGGGTTTCATGGTCGGCGAAGATCAGGCGATTGTCTGGCGAGGGCCGATGCTGCACAAAGCTTTGTCCCAGTTCCTGCAGCAAACGGAATGGGGAGCGTTGGACTATTTGATTGTCGACATGCCTCCCGGGACCGGAGACGTTGCGCTGACACTCTCGCAAATGGTTTCTCTGGCGGGGGCTGTCGTGGTCTGTACTCCGCAGAAAGTCGCATTACTGGATGCCGGTAAGGCGATTTCCATGTTCAAGACCGTGAAAATCCCGGTTCTTGGGATGGTTGAGAACATGACCGGAGAAATCTTCGGGCAGGGTGGAGCCAAAGCCAAAGCTGAGGAGATGGGAGTTCCATTCCTCGGCGAAATCCCTTCGGACCCCATCATTCGAATTCGAGGCGATGAAGGGAAAATCTCGCAGCTTGTGCAGGAAGAGAATCCAGTTCAGGATGCGATCATGAATGTCAGTTCCAACACAGCGATGGAAGTGGTGCGACAGCTCTTGGCCAATCCATCGATGCCGACACTTGAGATTCTTTAGGCAAAGCTGGACTGTCAACTCGCCGGGCAACATTCATCTGAAAACGAAAAACGATCCGCGACCAAGTTGGTGCGGATCGTTTTTTCTTAACTAGTCTCAAGATTGAGTGAGTTCGGCTTGGAAAGACGAACGTGACTCTTCGATCAGTTGCCTTCGTATTCGGCCAGGTATCCCTGGAATTCGCGCCGGTGTTGCTCTTCGTCTCCGAGAGCTGCGATGCAGAGGTCTTGTGTCACGTAGTCGACACCGTCACACAGCTTGATCAGCTTATTGTATTGCTCGATCGCCCCGTTTTCGGCTTCGATAACGCCTTTGATGACTGCTACGACGTCGGTCAGTTTCTGAGGTGGCTGTAGTGATTTCTGCGAAGCCTGAAATTCCATGCTGCCTGGGACGACACCGCTCAGGGTTTTGATTCGCTGAGCCAGAGTTTGAGCGTGGGTCAGCTCTTCCTGCACGTCATTGGCCAACGACTTCTTGATTTCTTCAGCGCGAACCCCGTCCAGATTGATTGAGTTGGACAGGTAGTTCATGACGGTTTCGATCTCCATCCAATAGGAGACTTTCAATTCCTCAACGATTTGAGCAAGTTTTTCGTCAGCCACGTTTTCAACTCCGATATCAAGTGTTCTGGAAGTAGTTCGTAGGTTGATTCACACGTCTTTCGTATTGTGATTGTACGAAATTGTAGACGTCGCGACGTTTTCGTCAGCCGGAAATCTCGACAGATTCAACATCGTCGATACTCACCGGGCCGACCGTTTTGCCGTCGTCGTTGATCAGAAAGAGAAGCCCCGCCTGAGAAGTTCGGGCGTCCGGGTAACCGGTGATCTGTGTCCCGTTTTTCCGGACGATCGTGACTTGGTGGGTCTCGTTGAGTTTGCCGACGTTCGGGTCGCACAGCTCAGGAAAGCGGTTCCAGGCCCATGCCCAGAGAGTCATTTCTGGATCAGGTTGGCCCGCCAAATCGATCCATTCCTGTTCGGCGAGGAGTAGATCTTTCCGTTCCGCTGTCCGGCACCAGGGAATAAGAGTCTCGTGAATCCATTTTCTGCGGGATTCGACAAGGTCGTGAAAGTTTTTCATGACAGCAAGCTCTAAGGTCCGCAACGATTATCGAACTGAATGCGGTTTGAACCGATCGAAGTAGTGAAAACTCGGCGACCCTCATTTGAACGCGGTTCCTTCCGTCGGTACAGTGAACAACTCATTCTTTCCTGTTGGATCGGGGAATTTCCGGTCCGCAGCCATTTCATTGCACTTTGTATTGATTTTCTCCCGATCTTCAGGACTCCACAAACATGTTCGCCTTTCCTCAACTCCTCGCGCAGGCCGGTGAAGGAGCAGTGACGCTGCCCTATCTTCCGGTGACAGTGGGATGGTGCATCTTTTTGATTCTGTTGCTCGTGTTCAACTACACGACGCGGGCCGGAACAATTGCTCGGGCCACAACCAAAGAAGCGATTCGACAGCCAATTTTCCTGCTGGTGACTGGGCTGGGCGTTCTGGTGATGATCGCCAACTACTACGTGCCGTTCTTCTCGATGGGGGACGACACCAAGATGTACATCGATTGCGGTCTGGCGATGACGCTGATTTGCGCGCTTCTCATGTCCGTCTGGACAGCGAGTATCAGCGTCGCTGAGGAAATTGAAGGCAAAACAGCGATGACGCTGCTTTCCAAGCCGATCAATCGCCGCCAGTTCGTCTTCGGGAAATACGTGGGGATCACACAGTCGTCGCTGTTGCTGATCTTCATTCTCGGGATCGTTTTCTTCTCGCTGACTTACTTCAAATTCGGGTACGACCAGAAAGAGTCTGGTGAGACTCAGGCTGCATTGTTCTACTTCCGCGATGTCGGGCTTCCGTTCCAGATTCCGTATCTCGTGAGAGAACGATTCAATATGGCACGATCGATCCTGCCGGGATTGACCCTGATCTCGATGGAAGTCGCCGTGATGACTGCGGTGAGTGTTGCCATTTCGACACGCATGCCGATGCTCGTGAACATCTCAACATGCTTCTCCATTTTTGTGATCGGCCATCTGACTCCCGTGTTGGTTTTGTCGGATGCGAACGTGTTCGTGCGTTTTGTGGCGAGAGTTCTGGCCACGTTCCTCCCGACACTGGAACACTTCAATATGCAGGCGGCCATTTCGACAGGGAAAATAATTCCAACTGATTACGTGGCCATGGCGGGCCTATACTGTATGGCGTACGTCGGCGCGATGATCATGGTCGCGTTTTTGATGTTCGAGGATCGAGATTTGGCGTAGGGAGGCCGGAGTTGCAATTTCACAGTGACAACTGAAGCGGCTGATTACTCGAAGGGACGAAATCGCTGATCGGACGAGATGAAATCGGCGTCGATATCGTTGACGCTTCACTCTCTATGAATCCCGATCAGCTTGAGGTTTCGTCGTCGGAGTCAGTCGAATTCGAGGCAAAACGTGCAATCCAACCAAGAACTGGCTTTGGCTCGATTGATTCCTCGTCGATCGTGGACTGACTCAAATGGGCTTGGATTGATCTTATGGACTGCACTCTACTGCCTCGGAGTTGTAGTCGCTTTGATTGTGCTCACGCTGTGGTGTGACGTTCTGATCGTCAACACTCAAGTTTCTCCTCAGCATGTCGTGGAGTCGGTCCAGGCAGGCGGGGAAGTTGTGATCGAGGACCAGGGGCTGCTTCGTCAAGTTGAGCGGTTCGGTCATCTGACCGCCTGGAGTTGGCTCGACAATCTCTGCGAGCAGTTTTCATCGCTGCGAACAAATCGTTCGGCACTCGTGCTACTGACGGTTCTGCTCGTCGTGCTCTGCGTCTTTCTGATGTTTGCCCGGGGGAGAGCTCGAGCACATTCGATGGAGGCTGCCCGGCAGGTTGCTACCTGGCTGCGGACATCCATTCACCGCCAGACACTTCGTCTCGGGCCGAGCGATTTGACCGGTCAGCGGTATCAGGCAGCCTTTCGATTATTTACGAGCGATGTCGACGACATCCGGGATTCGTTGACCACTTATCGTCGGCGTGTCGTCCGGGGATGGATGTTGATTCCGACCCTTATGCTCGTCATGTTCTCGATCGACTGGCGGCTGGCGCTGCAATGTCTCTTGCCAACAGCCTTCTGTTGGATCGTGTATCGTTTCGAAAGAAAACGTGGGGCTGCTCAACGGCAACTTGCGGAAGCTCATGCAGAAACCGAATCACGGTTTCTTGCTGACGGTCTGAAACAAACACGACTTGTCCGTGGCTATCATATGGAGACCTTCGAGCAGTCTCTGTTCGAAAGTCATCTCGGACGTCTCTCGACGGAGTCTCGCACCGGCGATCGTCTGGAGTCAGGTGCTCTCAGACTCGCACGTTTTGTGGTGGTGGCGTCGATCGGAATTGTCTTTCTACTGATCTCGATGAGAGTTCTCTCGGTTTCCAATCCACTTCCGCTGTCTTCGGGAATTGTCCTCGCAGTCGCCTTGGCGATGTTGTACCGCGAAGCAAGTGCAGTCGAAGAAGCGGTCTCGGAGCGACAGCAGTTGCATGTGAAAGCGGATCAAATCTACCGCTATCTGGATGAAATCCCCGAAGTGGGGCAGGCAGTTGGAGCCAAGTTCATTCAGCCGGTGGCGAAATCCATCATCTACGAAGCGGTTCACTATTCTCATCAGGGGCATGAGATTCTGCGCGGCGTCGACCTGAGAATTGAGTCAGGGACGCAAGTTGCCATCGTATCCATGGACCCGCTTGTTCCGCGAGCGGCTGCGTACTTACTTCCGCGATTCATCGAACCGTCGAAAGGGCGAGTGCTATTCGACGGAGAAGATATCGCCTGGGGGACTCTGGAGAGTCTTCGGGCAGAGACCCTTTACGTCGGCGGAGATGACCCGGTTTTAACGGGGACCGTTCTCGAGAATCTGATCTGTGGCGACAATCGTTACACGATGCAGGATGCCATTGAAGCAGCGAAGACAGTCCACGCGAACAAGTTTCTCTCCGGCCTTCCTCTCGGTTACGAAACTGTGCTGGGAGAACACGGTGAGACGGTTGCCACGGGTGAGAAGTTTCAGATCGGACTTGCTCGTGCCGTCCTGCGTGACCCGGCCGTTTTGATCATTCAGGAGCCGGATGAGATTCTGGGCGAAGACCTCAGAGCTGCCATTGATGATGCCTACCAACGGCTCTCTAAAGGGAGAACTCTGATCTTCCTGCCGACTCGGTTGTCGACGATTCGACGTGCCGACAAAGTCGTTCTACTTCATGAGGGACGAGTCGAAGCATTCGGAAGTCACAACGATCTGCGAAAAGCTTCCGAGCTGTACCGGCACTGGGACTACATCAACTTCAACGCTTATAGTCGGGAATCACGACGACTGCATTCTGGCGGGTGACTTCGCGTCAAAGCGAATGATCATCCAGTGGAATGAGTCTGTTACAAGCGTTATTTGCTTGGTGCGGAGAGACAGTCGAGTGCTGTTGATGCTGAAACGCGGACTTCCGGGAGATCGTACTGAGCCATGTGCATCAGGTCAGGCAGGGCGAACATGGCGTATTCCTGCAGTGCTCCCAGACTCAAAGCAGCGGCTGAACGAACAATGGCTTCCTCGTCGTAGAGTGCCACTCGCAGTGCGATCGCGGCATCTTCTCGATACACACCCGTCATACCAGCAAAGGTGACGGCCGCGAAGTAGCGTTCCTCAACAGCCACACTCGTGAGGGCCTGTTCGAGAACCACGTAAGATTGTGGGTCATGAGGAACAATACTCAGCAGTGCTTCGGCAGCATGAAGTCGTGAAAGTCCGGTACCCTCATCACGAATCTTTGAAAGCCTTTCAACGGCGTCCATCGCTTCCGGACCCATTTTCCCAAGCAGGTACGCGGAGAGTTGAACGACTTGCGGATCGCCTTCGGTCAGCAAGTCTCGAAGCTGATGAACCGTATCCCATGCGTCGCCTTCAAGATCTCGAATTGTCCCGGCAGCATGCGTTCGCACGAGAGGATTCGGATCCTTGAGAAGCTTTCGAACTTCGAGGGATGCGGGCTGTGCTTCAGGGCCTTGCAGGCTGAGCTGGACGAGCCCTGAAATTCTTTCGCCGGCGACTTCGCTAGAAAGCAAAGCAACAACCGGAATCAGTTCCCCGGGAATTGGTTTCGCTGCCACTTGCTCGGTTGGACTGTCTTCTGAGCGTGTCGGAGACCACTTCGGTTGAATGACTGTTGGGTTGAGGTCTGACTCAACGGTCAGCCTTGTCGCAGCGCTGGCTGGTTCATCGACAGTCGGAATTGGTGTCGATGCGACAGCGGCTGTAATTTCTGGAACGGTTTCGGTCGCGGGTGATTCCTCTTCCAGAGTTGAGGCAAGCGTGACTTTTCCAGGGCTTGGTTGCTCGAGTTGCTCAGGCTCTTCAGTTGGTTTCTGAGGAGCTGCCCCTTCCTCGAAGATCGCATCCCACCAGGGAGTTGCAGATGATGCCGATGCATCTGACGAATTGTCTGTTGTTGCAGCAATAGAGTCTTGAGTTGGAGCCCAATCGAATTCTCCAGTCGATTCTGGAGCCTCGTTGGGTGTTATTTCGATTGGTGCTGTTTCAGGAAGCTGCGCAGTTAATGGTTCTGAACTTTCCTCGTTGACAGCGACGTTCACGAAATCCGGGAACGACTCTTGTGGTTGAGGAGTGATCGACGGTTCCGCTGCCACTTGCGGAGTGTCTGGTGATGCACTTGGCTTGTGCTCGAGGTGTTCTTCGAGCAGTGCGAGAAACTCTTGTTGCTGCTCACGTGTCAGTTGAGACTCTTCGAGATCTGCTTCGGCGACTTGGGAATCGGAACTGCCAGCCCAGCCCTGGTTTTCAGCCGGCACAACGACTTTGCTCGCATCGGACTTTGCGATAGCAGGTTCGGTCTTTTTGAGGTCGAGCGGTTGAGGGTAGTTCTCTGCTTTCGCGAGACTCTCATTCAGGAGAGTGATTTTATTGCGGGCGATGGCATTCGTCGGGTCTTCCTCAAGAATCTGTTCGTACAGCTTCTGAGCGACGTCCGTCTTGCCCTTTTGCTCGTACTTTTCGGCAATTTCAAACAGGCGATCGAATCGATCTTCAGCCACTTGAGCTGCCGGCGCAGGAGTCTTGGAAGCCATCCAACTCGGTTTCGATGCGCATCCTGTCGCGGCCAGAAGCACTGGTGCAACCAACAGTAGAGTGTGTGAGATTCGACGCATCCGTAGTCCCCTCAGTGAATCTCCTCGAGTGACGTTCGAGTCGAAACGGCTGATTCCTGCGATTCAATACGGGTTCCCGCGCACCGTCCTTGGTGCACTCCCTATCGGAATTATCGGCGGAATCGCTTCAAGACTGCATCGAATGATTGATTTTGTGCTCCCGTTTCGTTCTTCGTCAGAATTGCTCAAGTTGATTCGTACTCAGCGAGCGTCGAGAAGGGACGTGAGTCGTCACGTTCGGGTTTCATGTGAGGAGTCGGAATCGAGTTTTGCGGGAGCCGTCGGGAGGCTTCTGGTTCGACAGTCTCTTCCGGGCAATCCAGAACCGCTTCGACGAGAGTTCGAAGCACTGCGTGTCGGGTCACCATCCCGATCAGAAGCCCGCTTTCGACAACGGGAACGCGCTGATGAATATGTTCGCGAAGAGTGCATGCCAGTTTCAGAATGTTGTCACCAGGTCGGGCGGTTAGCCTGACCGGAACCATGAGCTCACTGATCGGACGTTCGATGTCGCGTTCGATGATTCGATTCTTCAGGAAGATATAGTCCGGGACGACGCCCATCAGCGCTCCCTCAGAACTGGTGACGTAAACTTCGGGAAGCTGACAGAGAAGAAGAATTTTCTCCGCTCGAAGAGAAGAGGTTTCTGGCAACAGGCTCAGCGGAACCGACTGCATGATCTCTGAGACCGTTTGGGATTCCATAAACTGCTCCACTGCCAAAGTGTCGATGCGGCCCAGCACACAGATCAAAACCCGGAGATGCGAAGTGGACACAGTCGTCAAAAAGCCGCATTCGAGGTCAGTCAGGCGTCTCTTTGTTCTTCGGCACAATCTGCCGGAATCATGATTTGAAAAAACGATCAGGTGCAAACAGATGTGATTTTGACAGAGGTCTGTTGCGGAGTTTACAGAAACGCCGATCGTGCGCTCCCGCGATAGAGCTGAGCGAGGTTTGAGAACTTGCTCATCGATCTTGCCAAGATCGGGAGTTCGGCGGATAATGCCGTTTGGTGACAGAAAGAGTGAACAAGTGGATCTGACAAGCCAAGAAAAGCTGGAAACTCTTCTTCAATCGTCCCGGATTGGGATGATTGGCCTCGTAGTTGCAATTCTGATTCTCGCCGGCCTGATTCACTGGTTGCGGTCGTGGTATCGGGATCGTGATGATCCTGCCGGTGGTCCAAATGAAATCCTCAATCAAATGGAGGAATTGCACTTGGAAGGTGACCTGTCAGAAGAAGAATTCCGATCCATCAAAGGTCAGTTGAAAAGACCACGAGATTAATTCATTGCGAATTGACTCAAAGGACGTCTTGAGACACTCAACCTCACTCTCCCAATCGGGCAGACTGAAGTCGGGAATTTATCTCGAGAAATCGTGTTGAAGCGGCAGCCCATGCGGTGGCCGATTTAACGAACTACCCCTCCCAAGGGTATTTGCCAGGATGGCCATCCAGAATCACAACACCTCTCCGTTGTATCCTGGCAAAAGCGTCTGATTCACTGATCATTTCCGTATCGGTTCACGAAGATCCAAATCAATCCCCAACTCGAAACCAGTCATGGAGGTTGTTTCGAGACCTGCCGATGCTCGAGTCATCGATCGACAGTTGAGAAGGAATGTTGAATGACCTCCAAAGAGTTTACAACCGGCCGAAGCAGTTCGGGCAAGAAGAATGCAAACTGCTCGTTTTGTGGCAAAAGCTATCGGGATGTCGGACCTCTGGTAGAAGGGCCTGGAGATGTCTATATCTGCGGGGAGTGCATTGATTTGTGTCAGTCGATCCTCGATCAGGATCGTCGTCGCCGAGGCGACAGCAAAAAGCTCTTCCAGAAAGTCCCGACGCCTCGCGAAATCGTTTCGCATATGGACCAGTATGTGATCGGTCAGGAACGAGCGAAGCGAACGATGGCTGTCGCTGTCCACAATCACTACAAGCGACTCATGCTTGCCAGTGAAGGTGAGTCCGATGTGGAGATCGAAAAGTCGAACATCCTGTTCATCGGTCCAACCGGTTCCGGTAAGACGCTTCTCGCTCGAACCATCGCACGATTCCTGCAGGTTCCGTTCGCAATTGGAGATGCGACCACGCTGACCGAAGCAGGGTACGTCGGTGAAGATGTTGAAAACCTGTTGCTGAAGCTGCTGCACTCTTCTGATTTCGATATCGAGTCAGCCCAGCGAGGGATTATCTTCATCGACGAGATCGACAAGATTGGGAAGACCAGCCAGAACGTTTCGATCACACGAGACGTCTCCGGTGAAGGTGTCCAACAGTCGTTGTTGAAAATGCTCGAAGGAACTGTTGCGAATGTTCCTCCTCAAGGAGGCCGCAAGCATCCTGAACAGCAATACATTCAAGTCGACACGACGAACGTCCTCTTCATCTGTGGAGGAACTTTTGTCGGCCTTGAAGAGATCGTTGCGAAGCGATTGGGCAAGAAGATGATCGGGTTCGGTCACGATCCTCGTGACATCGAAGATCAGCGACGTGAACTGCTCGCGAAAGTGAACGTCGAGGATGTTCTCGAATTCGGTCTGATTCCTGAACTTCTCGGACGATTGCCAGTTCTCAGCACCTTGCGAACGCTAACTGAAGATGAGTTGATCTCTGTTCTGACCGAACCGAAGAACTCATTGGTGAATCAGTACACCAAGCTGTTTGAGATGGAAGGAGCAACCCTCGAATTCCAGACGAACGCTCTTCGCGAAATCGCCAAAGTCGCTCGAGCCAAAGAGACTGGAGCACGCGGACTGCGAAGCGTGATCGAAGAAGTAATGTTCGAAATCATGTTCGAACTGCCTGATCAGGAACGCGGTCGACATTACGAAATCACTCCGGAGATCGTCCGAGGAGAGAAATCATTGTTCCCTCGCGACGAATCAGCCGCAGCCTGACTTTTTCAAATTCATCCGGTGATCAACCGGACCTAATATGAAACGACCGAACAGGTGATCTTCCTATGGGAAGATCACCTGTTTTTTTATTGTTAGCCATCAGTGAACTGAAATCGGGTGATGTCGATGTGACAGGCAGATGAAGCGTTTGTGAATGTCGAAAAATCAGTCTCGCTGTCATTCGGACAAATGAGATAGACTCCCCGCGAATTCAATAAATCACCGCATCTCAGGAGGGAAACGGTCTCCATTTCGTGGAGTGAACCGTTCGAAACTGGTGCGGAGTAAGTTTTTACGCTTTGATGATGTGGCAGAAGGATCTGCCTGGAATGATGAAATCGCAAGCGGCGGAGTCTCAACAGCTGACGTTTGTCCACCACCTTGGGCAGGCGGTCGTGGGTCTTGTGGCCCTCGCTGGGGACTTAACACTGTTTGGGCTGCGGATGGCATCCTGGATTATTCCAGGTTGGCCGCGTGGAAACGTCTTGTGGCCGATCATGTATCAGATCGGCGTGCTGAGTCTTCCGGTGATTCTGATTACCGGTGGCTTCATCGGGATGGTGCTTTCCGTTCAAGCGTACGAGCAGTTCGCGTTGATGCATATGGAAAGCCAATTGGGCACGGTTGTTAATGTCACGCTGCTGAAAGAGCTGGGACCCGTTCTGGCTGCGGTGATGTTGGCCGGGCGTGTAGGCAGTGCGATGGCTGCGCAACTGGGCACGATGCGAGTCACAGAACAGATTGATGCACTGACCGCTCTCGGAGCGAATCCGGTGGCTTACCTTGTCGTTCCACGTTTTCTGGCCTGCTTTCTTCTGATTCCTTTGCTGACCCTGTTTGCGGATGGCATAGGAGTCTTGTCCGGTTGGTGGTTCAGTACTCAGGTTCTGGATGTAGAGAGCTTTTACTACTGGCATCACTCTCGTCGATTCGTCACTTCTTACGACCTGCTCAGCGGGATTTTGAAGAGTGTCTTTTTCGGGACAGCCATTTCGCTCATCGCTTGCCATCGCGGTTTTCACAGTCGCGCCGGGGCTGAAGGTGTGGGGCAGGCAGCGACCGAAGCCTTTGTTTATTCATTCGTCGTGATTCTCGGGATCGACTTTCTCCTGGGTTACCTGTTGATGGAACTTTATCCAATCCTCTGGAAGTAAATACCAACTCGATTTTCTGTTATGTCGTCACTCATTGAATTTCAGAATGTCTCACGCCAATTCGGCACGCAACACGTGCTGCGAGATATCACTTTGTCTGTCGAGACAGGGAAAACGCTCGTCCTCATTGGAGAATCGGGGTGCGGCAAGAGTGTGACGATGAAGCTGATGATGAATCTGCTTCCCCCCAGTAGCGGGACCGTTCTCTGGGACGGTCGACCTGTGAAAGACCGGACTGAAAAAGAGATCGTCCGGGAGCGTTTGCGATTCGGCTACCTTTTTCAGGGAGCTGCCTTGTTCGACAGTTTGACGGTCTTCGAAAACGTTGCGTTCGGCCTTCGACAGAATCGCCGACTGCATCCGAAACAAATCTCCCAAACCGTTCGCGAACGGCTCCGCGATGTCGGACTTGATCCGGCAATCGTTGTTGATAAGAAACCGGCTGAGCTCTCCGGCGGGATGAGGAAACGCGTCGGCCTGGCCCGAGCACTCGCGATGGACCCGGAAGTCATGCTCTACGACGAGCCCACGACCGGGCTCGACCCGATCATGAGTGACGTCATTAATGAACTTATTTTGCGGACTCGCGAACGATGCAATGTCACGAGCATCGTTGTGACTCATGATATGAACACCGTCCAAAAAGTCGCTGACCGAGTGGTGATGTTCTATCCGCTGGCCCGTCTCAATCCGGAAGATCCGCAGATCATTTTCGACGGGACAGCTGAGGAAGCCTTTGAGTGCCACGATTCACGCGTCTCACAATTTGTCCGTGGTGAAGCTGGTGAACGGCTTCAGGAACTTGCCATTGGGTAAGACATCATGAATTGCAGTGAGCAGCAATTCGACTGAGCGAACACAGTAGCAAACATTTTGAATTGACGATCGGCGAGATCTTCAGATCCAGAACAACGGACTCGACTCTCGCCTCACGAAACTGAATCAGACCTGTCTGAACCAATCATCTCCAACTGATCGTAGTCACATGTCCGAACGACAATTGCAATTTCGAGTCGGCCTGTTCGTCTTAACGTCGATGGTCATCGGTGCCGTGCTGATTCTTCAGTTTGGTGACATCAAAGATTATTGGAAGAAGACCTATTCGCTGGCGATCCATTTTGATGATGCCCCCGGACTTTATCCCGGCAGCCCGGTGAAGCAGAACGGGCTCGGAATCGGAGTCGTTCGCAGCGTTGTTCTCGACGAGGTTCACGGCGGGGTGTTAGTTGTCGTCGACATCGTCGAAGAGCACGTCATTCGTGTCGATGCGGAAGCTTCTCTGGTGCAGTCCTTGCTCGGCGACGCCAAGATTGAGTTTTCCTCGGGACGCGCAGGTGAGACGATTCCGCCGAACTCCAGAATCGATGGAATTGCTCCGGCAGATCCGATGCAGATCGTGCAGCGAATGGAATCGACAGTGACACAATCTTTGGTCTCTTTCACTGACACGAGTCAGGAGTGGCAGAAGGTCGCGGTCAATCTCAACAACTTGATGGAAACCCGCGAGGGTGACCTCGATAGTGTGATTGAGCGAACAGCACTCGCTCTGGACTCATTCACGAAAACGATGAATTCAGCTACGAAGACTTTCGATGAAGTTGGAACAACATTGACGCAGGCGGGTTCCACTCTTGAAACGGCAACAGCAGCCATTTCCAACGCGAATAGCTTTATCGCTGACCCACAGCTTCAAGCCGATCTACGGAGAACAGCAGCAGCTCTCCCAGTCATCGCTGAAGAGACCCGGCTTACGATTTCAACCGCGAGAGATTCGATCGTTCGACTGAGTAAGAACATGGACGAAATTCACTCTGCCACTGCTCCACTTGCTGAACAAAGTGATTTGATCGTGAACAAACTCTCCGGAAGTTTGATTCAACTCGAATCGCTTTTGACAGAGATGAATCAGTTCGCACAACTGATGAATGACGAAAACGGTTCTGTGAAACGTCTTGCTGCCGATCCGGAGCTGTATCAAAACCTCAATCGTTCCGCAGCTTCGTTGAGCGTATTGCTTGAGAACCTGAATCCCATTCTGAACGACATGCGCGTCTTCAGCGACAAAGTCGCGCGTCATCCTGAGATTCTCGGAATCCGCGGTGCGGTGAAAGGAAGCTCTGGCTTAAAAGACTCCGCCGAGATCGAACAAACCGGTGGGTTCTTTCGAAAGTAGGAGAACTCTTCCGAACGCTCCGGAGTTCAACGCGAAACTATCAGCCGAGATTGTCGCTGACACGCTGCAAAAGAAACTCGTTGCAGCCCAGTCGCTTCGTCGCTTTCACGGAAACGACCTTGAAACCTCTCTGCTCGTAAAATTCCGAGATTGCTTCCACCGAAGCAACTTCAAACGGATAGCCGCCCAGCCAGTCTCGCCAGTCATGGACGATCGACATCCCGCGGTTTCTCCGGTACTCGCGAAACGCATTCTTGCGTCGGATGATGCTGACTAGGATCGTGCGGATGAAGAAGTATGGGAAAAAGACTCCCTCTATCGCATACCGTCCGAGAGTTCCGGAGCAGTAAATCTGCTTCACTTTTCTCCACATATCGGACTGCCAACCTTGGTCATTGTAGATCGCGATCGCGAGGAGTCCGTCCACTCGTGTGCGTGAGATGACGTTTTCCAACGCTCGCCACATCTCCCCGGTGTGATGCAAAACTCCCCACGAATAGACGAAATCGAATTGTCCGAGATTGGACAAGTAATCGGAGTCCAGAACCGATCCCGCCTCGACGATCCATTGGTCATCATTGGGGAAATAGCGATCCTTCAGCGATTGCGTGCAGGTGACCGAGTTCGGGTCGAAATCGAAGGAATGCACCGTCGCTCCGAGCCTGCGGGCGCAGAGCGAAAAGAGTCCGCTGCCTGATCCCACATCGAGAAATGTGCGGTTTTCGAGTGTCTGGACCTGCAGCAAATCCCGCAACGACTGTTCCGCGATTTCGATGCGATTTTCATCGAGGCTGCTGAGAAATTCCGCCCAGTTCTTGCCGAATGCAAACCGGCGGCCCTGATCGATCTCCTCCTGAGCAGCAGCGTGCGTCGGGGATGATTCTTTCGCGACATTCATTAAGCAGTGACGTTCCTGAAGTGATTCTGCGGGAAATGAGAAGCGATTTTAGGGAATTCGATGCCGACTTTCTTGTTGCATGATATCAACACAAACTGAACTCTTGGAGAGTGTTTGCAAGTCGAGCGAAGCTTGGCTACGGTGTCGAATTCTAGGTAAAGCACACTCTCGTTGAGGAATCGATCCATGAGCGACTATCCCCGTCGGGCGCTCGTTTCAGTCAGTGACAAAACCGGTCTTGGCCCATTCGCCAAAGGCTTGGCGGATCTCGGCTTCGAGATTCTATCGACCGGTGGAACGGCTCGCTTTCTCAAGGAACAGGGTCTTCAAGTGATCGATGTTTCGGAATACACCGAGTTTCCGGAAATCATGGGAGGACGGGTCAAAACACTTCATCCACGTGTGCACGGAGCGATTCTCGGACGCCCGGATCTTCCCGATGACGCAGCAGCTATTCAAGCACACGGCATTGTCCCGTTCGAACTAGTCGTTGTGAATCTGTATCCGTTTGAGCAGACCATCGCCAAGCCTGACGTTTCGATTCCGGAAGCCATCGAGCAGATTGACATCGGCGGCCCAAGCATGGTCCGATCTTCCGCAAAGAATCATGCATACGTCGGGATTGTCACCGATCCAGAACAATACGAGCCAGTTCTGAACGCACTGCAGGACGGCAGCCTTCCGCCCGAATTGCGGCGAAAACTGGCAGCTTCCGCCTTCGAATCGACGGCTCGTTACGACCGGGCGATTTCAGACTACTTCGCATCTCTTGAAGATGACTCATCGGAGTTTCCGGAATCGCTCTCGCTGCAATTCGAGAAGAAGAGCGATCTTCGATATGGAGAAAATCCTCATCAGTCGGCAGCGGTTTACCTCGAATCGAAACCACCAGCTGCTTCGATCGCTTCGTCCGTGCAGCTTCACGGAAAAGAGTTGTCCTACAACAACTACTTGGACCTCGATGCCGCCCTCTCGATTGCACTCGAATTCGAGCAACCTGCTTCGGTCGTGATCAAACACACGAATCCATGTGGATGTGCAGTGGGAGAAAACCTCGCCTCTGCGTTCGACAAAGCCTACGCTGGCGATCCCGTCAGTGCGTTCGGTTCGATCATCGGATTCAACCGCGAACTCGACTTGGCAACCGCAGAAATGTTGGCAGAGCCGGGAAGATTTATCGAAGCTATCATCGCTCCGGGATATTCGCCAGAAGCATTAGAAGTGCTTCGCACCAAGCCGAAGTGGAAAAACAATGTTCGTATTCTGGCGTGCGAAGGATTCCAGGAACCGTCGCCTGTCAGCCACGACTACCGACGGCTGACTGGCGGACTTCTGGTTCAACAACGTGATGACCGTCCCGACCCACCGGAAGACGAGCGAGTTGTGACCGACCGAGCCCCCACCGAACAGGAATTGGTGGACCTCCGCTTCTCCTGGAAAGTCTGTAAGCACGTAAAGTCGAACGCGATTGTTCTCGCGAATCAAGGCATGATTGTCGGAGTCGGTGCAGGGCAGATGAGTCGGCTCGATTCATCGATGATTGCTGCTCACAAGGCTGGCGAACGCAGCCAGGGAGCGGTTGTCGCTTCGGATGCATTCTTCCCGTTCCGTGACGGAGTTGATGAAGCTGCCAAAGCTGGGGTGACGGCAGTCATTCAACCGGGGGGCTCACGCAATGATGAGCAAGTCATCGAAGCCTGCAATGAACACGGCATGGCGATGATCTTCACCGGTCACCGACACTTCAAGCACTAAGTCACCTTCGCGATTTCTCAGAGCTGACTCAACCTTGTGGGCTGCGAGTTGTGGTGCAGTCCACGCATGCAGACGCTTCAGTCGAGACGATCCTGCGGGGCATCTTCGTTCATCAAGTGGTCCTCAATCTGTTCGGGAGAGAGGTCTTCGACCACCATGTACTCGCCGGTCATCCAGCGGTTCAGATCGACGTATTTACATCGTTGACTGCAAAACGGAAACAGTGCAGAGTCTCCATCGATTTCAACGGGAAGGTCGTTCTTGCAGATGGGGCAGGTCAGGCGGGAAATCATTGGCTCAAATCTTGTGTCGCTGAAAGTTTGCCAGGCTCGTTGTGGTTCATCACATCTTCTATGTGACGAACTCTTTGGCAATGCGTCAACCACTTCATTCTGGATTTCTTTGAAATCAATCGACGAACGAATTCTGCTTTCACATTGAGTTTCGAGGTCAAACCTCTGATACTCATGTCAGCCGAATTGGCGTCCCTCCAAAGATGAAGTGATCCGACAATTGTGTGCTGCTCACAATTTCGATCGACTTGCCGTGTGTTTCCTACCCCACAGCCAGTGATTATCGAAACGTCTTCTTCGAATGCGTTCAATCGCTGCGATCTTCTTGAATCAGGAGAAACCATGAATCGAGATAGATTGATGGAGCCCCATCATTCTCGTCGGGCATTCTTAAAAGACTTGTCGATCACATCTTGTGCATTCGGACTTTCGAGCCTGAGTTCTATCTGGGCTGATGAACAATCAAGCACGAGTGTTGATGGCGACGAACTCAATTCGACCGTGGATTGTCATCTCCACATCAATCACTTCGATCGCACGATTGAACAAACCATTCAGCACATGGATGCAACGGGAACAGCCAAAGCCTTCGTGCTTCCTCTGGAGACTGGAGAAGGGGGCGTCCTGCTTCGATCGGAAACAGTCCTGCATGCCTATCATTTGTACCCCGAACGGATCATCCCTTTTTGCCAGACGGACATTCGCAGCCCGGACTGCATTGAGCGATTGAGTGCCTACCGACAACTCGGCTGCAAAGGAATTGGCGAGCAGAAAGAACACGTTCCTCTCAACGACAAACGGCTCGAAGCAGTCATTGAATTTTGTGATGAGCACAACTGGCCGATCACAATTCACTTTCAGGACGGCGCAGGAGGTTTTAACCAGGGGATGGCAGATCACCTGGAATACTACCTAAAGAAATATCAAACCGTTCGAATCATCGGCCATGCTCAAACCTGGTGGGCAAACATCAGCGCAGATGTTCCTGATCCGGATAAGACTCTTTATCCCAAGGGACCAGTCGTTCCTGGTGGATTGCTCGATCAGCTTTTGGGTGAATATCCCAATCTCTATGCGGATATGTCAGCTGGCAGCGGATTTAATGCTTTAAGTCGCGATCAAGACTTTACAGCCGGGTTTATAGAACGCAACTCGAAGCAACTTCTTTTCGGAAGTGACTGCCCGTGTTACGACGGGAAGGGGCAAGCGTTCAAAGGGATGTGCTACAGCACACAGTTGCAGGGCTTCCTGAAGAGTCTTGTGTCAGACGATAGCGTTTTAAGTGATCTCTTTTCACAGAACGCCTTGCGAGCGCTCGAAGGCCGACCATCACGTGATCAGTAAGGAAGTTTGATGAAGTTGCTTGTTTGGCAGGTGTTCGTCGTTGGCGTTCTGCTCAATAACGTCTTTACGCTTCAATTTGCAAATGCTCAGGAAAAAGTGCTGCTTCGCAATCCACTCACGATGGAATCCAGAGACGCAGTTAGAGTCATTGGCTCGACGGAAGAGTGGAAGGCCAGGCGGGAGGAAATTCTCATCAATATGCAGAAGGTGATGGGAGAACTCCCGGACCGGCAGCAGTTGGGCGAACTCGAAGTTCAGTACGAAGAAATCCTGAAAGGAGATGGTTTTCGACGCCAAACCGTGCAGCTGAAAGTCGAGCCCAACGATTTTCTCAAAGCTGACCTCTACATTCCAGATGCTGCCTTAACTGAAGAGTCAGGTCAGGCTGACAAAGATGTACACGGGCAGTTCCCGGCTGTTTTGGCACTTCATCCAACCGGGCCGCTTGGCAAAAGGATTGTCGCTGGGGAGGGGCCGCGGCCGAACCGGCAATACGCTGTTGAATTAGCCCAGCGAGGTTATGTTGTTCTCGCTCCGGATTATCCTTCGTTCGGGGATTCTAACTACGATTTCAATTCGGATGATTATATCTCGGGTACGATGAAGGGGGTCGTCAACCATCAGCGGTGTGTTGATTTTCTAGTTGATCAAGTTCCGCAAGTCGACGAGAACCGTATTGGTGTGATCGGGCACTCATTAGGCGGACACAACGCAATCTTTGTGGCAGCTTTCGATGAGCGGATTCAAGCGGTCGTGACAAGCTGTGGCTGGACTCCTTTCCCGTACTATAAAGGTGGAGACTTAACAGGCTGGACAAGTGATCGGTATATGCCCCTGATACAGACCAAGTATCATGGCGATTCATCGCTTGTTCCGTTTGATCTACAAGAGTCGATCGCTGCGATTGCTCCTCGGGCCTTCTTTTCGAGCAGTCCATTGGCGGACGACAACTTCGCTGTGGAAGGTGTGAAAGCTTCGGTTCCGTTGATACTCGGTGTGTATTCCATGTTCGATGCGACGGATCAAGTTGTGATTCGTTATCCCGAGTGCGATCACGATTTCCCGACGGAAACTCGTCAGGAAGCTTACGAGTTTTTGGATCGAGAACTGAGTCACACTCCTCTTCGCGGCATCGACTATGCGGCAGAGCTTCCGCGTATTCCCGGAAAGAATCCGGAAGAAGCTTTGGATAGCTTGGAAGTGATCGATGGGTTTCGAATTGAGCAAGTCGCGACCGAACCATTAGTGACCGATCCTGTCGCGATGTCGTTTGACGGAGACGGCCGGTTGTTCGTCGTTGAAATGCGAGACTACTCAGAGCAGGAGCATGAACAACTCGGTCGAGTGGTCGTGCTGACCGACACCGATGAAGATGGCATCTTCGATGAGAGTTCGGTCTTCGCAGAGCAACTCTCCTGGCCAACTGCGATTATTTGCTCGAACGGTGGAGTCTTCGTGGGAGCAGCACCGGATATTCTGTTTCTCAAAGATCATGACAATGATGGTCAAGCTGATGAGCGTCGAGTTGTCTTCACTGGATTCGGCCGCTCGAATGTTCAGGGGCTTGTGAATTCGTTCCGATGGGGGCTCGATAACCGCATCCACGGAGCGACGAGTTCGTCCGGTGGAATTGTGAAACGAGCTGGTGATGCTGATGATGCCGGAATTCAGCTCCGAGGGCGTGACTTTTCCTTCGACCCATTGAAGCTTGACCTGCGAGCTGAAAGTGGAGGGGCGCAACACGGAATGAGTTTCGACAGTTACGGTCGAAAGTATGTTTGCTCCAACAGCGATCACGCCCAAATGGTGATGTATCAGGACCGGGACATCTCACGAAATCCGGCATATACAACGGTCGGGCCGCGTGTTCGCGTCGCTGATGACGGAGGGCAAGCTCCGGTGTATCGCATCAGTCCTGTCGAGCCTTGGAGAATCGTTCGAACGCGTCTGCGCGTTTCCGGACAAGTCTCCGGACCAGTTGAAGGAGGCGGTCGGCCCGCAGGTTACTTCACCGGAGCGACGGGGATTACTGTTTATCGCGGCGATGCTTGGGGGAAAGACGAACTTGGGACTCTGATCATTGGAGATGTGGGCAGCAACATTGTTCATCGGAAAAAAGTGACCGCCAACGGTCTTTCAATTCAGGCGCAGCGAATCGATCGTGAGCAGGAACTTGTCCGCTCTTCAGATGTTTGGTTCCGGCCGGTGCAGTTTGCAAACGCCCCGGATGGAACGCTCTACATCTTGGATATGTATCGCGAAACGATTGAGCATCCGAAGAGCCTTCCGCCCGAGATTAAGCAACACCTTGACCTAACAAGTGGCCGCGATCGCGGGCGGCTTTATCGAGTTCTTGAAGTTGATGAGAGTTCGGCCCGAGCCGAAGAATCCAAGCGAGCGATTCGTTTGGGGCGTCTTAGTTCTCAGGAGTTGGTTGCTTATCTGGGGCATGCGAACGCCTGGCATCGCGAGACGGCCAGTCGGTTGCTGTTTGAGCGAAATGGTGACGGCGCGATTGCACTCGTTGAAGAGCAGGCGAGTTCAGGTGAAAATGCTTTGGGGCGCATCCATGCGATGTCGTTGCTGGAGAGTCTTGGGGAACTCTCTCCGGAACTGATTTCTCATCTGCTCGAAGATTCTGACCCCAGAGTTCGCGAAGTGACACTTCGCAGAACTCGGTGGAATTCAGAAATTCGTCAACTCGGTGAGCAGCTTACGAAGATGGCCAACGATGAAGATGCCTGGGTTCGCTACGAGTTGGCATTCACCGCTGGACAGCTTGATCAAGATGAGAAGCTTGCGATTCTGCATCAACGCTGTGTTCGAGATGGCAGCGATTCGTGGATGCGTCTTGCTATGGCGAGTTCTCTGAGCCATGGAGCCAAAGAGCTCTTTTCAGAGTTGATCGAGGACAAGCAGTTTCTTGACTGTTCGCATGCACCGGACTGTCTTGGAATGGTGATGGAGATTGTGAGTCGCACGGAATCTCGCGAGTCGATTGAAGAGTGTATCGAGCAGTTCGTTGAGAATGTTGAAGATGGGGGAAGAGTTCAGGAGAAGGTGCTCGAAGTCGTCTTGAAAGCGAACCCATCGCTTCGAGAGAGAGCGAGTGGAGGGGCGATTGACCGGTTGGCGACTCGAGTAGTTTCAATATCGCGGGACGTTGCGTTTGATTCCAATTCGTCGCTTGAAGAACGGATTCAGGCTGTCAGTAATTTGAAGTTGAGTCAAAATTCTGAAGACGCTTCTCGCTTGCTGGAACTGTTAAGCACTTCCGTCCCGATTCGATTGAAGATCGCGATTCTTGAAACGTGTTCCCTGATCGACTCTCAGCAAACCGCCAAAACAATCGTTGGGCACTGGATGGCGTGGAGTCCTGGTTTTCGGCAGCAGGCTGAAGAGGTGCTGTTCCGTGATGCGAGTGGAGTGGGGATTCTCTTCGACGCGATTGACGCTGGCGATGTGTCTCCAGCGACACTCACGAAAGTTCGCTTAGAGTCAGTGATGCGATCCGGTCAATCTGAAGTCGCTGAGCGCGCGAAGGCGATTCTTGAACGAAGTCCTTCATCAAGTCGAGCTCAGGTTATCAGTGATTACTCAGAAGCTCTTGATGCCAGCGGCAATCCAGCTCTCGGGAAAGGGGTGTTTGTTAAGCACTGTGCAACCTGTCATCGCCTCGACGGAGTTGGATTCGAGGTGGGGCCACATCTGGGAGCGATGAAAAACCGTGGAGCTGAAGCCATTCTGCTCAACGTTCTCGATCCGAATCGCGAAGTGAATCCGCAGTTCGTGAATTACCTTGCGATTACCGAACAAGGGCGAACGCATACTGGACTCATCGCTGATGAATCGGCAACAAGCCTCACCTTACGGCGAGCCGAAGGAATCGAAGACCAGATTGCGGTCGACGAAATTGACGAACTCACCAGCACGGGAATGTCGCTGATGCCAGAGGGGCTCGAAAAGGTGATCTCGGTCTCTGAGATGAAAAACCTGATCTCCTATCTGCTCTCAATTCAGTAAGAAGGTCGAAGCAGCCAGCTGAAAAGAGCATGCTCGTGCGAATTGATCTCTGCCGAGTCAGAAGATGTCCGAGTCGGGGTTCCGCGAAGAAGAATGAACCAAAAGAAAACGACCTCGAAAGCTGAGTGAGCTTTCGAGGTCGTTGTTCGTTTGTCTACAGGAGTCACTCGCTTCGAAAGGTGATGACTCGATTCTGCGGATTAGCCTTGAATTGAAGGAACTGCTTTTGGCTCGTCGCCTGAGGCAGGGTCCTGTTTCTGAGGCTGTGAACCGCGTGCTTGCTTGATCGAATTTCCGAGGTAGCTCAGGATGATTCGAATTGATCGGATGCTGTCGTCGTTTCCAGGAATTGGAAGGTCGACAGTATCAGGATCTGAATCGGTATCGATCAGGGCGACGGTTTTGATTCCGAGAATCTTGCACTCGTGAATGCAGTTGTGTTCCTTCGAAGGATCGACAATCACGACTGCTTCCGGCAGGCGGTTCATATCGCGAATCCCGCCGAGGTTGCGTTGAATCTTGTCGAGTTCACGGCGAAGTCGCGACTGCTGCTTTTTCGAGAAGGTTGCCAGCTCACCGCTCTTGTCGAGAGCTTCGAGCTCTTCGAGACGTTTCAGGCGGCTGCGAACAGTACGGAAGTTGGTGAGTGTTCCACCCAACCAGCGTTCTGTGCAGTAAGGCATTCCGCAATCTTCAGCAACTTTGCTGACGATGTCGACGGCTTGTCGCTTTGTTCCGACAAACAGAATCAAGCTGCCCTGAGCAGCGACTTTGTACAGGTATTTCTGCGCCCGAACGAGTCCGCGGATCGTCTCTTTGAGATCGATGATGTGGATGTTGTTCCGCTTCCCATAGATGTATGGGCGCATTTTTGGGTTCCACTTGCTTGTCTTATGACCGAAGTGAACACCAGCTTCCAAAATTTCTTTTACAACAATTTCCGCCACGTGAAAATTCTCCAGTGATTGAGGCGTACTGCGACCGCAGTGGAATCGCGAATCCTAACCTCTTCTACAATTGAAGTCAAACAATGTCAGGTTGCCGATTTGAAACTCTTTGCGGACTGCGTCGGTCGTCGTAAATGTATATTGGGACTTCGGTTCCGGCTGAAAATCCTTCGGATTCTTCCGGGATGATGAAAAAACCATCTGCGCGGGTTGTTGAAGAAAGGATCGAGGCACCACTGATCGCCAACGGTTGAATTTGATCTCCTTTCAGTTGGGCACGGCAGTAATCTGTTCTCCCGAGTGGTGAGGAGACCTTTTTGGAGAGCTTTCCGATCGTGGATGGAAACGGCCAGTCTCGGACGTCGTTGAGCATCTTCCGAATGAAGCGGCCCGCAAAGAAATCGTAAGCACACATGCAAGAGACAGGGTTGCCCGGGAGCAGGAAAATCGTCGTCGACTCGATTTTTCCAATTCCGGTCGGGCTGGAAGGTCTCATTCGAATCCCGTGGATCGGCAGGTCTCCGAGTTCGGCGACGAGTTGCGGGGCATAGTCTTCGGCACCCACGCTCGATCCTCCGCTGATCAAGATAATGTCCGCGCCAGCCTGTTGAAGTGCGGCTCGAATTGAGTCGGGATTGTCGGCGACAAAGTGAACAGATTCGATTTGTCCACCATCGCGGGTGACAGCTCCTCGCAGCAGAAACGAGTTGGCTTCGTAAATCTGGTAATCCGGAAGATCACTTCCCGGCTGAACAAGTTCGTTTCCAGTGACGACAATTCTAACTCGCGGCGGCAGCAGGACAGAGACTTCCGGGATGCCGATTGAAGCGAGGACTGCGACGTCTTGCGGCCGCAGGAATTGTCCTTGCTGAACAACAGCGTCGCCCGCTTTGAGGTCTTCCCCGGTGCGACCGATGTTTTTCATCGGACCCACCGTTGTTGCGACCCGAATCCTATCCTCCGAGACGTCGACGTATTCGATCGGGACAACTGCATCTGCTCCGTCGGGAATGGGAGCCCCGGTCATGATCTGCACGCACTCACCCGAGTTGACTCGAGTCGAGCACGGATTTCCGGGGAAAGAGTTGCCGACGATTCGCATCGTGGTCGGCTGAAAAGTGGTCGCACCGGTCGTGTCGTCAGCGATCACGGCAAACCCGTCCATCGCGGAGCGATCAAAGGGGGGCACGTTGATTGACGAGGTAATTGTCGCGGCTGCCCGACGTGCGTAGGCTAATTCTAGGGGGACCGTTTCTGAAGTTCGCGGCATCGCAACGCTGCGCGAGTCAATCCAGTCCCATGCTTCGGCGACCGAGTTTCTGTCTCGAAATCCCGACATTCTGACGTCACGAAATGGAGGCGGCTGCTGCATGAGTGCTTGCCAGGTCGGGTTTTCTTCAGGAGGTCAGAGTGGTGACGTGTTTCCGGTGTATTGACAATGAATTCGCGGATGGGACGATTGGTCTTTGCGGAGGAACGAATCCCAATCCGGTTTCGGTCGCCAATTTCGATTTCAAACTAACATTGCAGGAAACAAATGTCTGACGATTCGACGTCAAAGAAGCTGATCTTCGATCGATTGATCAATCAGATTGACGCCATCATTTCACATTGCGAAGAGAATCAAAAGCCACTGGAAGTCGATCCAGCCCGGTCTCAATTGTTTGATTTGTTCGTCGAAGCTGAGAAAGCAGGACTTGTCGAAGACGATTCTGAACTCGATCTTTCTGAGCACGGTCTGTGCGCGGAGTTGTCGGCGCGATGGGGGTTGCAGCAGGCTGCTCAGCTTTCTGTGGCGAGTCAGACAAAGCTCGACCAGTCTCAGCTAACGAAAATGCGCAGCTTGTGGTCTGTGATGAGAATGTGGATGGAATGGACCTATGCCTGGTCACGTTGGCCCGAGTTTCATTGACAGCTGAAGATTTTCAGAGCGATGCGAGTTCAATGTGTCAGGATGACGCGTCTGTGTGCATTTTGAGTGTCAAAAAGTTTGTAGTCCGTGGGCCGGTCGAGAAATTTGAATGAGTTTTTTGAAACTTTTCTGGATCGCGGGCGTCGAATTTCTGTGAGGAGTCGACTTTTTCGAGCAGTGCAGCCGAGAATTGACTGAAAGGTCGCTCTCCGCTGCGCATCTCGAGGGGAAATTCTTCACGTGTTCGCGGGATGCGATGAGCATGCACTTTTTGCGGATTTCGTTGTTTCACCTTTGCGGATGATGAACGTTTCGCATAAATTATGATCAATTCATCACTTCGGTTCGTTTCAGAACGTCAATTCAATTTGACATGACATCAGCAATGTGGCATTTCGGATCGAGACGGAACTCTATTCGGTTGAGTTCGGTTTCCTGAGTCGAGTGTTGTGTTGATCGCATGTTTTTGCTCCGCGGGAGTAGTCGGTCATTGGGTGTGAGAGATAGAATTTCCTTCACACATGTCGGATGTGAATCTCGACTTGAGGTTCGCGAAGATTGCGTCGGATCACCGTTAAGTGTGATCAGTACTATTCTGAACTGATCAGGCTATCGGAGTTAGTTATCTTGGAGAGTAATTGAATGGCAGAACCAAAAGCAGCGTGGGGAATTGATATTGGCCAGGCTGGGCTGAAGGCCTTAAAGGTTCGCTATATCGAGAGTGCCAATCAGGTTGTCGCTGAGGCATTCGATTACATTCCCTTCCCGAAGATTCTTTCTCAGCCGGATGCAATTCCTGAAGAAATCGTTCCAGAAGCGATGCAGACGTTTCTGTCTCGTAACGATTTGACCGGCGATCACGTCGGCATCAGTGTTCCCGGACAATCCGCACTGGCGAGATTCATTCAGCTGCCGCCTGTCGAAGCTGGCAAGCTCCACGAGATCGTCAAGTACGAAGCTCGGCAGCAGATCCCCTTCGCCTTGGAAGATGTGATTTGGGATTACCAGCCGCTCGGTGCTGGAGCAGAAGAGGGTGGCTTCCTTCTCGACGCAGAGGTCGGTTTGTTTGCGATGAAGCGCGATCAGGTCTATCAGCACATGCGTCCGTTTACGAACAACAAAGTCGAGCTCGATCTCATTCAGATCGCTCCACTCGCGCTGTACAATTTTGTCAGTGTCGACGAAATGGGGATTCGTTCAGACACTGAAGGTGATGCTGGTGAAGAGCATTACATCGTGCTGGACATGGGCTGTGACAACACCACCTTGATGGTGACCAACGGTTACAACGTGTGGATTCGAAATGTCCCGATCGGCGGAAATCATTTCACGCGAGCGTTGACCAAAGAAATGAAGCTCAGCTTCGCGAAAGCAGAGCACCTGAAATGTAACGCGACGAAGTCACCTGATCCGCGAGCTGTGTTTCAGGCGCTGCGACCAGTTTTCAACGATTACGTTTCCGAAATTCAGCGTTCGATTGGCTACTTCTCGAGCGTGAATCGAACAGCGAAAATCGAGAAAGTCATCGGGCTGGGGAATGGCTTCAAGCTGGCCGGTCTTCAGAAGTTCCTGCAGCAGAACCTGCAGTACGAAGTTGAGCGTCCGGAAACATTCAACGCACTCGCCGGCGATGCTGTGTTGAACTCTCCGATGTTCGCCGAAAATATCCTGAGCTTTGCCGTTCCATACGGTCTCTGCCTGCAGTCGCTGGGTGTCTCACGAATCCAGACGACACTATTGCCGCCTGAGATTACTCAGGCTCGCATGATTCGAAAGAAGAAGCCATGGGCAGTCGCGACCGCAGCGACAATGCTGCTGGGCTTCTCACTGGCTACCGTCGGGAATGCCGTCTCGTATCAGACTGTTCATACCGACGAGTTTGCTGACGCTGAAAAGAAGGCCAACGATTTCAACTCGAAGGTCAACAGCCTGAAATCAAGCTACGACTCGGAAGTTGGTCGTTATACCGCCACAGGCGAGCGACTCACCGGATTGATCGACGGTCGTCGTGATGTTCAATGGTTGGAACTCTACGACGCAGTGATCGATTGCCTTCCACGTGATGAAGGTGAAGAGCCGGACGCAATCGAACTGAGAAATCAGATTTCGCTCATTGAGTTCAGTACCGACCGTGTGGCGGATGTCGCAACCTGGTACGCCGGACTGACGGGACCGCAGAAGTCGATGATCCCGGCTGACCAGCGTGAAACCGGTCCTAGTGGCGAAGGATATATCGTCACTCTCAAAGGGATGCACTGGCATCACGACGAGAACGATCCGGTTCGCGGACGATCTGTCAACTACATCCGACATACTCTGCTCAAGAATCTTCATCAGCCAACCATTCAGAGACCTGGTTTCCCTGAACGGGATGTCACTCGGATGGGAATTTCGCACGCGACAGTCATGGACTTCAGTCCGACCAAGAAAATCATTATCGAAGATACTGGAGCCCCACCAACTGAGAACTCACGAGTTCTCGCTGGGGGAAACAATCGCGGGGCAGCAGGTAGCTCTCGCGGCTACGGGGCGACAGGGAGTTATGGACCAAGTGGATACGGAGGTGGTGGTTACGGAACGACATCTCCAATGCCAACAACTGGCCCTGGAGGAACTCCTCGTGAAGGTGTGAAAGAACTCGAACAAACCAACTTCGAGATTCAATTCGCCTGGGTGCCGATTCCACCTGAAGAACGGACAACAGAAGTTGTCGAAGTGGAAGAGGTCATTGAAGACATCCCCGTCGAAGATTTGAGTAGTGATCCGGCTGATCCGGCCGCCACGGAAGAAACAACTGCGACGGAGTAATTGCTCCGCCGTAGAACTGCGGGGCTGTGAATTCGGCGAGCACGATCTTCGTCGAGTTTGAAAGGTTGCCAAAGAAAGCCAGTGAGTCGAATGTGAACAACGATTCCGATCGTTGTTGTGACCCACAGAGGCTCCTGAAAATTGATACAAATTAGACAGTTGTCTGAGACGTGAAACACGTTGGTTTGCGAATCTCAGTTGTCGCCTCAATAAGGTGTTGTCATGGATAAACTCCAACCTCTCATCCGAAATCGATTCTGGATTCTGGGTGCGCTGACGTTGCCATTGGCGATGTACGGGTTCTTCTCTGCGAACGGCGCATTGAAGGCAGCGACCGAGCAGCGGGAATCGACCTTGAAAGGATTGACGATTCCGACCGGAACGAACGACCCGAACGAGGACTACAAAGAGAAGCTCGCGAAGATCAACGCGGAGTACGAGCAGAATGTCGAAAACTCGATCGTCGAGATCTGGAACAAGCAGAAGGAACGGATGACTTGGCCGGCAGTTGTCGCGAACGATGTCCCTCCGATCTTCATGGATCCCGAAGGGTTCGATCTCGATGTGACTGACACTTACAAGCGGCACTACCCACAGCTGATGTTGAAGCTGCAAGAACGCGTCGAACCTGTGATGCCAATTGATCGAAACGCAGCGGGTGGAACAGCGATTGGAGTTCCGTATTCCGGTCGTGGTGGAGCCATGCCCAAAGAAGCGGACGTTCCATGGCAGCAAAAAGTCATCCTCGCAGCCCAGCTTCCAATTGCTCAGTTTGACCGTCTGGCAGCGACATCAGAACAGGTCTGGAATGCTCAAATCGACATCTGGTTGCTCGAACTGCTCTTCGATGCTGTTCGTAAAATGAATGAAGACAAAGACTCGGTGACCGAAGCCGTTCTGCGTCGAATCGACATCCTGAAGTTGTTCGGCGGATCGGGAGAACCGCGTCCAACTGGAGCACCTGCCGGTGCCGGTGGATATGGCGGGTACGACAGCGGCTACGGTGGTGGATATGACAGCGGCTACCCAGGCCCTGGTGGCGGTGGCGGAGGATACGGCGGTGGATACGGATCTGATCGCGGTGGCTCAGGAGCATCGATGTCTGTGAACGTGGCGTTTGATCCCGCTCAAGAATTTGGATCTCCTGCGGACGCGTCCGCTTCCGCGGGATCTGCCAGCATGGGATACGATAGTGGATACGGCGGCGGCTATGACTCTGGTGGTTATGGTGGCGGTTACGGAGGAATGGCAGCCGGTGGCAAACAGCTGAGATACATTGCCGATTCCGAAGACAAGCGAGTTCTCGAACGCGGGTTCTACATGAGCGTCATCATCATGCAGAGCAAGATTCCTGACTTCATCGTCGAACTGGCGAACTCGGAGTGGCCAATTCGTGTGACGCGTTTCCATGTCGGAAAAAATCCTTATTTCTCCGAAGCAGGTGCTGGTTCGTCAATGTACGGAAGCCCCATGGGAATGATGGGCGGATACGGCGGAGAAGGTGACTACGATGGCGGTCAGAGTTACGGCGGTGGCTATGCTGGAAGTTACGGTGGAAGCTACGGCGGTGGATTCGGAAGCCTCGGAGCCGGTGGACAAGCTGCCGGAATTCCGGGAGTCGGAAATCTGAGTTCAAATCTGCCTACCTACGCAACCGCAGCAATGAACCATCCAGATCTCGTTCAGCTTGATCTGTGCGGCGTCATCACGATGTTCAAACAGCCTCAAGAAATCATCGATGCTCTAACAGCTGGTGAAGACGGAGCAATCGTTGACGATACGACAATCTCAACCGACGGGGCAGAAACTGAAGTCATGGAATCGGAGACTGTGACTCCCGAGGCGACTGAAAGTGACTCGTTGGAAATCCCAGCGACAGAGAGTGTCGACCCAGTTGAAATTCCTGCAACGGAATCAGCCGTCGAAGAAGAAACGGTCGAGGCTGAAACAGTTCCGGCTGACGGTACAACTGAGACATCAGACGATGGAACTCCGGCTCCGGAAGAGCCTTAACATCGTTTGGTAAAGTGACCAGTTCCGGGGAACGATTTGAAGTTCACCGCGTCAAAAACATCGAGTCTCTCGAACGGTCATGTGAAGTACTGATTGAAGAGAGAATGCGGAGGCAAACTCAGAAGTTCGAACAGCGTCGAGTGACAAGTTCATCTCACAATCGTTGGATTTCTGATTCGCCTTCCGGTGAGCGTCGACAAGACAACGCACATTGAAGTTCGAAGCACATTGATGTGCGACAGAGTAAGAGAAGCCAGTTTCGAATGCTCTACAACCAAATAGGTTGAGGTAAATTATGGCGAAGTTTGACATCAAGAAGTCTGCGATCAATCACGTCGAGAAAGTCGTTTTCGGGATTGTGGTGGTTGTCGTTTTGATGGGATTGATCGGAACCCAGTGGAGTCCATATCAGGGAACTCCGGGGGAAATCCTTCAACGTGTCAACACTGGCGAAGTGAATCTTGCCGGTAATCGATGGCCGGAAGAGGAGCGAGAGAAGTTTCAGGATACTGAAACGGATCCGGTTGTTGATGGGACACTCTACGCCAGCGTCGATCCCCGACCTTGGGAGCTGAGCGAACGAATGTTCAAACTGGCTGAAGGGCAGGATGAACCTGTTCGCGAACCAGAACTCGATGCTCCAGAGTCACTCATCGCAACATCGAGCCGAGTCTTTCTCAGAATGGCTGATGAGCCAGAGAGTCTCTCGGAAGAAGAAGAACTTGCTTCACTGTCCACTGAAGAAGAGCCTGAAGACAGCATCTTCGGTGACGAACTTGCCGAACGACCTGCCGGAGCTGGTGGGTTAGGAGGCGGATATCCAGGTGGATACGACAGTGGTCAGGCTCAAGGCTATGGAGATCTTGCCATCGAACTGGGCTACAACGGCGGGTACGACGGCGATTACGACTCAAGTTACGGATCATCCTATCCGGGCGGATACGGCGGAGGAGGTTACGGCGGTCCTGGTGGTCCCGGTATGAGTGGCCCGAGTCTGCCAAAACAAAACGGACAGGGCTATCACTTTGTCGCAGTCCGAGCAGTCTTTCCTCTTTGGGATCAGATCAAGAAGTTCGCAGAAGCGACCAACACGTCAACACGAATGGCGGCCGCTCTGTTCCAGATTGTTGACTTCGAACTCGAACGTCAAATGCTTCAGCCCGATGGAAAAACCTGGGGGCCTTGGGAACCGGTCGACATCAATGTTGCTTTCGATGTCTTGGATAACGTTGCTGGTTTCGAACCCGATGTCGTCAACAGTGTGATTACCAACAGCGTGATCACGATGCCGCTTCCAATGCGTATCTCTGGAGCTTGGATTAATACAGCCACACACGAACGAATTAAGAACTTCGTGTTGAGCAAAGACGAGATGGAAATCGAACTGAAAATGAACGAGGCGTTGCTCAAAAAGCTCGCTGATTCAAAGAAGCAAATCGTGGAAACACGTGTCAAACGAGGAGGCTTCAATGACTTCCAGTTTGATTCCGGAGAGATGCAAAGCCAGTTGATGGGATATGGCAACCCATACGGTGGTGGAGGTTATGGGGGCGGATACGGCGGAAGTGGATATGGTGGCGGCTACGACGGCGGCGGCTATGACGGAGGTGGATATCCAGGCGGATACGGCGGAAGCAGCTTCGGAGGAAGCGGTCGACGCGGAAGAGGCCGCAACAAGTCAACCGAAACCAATCCGACAATGCAGACCCTCGTCGATGAGATCGCTGAAGGTGCTGAAGACGAAACGGCTACCAAGAAGAAGATTGAAGAGTGGATCAATGGTCGACTGTCCGCAGTTGGTCAGCTGTTGTTGTTCCGTTATTTCGATTTCAGCGTTGAGCCTGGACGGTCGTATCAGTACCGAGTCCGGTTTGTCCTTGAGAACCCGAACTTCGGAAAGCGAATTGCAGACGCAGGTGGACTGCAACACGTCGTCGAAGGGGAAACCCGTACGACTGACTGGAGTAACGTGACGGACCCAGTGCGAGTGGATGACGAGTTGATGTTCTTCCTCACAGAAGTCAGCAGCCCACGCAGTACTCGCGTTCTGCCAACTGCAAAAGTTGACGTTTACCAGTGGGATACCGAGTACGGAACCATGGTGAACCAGAAGATCGAAGTGCATCCGGGGCAGGATCTCGCAGGCACAGCCGATGCAGAAGTGATCGACCTTGGTGAGCAGACGATGGAGCAAGAGAAGTACACGTTCACAGCGGATACTTACTTGGTGGATGCTATCGAAGATTTGCGGATCGATTCCGACTTCCACTCTGGAGAATTGGTCGAAGCTTCTCTGCAGCTGAAACTGCCTCGTGGATATAGCGATCGGTTCCGTAACGACGGTCAGATCCTCGTCAAGAATCGCGACGGGATGCTTGAACGTCACGACGAGTCAGAGCAGGCCAGCAAGCGTGAGTACATGCAGAAGTACATGGAAGAACAGAAGAAGGTTTACTCTTACCTTGATCGTTCTGCGTTAGCTTCAAGTCCTTACGCCGGTGGTTATGGTGGCTACGGAGGAGAAGGCGACTACGACGGAGGATACGGTTCCGGCATGGGAATGTACGGAGAAATCGGAGCGACTGGCCGTCGTGATCGAAGCGTATTGAGAAAGCGTCGATCCGGAAGTTCCGGCAGCCGTTCACGCGGTACGGGCGGTACGTCCGGCTATCCAGGTGGACGATAAGGTTCGCGTCTTGTCGGTTTGAGCGAACTCGGAATAGAGTTCATCGAAAAGCAAGACGTATCGCAACTACTGATCAGTTTAAGGCCCGAGGGGAGTTCATCCTCTCGGGCCTTTTTCGTGAAGAGGAACACGCGACCGGGATTGTTCTCGAGTCGACCACGGTCTTCGTTGTCAAGTGTTATGCCCTGCTTGCTGGCTCGACTCAGAACGATTAGAAACTGTTCAGGTATGGCTGACGAATTCGTATTGGGTGTGACCAGAAGAATCGCATGTTTTCGTCTCGTCACATCGACTGATCACTCGATTGCGAGGGCGAAAGTCGCTCACAATCAAAAACGACCAGACTGCAGAGTTGATGATCTGTTCTTGAACGAAGGCAACTCGAATGAGAGGCAATAGCACAGTGAACATTCCAACGAGTCTTTTGCTACTCGTGATCTTTTCTGGAGTTTCCAGCCTCGATGCTGGCCAGGTGTTGACGATAGCAGGTACGGGAAAGACCGGGCATTCCGGAGATGGCGGTCCCGCAGCTCAGGCACAAGTCGGCAATCCCTTTGGCGTTGAGATCGGACCTGACGGAGCGTTGTATGTTTGCGAAGTTGATACGCACGTCGTGCGTCGGATCGACCCTTCCAGCGGAAAAATCACGACTGTCGCTGGCACAGGCAAGAAGGGTTACTCGGGAGATGGAGGATTGGCGACCGAGGCAGAGCTCAATGAACCGTATGAAATCCGTTTTGATTCCAAAGGGGATATGTATTTTGTTGAGATGCAAAACGCTGTTGTCCGAAAAGTCGATCAGCGCACCGCAGTGATTTCGACAGTTGCTGGAACCGGGAAGACGGGATTCTCAGGCGATGGCGGGCAAGCCGTTCAAGCTGAGATGAATCGTCCGCACTCGATCACTTTTGATGATCAGGACAAACTCTATATCTGCGATATCGGAAATCATCGCATTCGGATTGTCGATCTGGAAACCGGCGTCATCGAAACGTTCTCAGGCAACGGGATGAAGCAACCCACTCCGGACGGAAAGCACGTTTCCAATCTTCCTCTCAATGGACCACGTGCTCTTGATTTCGATGGAAAACAGAGCCTCTATCTGGCTTTGAGAGAAGGAAACGCCCTCTATCGGATCGATCTGAAGTCGATGAAGATTCATCACCTCGCAGGGACCGGACAGAAAGGGTATTCGGATTCTTCTTCAGCCAAGGAAGCGAAGTTGTCGGGCCCAAAAGGAGTGGCTGTCAGCCCGGAAGGAGATCTCTTTTTCGCCGACACCGAAAGTCACACGATTCGTGTTTATCGACAAGCGACGGGTCGCGTCGAAACTGTCGTGGGTGATGGAATGAAAGGTGATGGACCGGATGGAGTTCCAAGCCATTGCCGACTCGCCCGCCCGCACGGGATCTGTCTTGCAGAAGATGGAAGCATCTACATCGGCGACAGCGAGAATCATCGAGTCAGGAAGTGGATGAAAACAGAACTGGAATCAGCCCCGTGAATTCATCGCCGGACTCAACCGATTCAGACAACGCTCCTCAGTATCTGAAAGATTCGCGACAGAAGCAGTTTCTATCGGTCTTCAGCCGGGATGAAGCGAAGGAGCGGTTTACCAGCTATCTCAATTTAAAACCGCTCGGGAGTGAGTCTGTCAGTCTCGGTGAATCTCGCGGACGCATTCTCGCGAGCGATATCATTTCTCCGATCGATGTTCCAGGATTCGATCGATCTAACGTCGACGGGTTTGCCCTTCAATCGATTGATACAGCCAGTGCTCAGGAGGAGGACCCAGCGAGCCTTGTGATCAATGGAGAGTCCCTGCTACCGGGAAAGTCTCCGACCATCGTGGTCCGTCCGCAGACTGCGACACCGATTTCGACAGGCGGAATTGTTCCGCGAGGTGCAGACGCTGTTGTCATGATCGAAGACACGGATGTCGTGGATTCAGAATCTCCGCCGCGAATAGCTGTGACGCGTTCGGTGCCGCCGGGGAATATGATTTCGTTCGCTGGCAGCGACATCGCAAAAGGAGAAACGGTTCTCTGGGCAGGAACACCGATCACTTCGCGAGAAATCGGGGTGATGGCCTCGCTGGGACTGGAACAGGTTGCAGTTCGTCGTCGACCTCAGGTTGCCATCATCTCGACTGGTGATGAAGTTGTTGAGCCGGGGCAGCCGCTCCTATTGGGATCGGTTTACGATTCGAACGCTGCAATTCTCTCGGCTGCTGTTCAGGAGTGCGGAGGCGAACCAATTCTGCTCGGCCGTGTTCGTGACGATCAAGAGTTGCTGCGCGAGATTGTGAAACAGGGGCTTCAATACGATCTGGTTTTACTCTCAGGGGGAACATCAAAAGGGGCTGGCGATCTTTCGTATCAAGTTGTTCGAGAATTGCAGAACCCCGGAATCGTGGCTCATGGAGTCGCTTTGAAACCGGGGAAACCAATCTGTCTGGCTGTGACCAACGGAAAGCCAGTCGTGATTCTTCCCGGTTTTCCAACTTCAGCAATTTTCACATTTCATGAGTTCGTCGCGCCGGTCATTCGGCAGTTCGCAGGCATTCCAGAAACCGCTGCCCGCAAAGTTCGGGCTCAACTGCCTGCACGAGTTCATTCAGACAAAGGTCGAACAGAGTACGTCCTTGTCCGGCTCTTCGGTGATGCCGAGAGACGGTTAGCCTTTCCGATGGGCAAAGGGTCGGGTTCGGTCACGACGTTTTCCATGGCAGATGGGTTCGTCGTTATTCCTCAACACGTCGAGATTGTCGATGCCGGAGAATTTGTCGAAGTCAGTTTGATCGATGAAGAGATTCAGGCCAATGAACTCGTCATCATTGGCAGTCACTGTGCCGGGTTGGATCGTGTTGTCAGCTCGCTGCGGCAAACAGGTTGTGCAGTTTCTGTGATGCACGTGGGAAGCGAGGCCGGGTTGATGGCCGTCGAACGCGGAGAATGTGATCTCGCGGGAATTCATCTCTACGATCCACAAACCGGTCAATACAACACGCCGTATCTCAATGAGAACCTCGAGTTGATCGAAGGCTATCGGCGGATGCAGTCATTCGTATTTCGAAAAGATGATGACCGTTTCTCAGGAGCGAACAAAGACAACTTTCTTCGCAAGGTTTCCAAGCAGTCGGACTTGTCGATGGTCAATCGAAACTCCGGAAGCGGGACGAGAATTCTTATCGATCGGCTGATGTCAGAAGCAGGGATTCATCGACCTCCCGGCTATTCGATGCAAGTGAAATCGCACAACGCAGTCTCGGCCGCTGTGCTTCAAGGTCGGGCTGACTGGGGAGTTGCCATCCAATCGGTCGCAGAATCGTACGGACTGGAAACGATTCCCATTCGAAACGAGCACTTCGATTTCGTCGTCCGCCGCGAGAATCGACAAACTATTCCGATTCAACGGTTCGTCGCCGAACTTCAGAAGCCCGAACTACGCGCCAGCTTGCAGCAGATGGGGTACGAGTTTGTTACTGACAGCGAATGCAAGAATGAGTGAGTCTCAATTCACTCGATGACCAGGCGTTTGATTGTCGCTACGGATGAAGCGTTTCGCTCAAGCTGCGTTCGACTGCTCAATGGAATCTGCTTGACTGCAGTCGAGTAAATTCAGCAACAGCTGACACGTTGTTTCGGTCGCTCCCTGCTGTTCGGAGATGAGTTCTTTCGCTCGCTCTCCCATCGCGTGTGCATCGTTCGAGTTGGTAAGCGACTGTACGATAAACTCTTCAAGTTCTGAGGAAGTTGCCACTCGTTGTGCGGCATTCGCTTTGAGAAGCAGCTCGACGACTTGCCGAAAGTTTCGCGTGTTCGGACCGAAGCAGACAGGAATACCGTGAGCTGCCGGCTCGATCATGTTTTGTCCGCCGCGGTTGCCGAAGCTTCCACCGACAAACGCGACATCTGCCAATGCCCAGCAAGCTTTCAGTTCGCCGACAGTGTCGAGAAGACCAATAGCTGTTCGATGATTGTCAGAGGTTTGTTGCCGTGGTGATGATCGGCGGATGACGTGGAAGCCGCGTCGCTCGATCATCTCCGCGATTTCAGGACCGCGTTCCGGATGCCGAGGGACAATAATCAATCGGCTCTTCGGAAGCTTATCGAGCAGTCGCAGGTAAATGTCGAGGACCATTTCCTCTTCCGAGGCTTGCGTGCTTCCTGCGACCCAGACGAGTTCCGATTCCTTCAACTGAAAGAAGTCCCGCAGTTGCAGTGCGTTTGGATTGGATGGATCGATTTCGACACCATCGAATTTGATGGAACCAGTGACGTGAACGAGATCGCTTCGGCTCCCGAGTTCGACGAATCGAGTTCGCGTTTCTTCCGACTGCACTGCAACCAAAGAGAGATCCTGCAGCGACTGTTTGATCAGGCTTCGGATTTTCCGATACCCGCTAAAGCTTTGATCGCTCATGCGACCGTTGATCACAGCGACGGGAATCTTTGAGCGTGATGCTTCAGCGAGAAAGTTTGGCCAGAGTTCCAGTTCGACAAGGACGATCAGGCTGGGGCGAACACGCTTCAGTGCTTTGCGGGCGGTCCATGTGAAATCGAGTGGAAAGTAAGAAACGCGACAACCGGTGAGCTTTTCGTTCGCCACCTGAAAACCGGTTTCTGTGGTGGTTGTGACCAAGAATTCCAGCGTCGGGTTGAGCGATCTTAAGCCATCGACAATCTGCTTGAGCTGGATCACTTCGCCCACACTGACGGCATGAATCCAGATTAATGGGTGTGCGTCAGAGGTTCTGACCGGGAGTTCACCCCACAACTTTTGACGCCAGCCTTCACGGTATTTTCCGTAGCGGAATCGTCGATACAGAAGCCACGGCAGAGCGCAGAGAATCCCCGCAATGTAGACCACATTGAAGAGGATTCCTTTCACAACCGTGCTCTCAGCAGAAGAATTTTCGATCCTGCATCGCTCCAAGATGGAGTGATGCGTTCGTCCGTTGAGAACAGCATATTGGTTTAATGAAGAATCAGAAAGATCGTTTTTTGCTGGAGATGGAACGGATTCATCGCTTTCGAAGTTTGACCGACACGCTACAGTTGAACCTGTCAGCAAGAGGCGACGTTCTCGACCGGACTCCACGTTTCCGGAACTCGATCAATGATATAGCAGAGGTTTTGAAGCAAGATGTCCGAACTGTCCAAACGCCGAATTGGTGAACTCAATTGTCACATCTTCCCAGGAGATCGGACCGAGTTGCTTGTCGTGCTTTGTCATGGATTCGGAGCGCCCGGTGACGATCTCGCGCAGCTTGGTCACTATCTGAAGGGGATGCTTGGAGAAGATGGTGAGCGAGTCACGTTCGCCTTCCCGCACGCCCCAATTTCGTTGGGAGAGGGTGGTTTTGGTGACTCCCGGGCGTGGTGGCATCTTGACATGGAGCGGCTGAATCGAGCGATTTCATCTGGTGACTTCCGAGATCTGAGGCAGGAATCTCCGGCCGAACTTCCACAAGCGCGGTCGCTTCTCACTCAGACCGTGACCGAGCTCTGCACCGAATTGAATGTCCCCATCAGCCAAACTGTCGTCGGCGGTTTTTCTCAAGGTTCGATGCTGGCCACGGATTATGCGTTGCACTCGGAAGCCAAGCCCGCCGGGCTGATTGTCTGGTCAGGGACCATTCTGAATGAAGATGTCTGGCGGCCGCTGGCCCCGTCTCTCGCGAACCTGCCAATCTTCCAAAGTCATGGAACCACCGATCCGATTCTGCCCTTTGAAGCTGCTAAGTGGCTGTACAATCTCTTTGAGGAATCGGGAGCCGATGCCGATTTCCTCGAGTTCAATGGCCCTCACACGATTCCTCCAGAAGCAATCCAGAACGCGGCTGTCCTCATTAAAGATGTGCTCGACAAACTTTCAGCTCGTAGTTCGTGACTCGCGGAGTGCTACGAGTTCGTTTAAAGGTTTGGTCTCGGTCATGCATCGAAGCTGTCGCCCAGACTCAGTTGATTGAGGATTCGCAGGAATCGACTGCGAAAGATTGACAGAGAGCACTTTTCGTGGCTCGAATCCTGAGCTCGTTGACTCAACTGCGACAAGTGATTTCGATCCTGAATCTGGTGAATCGCAGCGACGAAATCATCCGGGTTGGTGCACAGAAACCCGTTTTTCCCGGATTCGATTTGCTCGCAGAATCCTCCCTTCCGATCCACAATCGGGACTGTCCCGCATCTCATCGACTCCGCGACAGTCCGCCCGAACGATTCTGAGATCGTAGGATGATGGTAGAGAAGTGCGTGCCAAGACCAGTATCTTGACCGTGCGGAGACGTCAGCAGTGATGAAGCGTGCGTTGCCCCGACAGGCATGTTGCAGCGATTCTCGTAGAGTCCCCGGAGCGCCAATAAACTCCCATTCCACGTTTTTGAAGCTTTCCGCGAGTCGCTCATAGAGAGGGATCAAGCTTTGTGGCCACTTTCGATCGTCGGGTGTGCAAATGCGACCGATGCGCAGGCTGGTTGCCGCGTTACGCGATGGATTGTCGGTGCGTTGAATCGGAATTGGAGTCGGTTGCCAGAGGACTTGAGTCGACTGAGGTGTCCGTTGATGCAGCCATTTCGAACATGCCAGATGAACGTCCGCCGCAGTCCGGGAGCCCATCGAGTGATGATATTGAATGCTGGGTGTCGATCGGATCTGCGCAACCCGATTTGGTGTCGAGTTGTGGAGGATCACTAGATCGACATTCAAATGGCGAATCATTCCGTCAGTGATTGACTTCGCGCTATGAAACTGGCAGTGCTGAAAGGCTTCAACGGTTCGCGAGTTCGGAGGCGAGAGAAAGATGACCGTGTGATCGACGTCGGGGAAGGCGAGAGTGATGGACCATGCGCACGCCGCCGTTCCCCCGCAGATTTCTCCGACGTTGCAGACTTGAGCGATTCTCATGAGCTGCTTTTGCTCGGTGAACAATTCCACTTCCTTTCGAAGTGGTTTCGATCATCGTTCCATTGTTGGGAGCGAGTTGGGAGGTCTTTCGTCGTCTGCTGACCCAGATGTTGAAGCGGAAGATTTTCAACCGTGCGAATCGCACCGTGGCCAAATTGAGCCAGGCAACGGCACTGAAGGTCGGTATCAGAAAAGTACAATTGAAGTTTCTCGTCAAAGCCGTTCAATTGAGCGAAGAACTCACGTCGAATCGCGAAGCACCACCCCGACAATAGCGAATCAATTTTCCATGCTTCACGAATTGAATCTGAAAGTTCAACGGCCGGACGTCGCTCGACACCAGTCATCACACAGGAATTGTCGGCGAGGGGATCAATCAGAGAGTCACACCAAAGGCCGGTGGTGATGACATCGTTGTTCAAGAATACGAGCATCTGGCCTCGTGCGAAGCGGGCTGCGAAGTTCCAGGACGAAGTCACACCGCTGCGGACCGGGCGACTGAGAATTGTGCAGCGTTCAATTTGAGCAGATTGCAGGGGAGCTACATCAGGCGATCCGCTTCCATCGTCCACGATCAGAATCTCAGCGAGATGCGGATGATGCTCTGTGAGAGATCGGACGCAGTTCAAGGTCAGGTCGCTGCGACCGAACTGCGCAATAATGATCGTCGTTTTGTCCACGTGGTTCTCCAGTCTTTCAATAGTCGAAAGACTGGTTGCGCAATGGTCGTCTCATCAATGCAGCGAGTATCACATGGAAGCGTCTGACAGTGGAACTCGAATCAGGACTATGAAGCGGACGAATTCGCTTCCAGAATCACAGCACTCGCCTGTCCCAATGAGGTGAAGTTCACATTGGCGAACAGCTTGTTTTGAGTGGGTTGATGTTCTCCCGAAACGACCTGAATTCCCAGCGAATCATCTGGTTCAGAGCAGTTCAGCGTTTGCGGAATCACTCCCTGATTCAATGCCAGCAGCGAAGCAGCGACTTCCAGGAATCCGGAAGCTGCTCCAGAGTTTCCGAAGTACCCCTTTAACGATGTTACGGGCATCTCGTGATCACCGAACATCTCTCGATAGCTCGCTGCTTCCGTCTGATCATCACGGACAGTGCCGAGACCGTGAGCATTAACGTGCCCAAGATCTGACGGTTGAACCTGCCCACGACGCATCGCTGAGTTGAGTGAGTTTGTGACCGCTTGACGGGTATCTGCGGTTCCATCGGGACGAGCGACACAGGACGACGCTCCAGCTAGGAACCGGCCGTAGATGGTTGCCCCTCGTGCGAGAGCGTGTTCTTCCTCTTCGAGAATCAGACAGCCAGCGCTCTCGGCGACAACTTGTCCATTCCGGTTGCGATCGAATGGTTTACAGCTTGCCGAGATATTGGCTTCGTCGTAGCCAAGTTCATCCAGCAGGCGGGCGTGCAGGGTTTTCACAGGATGCAGGCGTGTGCCTGTACCGCCCACGATCATGACTTCAGCGGCACCACGCTCGAGAATGTTCAACGCTTCCGTCATCGCCACACCGGCGGAAGCTTCGTCGATCGTTACAGAATTGTTTGGTCCTTGTGAGTCAGTGAAAATCCCGATGTGGCAAGCTGGCATGTTGGGGAGATACTTCAGCATCCACAACGGTTCCATCGCCCCCAGTCCGGTCCCACCCCATTCGCGGTAGTCAAACTCTCCGTCTTCAGAAACGCATTTTTTGCAAGCGTCGGCGAGACTATCTGGAGGGTAGTACATCAGGTTGGCGCCGTATTCGACGCCGATGCGCGAATGGTCGATTGAGTCCATATCGATCCCGGAATCGCGGAGGGCCATCAATGCCGCAGCTGCGCCCATCTGGACCTCTCGACACATCACTTTGATGCTCTTTTTCTGGTCCTTTTCCGTGAAGTACTCTTTCTTCAGAGACTTCTCGTTGAATTCCGGAATTTCTCCTCCGACACCATGAAAAGCGACATGGCGGTCTTCGGACTCGACCATCCCGATGCCCGACTGGGAGGCATTGAGCGCCGTCCAGAAGTTTTCACGTCCGATTCCAATTGGCGACACGACGCCAATACCGGTGACGACGACTCGTCGCTGCTTGGTCTGTGAACTCATTGCTGGAATTGTCTTAGATCTGTCTGCCAGGGAATTGTCAATGAATCCACAAACGCCGGACCTGGCGAACCAGCGTCTATCAATGTTATCGGTAATTCTGAGACTCGAAGCGGAGAGCCTGTCGCTCTTGCCGGCGTTCTCTCTTGATCTGTTGGGATCACCGTTTCAGACGGTCAACTCAGGAAGGGATTTCTGTGATTGACCGCAATAATCATCGTACTCTGACGATGTGATTTCCTTCAAAAGATTGCCATATCGGGAGCATCCCGGAAAGTTCTCCGGCTCCTCCCAAACAATTGTGCGAAATCAGAATAACTCGAATCGTAACGAGATGGTAATCAGCGACAACCTGTTATTCCATGCTTCCGCTGTCTCGCAGCCTCGGATCGGTCGCTTCCTGCAGCCCTTCGCCGATCAGATTGTAAGCCAAAACGGTGAGAAAAATGGCGAAACCGGGGAAGAGAATGAGCCACCAGTCTTCCAGATTCTGTCGGCCTGAGTTCAGCAATTTTCCCCAACTTGGGGAATTCGCCGGGCCGAAACCGAGGAAACTGAGGGCAGACTCGATGAGAATCGCAGCTGCAATTCCGAAAGTGATCGGCACGAGAACGGGGGCGAGGGCATTCGGAAGCAGGTATTTGAACATGATTCGGATGTGCCCGACTCCCAGGACACGGGCTGCCGAGACGAAGTCCATCGTTTTCAGCTTCAAGAACTCCGCCCGAGTCAGGCGGGCGATCCCCGTCCAGCCGGTCGCTCCGATAACTGCCATCATGTGCCAGATGGTCCGCTCGTTGATGACCGCGACGAGCGCCAGAATCAGAACCAGCGTCGGAATACACATCACGACTTCGATGAGTCGGCTGATCAGAGAATCGGTCCATCCTCCAAAATAGCCAGCGAGTCCGCCGAGAGTGATCCCGATAACTGAGGCAATTCCCATCGACACGAAACCGACAAGTAGAGCTGTCCGCGTTCCGTGAACCATCTGCGAAAAGACATCCGTCGCTTTCGAATCCGTCCCGAACCAGTTAATCGAATTCGGAGCGGAGCTTTGAGGTGTGCGTGGATATCCGGGCCACTCATCCGGATCGAGGGGACGATTCGGGTCGCTGAAGTGCAGCGGCCAGATCGCCCAGCTGTCAGGATCGTTTTCCTTCAAGTTGTCGTGATAGTTCCCGAAGAAGTTTTCGCTGAGGAAAGTTGCTTCGAATCGAGGCGAGTAGTAGCCGAGCATCGGGAAGTAGATTTCCCCTTTGTACTTGCACACGATCGGTTTGCTTCCGGAAATCGCCGGTGCAAAGAGGGCCACAATCGAGAGAAACAGCACGAAGCCCAGACTGAGCATCGCAAGTTTGCGCTGACGAAACTGCCGCCAGGCTTCTTTCCAGAAGCTTGGAGATTTCGGGATCGATTTCAGTTCCGTGATCTGTGGTTCCGTCATGAAAATTCCGAAGCACTGCGGGACAGGCAAAGCATCAGTGACTAGAGCAAGTTGCTCTTTCCGGTGCACTCACTTGCGCGGTCTCACTTAGAAAAAGCTGAGCTTGCTCGTGCGAGTGAGTGCAAACCAAGTTTGAGAATGTTCTAGTTATTGTCGAGTCGTACTCTTGGGTCGACGACTGCGTAAAACACATCCGCCAACAACTGGGAAATGAGAGTCATCACCGAATAAACGAGCGTGATTCCCATTACAACGGGGTAATCCCGTTCACTGATCGATTGGAGAAGTTCCAGACCCATTCCCGGCCAGGAAAAAATCCCTTCAATAATCACTGATCCACTCACGAGGGTTGGCAGCGTCAGTCCGACCAGCGTGACGAACGGGATGAGCGTGTTTCGAAAGGCGTGTTCCCACATCACGCGTCGTGGAGACAAGCCTTTGGCTTTTGCCGTCCGAATGTAATCCTGCCGAAGCACTTCCTGCAGGTTGGCTCGGACGAATCGAGAATCGTAGGCGAGGCTTCCGTAAGTCAGACAGATGACTGGAAGGAATGCATGCCACAGATAGTCGAAGATTTGATTGGCCGACGACAACGAGTTGTGATTGTTGCTTTGAATTCCCTCGAGCGGAAACCATTCCCAGTAAACCGCTAACCAGAGTTGAAGGAAGAGCGCTGCGACGAAACTCGGCAGCGAATAAAGCATGTAAAGAATCGTGCTGAGAATTCGTTCGTTCGTCGATCCGGCATTGGCTCCCGCGTAAATTCCGAGTGGAATGGACAGGAGAAAGGCCAGAAACAGCGACGGAACCGACAACAGCAATGTTGGTCCGAGCCGATCGTAGATGACACGCGTGACGCCAATTTTCTGTTTGTAAGAACGCCCCAGGTCGCCTTGAACAGCATTCCCCAACCAGTGTACGTAAGCGAGTGGCCACGGTTTGTCGAGACCGTAGGCTGCTTCGAGTTGAGCAATCCGTTCTTCGGAGAACTGAACTTCAGGATCCTGCAAGTCCATCGTGATCGGTGTACCGGGCATGTTCCGGATTAACCCGAAGATGATGAACGTGATAAGCATCAGTGTCACGACACCAATGGCGATTCGTCGAACGAGAAACGAAATCATGAATTCGACCGGCTAAGAGCGTACAGGCGGGCAGGAAATCATTATTGAGCGGTCGCCCAGATGGCGTCGAATCCGGGGGCATAGTGGTAGGGACCACGAGGACTGAATTTGTACCCGCGAAGTCTCTTATTGAAGGCGTAGAAAGCTCCGCGATAGAAGAGCCAGCAATAAGGCTGTTCTTCCCAAAGAATCTCATCAATCTCGCGGTAGTACTTGGCACGGACGTCGCGATCGAGTTCGACTTTCGCTTTGTCGAAGAGTTCATCCACACGCTTGTTGGAATAATGGCCGTAATTTCGTCCTTCGTCTGTCTTGAAGATGTTCTCGGTCGTCCAGGGATCAGTCCCGGTTCCCCATCCTCCAAACAGTGCCTGAAATTCGTGCTTAGAAGTTTTGTCTTGCACGACCGTAAACTCTGTCGGCATGACGTTGCACTTCACACCAATGCGGCTCAGTGTGTTTGAAAGCGAGTTGCAGACATCAACTCGCCACGGCTGGTTGGGAGTCAGCAACGTGAACTGGAAGGGAATTTTCTTCCCGTTGACAACCTTGTCGCGGATTCCATCCTGATCGGTGTCTTTCCAGCCCGCTTCTTCCAGAAGTGCAACCGCTTTCTTGAGGTCCTGTTTGTACGGAGTGCGTTCTTCTTCCGGGCCCATCCAGGAATCAGGATGAAACTCACTCGAGCAGGCAGGCCAAAGTCCATAAAGCAACGTGTTCAAGATGTAGTCATAGTCGACTGCATAGGCCATCGCTTTTCGGACGCGCAGGTCCGAGAAATATGGGGTCTTCATGTTCCAGCCGAAGAAGTAGTAGACCCACTGAGTTCCGCGAGCTTTCGTGTTGAGTCGATAGAAGTCGGGTTCGGTCGTCTGGTTGACCCATTGAGCTGGCTGGAGTTCCAGGTCGTCAATGTCTCCACGATTTAACGCGAGCAGTTGCGTGTTCGGATCGGTGATGACTTTGAATCGGACGGTTTTGAAGTGCGGCTTGCGGCGAACCTGCTCTCCATTGTGCATGTACCAGTCGTCTCGTCGTTCAAGAACGATTTCTGATTTTGAACGACTCTTGACTGTGTAAGGGCCGCCGCTGATCGGCTTTTGTTCCAACTTAATGTGGGCGTCGGAATCGGCCATCGTTTTGTCGTCTTTGATCGTCTCTTCATAGATGTGTTTGGGGATAATTGGAAAGTTGCAGTTCCAAACATTGGTCGCCAAAGAGTTCTTATGAAAGATGACGAAAGTGTGCTCGTCGTAAGCTTTGATTCCAAGGATGTCGTCCATCCCGGTCCGAACAGCGGGGATGGGAATCTCTTCGTCAAGGATTGTGTGGTACGAAAACTCGACATCATAAGCGGTGACTGGAGTTCCATCTGACCAGGTGATGTCATCGCGAATGACGACTTTGTCGAAGCGCATGTCCTCGCTGGTTTGCCATGAATCGACATATTCGGCGACAGCGAATGGGTCCATATTCCAGTCAAAGCTGAAGAAACCGAGACTGATCATACCTACAACATCAATCTCCACGGTTGAGCTTTGCATCAACGGATTCAGCGACTTTACTTCTGAAGGCAGATGGCGCACGATCTCAGTTGTAAAATCGGCGTCTTCATCCGTCGCATAGAGTTGGCCGAGGGCACTAATAATCTTCTCGTTGTTCTCGTCGGAGTCGTTTTTCAGCTTCAAAGCTTCTTCGACGCTGACTTCCGGAGGGTTTTCCTTCAGATATTCCCGGTAGAGCTCGAGAGAGTCGATCACCGGGCTGTCGACCCAGGTGACTTGCGTGTTGAGATCGTCGAGTGTGGCGGGCGGATCGAAAACCTGCTCCGGTTCCGCAGCAGCGATGGCTTCCGAAGAGATTGAGCCATCTGCGAATTCGGAACGAAGCTCAGCCAGCAGCTCCGATTTGAGCTCCTCTTTCATTTCGCCGAGGAGAGTCCTCAGCTGTTCCTCTTGTTTTTCCTGATTCTCAAGAACTTCCCGATAGTTCGGGGCCTTGGGGCATCCAGAGGTCAACATCACCGAGAAACACAGGAAAACCCGAAGCGAGTTCGAGGCCAGACGACTGCGCATGTGGCTTGCATCCTTTCCGACGACTTTTGCAATCCGTTGTTCGCTGATCAATTCCGTACTGACGGCGAGCGAGCTGTCACAGTATCGAACTGAGACGAATCATGAAACGGTTGTAAAGAATTCTGTCACACGCTGTCCACACGAACAAGCGTGAACACGACTCATAAACAGAAATGAAAACTCCTCAAACGTTTCGCGAAACACTTGAGGAGTCGAATCATCAAAGGCAGCAGTTACGGTGCTGCGGAATTATGGGAGTTCTTTGATCTGGATTTCACGAAACTCGACAGCATCTCCATGACCAGCGAATCCAAAGTGACCCGCTTCGAGATCTTTTCCCGGATGAGCCGAGTCAGCCATGTACTCGGTAATCTCGCTGAGATCGGTGTCGAGGATTTTGTTGCCGTTGAGTTCAACGACAATGCGTGAACCGTCGACGGTGACTTCCTGGTAGTTCCACTCACCAGCTTCTCGCAGATACCCTCTCGCAGCTGCGGCCATGCCGTAAGCGGAACCGTGATACTGCCGAGGATCAAGCTTTGCGTATTTCGGATGCTCGGAATCAAGAACCTGCAGTTCTGTCATTCCGGCGTAGGCTGGGTTTCCGCTTCCGGGGTAACGAATCGCCAAGCCATTGTTTCCGCCTTCAGGAATTTTGATCTGCAGGCTGACTTTGAAGTTCTTGTATTCTTTCTCGGTGAACAGATTCCCGCCGGTCTTCGGTTGGCAACGAATCGCTCCGTTGAAGACTTCGTAGTTGTCCGTCGCACCAGCCCAGCCGGTCAGGTCTTTTCCGTTGAAGATCGGTTCGAAGCCCTCTTCACGCTCCTCAATGAGAATGGCGGTCGCTTCTTCCGGAGTGAATTCTTTGATGGCAATGTTTCGCCACTGAATTTCTCCTCCGTGTGTCTGCAGCTGAATTTGTCCGGTCGGTCGCAAAGGTGTGATGCGTTCCTTGTCCCAGTAGTTTTCCATCAAGGCGTTCTTGACGACTTGTTCGCCGTTCAGCCAGACGCTTGTGCGAGCACCGATCTGACGAATTTTGAAGGTGTTCCATTCGCCGAATGGCTTATCCATCAGCTTGGACGGATCTTTTCCGGGAGTGCCGGCGGAGTTGTTCCAGAGACCTCCAGAGCCAAGATTTGCTCCGAGATTGAATTTTTTCTCTTCAGTCGAGTCCCAGATTTGGACCTGTGGAGAATTCTTGAGATAGATCCCGCTGTCGGCTGCGGGGACAGTTTTGTATTCGATGAGCAGTTCGTAGTCGCGGAACGAATCATCAGTGGTCAGATAAGCTCCATGTCCATCGTTGACGATCGCACCGTCAACAACTCGCCAGTGTTCTGCGACCGACTGATTCCATTCGTCGAGTTTGGCTTCCCGCTCAGCTTTGGGCATCGCCTCCAACTGATCAGGATTGAAGTGTGGCATCCCGTGCCAACCGGTGAAATCTTTTCCGTTGAATAGAGGTCGATATCCATCTTCGGCAGACACTGAACACGTCGTCGCCGATAGAACGGCACTGGTGATGGCGAAAAAGGCGATGTTTCGCAAAGCGGGACTCCTCAGTCTTGGTGAAAGACAAACGGGCGGGCGAGTCGATGAACGATTTTCACCGTACTTCGAGCCTGCAGCGTAGTCAAACCTGGGGCAACTTGCGACGCAATCGAACGCTTCAAGCTGTGTGAATTCGAGTCGGATCTGTCCAGATTGGTGTTGTGGCGATTCGACAAAGTGGCATATCTTGCCGATCTCAACGTTGAATTCGTCGTCACGTGAGATTGTGATCGACTGGAGCCGGACCCGTTGCTCCTGACGAATTCAGTGTGTGGACAGGTTCAAAGAGTTGAACCTTTTCACCACCTTAAAAAAACGGGATGCCTTTGCCGGATGACATGGACGGATGGCAAGGCATGTGCAATGCATGGAGGTCTCGCACGATGGGCAAGATCGGTAGTTCAATTCTTACTTTTCTGCTGTCAGTTCCACTCACGGCAGGCACGCTGGTCGCCATTTTTGGTGTCCCGCAATCCGCACAACTGAGTGCTGCGCCCGATGAAGAGGTCGTTCTCAGAGACCCGTTTCATGAAGGGGATCAATGGGCCAGCGACAGTCAACTCGGACAACCTGCACAGTTCCGTCAGCCTTCTGCCAGCCGCCCTCAATTGCACTTTGGAGAATCCCAAACGGGTGAATCCAATGCCCCTGCTTTCGGAAGCCCGCAAGGAGCTCAAGCGAGCAATTCCCTGGGAAATCATGCTCCGGAATGGGGACAACCTCAGAACGCTCCCGCTCGTGATGCTTATTCCGCTCAGGCTGATCATTCATCGCAGATGAGAAATCCATTTGCTCAGCAAGAGACAGCTGGTCACGCTCAGAACGCTTTCCAACAGCAAGGCCATTCTGCTCCGAATCCTGCAACGACGTTTCCAGTTTCATACGGAGATTCGTCGCCTCTGGCTTCCAATGAAAACACTCATCTCGGCGAATCACGACACATCCCACGCGAAACCGGTATCCAACTCCTGTCCTGGCAGGACGCAGCCAATCGACTCGCTGATCTGGGAATCGAGAACTATCACCTGGAATCGGGAGCCAACCCCGGAACATTTCTCTTTGTTTGCCTGTATCGCCCCGCTGCGACTCCTTCTGTGACTCATCGTTTCGAAGCGGAAGGAAATGATCCTCTCGTCGCTGTGAATCAGGTCATCACAAAAGTGAATGAATGGATCGCAGGCAACTACGCAACCCAGGCCTACTCGAATGCCGCTCCGCGATTCACTCGATAGCCGCATTCAGTCAGAGGCAGAAGTTAAGACCTTCCGAACGGCTTTTCCCTCGTGAAAGAGGATGAATGAATTCGCGTTCGAGTTGGCAGACTCTTCGTTGTGGAAGTGTGCGTGAGATGACTCCTTTTCAGACTAACGCACTCCAACCGAGAAGACCGGAGAATTTCCTTTTCACAGACGCCGTTTCCGGTTGGAAATGGCGTCAGAAGTTCAAAAGGAAATCTGCTGACTCGGTCGCAATTGATCCGGAATCGACAGGGCATCGATCTCCGAAGATGGCACGCGTGGAAGCAGCTCTCTTCGTCGCAGACTCTGCTCTATCTGCACGCAAAGTCAGTCAGGTCGCGATGCTTGCCGACTACAAAGAAGCACTTTCGCTGATCGACATGTTGAATCAGTTGTACGATGTGTCTGGTTCAGCGTTTCGAATCGAACGTGTTGCTTCCGGCTACAAGCTGTTGACGCGCCCGCAGCTTTCTGTGTGGCTGGATCGTGTTCACAGTCGACAGGCTCATCTCAAGCTCTCTCCGCCAGCTATGGAGACACTAACGATCATCGCTTATCGACAACCCTGCACGCGAGCAGATGTCGAAGCCATTCGCGGCGTTCAGGCGTCCGAAATGATCAAGCAGCTTCTCGACAAGAATCTGGTGAGAGTCGTGGGCGAAGATGATTCGCTGGGCCGTCCTTATCTTTATGGGACAACGCGAATCTTTCTGGAGAGTTTCGGCCTCTCGAATGTCAACGAACTTCCGATGGCGGAGCTGTTGAAACCGAAGGAACCGGAAGAGATCAGCGAGTCAGAAACTGACGAAACTGTTGAAGAAACCGACGACGCTACGTTGCAGCTTGAACCCAACGACGCAAGCTCACCGGAATCTGCAGAAATCGCAGAGCCTGAAGACGAAGAAGGCGATCAAGCCGCCGCGTGAGGGAACGCTCTTACCCAGTACCACGAAACAGGCTTGAGCTCGATTTCGGCCTCTCGAAATCGACGCTTGTTGGCTTAGCGGACCGCAATTCTTGGCGTTTCTGTTGCATCATTCGCTTCTAGAGCGACTGTCTCGTCACTCTCAACGAGAGGAGAGATGACTGCCCAATGGACCGTGATCGGAGCCTGATCAGCAGCTGTTTGCCACTGCAGCATGAGTGGCTGCGTTCCGTAGTGAATCTGTCCGTTCAGATCTGCACCGAGCTTCATCGAAAGAGCGTCGACGGTGTACTGTTCAGAAGTGTCATCGCTCCACAGGAGAATGCCTCCGGTCTTCACAAGATCACGATGTGACAACCCGGAACTTCGCTTCGGATCAAGTTCACTAAAGGCCAGCGGGCGATGAAACGTTCCGTTGTACCAGCTTGCGTTCTGGGCAAGATTGGCTGTCCCGCCGATGATCTTGAGCGGCCGCTTGAAGTCCTGATCCGCCCAAATTTTCCGAACCTGCTGAGCGAGATCTTTTCCCGGAAAGTGAACACTTGAAGGGGCTGTGGAAGTGATCATCTTCGGCATCATCGTGTTGATGGTCACGAGCAGGGCAGCGAAGGCACCGACAGCCGCTCCGCAACTGAGCAAAACGCGTCTCCACGAAGCTTTTGACTCTCGCAAATCACACCACAACAAAATTGAAAGACCAGCGAACGTCCACAAAGTCAGTCCGGTGGCTCCGAGGTCGACCCCCACCAATCCAGCCAGGACGAGCATTGAGGCAGCCGGGAGAAGAGTCACGACCAAAAGGTATTGCTTTGCGAAGTCCTGATTTTCTTTGTCGTAGCTGGATTCGTCGCCGAATTGCACAGCCTGAATCATCGGGAGGAGGAGCAAAGCGATCGGAACGACGGCCAGAAGCTGTCGAATGATGAATCGCAGCGCGAATACCACGTGGGCACTCAGAGAGTCCCAGCTGTGCAAGGCTGTCGAAAACGTCTGAAAGTCATTCGACCAGGACCAGAACAGGTGCGGAGCAACGATCAGACCGGCGGTCAAAATCGCGAGAAATGGCCACGAAGTGTCCCAGCATCGCCGGGCTTTGTAGTTCATCAAGGAGAATGCACACATCGCCCAGAAGAGCAGGACCGTGCTGTAGTGGCACAACATTCCCAACCCAAGGAGAACACCAAGAATGACCCAGTCGCGGCGATTTTCCAGCTGAAAAGCCTTGTAAGCCGCAACGATGGACAGCGCCCAAATTGCTCCTGCGAGGTGAGCACTCGTCAGGGCGGAAGAGCCGATCGTGAAAAAGAAACAGCCTTCCAGAACAAGTGCTCCGCAAATGGCTGTCCATGGATGAAGAAACTCTCGGCCGAGTTTCCACGCTGCCCACAGGCATGTGGCGATACACAATTGAGCAATCAAATATGCAGGCCATGCAGCTGGGGCAAAGACTGCAGAAACAATCGACATCACCCAGATCGAAAGCGGTGGCTGATCGAAGTATCCCCAGGCTGGGGACTGCCCCAATGTCAGGATTTCAAGAGTTTCCGTGGGAAGATTTGGCTGCGTGATCGTGGACAGAATCGTCCAGAAAACGACATGGATGCCGAGGAGCGTGTAGAAGAAGCGGATCGTTGGATCGCGACTCTCTTCGTTTTCTTGATGGGTCTTCTGGTGAAACGCGTCGACAATTCGAGTGACGTGTTTGAATTTCTGCGTGTAGGCTTGGCTCATGATATCCGTTTCCCGAGCTGTGGCCTCGGTCGGCTCAAAGCTGCAAAAGGTCCATCTTTTTGCGAAATCGAATCGGAGGCGAGGACATTTCACACATTCCTTTGGGATCGCCAGAAGAGTTCAGCTCAACACTGTGATGTGTCGGACCGCGCACGTTCGTGAAGACCAGGTCGAAAACGCCCGCGAAGATTAACGATCTTTCAAAAAAAACGTCAAGATCGGTCCCATCTCCGGACGCAGCATCAAGCGAGAAGAACATTTCAGATCGTCGAAGAAGCCGTCGTTTGATGTCTTCGCAGCTTTCCACAGCCCGAGATTTGATTCTCAAACGCGTATGGGCTGACAATACGCACGTAAGAACCTATTCTCGCGAGTCGCCGAAGAAAGCACTTAAAAACTACAAGCATTCCGCTCATGCGTGCGGACCGGAGAAGTCATGGAAATTCTGCCAGCCATTGATCTGAGAAACGGAAAGTGCGTCCGTTTGCGTCAAGGCGACTACAATCAGGAGACGATTTTCGGCGATGATCCCGTCGCGATGGCTCAACGTTGGGAGTCTGAAGGAGGCCAGCGGTTGCATCTGGTCGATCTCGATGGGGCGAAAGCAGGAAGACCGGTCAATCTCGATGTGATTTCTCGAATCGTTGAAGCGGTGAACATTCCTTGTCAGCTCGGTGGCGGAATTCGCAGCGAAGAGACCGTCGCTGAGATGTTGAACGACGTCGGAATCGATCGAGTCATTATCGGAACGCAAGCACTCAAACAGCCCGAATGGTTTCAGGAAGTGTGTGAGAAGTTCCCGCATAAATGTTGCCTCGGACTCGATGCCCGAGACTCGATGGTGGCGACGGAAGGTTGGCTCGATGTCTCGGAAACGTCCGCTTTGGAATTGGCGAATCGTTTCATTGGAGTTCCGCTGGCAGCCGTCATTTACACGAACATCGCCAACGACGGGATGATGCAGGGTATCGACGACGGAACGATGTCAGACTTCGTCGAGCTGGCAAAACGTGGATTCCCAGTGATTGCATCGGGTGGCGTCACGACCATGGAAGACATTGTCCGGCTCAACGAACTCTCGAAACAGCATCCGAATCTTGTCGGAGCGATTACCGGTCGGGCGATTTACGAGGGAAAAATCGATCTGGCAGAAGCTGTACGGATCACTGCTTAAATCGTATCCGCGATGGGGGAGCCTCTCAGTGCTCCCTTCTGGCTTCTCTTAGTCTTTGCCGAAGCAGGATTCGCGCATACGCTTTCGCTGATGGATACGGCAATGAAAATGCGCGAGAGTCTTACGCAGAGCAGCAAAAAGATCAGTGAGAACTCTGCTGGAGCGGGGCGATCGAGGAAAGCTCAGCGGGTATCTGTCTTTGGAGCTGAGATCGCCAAGAGTGCGAATTCACAAGCACTTGTGAAAGAAGAAAGAAGCGGAGAGAGCGGGATTCGAACCCGCGGTCCCCTTTGACAGGGACACATCATTAGCAATGATGCGCATTCGGCCACTCTGCCATCTCTCCGTTCAATCGGGGCAACAAAATCATTGCCGCCCACTGGCGCATGCGGAAGATAGATGTTCATTGATCGAGTTGCAAGATTGAGAGCCGGATTCTGTGCTCCCAATTTTCCAACAGCTTCTCTGGGCTGATTCCATCTTGACCAGATCCGCAAAATTTCTCTATGTAGGCCCAACGAAAGGGGTTTGATCTGTCTCAAGGATCACCGGCACCTGATTCGCCTGAGGTTCTCGCTGCGTTTCAAACCTTTTCTTGCAGTTGTTCCGTCTGCCAGACCCCGCCTGGATACGAATCGTCAGACCCATGCTCCCGATGTCCCGACTTCTCCAGCGATATATTCTGGGTCAAGTAATCAAGGTTTTCCTTTCGATTCTTGCCGGGATGACATTGCTGCTGGTCTTCGTCGGAGTTTTTCAACAGGCGGCCGAACTTGGACTCACTCCGCAGCATGCGGTTCGCGTTCTTCCATATATCGTCCCCAGTTTGCTCCCTTTCACGATTCCGGCAGCGATGCTGCTGACCGTGAGTGTGGTTTACGGGCGCTTGTCGGGTGATCAGGAAGTGATCGCGGCCAAAGCGGCGGGAATTCATCCAGTTTCACTAATGTGGCCAGCGTTCGCGTTGGGACTCGCTTTAAGCGTCGGATCACTTGTGCTGACCGACCGACTCATCCCGTGGTCGATTTCCCGCATCGAACAGCATGTTGTGTCTGTGATGGAAGAGTTGTTCATGGAGCGGCTCAAGTCACAGCTTCAATACAGCGATCGAAAACTCGGGCTGCATATCAATGTGGCAGACGTTGAGGGCCACACGCTCATCCATCCTGTGATCCAGTTTTCTAAAGGGAAGGGTGGCGTCACGACGCAGGCGGAACTGGCCCGAATTCGATTGAGTGTCGAGCGTCAGGAGATTCTCGTTCAACTCAAGAATGGCTTCATTGAGTTCCCCGATGACAGCCGCGTCTATTTTCAGGGAGAACGATCCGAGCGATTCCGCTGGGAAACCGATATGGGAGATCGCAAAGCACGACACATCCCGATCACAGAAATATATGGAGAGCTCGACAAGATCGAACGCTTCCGGGAGAGTCAAAAGCAGCTTCAAGCGACGGAAGTTTTCCTCTCGCTGGCGGGTGCCGACTTTCGAAGGCTTGTCACCGATGCGGTCAAACGCTCCAAAACCCTGGCGACCGATCAGTCACGGTTTTTTAAGCTTCGGACGGAAGTTCACAGTCGCTGTTCCTTGGCGCTGAGCTGTTTCTTCTTCACTCTGTTAGGAGTGCCGGTTGCGGTGATGCTCGGGAAGTCTCAATTCGCGACGAGCTTCCTGTTTTGCTTCCTTCCCATCGTGTGCGGATACTACCCGCTGACGCTGGGATTGATGTCGCAAGCCAAAAACGGGACGATCGCTCCAGACTGGTCGATGTGGGTCGCCAATGTGCTCGTGATGATCCTCGGCGGATTCGCGATTCGAAAGGTGATTCGGTATTGATTGCGGAACTGAATCCGGGTACATCCACTTCTGCAACTGTCCAGCCGATTCAATCAAACCCGCTACTGGGCAGCAAGTTGTTTATCCAAAAAGGTTTGTGTCAATGTGCGGCCTCAAAAGGTCGTTGACACTGCATACACCAGATCTATAATCGCCCCGAAACCAACATGCAGCGACATAAAGGCTGTATCAGCGGGCAATCCCATAGGAGAGAGTCATGGCAGAAAACTTGGCCGAATTCAGCGACGATACATTCCAGTCAGACGTATTGGAAAGCAGTCAACCCGTCCTCGTCGACTTTTGGGCGCCATGGTGTGGCCCTTGTAAAATGCTGACTCCAACGATTGAGGCACTCGCCGATCAATACGCTGGCAAAGTCAAAATCGGCAAGCTGAACACCGACGAAAATCGTCAGGCAGCGATCAACTATCAGATCAACAGCATCCCGACTTTGATCGTTTTCAAAGACGGCGAGCCAGTCGATCGCATGCTCGGATTGCAGCAGCAGGAACGTATTGCTGAAGTCCTCGACCGACATCTATAAGTCTTGGTGGAGAGCCGATTGAGTCCGACGAACAGCCCGTTCACGGCGTTCGATCTCAGTCGGCTATTTTCACTGGGTTGTCAAACTCGCTTCGGGGAAAGGATGCCCCATGTCGGACCGACCCGCTGATTACCCGGTTCCATTCGATTCAGAGGATGATCAACGTCTGCAACAGGCGAGTGAAATTTTCACCATGTTGCAGACCCAAATGGATGAACTCGATCGAAAGGAGCGGAGCGTCTCGGAGGCGTTGTCTCTTCTGGCGGACCGGGAAAGTACGCTCGCAAAACGCACCCGAAGTCTGGAAGTCCGCGAACGCGCACTCATCACTGCGGAGCAGCGATCGAGTGAAATTCTAAAGCTCGCCAAAGTTCTACAGGCGAAAGAGAACGAGATTGCTTCCGAGAAGAAGAATCTTGAAATCCAGAAGGTTGAACTTCTCGATTCTCATAAGCGTCAGGTCGCAGAGAGTCTACGCGAACTCGAAGAGAAGTTTCAGCAACAACAATCGGCCGCAGAAGAGCAACTCGATCAACAGCGACGCCAGCTCAATGATCGTGAACAGTTTCTCCAACGTGAGCGCGAAGAGCATCTCAAATCGTCTTCAGCGTTTCGGCTCGAAATGGAGCAGCAGCGGGCTGACCTGCTGAGCGAACACGAGCGAATTCTCGCGGAAAAACAAAGGGAACTCGAAACCGAGTTTGGGCAGAGAGTTGCGAAACAAGAGCAAGAACTCCAACGCTCAAGGTTCGAGTGCGAACGAGACACGGCTGAACTGAAGCGACAGCAAGCAGAGCATCAACAGGCTGTTGAGAAGTTTCGGGACGAGTCTGCCTCTCAACGGGCCAAGCTGGTTGAAGACCACGAAACGCAACTCGCCCATCATCGTCGTCTTCTTGAAACCGAGTTTGCAGAGAAGCAGTCTGCTGCAACTCAAGAATTAGCCAAAGAGCGTGCGCGACTTCAGTTTCAACGAGAAGAGATCGAAGCGGAGTCCGATCGTCATCGACAGGCAGTCGCACAATGGGAGAAAGAATCTGCTGAGCAGCGAACTGCCTGGGAAGCAGCATGCGATCGCCAAATCGCTGAAGAGAAAGAGAAGCTAGAAAGCGAGTTCGAGGAACTTCGGTCAGAGTTCGCGAAGCGACACGGGGAAAAAGAGAGTCATCTCGCCGAGCGAGAACTTCAGTTCGAACGGGATCGTGAAGACTTTCAGAAAGCGGTCAGTGAGTGGGAAGCAGAGTCCGCAAAGCAGCGCGAGCAACTGGAAACGCTTCGCGCTCACCAACTCGAAGAAGTTCGTCAGGAAGTTGAAAAAGAATTCGAGCGACGACAACTGGAACTCGATCAATTGCAAGCGTCGATTGCCGACGAGCGTCAATGCTTCGAACAGGAGAAAACGCAGTGGGCTGCGAATCTCAAACAGCGAGGAAAGTCATTTGAAGCGGAACTGGAAGCACGTCGCCACGAACTGGAAGACTTTGCAGCCTCACAGCTGCAAGAGTCTCAGCTGCAACTCCAATTCGAACGAGTCCGATTGAATCAGGAGAGGAACGACCTCAACGCTGAGACAAAGAGGTTTCAGCAGACGCTCAATCAACAGCGCATGGAACTCAACGAAGAACTCAAGTCATTGCGAATCGAGTTTGACAAGAGTCTCGAACAGAAAGAAAGCGAGTTCAACGACCAGCAGCGAGCCCGTCGAGAAGAACTGTTTGACGAAGTGCGACGGCATAAGAAGGATGTCGAAGATCAGCTCAAAGCCGAACGAGAACAACTCGAACAGACCACTTCGAAACTCAATGCGGACCGTGAGCGATTCCGATCTCACGTTGATGAAGCGATGGCTCGTCTGGCAGAAGAGGAGCAACTTCAGCGAGTCAAGACGGAGCAGTTCCGAACTCAGAAAATTGCTGCCCTCGATCTGCGAGAACAGCAATTGCAGCAGCGAGAGATCGATTTCAAAAAGCGGACAACGCTTCACGAGAGCCACTTGGATCGCGTGCGAAGAGAGTTAGAAACTTCCAAAGCCAAGCTGGAACAGACCCGTCAGAAGCAGATGATCTGGCGTGAAGAAGTCGAACAGGGAATTCGCCTGCGTTTAAGTCAAATGCGGCGCTATCGCGACGTGATGTCCCTCAGAGAACAGTCACTCGATCAGGAACGGGAAGAGTTTTCGGAGAGTCGCAGGAAAGCAGAATTTGAACTGGCGGAAGGTCGCAAGATGTTGGCCGAAGAACGATTTCGGTGGCTGCAGCAGAAAGCGATTTCAACAACAAAACTTCAAGAACTCGACAGCGAAATTCACGATGAGTATCGAACCGTTCAGCAACTGATCAGCCAGTTCGTTGAGCTAACGGCTCCGGAATCGGAATATGGAGCGAACGCCTCAAGTTCTCTGTTCGCCGATTCTGTTACGAGTATTCAGATTTCAAACCTGTTCGAGCGGCTTCGCGAAACACATCAACTGATCCAGCATCGTATCGAACACTCAACAATTTCAGAGACCGACGAAACCGATCAGTCGTCGACGTTCGAAGCTGTGTTCGAAGATCTCTCACAGCAAGTGGAATCAGTTCGAATGCGAGAGGAAGAGTTGGCATCTGCTCGTGAGCAATGGCTGGCTGATCGTCACAAGGCTGAGCACGTCATTCGCGAGCTTGTGATTCAGCTGGAATCTGCACTCGATCAGATCGAGCAATTCGAACAGCAAGCTGAGGGTGGACAGCTTCACTTGGGGCCGGTGCGAGGCCAAAACGTCGCCTGATTTGCATACTCGGCGACTTTGCTTTGTCGTGAGTTCTCTTATCGCTGCCAATTCCGCTCGGCTGAGATGAATTCCCGAAGCTCGTTCGAAACTCCTTCGAATAGCCAAGCAACTGAGACGTTTCGACAATGTCGATGAGTTCGCAGCATGCCGAAACTCGACGAAATGATGATCAGTTCGTTACGATAATTTGACGGCATTAACGAGATTGGAACTATGGAACGCAAGCGACTGATCGAAACCCTGAACGAATTGCACCAGGAACTGGCAAATTCGCGGGAAGAGGTCGATCCCGAAACTCAGGCACTCTTGAAACAGCTCTCTTCCGACATTGATCGGATTTGTGCAGCGGAAACTGAGGAGCAACCGGAGCCTGTCAGCTCGTCGAAGCAGGAAAGCATGATCGACCAGCTTCTCGGTCTGACTGATGAATTCGAAGAATCGCATCCGCGCCTGGCAGAAATCGTGGGTCGAGTTGCCAGCGCACTGAGTCGCATTGGAATTTAGTCCTTTTGCGTGAACCCTCTGTGCACGTCTGACCTCTTTCGTTGTGATGAGTGTTCGATTGCTCACGCGAGGCTACCAATCGCGTTGAGAATTTCCTTGAATCACAACAACAGGGCAAGTGGAAGCCATGCGACCCAAATCTTCTGTCGAAGACATTCGTGCTCGTTTTGATGCTGATGTCGAGCGGTTTTCCAATCTTGAAACCGGCCAGTCTGCGACGGTCGATGCTGTTATTTCGCTCGACTTGATTGCGCAAGCTGCTGCGGCAGTCACACCGGAAGCATCGTCCCTGCTTGACTTAGGTTGCGGGGCCGGAAACTTCTCTCTGCGATTGCTCGACACAGGAGTTCCGATTCGCGAGGTCACATTGATTGATCTCAGTCAGCCGATGCTCGATCGAGCTGTCGAACGAATCCGGTCCTCTCACTCATCGCAGGTATCAACTGAACAGACTGACTTGAGAGAGTGGTCGTTTCCACAGCGGCAGTTTGATGTCGTTCTGGCAGCGGCGGTTCTGCATCACTTGCGATCTGAAGAGGAATGGAAAGCGACGCTCAAGAAGATCTTCGACTCGCTTCGCCCCGGCGGTTCGTTTTGGATTTTCGATTTGGTCAAGTACCAATCGGCTGCTGTCCATCAATTGATGTGGGCACGATACGGTGACTACCTGACCCAACTCAAAGATGCGGAGTATCGAGATCACGTCTTCGAATACATCGAAGTCGAGGACTCCCCCCGGTCTCTTCCCGAGCAGTTGTTCTGGCTCCGCGAAGCCGGTTTCGAGTCGATCGACGTTCTTCACAGCAACACCTGTTTCGCTGCCTTTGGCGGTGTTCGTCCGCTCTGAGCCCCATCAAAGTCACTGAGCTTGCGAAGCTTTTCCGACGCTCCGGAAGTGGTTTGTTGAAGAAGCTTCGTCTGACTGCCTTTTGGTGATCAAGACGACCAGTTCGCAGCTTCACTTCGTGTTTGATGAGGAAATCGTAAATGAACGGAATCGGATTCATTGAAGTGACGTGAAATTCTCGTTTCTTGTTCTTGTCCAATGAGCGGAAGCAGCAAGAATCGCGAAGAGCGATCAATGCAACAAACAGCTGGAGTGAGCGGTGAAGTTTCTGATTTCCAATGATGATGGTTTTGATGCAGAAGGAATTCTGGCACTTAAAGAGGCTGCGAGTTCTTTCGGGCAAGGGGCGATTGTTGCTCCGGATCAGGGTTACTCGGGCTGCGGACATCGCGTGACGGACAAGGCGCCGATTCGTGTCGATTCCCGATCAGACGACTTGCATGTCGTTTACGGGACGCCTGCAGATTGCACTCGCCTGGGATTAGTGAAACTCGTTCCGGACCCGGATTGGGTCCTCTCCGGAATCAATCATGGAGGAAATCTTGCTGGCGATATTTTCATGTCTGGAACTGCTGCGGCAGCGCGAGAAGCAGCAATCTCTGGAAAGAAGGCGATAGCCTTTTCACAGTACATCAACCTCGAAGTCAGTCCGCCGAACTGGGAACGGACAACGCTGTGGACCCGTCATGTGCTGAATGTGCTCTTTGACAAAGAATTGAAGCCGGGGCAATTCTGGAACGTCAACTTTCCCGCACTCCCTGCAGGGGATGTGACTCCTGAAATCGTCTTCTGTCGACACGATACAAGTCAGGTCGATCTGACGTACGAGTGGACCGCTGAAGGGGCAATGTATCGAGGAATATATCGCGAGAGAGGACGTCGACCCGGTTGTGATGTTGATGTTTGTTTCTCGGGGAAGATTTCGGTCACACGAATTCAATTGGATGCGAGCGCTGAGTAAGTGCTTCGCCCTGATCGTCAACGATCCCGGTTCGACCGGTCGATGGTTTGAAGACAATAGACCGCAGAGTCGGGAGAATCGTTGATGTCGAGCTGATTGAGGAATCGATTTTTGCGTTTGGGTTTCAATTCGACCGTTTCGACTGATAGAGTGGAACTAGCAATTTCCTTCGGAAGGCGCTCCCTCCTGCGACGAGATGGTTCCTCACCATGCGAAACTCCACGCTGTCCCTCCTGACGTGTTTTCTCTCACTGGTCTGCCAAGCAGCCTCCGCACAAGTTGATTACCTCGATGAGATCAAACCGATCTTCACTGAGAAGTGCATCAGCTGTCACGGTGCGTTGAAGCAGGAAGGGGGACTCCGGCTCGATACTGCCCGAGCGATCATTCAAGGGGGAGACTCCGGAGAGATCGTTATCGCGAAAGTTCCGGACGAGAGCGAACTTCTGGCACGTGTCGAAGCGGAAGAAGACTATCTGCGAATGCCTCCCGAAGGTGAAGGAGAGGCTCTGAGCGCGGAGCAAATCACCGCCCTGAAGAAGTGGATTCACGAGGGGATGCCAGCCCCGGAAGATGAACAAGGGCAAGCTTCTCCGGAGAGTCATTGGGCTTATCAACCGATTCTCCGACCGGACATTCCTGAAGCTGATACCGATGCAAACTCACATCCCATCGACCAGTTTCTGGCTGCGAAACGAAGCGAAGTCGGGGTCAAGACAGTTGCCCCTGCGGATGCCTTTACTCTTCTCCGACGCGTTTCCCTCGACTTAACCGGGCTTCCGCCGACTCCGGAACAACAGCAGCAGTTCCAGCAAAGCTTTTCTCCGGAAGCTTACGAGTCGGTCGTCAATCAACTTCTCGAAAGCAAACATTTCGGAGAACGTTGGGGACGTCACTGGATGGACGTCTGGCGTTACAGCGACTGGGATGGATACAAGAATCAACTGCGCGGAAGCCAACGGCATCTATGGCATTGGCGAGACTGGATCATCGAGTCATTGAACGCCGACAAGGGCTACGACCAGATGATCACCGAGATGATCGCTGGTGATGAGTTGTATCCCGAACAGCCTGAAATCCTCCGGGCGACTGGCTTCCTCGCGAGAAATTATCATGTCAGCAATCGCAACATCTGGCTCGACTCAACGGTTGAGCACACCGCGAAAGCGTTTCTCGGGCTGACGATCGCATGTGCTCGCTGCCACGATCACAAATACGATCCCGTGTCGCAGACGAGCTATTACTCGATGCGGGCGATCTTCGAGCCGATCAATGTTCGAACCGACCGTATCGCTGGCCAGCCCGATCGTAGCAAGAACGGGATTCCCCGCATCTATGACAAGGACCTCGAGGCTGAGACGTTCCTGTTCATCCGAGGCGACGAACGCCAACCGGATGAATCGACTTCGATCATTCCAGACGTTTTCAACTCGTTTGAGATTCCGTTTGATGTGACTTCGGTAAGTCTCCCCGCGACCGCTTCTGTGCCAGCTTTGATTGAAACTGTTGAACAAGAAGACATGGCGCGGGCCGATACAAAACTCGAGAAAGCCCGCGAAAGGCTGGAGCAGTTTGAACACATCGAACCGACTCCAGCGACGGCTGAGTCTCCTAGGATCGAACCATCAGTTCCCGAGTTCCCTCAGAAGCTTGACGATGACCATCTTGAGGCGAGCTACGCCGCTCGGGCTGCAGACTGGGAGCGACGATCACTGAAAGCACGTTACGACGCCGAGAAAGCCAGGATCGACGATGAATCATCAGAAGCTTTCAAGAGCCTCGCCAGTCTCGCTGCTCAAATTGAACGACGATCCGATGCAGCTCAAGCCAGATTAAAGACGTTCCTCGCCTGGCGGAAACTTCAAAAATCCGAGAAAGAAGAGAAGCAGGAAGCGAAGGACAAGCTCGTCAGTGAACTGAACAAAGCGAGGGAAGAAGAGCGACAGAAGATCAGCGATCTTGCGAAAACGGACGCGAAGTTCACTCCCGTAGGCGAACACTATCCGGAGACCAGCACCGGTCGCCGAACTGCTCTCGCGAAATGGATCACCCATCCTGACAATCCGCTGACCGCACGCGTCGCTGTGAATCATGTCTGGTTGCGTCACTTCGGATCTCCGTTAGTTGAAAGTCCCAGCGACTTCGGGCTGCGAGCACCTCTTCCGGTTCATGCAGAACTGCTGGACTGGCTGGCGAGTGAGCTGATTGAGTCCGGGTGGAGCATGAAGCATCTGCATCGCCTGATTGTCACTTCCGATGCCTATCAGCTCGCATCAACTGACGATCAGGATGTGTTGGCAGAAAATGCAGCGATTGATCCGGAGAACGCATGTTTTTGGAAAGCAAACATTCGAAGACTTGAAGCGGAAATCATTCGTGACTCGATGCTTTTCGTCTCGGGGCAACTCGATGAGTCTCTCGGAGGGCCGGAAATTGCACACGGTGAAGGTGAAGAAGTCTTCCGGCGCAGCGTGTACTTTCAGCATGCCTACGAAAAACAGATGTTGATGATGACGATTTTCGACGCAGCCAACCCTGCGGAATGTTATCAGCGCTCAACAAGCATCATTCCTCAACAGGCTCTCGCTTTGTCGAACTCGTCTTTAACACAGTCAGCGTCGAAGCATCTGGCGATCAAACTCCAAACCCAAGAACTTGATCGAGATGAATTTATCAACGCTGTCTTCGAGAGTGTTCTGTGTCGACCGTGTTCTGAGGAAGAACGCGAAGCGTGTCGAGGATTCCTCGAAAGACAAGCGAGCTTGCTCAGAGATCAAGATGCGCAATCCGATGATTCGGTATCCGAGTCGACTGAGAAGGAGAAGGCGGACGTCGATGTTGCTCTCAGAGCACGACAGAGTCTTGTCCATGTTCTGTTGAATCACAACGACTTCGTTTCTGTTCGATAGTCAGCCTGCAAAACCAGACACAGCAGTCGATGTCGCGCCACACTGATTGAGTCAATTTGTTTCCGGGAGCGTAAAGTATGAATGCCGAAACACTCGCTCGACGAGCTTTCCTGCAAGACATGGGGCTCGGTTTCGGGAGTCTCGCACTGGCAGCTATGACTGCAGAGGAAGCTTTGTCTGCAGAGAAGCTGACTCAACTTGCTCCGCGTGCGAAGAGTGTCATCTGGCTGTTCATGATCGGCGGGACGAGCCATATGGAATCGTTCGATCCCAAGCCGGCGCTCAACAAGTATTCGGGCAAGACGATCGATGAAACTCCGTATGCGGATGTGCTGAAGTCGCCGTTTCTGGACAACGAACGGGTCGTCGCTTTCGATCCGAACAACGGCTTTATTCGAAACGAGATTTATCCTCTGCAGGTCGGATATCAAAAGCGAGGCGAGAGCGGGCTGGAAATCAGCGACTGGTGGCCGCACGTGGCTGAGTCTGCTGATGACTTATGCCTCATTCGTTCGATGTGGACTGAAGACAGTAACCACGGGGCGCAGCTTCAATTTCATACCGGTCGACATCGCGTCGATGGATTCTTTCCAACCGTTGGAGCATGGGCCAACTACGGGCTCGGCTCGCTGAACGATAACCTTCCGAAGTTCGTGGTGATGGGAGATCCGGTTGCGGACTGCTGCGGAGGGCAGGAAGCTCACCGGGCAAATTACCTTGGGCCGCAGTACGACGGAATTCCGCTCAACATCGATCCGAATGACCCGTTGCCGTATGCGACGCCTCCCAAAGGTGTCAGTCCGGAGGAACAAAAGAGCGAGTTCGAACTTCTGCGACAACTCAATGGCTTAACGGCAGCGTCCTATCCGGGCGATGAAGCGATTCGCGCGAGAATGCGATCGTATGAGCTTGCGTTTCGGATGCAGACAGCTGTTCCGGAAGTCGTTCGATTCGTCGATGAAACCGAAGAAACTCAGCGTCTCTATGGATTTGAAGATCCTAAAGCCAAAGACTTTGGCCAGAAAATGTTGACAGCCAGACGGCTCGTCGAACGTGGAGTGCGCTTCGTTCAGGTTTATCACGGAAGCAACGGAGGGGCTGGCCGTTGGGATGCTCACAAAGGTCTGAAGTCGAGCCATACCAACTTGTGTCGAGAAGTTGATCAACCAATCGGCGGGCTCTTGAAAGATCTCAAACAACGCGGGCTGCTGGATGAAACGCTCGTCGTCTGGGGTAGTGAGTTCGGCCGGACTCCCGGTTCTCAGCACTCAGATGGCCGCGATCATCATCCTTATGGCTTCACGGTTTGGATGGCTGGTGGAGGAATTAAGGGCGGAATCGCACACGGCAAGACTGATGAAATCGGCTTCCATGCCGTTGAGAATCGCCACTATGTCACCGACATCCACGCGACAGTTCTCAGGCAACTCGGTCTCGACCATCGGTCACTCGAGATCCCCGGTCGAAAGCGGTTGGAGAAAGACTTCGGTCACGTCATTGACGAGGTCATTGCTTAGGACGTGCTTCGAAAATCTCGGGAGAAAACAGAGCGAAGCTCATTCGCTCATGCGGTTTTCGTACCAGACGACGTTCTTGCTCGCCTGACCAGCCACAACGAGATCGACGTCACCGTCTCCGTCCATATCGATGGACCGGATGTCGTAAGCTGCCTGGGCGTCGTCGAGTTGATGAGTTCGAAAACTTCCTGAGCCATCGTTTTCGAACCATGCTGTCGTCATGGAATCTTTCGCGCATGTCGCTGCATCAATGTCTCCATCCCCGTCGAAATCGGCGATCGCCAGACAATGAGGAGCGATTTGTTCATCTCCGAAGTTTGTACGTTTCATGTCTGGGCCAGCAAACCAGCACAGCCCGCTGCCGTGTCCGCGCGATGCCAACACGTCGTTTTTTCCATCTCCATTCACATCAACGACGAACAGATTTGTGGCGCCGGGTTCATCGTCTGAGATCAGATGCTTTGACCAGCCTTTGGTTGTCGGATCATCAGGAGCTTCCCACCATGCGAACCAGTCGCCAGATCCCGGTTCTGCCATTGGTCCCCCTTTTGCTCCAGTGAGAATGTCCGGTCTTCCGTCGTGATTGACATCGCCGAGTCCCAAATAGTGACTGAGGCCGGGGGCATCCTGATTTGCCGGGATGTAGCGCTTCCAGGGTTGACCTGTTTCGACTCCGATGCGGTCATACCAAACCACAGATTCCGGAAATTCTCCGACTGGTTGAGCGCTGTTCGCGATTAGATCAGCGTGACCGTCAAGGTTGACGTCACCCACGAGAAGGCCATGAATTCCATGAACCTGATCATCGACCAGATGCCACTTCCACTCGCTGCGAGCTTCAGCTTTGTTTTCGGAAGAACTGTTGTATCCGGGATTCTCAAGCCATGCAATGAGTCCGGGATTGTACCGGGCGCAGATGTAATCGAGATCGCCATCCTGATCGACATCCATTGCTTCTGAATGGATGCACTGCTGCATTCGATTTTCATAGAGAACGACGTGTGTCCAGTCGGGTGCGATGTGCAAGTGAACCTGGCCGCTGCTGTGGCTGATCACATCGACAAGTCCATCACCAGTAAAGTCGCCAGCGATGGCCGTCTGACAATTCCCGCCCTCGTAGATGGTGTGTTTGATCCAGGCAGTTGGATCGCCTGCAAGCACAGGTGAAAGAAGAGTGAGCCCGAAAACAAAAGAGACAAGAAGTGTCAAGAAACGCATGGATGTCCTCGCGAGCAGAAGGGACCGCACGCCGGCGAAAAGTTCGCCGGCGGGTCACCTATCTGACTACAGCGAAGAGCGAATTTCAACCATGGCGAACAGTGCGCTGGCAACTCCGGATGCAATCGTCAAGCTGGTTGCAATCGTTTGTTTGAGATAGCTGGCAGGTTCGGATTTGGTGATCGCTGGTCGTTTTGGAATACTGCGTCGAACGCGAGAGGGTTTACCGCGAAGGTCGTTGCATAGACCTTCCAGAAAAGGTAACCCCACATGGAGGTCAGGTGATATAGTCATCGGTCTCTCCGAGTTTGGTGAGTGGTGGAGGGGACGAACACAAACGCTTTCGTCCTACACTCTCAATCGGAATCCCGTGAGCTCCTGATGCAATCTTCAGAATAGAGAAGCGGCGGAATCTGCAGATCGCACGACGACTTTGATTGCTGGGGGCTTGCTGTCAATTGGACCAGCTGAACCACCACTTATGACTGTGTCGAGAAAACTGATCGTCCCGAACGGCGCTGCATCGATCCGGAAATAACGGATTCAAGGATCAGCACGATCAGGGCAGCCAGTAACAGCCATTGCCAGAGACGCTGTCGTGATTCAAGTTCCCGGTTCATCAGCTGACGACTGCTCTCCGGGTTCTCTTCTTCTGCAAGAAGTGCGATTGTGGCGGAGGATATCGGAAGACCGGCTGCTTCAAGAGATTCGAAGGCGACCAAGTCGATTCGCGATTCATCGGGATGCAGGTTGATCGCAATTTCGTGGGCGTTGCCTTCGTTGAGATCAGCTTCGGACTCGGCAAATTTTCCGATTCCAGCCTTTTCCAACACGAACGGAGAATCGTTGGTCACACGGATCGGAGCGTCTTCCGGTTCCTGAAACCAGATTTCAGAGTGTGGCGATTTCAGCAGCGCAGGAGTCAGCGAATCTCCGACGTACAGCTGCGGTTGCTCTTCGACTCGGTTCTCGAGATGTTCAAGAAGCCCATTCATGAGCGGAACGAATTTGCTCCACACAGCCAAATCACTTTCGTCTCTTCCCCAACCGGCAGTCATTAGAATGAGTTGCCTGTTGCCAATCTCCATCAGAAACGGTTCCCCGTCTTCAAAGCTGAGGAGTGCCCGTGCATCCGGAAACGAGTTTGGATCGAATGATCGAAATCCATAGAACCTGACTTTGGTGAAATCGGCGTAACGTGGATCATCGAACGGGGAGAGAGCAGGATGAGTCAGGTCAACTTCTCCAATCATCGCGTAGTCTTCGGGCGTGATCTCGGTGACCGGGCTGGGGGAAATTTCGAGCAAATCATAAATCTGCATCCCCTGCTCGACTGACGTGGCGACGAAGATTGCTGGACGCCCAGATTGAATTGAATCCCGCAGCCAATGGATCTGTTCTTCGTCGCAGTTGGTGCCGATGAGCGTCAGAGTGATTGCGGGATCGTTGACATCGGGAACAGCGTCGAGGCTGTCCCAGTCCGTGATTGTGACTTGTCGCGTCGACGTGGAAGGAAAAATCGGTTCGACAAAGAAGCTCAACCCTTCCGGGCCGCTTGCGTCCGGATCTCCGAAATACAAGATCTGGACATTCCCCGGAGCGACAGGCGCGACATAGCTGACGTTGTCGAACTCAACGTCGTCACCGGTGAGAAGCAGTCGATGCTGGGCGAGACCATCGGGGATTTCCGGAGCACGAACGACTTTCGACTGACCGGGCGGAACGTAAACACGAGTCTTCGACGGAGAGATGTCACTAATGGAAGCTTCCAAACTCTCGAGCTGATCTCGATCCCATTGGAGGTCGAACGTTTCACTCTGAGCGTTCTTGGAGGATTGAACACGCAGGCGAAGATCTTTGTCGGCGGTGTTCGTGGCAGAGATCACATGAGCTGTTGCGTTGGTGAGTGCGTTTTCGAGTTCAATGATCCGGGGCTCGATTTCCACACCTTCTGGCCATTCATAGCCGCGGAGAACTTCCCAGTGACTCCCTTCCTGAAAATCTGAAACGACGACGATCTGGCGTCGGGAAATCTTCCGCTCGCTGTTTTGAGCGAGAAGATCGGCCGCATAAATCAGAGCGTTCCCCAACTCGGTTCGTCGTTGAGTCGGTTTGAGTTCAGACAGCTTTTCTTCGGCGGTCGACTGGCGATTGCTGGCGGGCAGCTCCTGCCAGTCCTCGAAGCTGATGAGCGAATTGGCTTGTTGGTCAAACGCGATGAGACTCACCGAATCGCTGGCGGAGACTGAATTCAGGAGCTCGTTCACTTCTTCGACCGCACGCTCCCATTGATCTGTGTGGCTCATGCTGGCTGAGGTATCGATCAAAATCGCCACACGCCTGCCGACATCTTCCTGAGCGAGAGACTCCTGATGTGAGCGAAAAAACGGTCGTGCAAAAGCGAATGCCAGCAGGCACAGCGCAAGCCCGCGAAGCAGCAGCAGGAGTAAATTGTCGAGCCGGCTGCGCTTGGTCATCCGCGGAGGCGACTGCTCAAGAAACATCAGGCTTCCGAAAACCTGCCGACCTTGTGGAGTTCTCCGGATCAGATGAAACACGATCGGAAGCGTCACAGCCAATCCGGCCAGCAGGTAAAGCGGAGTCAGGAAACTCATGGAGACCTTCCGTTCAGTCTGTTCTCAAATCCGTCTTGGAATCGTCATTGCCGTCGAGTTTGAGTGACGCGCAACCGCGTTTCCAAAAAATCAAGCATCGCGACTTCCAATGGGGAATCTGTTGTGAGGCGAGAAACATAAATTCCGAGTCCGTCACAAATCGCGGAGACCTGATCGAGGTGTTCCTGGAGTCGTCGTTGATACTGCGACCGCGCTTGCTCTGGATCGACGAAAAGTTCCTGTCCGGTTTCTGCATCGAGAAAAACAGCAGGTTGATCGAAGTCGAAACTCATCTCGGCGGGATCGAGAACCTGAAAGACAACCACTTCATTTCCGCCCGCCCGTAAGTAACCGAGGCGAGACTGCAAAATGTCGACGTTCGTCAGGAAGTCCGACATCACAACGAAGAGCCCACGCTTACGAACTCGTTCGGCTGCTTCCTCCAAAGCTGCATTGATTCCTGAAGACGTTCCCTCGGGAGCAGATTCCAAACTGGTCAAGAGTCTGCGGAGTTGGCCCACTCGAAAACGGGCGGGGATGAATTCATCGACCTTGTCGGAAAACCGGAGCAGCCCAACAGCGTCTCGTTGCTGAGTGAGGAAGTATGCCAGCGTCGCAGCGAGTGTTTTGGCGTAGTCTTCCTTGGAGTATCCGAGCGATCCGTACGTCATCGAACGAGAGTTGTCGACGATGAGATGGCACCGAAGGTTGGTTTCGTCCTCGAACCGTTTGATGTAATACCGGTCAGAGCGGGCATAGAGACGCCAGTCGAGATACCGCAAATCGTCTCCTGAGGAGTATTGCCGGTACTCTGTAAATTCTACTGAGAACCCATGATATGGGCTGCGATGGATTCCGTTCATCAGCCCTTCGACGACAGATTTCGCGCGCAACTCGAGCGACTTGATCTGCATCAATGACTGGGAGTCGATATAAGACGGGGGAGGATACGGACGCGGCGCGGAACTCGAAGAACTGGGCATAGCCACACTCTCCTCGACAGGGCTTCATCAGGTCTTCACTATTGTAATGACTCCACAATTGATCCGCGAACCGATCGAACTCTTTCCGTCGCTTCCGTCCGGGTGATGACTCCTCTAAACTGCCAGTGCACTCGAGTTTCTGAGGAGCGTATTCTCAGGGATTAATCGCGCTGATTTGTATCCAGTACCCCAAGTTCAAGCGAATCCATGGCTATTCTCGTCGACAAAAATACCAAGATCATTACTCAGGGAATCACCGGTCGAGCGGGACTGTTTCATTCTCAGAAGTGTCGCGAGTACGCTACAGAACACCGTCCGGGCGAGTCTGTCCTCGTCGGCGGAGTGACTCCTGGAAAAGGGGGCGAGGAAGTCGACGGATTTCCTGTCTACGATTCCGTTGCGAAGGCAATGGCTGAAACCGGAGCGAACACCTCTCTGATCTTCGTTCCGCCTCCGTTCTGTGCTGACGCCATCATGGAAGCCGCCGATTCGGGAATCGAGTTGATTGTCGCCATCACCGAAGGCATTCCTGTGCTGGACATGGTGCGCGTGAAGAAGTTCCTGGCCACCAAACCTAACTCACGCTTGATCGGACCAAACTGTCCAGGAATCATCACTCCCGGAGTTGCCAAGATCGGCATCATGCCGGGCTACATTCATCAACCCGGTTCAGTCGGGCTGATCAGCAAGAGCGGAACCCTCACCTACGAAGCAGCCTGGCAGCTCGGAAACATCGACCTCGGGCAATCGACCGCAGTCGGAATCGGTGGCGATCCTATCATTGGAACGACCTTCATCGATCTGCTTGAAATGTTCGAAAACGATCCGGAAACCAAATCGATCTTGATGATTGGCGAAATCGGTGGAGACGCCGAAATTCAGGCGGCGGAATACATTCAAAGCAACGTCACAAAACCAGTCGCTGCGTTCATCGCTGGTAAGACAGCCCCTCCTGGCAAACGCATGGGACACGCTGGCGCCATTATCTCCGGCGGAAGCGGAACCGCTGAGGAGAAGATCAACGCTCTCGAAAAAGCCGGTGTCGAAGTGGCAGCCAGCCCGGCGGACATGGGATCTGCGATGAAGCGAGCCATCGAAAAGCACAACTCGTAGCATCGCTTCGGTTTCCAACCGAGAATCCCGGTCGTGAGTCGTCCACTGATTTTATTCAATGAGTGGAGGAGTACCGAATTGGATCGATGGGTTGTTGATGCGATTCTGGCGATGTTGTTTGCCGGTGTGACGGCAGTGATCGCAAAACAGGGACTCGAAGGCATCTCGAGTGAGCTGGGGCTTGTCGTTCGAACACTGTTTGTCCTAGTGTTCGTGATCTCGATTTGGTTTCTTCGCGTCCCGGTGCGGGATGTGAAGTCGATCACGTGGTCGCATGTGTCGTGGCTGGGGTTCTCTGCGGTCACGACTGCTCTTTCCTGGCACTTCTATTATCGAGCCATCCAGGACGGAAAAGTTTCGACTGTGGCAGTCATCGATAAGGGAAGTTTCATCGTCGCTGTGCTGCTCGCCTGGATGATTCTCGGCGAGCACGTTTCTGTGCAGACGATGATTGGGACGACGCTGATTTTCGCCGGTCTGGTCATCGTGGTACTTCAGTAAAAGTTTCACTTTCACGGAGGACGTTTGCATCTCCGTGGATGGAATTCCACGACAAGGCACTTGACGGACCGGGTTCAAACATGCAGACTCGGTACACAACACTCAATGAGGAAGTTGAGGCTGATTCCCTTGTTCCCAGCCTCTCCATGATCGCGACAGCGTGGGGCTTACCTGTTGCAGCGACATTAAAAAAGTTGCGTCGATATTGAGTCGATGCGTTCTCTCCTCAACAAACATCACCCCTTCGAGATCGGTCTAACTGACATGGAATCGGTGAGCGCGACGAAACCTGCGGACACAAACTTCAAACTCCGCTTTCATCCACGTGTCCTCGGAACTGCCGCCCCGGTGTTTCCCGGATTCGAAATTGACATCTGCGATCGGGTGACCGACGAGCAAAAACCGGATGCGGTCTGGCATCGAGATCGTGCGAAGAAAATGCTTGCTGCGCATCCGGAAATGAAGGAACTGTTCGGACCGACATTGTCGACAGGCTACTGGTGCGTCCTCGTGAGCAGTTTGCAAGTCGTCATGGCGTGGTTGGTCTGCAGCCAACCTCTCTGGGTGACCTTTGTGGCTGCCTACGTGATTGGATCGTGGATCAACATCAATCTGTTTTTGTTGGCACACGAATGTAATCACCATCTGGTCTTCAAATCAGGGAAGTGGAACCGCTGGCTGTACACGTTCACAACGTTGCCAATGTTTCTCTCGGGACATCATACGTGGTGGGTGGAACATCATGTTCACCACAACGACATGGGGGCGACGAAAGACTTCATTAAACGCCGGCGCAGCTTCTTTCTGGCGACCAAAATCAAAGACTCCATGCCCTACACTCGCGGTCCGTTGTACGACTTTTGTTCGTGGGCGCTGACTCCCCTCTTCTTCCCTTACTCAGGAATCATGCTGATCACTCAAGTCTTGCGTTCAGCGGTCGGCTTGGTCGTATACTTCGCGAGTCTGCCTTTCCGTCGCCGACTTGATCCAAGTGATAAGACCCTGGCGATCCTGGCCGATGAACATCTCGTCAGCGGCTATCAGAGATACGGAATCCGCATGTGGGGCGTGATCTATCCAATTCTCAGCCTAGGACTCGTCGCTGCTTTGTTCTTCTTCGGAGGATGGAAGGCAGTTCTGTATCTGTTCCTGAGCCAACTGTTCATGACAGGTTTCCTGCACCCATTGTTGTTCGGAATGATCCTCAGCAATTCACACTTCCACGGTCACAAAGAATATCAACCGTCAACCTCTTATTACGGTTGGTTGAACAAGATCAGCTTCAACTTTGGACTTCACACCGAGCATCACGATATCTCCGGAATCGCATGGAGTCGTTTGCCGCAGATGCGAAAAATGGCCCCTGAGTTTTACGACGATCTCCTCAAGACAAACTCTTACACGAAGCTCGCCCTACAGTTTGTCTTTTGCCCGCGAGATCAGTTCGAATTGCGGTTCGACAACGAAATTCACCGCAATACCGAGATCTTTACTGAAGAAACGGGTCAGACTCCGGCACCGGTTTCGACTTAGCAACCGAGTGACGAAAGCACTCTAAGGATGAATCCGCAGCGACTCGAAGTATCTGGTGAGCGCTGCGGAGTCGGCTTGCTCTTTCGGAGTTACCGCGATCAGTTGAACGAGGAAGTTGTCGATGCTCGCCAGCTTGGCGATGAAAACGTCTTCGCCATCCTCATAGACAACGTACTTTGCCGCTGATGCGTTCTCGATCTGAATGGATTGAGACGACGTGCGCTGCTTGTCGGCACTGATGGCCTTCCGCTCGAACTCTTCCAAGGCTTGCTCAGCAGTTTGACCTTCGATTTTGGGCAGAAACCCAATCACCACGGTGTACGCAATGCCTTGATGAGTGCATTCGAAAAGTGGTCCGTTCTGGGTCGGTTTCACAGGTAGCCGAACACTCGCATGGGGAATTTCAAGAAGGAAGCCTGTCGTAGACCCATCATCTTCCAGCACGGGCGAATCGTTTGTTTCCGGCAGCTGACTGCTCGCCTGCTGTTGAACTTGATGCTCGGCTTGTTGGGCGAGTTCAAAGATCGATTCAGAAGTTCCCGGAGTCGACGGTGCCGGAGCAGATGGGTTCGGCGTGAGTTGTGTTTTGTTCTCGAGTTCCGGGGATTGATTCTGGCATCCCGGAGTGATGAACAGGACTGCAAACATCAAGACCGAATAGATCGCCGCGATCAATTTACGTTGTGATCTCATGTCTCCGAGTCCTCGGCAACAGACAGCAACTGCGAAGAAGTCGACCCTGTTTAAGATTGGGCTGGGCTGTCTAATCCGCGTTCTTTGCGGACCGCCAGCACCTCCTGATAGACCTGATCCACAAGTTTTGTGTTCAGACTGATCGAATTGTACTGAATGACATTCACGATGAGATTGGCGAGGAGAGTCGTCAATGCCAGTGTGAAATGGATCTTGTCAGCGTAATCCATTTGCGTGTTCGAAGCGGGATCGGCAATCGCACCGAAGGCTCCGGTCGTCAGAATGAGAATCAGGCAGAGCATCATCCCCGGGAGGGCTTGATACTTCAGCTGAATGTTTCGTCGACGGGCAGCTTCGTTGAAGTGGTACGCATCGCTCGTTTCCTGAATCCAGCGACCTGTGCCCATGAAGTAGGTCAACACGATCGCGTGTACGAGCAACGCGAAGGATGCTGCTGCGAGAGCAAACAGGAAGTGAATCGAGACATGCTGGCGAGCGATTTCAGAGAGTGAGCCAGCGTCCTCAATTCGCCAGCCGAGAAAGAAGGTGACGAAGAGCGCACTGTTGCCCAGTAATGCGAGAAACAAAAAAATCTGGTTCACGAAAGTTCTCCAAAGGGGCACCTGCATTTCGAATGTTGAAATAATCAGGCGATTCACTCGCGGTCTGCTCGACAGGTGATCGATCCGTCCGGATGGATTTCAACAACGATCACCATGGGACAACAGCAGACCGGGCAATCTTCGACATACTCCTGATTCTGTCCCTGACTGACATCGATCGGAATCAGAATCTCTTCGCCGCAGCTGGCACAAAGATAAGTTGCTTCATCGTCCATCATGTCCCTCCCGAGACGGAAAGAGCATCATAGTCACTCATTGAGATTGCGATAGCAGTCTGCTCTCACGGGCTGCGTTTTCTCCGGTGAGAGAGAGCAATTATTGATTCTGGAACTTTCGGTACTGATCAGCGATCTGCTGTTCGATGCTCTCGTGAAGTCCGCCCTGAAAGAGATTCATGTGGTCACGACCTTTAAAGAGGATCACTTCCGCATCACTTCCGAGTCCATCGAGTGTTTCGTCGAGGAGAACAGTCGCCCCTTCGAGGTAGAAATTATCAACGTCACCCATCAAGACGTGGATCTTTCCGTTGAGATGCGGACCCAGCTCGGACCAGTTCTCTTTCAAGATGAGGCTGATGTCATACTTCTTCCAAGTCTCCGCGACGGAAGTGTCTATTTCGCCAGTCTTTCGGTCCCAAAGCGGGGCCGGTTTGCCATCGTCCCCACGTGGACTGAAGACCGCTTCGAAGCTGTGAAGCTGTCCGCCGGGGCCGAGCACGTCTTCCATATCTGAAAAGTCGTTGTACCAGATCAGGATTTGATCTCTCATGCGGGCGAGCGGACGCCGTTTTCCGTAGGTGTCCGTGAACATATTCTCCCCCGGTTGATAGAGGTTGATCCGCTGGAAATCGCGGAAGTCGACCGGGTCAGGCGACGTGCTCCAGACACCTCCAAACACTTCCGGATAAGCGACTTGCAGCCACAGTGAACTCCAGCCTCCAGAAGAATGGCCCGTCAGAAAACGGCCATACTCGCGTGCATCGGTTCGAAATTGACGATCGATTTCCGGAATGAGCTCTTCGACCAGAGCATCTCCCCAAGGTCCGTTGTTTTCGGAGTTTGCAAAGACATGGTGACCGAGGGGGCACTCCGGATCGAGCATCACTTTGATGAAAGAAACGTCCTCGGAGTTGGTTGGAGGCGCGAGCAGGCGATTCCATCCATAGCGATAGGTTCCCCCAAACCCCGGAATTTCGTAGATGACCGGATAGCGTTTGTTGGGCTTCTGATCGTAATCCTGTGGAACGACGACTGATGCCTTCAGTGAGACGGGGCGTTGATGGAAGTCGCTGACCAGTTTGGAGTTGAGTTCGACGATGTGGACGCGGTCGGTTTTCTCAACTTCCACGTCAGGATTGATTTGATTGACCGTCAGCGAGGTGACTTTGTCTTCGGCAACTGCAGAAACGTCGCTGTGAGCGTTGCCCGGACCGGTTCCGACAGTCCGCTCCCAAGGGTTCAGCCGAACGACCGCCTGTGCGGTTTGGCCGACGAGGGACGACAAATCGACATCACGAGGGAACCTGAGAAGCCCGGGCGTTTGTTGAGTCAGAGTGATCGTTTTTTCAGGTGTCCAGTTTGAAACATCCAGAGAAATGATCGGTTCCGGCCGAAACCAGTTCGGTCCATTTCTAGGCTCTGACTGACCTGCAGTGAAGAAGACGTAGACCCGTCCGGAAAAATTCTCGACTCCGAGGTTCGGATCGAGCTTGATTTGAATTTCCTGGGTGCGGGCTGCATCGGGCCACAGGAGGAAGAGCCCGGAGATCGCGATTAAGCATAGAACCAGTCGAGAGATACGACGCATGGAGTTCGTTTCCATTGGGGATGAAAATCCGTCTCTGGAGCAGTAACGAACTTCGTCGCTGTCCAGCTACGTTCAGAAATTCTCAAAATTCCTGTCAGAATTGACGAACCTTTCCAGGTGGGAATGAGTCACAAAGCGTAGAAGAAAGTATACACCTTCGCACGGGACTCGTCTTTCTTTCGAGCCCTCGAGCAAGTACTCTTTCACCACTGCTGATGATCATCTCGTTCGATGTACTCGTCGGCGAGTTATTCTGTTTATGTGTTTTCCAGAGACTGCGACACGTTCGCAGGAGGTGCAATTATGACACAGCACATCACCACAACCGGCAATCAAGTCCACGGAACCACTGGCAACGTCCATGTGCAAGCCGTTACAGCCGTACGTGAAGAGTGTGTCGTCGTACGCACCGATTCAGGAAAACGGCTATCCAAACGCCCCAAGGACTGGTCTCGCTTTTATCGAAGCGACGACGGGTCCGAGTGTTCCATTCAACGCTCACAGATTGGGGAAGCTTGTCGTTTTGCCGGGGCACTCCCGGCACCCGCGTGGGCGGCGATCTCAATGTCCCGAATGTCGGACATGCCGAGGTCGACCTCGCGGAGCATGAATGCCAGTAGCTCGATTTCCTTATGAGGATGAGTTGAACCCTCGCCGGATTCGTTCCGGCGGAATTTGTTCAGCCGTTTCTCATCGGCCTGTGATTGGAAATCAGCCTGAGCGGTCCATGTGACCTTTCAGACTTGAAGCCAATTGCTGTCCGTCCGGAAAACTGTCGTCGACTCATTCACGAGCCTGTGTTCGAGAATGGGACATCCAACAGCTCTTCGGAATGGCAATCTCCCACTGTTGTTCACCTCAGCGAGTGCCCCAGCCTCCGCTATTCGGAGTTATGGACATTCGTTGACGCCGTGGGTCGACTCACTCTGTGTTCTCGCAGACCGGACAGATCGGAAAACTGCGTCGACCATCCTTCTTCAATCCGAGTGTTAATCGCTCATTCACCCTTAACGGACTCCCGAGCACAGATGACTCGTGTGGGGAGCCAATACAGATAGGAAGTAATCATGGAAATCGTCACAGCCAAAGTACAGGTCCCGCACATGCTGAAATCATGGCGACTCGTACGACGATATGAACGCGCTTCCTTTAAGAGAGAGCGCGATATCAACAAAAGGTTCGACATCTTCTACTAACAAACACGAGAGACTCTCCAACTGTTGTCTGTTCAAACGGACCGACCGGAAAGTCTCATGACGCACCCATATGATGGGGAGGCGATAAATGACCGAGACGTTGAGATTGGATTTGGTGACCCGCGCCCAAACGGGCGATCGCGATGCCTTCGGAGAACTCGTTCAAGAGTATCAGGGGATTGTTTTCGCAATCATCTTTCGTCGATTGCGAAACCATTCCGAAGCTCTTGAAGTGACTCAGGAAGTCTTCATGCGAGCTCTTCGAAAGATCGATCAGCTTCGTGAACCTGAACGATTTGAAGGATGGTTGAAGCGCATCGCGGTGCGAATGGCGATTAATCGAGCTGTTCGTCGACCGAAGGAAACCATGCAGACTCCCGAAGCTTTCGGTGGGTTGACTGGTTCCCGACAGGCACCGATCGAGGATGTATTGAAATCTGAACAGGCCGGACAGGTTCGTTCTGGCTTGTGTCAGCTGCGACCCATGGATCGGGAAACGCTGTTGGCGTTCTACTTTGAGGGTCAAACCTTGAAGGAGATGAGCGAACGGTTCTCGAGTCCAATCGGAACGATCAAGAGACGGTTGCACACAGCCAGAAATCGTTTGAAGGAAGCGCTGTGTGATTTACAACCTGCGTAGAGGAATCGAGAGTGTGTTGCCCGATTAAGTCCTGCTCTTTCGGGCGCGCACCTTGATTCTGACGCGAGTCATGTCAAAGAGAAAAGCCCGTCGAACTAAGTTCGGCGGGCTCTTTTTGTTTTCAGGTCGTGCTTTCGAAGACAGGCAGCAATTGTTTGTATGAAGCGGTTAATCCAAACGCTCTATCTATAACCGCAATTCTGAGTTATTGATTCTAATGCTGCGACTACGAGCAGCCGGTTCGCGGCAGCATTTCCCACTCTTCGCGAACTTTGCGAAGTCCTTCTGAACAGAGTTCAAACTCCTGGCTCAGTCTTCTAAGAACTCCCGAGCGCGGTTCTTCAGGTTCACCAGAGAGTTGGCTGGCCAGGTAATAAGATCGCTTTCCCTGGGCCTGATAGTCGATCATCGCATCTTTGCGATCGAGGGACTTCAGTCGCTTGAGCCCTTCGGGGTAAACGCCGGTCCAGAACAGCGTGAAGTCTCCAATGTGCCGGTGAATTTCCGCTTTCGGTTTGGAAGTACACTGCTCTGCTTCCATCATCATCTCGGCCACTTCTTCGAGCCGCCTTCCGACGACATCGCGAACCTTAAAGATGACATCCACTCGAGTGAACCGAACAAGCATGTCGGAGAGATAATCGATCAGCGGGGGATCTGCGACGCCAAACTCGACTTGAAAAGTCTGCTCGGTGACCGCAGCAAAGAGGTTTCGCAACTGATCACTACCGGAAAGTACACGTGGCATTGTGTTCCTCCTCTACCGTAATTCGTCGGATTCGACTCCCGTAACAGGTCGGTGTTTCAGCGAGGCGTGAATCGTTTCGAGGTGAAATCGTTAGCATTTCTGACGAAATCGACCAAGCTCAATTCTTCGGAGTTGTCTGCTCAGCCCAGAATTGTACGTCTCGTGTTCCGCGCGGTGGCAATTATTGCCGAGAGAAACATCATTTCTGAACACATCAACAACATTGCATCTTGACCTGCCATAAGTGTTTGCGCCATCGATTTCATCCAGCGAGACGTTACAACCCGCAGTGTTTCGTTGAAGCGGTCAATCCGAAAGCAGCACGATGATTGCGCAGATCCCTTTTCTCGTTCGACAGGCATTCCTCAGTTCTCCCACTCGTTCGACGATATCAAAGTGGGGATTTCAAGTTTTTGTTTGAGATGACATTCCTGCCTCCATAGAATCAAGAACGTGTTGCTCTTGCCTGTGCATTCGCATTGGTCTGTTTGAAATGGATTTCACCCTGTTCATTGGTGCAGACACGGGAAAACTGTTTCCAAACCAGCACTCAATGTTGTCATGAAGAGCCGGTATCAGCATCGACAGCTCGTTATGAAAAAACTCCTTCTGCAAAGCTGCACTCCGTTCCGAAGAAATGGCCGTCGATCAGCCAAAGCGGAACGCGTGCATGGCTCTCATTCGATGACAGGGTTTCTCTTCATCCTGTTTCTGGGTGGCGTATTCTCTCTGTTCGCCGAGCAAGTTTCCGCTGACGTGATTCGACTGAAGTCTGGCGGCGAAGTTCGAGGCCTGCTGAGTGAAGGACAAGCGGACGAGGCAGAACCCATTTCGATTCGCTCGCTGAGCGGCGCACAGATTCTCATCGATCGTGACGACATCGATTTCGTCGAACGGCGTTCGGCTGTCCTCGAAGAATACGAAACTCGAGTTCGTGAACTCGATGGTTCCGTCGAAGCACACTGGCAGCTTGCCGAGTGGAGTCGAAGCCATTTGCTGAATGAAAAGCGAGAGGAACAACTGCTGTCGATCGTCAGCATTGATCCCGAACATGCGGAAGCCCGGCGAATTCTCGGCCATCAAAAGCATCGTGGTCAGTGGATGACTGAAGATGAGATCATGTCTGATCGCGGGTATGTGAAGTACCAGAACAAATGGATGACGCCTCAGGAACTCGCGTTGATCAAAACGGATGTCAAACAGCGAGAAGCTGAGATTCAGTGGTATCCGAAAATCCGTGTCTGGCTCAGCTGGCTCACCGGGTCTGATCCGCAGCGTCAGCGTAAGAGCCTTGAGTTGTTTGCTGAGATTACAGATCCCGATTCGATTCCCGCTCTGCGAAAGATGATGGAGCCCGACGAGAACACAAACGTCCGCTTGCTGTACGTTGACGTTCTCGGACAGATCGCTGGCTCGTCAGCGATCCCTGCTCTTGTCGATCGATACCTGTTTGATGATTACGAACCAGTCCGTCGAGCTGCGATGGATGTGATCTTCAACTCAAAGTCAGACGCAGCAGTTTCGCTTCTGATTACCGCCCTCGGTCATCAATCCAATCTGATCGTTCGACGGGCTGCGAGAGGGCTCGAGACGATCGGCGATACGTCCGCTGTTCCAGCGTTGATTGACGCTCTCGTCACGACCCATCGTGTGACCTATTCGAAAACAGAAGTCGCAGGCAATGGATTCTCCATGTCTGGCGGACAGGTCTCGTTCTCAAACGGCAATCCCTACTCAACATGGTCGCCGGAACTTTATGCAGCTGCGATTACGGGACAGGTCAACGTTGAGCCGAGTCCGTATCTTCCTCGGACGACTCGAACGTTTGCAGTCAGCGTTCCAGTGAAGAATGCCGACGTCCTCGCTGCCCTGGAAACTCTGACCGGGCGTAACCTCGGTTTCAACGAACGCGACTGGTACGTCTGGTGGTCCGTTCACAAGAGCTAAGCTCACTCAACGGCTCGTTCTTACTTGCGTCGAGTTAGCACACTCAAGCGACTTCAGAGCGTCTAAGCAGATCCCTCAGGCGTAAACCGGGCTGACCTGAATCGCAAGCCATGTCTGGAATTGCTCTCCCGGATCGAGAATTTGCAGGCCGGTGTTGAGGTCCTGGCCATTCAGATTCATGGCATCCGTTACGCATGAATATGGCTCCAGACAGACGGCGTTGCGATCCTTTGGGGTGAAGATCACTGCTTCGCGGAAGACTCGTCCGTCGCACACCTGATTGATTTCGAGTCCACCCTTTTCGTCAACGACAGATGTGCGAACTGTTTCTCCGTCAGTTTCCCATCCGGTGTAAACGTTGTCGAAAGATCGCGTTCCAAAGGTGACAGCTCGCGGCCGATCGGCACTGGATTCCAGTGGCAGGCGACGTCCGGTCGGCAGGCTCTCTTCGAGTTCCCACTCTTCATGAACATCGACACCGAACGTGCAGTCTTCGGGTTGGCTGTTCGACGACAGCGGGAGCCGGAAATAGGCGTGTGTTCCCAGTCCCCAAGGGAGTGCTGTCTGTGAGGGATTCTCAATTCGGAATTGAGTCTCGAGCCGATTCTCCGCGACTCGATACCGCACACTCAAAATGAAGTCGGCCGGCCAGCACGCAGCCCGTTGAGGATCATCGATGGAAAGTTGGAACTGCCCGGTGACTGAGTCTTCCGACTGTTCGACAACACGCCAGGGACGGTCGTAGCAAAACCCGTGAATCGCATTTGGATGTCCCGGAGAAAGCGGAACGTGGTAGTCCTTGCCTTCCCATTGAAACTGCCCAGCACGAACCCGGTTAGGAAACGGGAAGAGAACTGGAATTCCGAACGAACTTGGTCTCGGCGGATTGGTAAGAACATCCTCGGGAGAGTCGATGACCTGAATTGTCTCTCCGTTGAGATCGACCTGAAACTGGAAGCAGTTGAATCCAAGGTGAGGAGCAATACTGGCACGGGCGCCGCTTTGCTGATCATGGATCGTGATTGCGTTCGTCATGATTCGCCTGGACGTTCACGTCGAAATCCGAACAGCGTTACTTCACGCCTGGACCGGATTCCGCCTCTGATGTTCGAAAGATCCCCGGAGCAATCGCGTTGCGTTGTTCCTGCATCGGGAGTTGATCGGGATCGGCTTTGATGTCTGCGATTTTCTTCCATGGAGGCAGAAGTGTCACGCTCCAGGGAGCTTTGAAATTGTTTTCGATAAGATTCAACGGCTCTGGTTCGTGAAAGATGTACGTCGTTTCCTGGTTTCCAGAAGGGTCCCACAGCTTCACAGCTTGAGGCATGAATGTCTTTGGGTTGAGCATAATCTCTGCACGAGAGAATTCACGTCGCAGAGCAGCCACCATCGGAATCGCAACGATGTGGATTTGCGAATCCAGGCTGTGCTTCTTTCCGAATGTCATAGCGTAACGCTGTTTGACAGAGTCTGCCTTCATTCCGAAGAGAAACGGCATCGGGCCATCGGTGATTCGTTGACCGCGATACTCGGCGGGAATCTCCATCTTCGAATAAGTCTTCGGCTCGTGATCGAGTTCCAGAATCTCTTCGCCGGTGCAGATCCACGATTTGAGTTCGTCCGCCGAGACTTCGAAAGTGGTTCCGGAGACTTCGTGGGTCAACTTTTGGCCTGCTGGAAGCTTCTTACTGTATTCCACAATCTGTGGATCAGGATGAAAGTCCATACGGGCTTTGTCCGGAGCACCGAACCAGTACTGCCCAACAGCTCGTTTTTCCGTCAGAAAAACGTAGTCGTAGGTGTATCGGACAAATTGCCCTTTGAGCGATTTAATCCCCGCGGTCTTCTGTTCCCACGTCTGGAGAACAGGATTCATTTCTTCGGGGGTTTTCAAGTAGATCTGAGCGGATTGCCCTCCGCTTTGCGCATTCGGACCCTGTCTGGGGGTAGATGGGCCAGGGAGTTCCTGAGCGATGGCTGGAGAGACCAAAAGTGTTGAGAGAACGGCAAGGCTCTTCAGGTGAATTCTGAATTGAGAACCTGGGAGCGTCATGAGGAGTCCTTCCCTGAATTCTGGCGTCTGCAGTTGGGGTGTCGTGAAAAATCGACGCCGTGTCGCGCGGATCGTCCGCTCCGCCTTTCATCATGTTGGGCGGAATGCCGGAGGAGTCTATCCGCGAACGAGATCTCTGCAAAGGTCATTTCGGGCTGGCCAGAAACGGAAAAAATCCGCTTTCAACTCGATACTAATAGAAAACGGTTCATGAGAGAGTGAGTCCCCCATGAACCGCTATCATTCGAATCGAAGTCGACAACGGATTTTCCGCGGTCTCGACTTACCAGACCTACCAGTTCTTAGGATTCATGAACCACCACCAGCGGTCAGTCCGTGAATCAAACTCAAGGTTCCAACTTCCATCTTCCCAAGACAGTGTGGATTTTCTCCACCCCAGAGGAACTTGGGGATATGGGTAGTATGGACCGATGTACGGCCAGGCGCTGGCATCGTACTGGCTGGGATAAGTCACAGCCGAGTAGTTGTCATACTGAGCGTATGCTGGCCATGCGTTGCTTGGCATGTTTGGTGAATTGTAGACCTTGTGGCCCATTTGCTGGACGTTTCCAGGATTAGGACCGTAAGCCTGTGGTGCACCTTGAGGACCAGGGGCGTAGCCTTGAACCTGCTGAATTGGTGCTCCCTGAGGAGGACCGTAAGGCATCTGGCCAGGACCGCCAAATTGAGGTTGTCCAGGACCTGTTGGGCCAAACTGTGGTGCTCCACCTGGAGCGCCCGGTGCTGGCTGACCAGCAACTGTCAGGCGGTTCATGACCTGATGGACACCAGGCACGCTTGCAGCAGCCTGATGTGCTCGCATGGCCTGTTCTGGACCGTCAACTGTTCCGATCAGACTCGCGACACCGTTCTTGTAACGGATCTCGATGTCGTAACCGCTCATTCCAACAGAAGAAAGGGCACCAGCGATGTTCTGGGCGACTTCCTGATTGTTCTGTGCGCTTTGAGCGTACGAAACCGGTTGGACTTGAGATGGTGCCCCAGCTGGCTGTTGAGCCATTGCTGTCTGAGGCTGGCTGACTGGAGCAGCAGGAGTTGAACCCATCAGGCTCAACTGGTTTTGAACGTTTTGAACACCGTCAACGCGTCCAACGATTCGTGACACAGCTGCTCGCTGTGCTTCGTCTTTAATCTGTCCGCTGATTGTTGCCGTTCCGGACTCGAACTGAATGGCAACGTCTTTGTGTACGAGGTTTGCTCTCTTTAGAGATTTCGCAATCTCTTCGGCAACGCGCTGATTCTCGGTCTTCGAAGAACCTTCTGCCGGTGACGAGGCTTGCTCTGCACTGGATTGAGGTTGCAAAAGATCGAATGGGCCAGCAACTGAAACGGTCGGGATTGCTGCCAACAATCCGAGACTCAGCGCCCATTTCCTTGGCAGAAGCATGGACTCACTCCTTTAGGTTTTGAGTGTTCCGCGACCGTTTCCCTCTTGGAAGCGGCACGTCCGGTTGTTCCGGTGCGGACTCGATCGAATGATAGTTATTCCACTCATCGGACTCGTTGGGGCGCTGAGTTCAATTATTCTGGTTATTTCGTGGAGAAAGACATTTTTGATCGAGAACACAGGGAAACTGGAACTTTTCACTCAAGTTCAAACAGGAGAGGTTGAGCCAATTGGCAGAGAATGGGCAGATACGCATTTGTATGAGGTCATTCGCACTCGCAAGTGACGAATGGATCACACGGCGCGGGCAGAAGGATTTCACGAATTCGGCTGAAACCGATCGAGATCAGGTCGATTCTGCCGGACTTTCGACATTCTGGTTCTGAACCCACTCAATCGCTTCTCGAACCAGATGGGCCATTTTGGGATGCGAGGGCTCCATGCAGGGAGAAAGATCAAACTGCCGCAGCCGTTCAGAAGCTGTCGGGCCAATACTCGCGTGCGGAACTTTTTTCGCAGCAGCGAACCAATCCTCTTCGAGATTCATTTCCTGGGCGACCTGAATGACGTGATTGATCTGCTGTGCACTGGTCCACATCAGTAGGTCGAATTCGTTGTTAATGAGCTTTCGCACCGATTCCTGCAGAGGACTCGTATCGTCGGGCAGAGTCCAACGATAAATCGAAACGGAAATGACTTCGGCACCTTGCGAAGTCAGCCACTCATGAAACTCGGTGTTTGCGACTCCATATTCCTGCACAGCAACCGTTTTCCCAGACAACTCAATACCCTGGCGAGACATTTCTTCTGCAAGATCGTGCCAGGTATTCGGCTCAGGTGCCCGCACAGCTGGTTGAAGTCGCAGTTTAGACAACACAGCGGCTGGTTTCGGTCCCCGCACAGCGATCAACGTCTTGCGGATTTCTTCCGTCAATTCATCTGTAGAAATTCGACTCGCCACAGCGTCGTAGAGGGCCTGAGTCCCCACTCCGGTCATGAAGACTGAGATATCGACTTCACCAGCGAGCAGCTTCTCGACATATAAGAGTGGTTCAGAATTCGATTCGAGCGGGACTTCCTGCATCGAAGGAGCCAGTGTCGGGATGCCGTTGAATCTTTCGATCAAGCGACGCATCTCGGGAGCGCGGCGGCTTTCAAATGCACAAACTCTGACTTTCGACGACATAATGCTCGACTCACAAACTTGAAACTTTGAACAGTCACACAGTTATAGACGATCCGACGCAATTGTTCGCATCCAATGATAGCTGCCAACATGCTGAAACACTCAAAGTCTTCAGCGAAGAGATCTGAGTTGGCAAATGCAGAACGCCCATCGAGCGAATTCGGTCGAACGCCATTTTCACTTTGTGTTCGACAGCCAACATGGATTTACGCCAGAGAGTCGCTTCAAGCATCTCGATCCAGCCAGTTCGCCCAGTCGCTGGATATTCGATCGTGAAGCGTGGTTGAATCTGTTTCTCTGCAGCGAGATGGCAGAGTGCAGTAGTACGAGAGCGGATTATTCGACGGCACGAAGCACGCTTTATGAAATAGTAAAAGCGAGTGAAAATGGCTGGGGGCGTGGGCGCTCGCCCGGAAGAACTCCAACGAGGAGAACCCCGGCCACACCCCCAGTCAGTGAACACTCGCTTTTACAATACGCCTATTGGCAATCCGCGTGCCACGCGAAGAAGTTCTCTCGTGGAAAGTCGTAGTTTCTTATGGTGAAAAGAGTTGCGCTGTTACGTTGGTCGTGAAGCGGTCTGCGCGATGCCACCAGATCGGGCATTGCTGCAGCGACGCTGCGTAAATGCGCATCAGCTTTGAGAGAAGAAGTGCGAGTGAAACTGGAACCTGCCGATCCCAAGCACCTTCAATGGTCGGTCGACAGGGTTTCTCACGAGCGAGCAACTCACTCTGGAAAGAATTGAGTGTAGGTCTCAGTGCGAGAGTCAAACGGGAGGTGAGCTATCGTTACGGCTTCACTTCCTCGACTTCCATGCCGAGCTGTCGCATCTTCCGATAGAGGTTGGACCGGTGCAGACCGAGGAACTCGGCGGCGTCGCTCATGTTCCCTTGCATCCTCTTGACTGCTCGCTTGATGTATTCGCGCTGAAACTTGTTCGTCGCATCGGCGAGTCCAACGCCATCGGAGAGATCTTCGTAGGGATCGTGTGAAGGGCTGAGGATGAAGGCGAGGTCTTCGACTTCGATTCGATCTCCCCCAGCGAGAAAGGCCACGCGCTCCATGAGATTTCGCAGCTCACGCACGTTGCCGGGCCAGCCGTGAATCCGCAGTCGCTTTTCTGCTTCCGGGGTGAATTCCAGAGTTCGACGTCCCGCGTCACTGCAGAATCGCTTGAGGAAGAAGTGGGCGAGCGTTGTGACATCTTCTGGACGCTCTCGAAGCGGAGGAATCTCCAGCGTGACCACACTTAAGCGGTAGTACAAATCCTGTCGAAACTTCTTCTGTGCCACCATGTTGGTGAGGTTCACGTTCGTCGCTGCGACAATCCTCACGTTGACGGGAATTTGCTGAGTTCCGCCGACACGCGTAATGACCTTTTGCTCCAGAACTCTCAAAAGTTTCGCCTGTCCGCCGAGGCTCATGTCTCCGATTTCATCGAGAAAGAGTGTCCCACCTTCGGCCAGTTCGAACTTTCCGATGTGAGTCGACTGTGCGTCGGTGAAGGCCCCTTTCTCGTGTCCAAAGAGTTCACTCTCAAGCAGTGACTCAGTCAGCGCAGCACAGTTCACTGCGACAAACGGTTTGGCGGCTCTGGGGCCATTGTGATGCAGTGCTTGAGCGGCGACTTCTTTTCCCGTCCCGCTTTCTCCGAGAATGAGAACGGGAAGCTCGGTCGCTGCGAGTCGGTCGATGGTCCCTCGAAGAGCGACAATCGATTCGTTCTCGCCGATGATCGTGACCCCGCTGGAGACACGTTCAGTGAGATTCTGGTTGCTGCGAACGAGGTTTTCGAGTTCCAGCGTGTTCTTGATTGCAATGGAAGTGTGGACAGCAAAGTCCTGAACGGCAATCAGGTCGTCATCTGTAAAATCGCCGTCGAGTTTGTTGATCAATTCGAAGGCGCCAATGCACTCCCCTTCCGCGTCAAAGAGCGGGACTGACAGCAGATTCCGTGTCTTGTATCCGGTTTGGCGGTCGACTGTTTGATCGAAACGAGAATCGGAGTAAGCGTTGTCAACGACGACGGGCGACTGCGATTCGATCGTTTCGCCGATAATCCCTTTGTTGTCGGGGAGAAAGAGTTTGCCGCCTTCAACACCCAATGCGGGACATGCGATGAGCATTCGCTGATTGCGATCCCAGATGAAGATACTCGCACGGTCGGCACCAAGCAGCCTCGAAGCTTCTTCAGCGATTCGTTCGAGGAGGTGTTGAGTGTCTGTTTCTCCAGCGAAAGTGTGGGCGAGTGCATTCGTGGCACGTAAGCGTTGAACGGTCTGCTGGGCTTTGTCGAACTTTGCGAGGTCGTTGATTCGCGAGCCGACAACTCTGGCGATCGCGAGTCCGTCGGTGAGTTGTGAAGGATCGAGTCGAACACCGGAGAATGCCAGGACATGTTGCTGCAACGATCCTGTTGCGACATACATGTGGGCATCTTCACCGCTTGGACGTGACCAGACTGCGGCATTCTGATCGACAACATCATTCAGGAGCGGACCGGGAAGCAGATCGATGGGTTCGCCGCGGGCTGCGATCGTTTCCCAGCCTTCTCTTCGTTCCAGAATGGAACAACGCGGGACGCCGAATTCGGCCGCGATGTCAGTCACGATCTCCGGCAGAGATTCAAGCTGTAAGATTCGCTCACACGCTCGAATCAGTGATGCGTGAGAATTGGACCGTTGAAGCCAGGGAAGATCTCTCCATTTGAGCCAAACCGATTCCTCCATGATGCACTCCGAACGACAGTCTAAGTAATCGCGTTAATCTGACGACGCCTCTCCGGCAAAGTAGATTATTTCGCGACACATAGGCGTGATCAAGCCGACGACACCAGAAAGTCCGGTTTCATTCAAAATGAATGTCAATTTGACTGATCAAAACGGCTGCCAGAGCGATTGCAGCGGTCTCGACCCTCAAAACGTTCGAGGAAATCGATACCGGACAGGCACCGGAATCTCGGAGAAGTTGCCGTTCCTCAGGGCTGAATCCCCCTTCCGGGCCGATACAGACGGTGACTGAACTGTGAGGGCCGGACAGCTTGATGGCCTGCTGGGCTTGCTCTTGTTTGTCAGGCACATCGCCGAATAAGAGAGGAGAGTTTTGGTCTTGGGAGTCCTTGATCAGATCCGGAAGTGAACTCGTGGGCGCGACTTCCATCAAATGGTTGCGGCCTGATTGCTTGCAGGCTTCGACGACGGTCGACGACAAGCGTTCCAGTTTGCCCGGTCTCGGTTTGACGACGCTTCGCTCGGTGATAAGAGGAATGAAGCGATCGACTCCCAGTTCCGTCGCTTTCTCAACGAGCCATTGCAGACGGTCCCTTTTTGGAGGAGCGACCGCAAGTGTCAGCTTTGTTATGTTCTTCGCTGACTGAGAAGGGGCAGAAGTCAAACGAATGCGAACGCTGCGTTTCGCAACTTCGGTGAGCTGACCAGAAGCGCTTGTTCCAAGGCCATCAAACAGTTCGACTTCCTCACCGGCTTTTCTTCGCAGAACGGTGCCCAGATGATGAGCTTCAGGGCCATCCAGAGTGACCTCATCTTCCCATGGCCCGACATAGTAGAAGCGATCTGCCATTAGAGAATCTTCAAATTTGGTTTGCACTCTCTCGCACGAGCAAACACAGCCTTTTAATTGATGAAACAGTACAAGGGAGTGCTCAGAAAAGAGCAATTTGCTCTAGTTCTGTCCGCTTTCCTCTGCTGCGGCTGCTTGCGAATTGGGAAACTCTAGGTACGGAATGCGAAGCCGGGCGGTCTCGTCCTGAAGCGTTCGAACTTGTCGCACTTCGAGAAGAGATCCAGCTGACAGAATGTCGAGATTGGACGTGACAATCTGGTCACCGGGAGATATTTCGCCGTCGACCAGAGCGAACGACTGCAGCTTTTGCAGGATGCGAATCTTTCGAGGGCTGACAGTCAGTGGAGTGTCGTCGGAAGTTGATCGTTCGCTATTGACGACGAAGACAGTCTCTCCGTTGATCGCTTCCCTCGGAATCAGGAGTCCCTGTTCGGTGTCGAGATTTCCGCCATCGATGCGGGCGTAAACGAATACTCCCGGCTTGAGAGGAGTCGCTTGCTCTCTGTTGTCGACTTCGACAAAGACCTGCACTGTCCGGGTTTTCTCATCAGCTTGCGGATTGATGCGGCTGATGTATCCGGACCACGAAGGTCTGGCTGGGTTCAGCAGATCCGTTTCACGCGTCGCGAGTCGAGCCTCTGCTCGTTGTCCCTGACTCAACATTTTGCCAAGGACAATGGCGTCTTCGAGTGGAAGTCCAATCGGAACTTCAACGCGGTCGGTTGAAGTCAGTTCGACGATCGGATCGCCTGCTCGGACGTATTGACCTTGTTCAACGTGAACTTCACTGATGATTCCGGAGATCCCAGCCCGGACAGTCGCTTTCTCAAGGTCCTGTCGGGCCAGGCTGAGTTCGCTCTCTTGAGCTGAGCTTTGTGCGGACAGTTCTTCGATTTGAGGAGAAATCAAATCGATCGTGTTTCTCAGTCGTTTCACTGTCTCGTTCTGGCGAGCGAAGTCGAGTTCTTCCTGATCGACGGTTGCCTGGCTTCCAGCACCGCGCGAGAGCAACTCTCTCGCCCTCTCTAACTCTCCCCGAATCAGAGCGAGTTGCCTTTCCTGCAAAGCAAGAAGCTCTTCGCTGAGTTGTTTCTCTTGAACGAGACGATTCACGCGGGCGTGTGAGACGCGGAGTTGAGCTTCCGTCTGAGCGACACGCTCCTGATAGACCTGGTTGTCGATTTGAACGAGGACATCTCCTTGCGTTCGATGGGAACGGCCATCAGGTAGGGTTTCCACCGTCGGTCCTTTGACCTCGACTCCAACTTCCAGATGGCTCTTTTCGGTGATTCGTCCGCTGACCTCAGCTGAGATGGTTACTTGTGTGTCGGGCTGGACGGTTCCGAATCCCGGAAGGAATCGCCGGACGGGAGTCCGTTCCGTTTCGAATGTTTCGACCTTGAGGACAACCGGAGGAGGATCTTCGCGCGGAGGAGCCGACTTCAGTCGTGCCAACGCCATGAAGACGTTCATCGCAAAGAAAATCACCAGTGCTCCGCAGACGACGGAAATAATCGCTCGCCGCCACATGTGGTTCGGCTTGCCACTTTTCGGGGCAGGACTTCCCTTCGAACTGGTGGTGACTGGTTGTGGATGCGTTTGCACTTCGGGCATTGTCAGCCTGTTTTAAGAATGATTCCAGATTGACTACAATGACGTTTCAGGGAGAGTCAGCGATTCGCCACAAAGTGACTGATGACTGGATCTTCTGTCGAGGGATTATGCGATTTTTGAAACACTTTCACGATGTGACCTCGACCAGTTCAGACGTTTCGACCGAGTACAGTACGTCAGATGGTTGCAGTGCGATTGCCTCGATTTCAAGTTCGCATCAGCATTCCCATTCTTAAGGAAAGTGATGGGTAAATATCCATTTCTCAGGCAGCCATGAACCCGGACGCTCAACGCGATGTCACGAACCATTCGTGATATCAAGATCGAGTGTTTCGGTTCAAACTGTTCGACATCAACTTTCCTCAGCGTTCACGTGTTTGCTCGTTCTCACTTTCGAACTGGTTTTCCAGAGTTGAGGCGAGCAAACGGGCTGCAAACAATGTCAAATAGTCCGAGCAAAAACAATCAGAAGAGCAGCGTGCTCTCGAAGTGATTCCGAAACCTGTAAGACGAGTGCTTGTTCGAAACATTCATTCTGGAAAAACAGATTCAGAGCCAATTCATTGTCGAATTGTTTCTGAATCTCATTCCATGAGCAATGCGACTTTCCTGGATTCCTTAACGAAGCAACATCGATGACGGATTCATCAAAAGAGGTTCTCAATTCCATTCATGACTTTCCGCTGGAACAGCAAGCACTTTTTGAACAGAACGGTTTTCTTGTCCTTCGAGAATTTGTTGACAGCGATGTTGTTGCTGAGATGCTTCAAATCACACAAGACCATCGTCGTCTGGCGATTGAACCTGTCGAATATGAATCGGATCTGCACTACCCCGGAGCACCGACGTCCCGACAGGAGAGTGGAGGAGCGACAATACGTCGTTTGAAACAGGCGCATTGTCGCGGCATTGTCTTCACTGATTGGATCAATTCAGACGCCCTCAAGTCGCGACTTGAACGTCTGCTCGGCCCGCGGCTTGTTTGTCCGCTGGCTCATCACAATTGCATCATGACTAAAGAGCCAGCGTACAGCAGCGACACAGGCTGGCATCAAGACATTCGTTACTGGTCGTATGAACAGCCGAATCTCATCAGCGTCTGGCTGGCATTGGGGAAAGAGTCTTTGGAAAATGGATGTCTGCAGGTGATTCCGGAATCTCACCGGATGAGCTTCGGGCAACATCAGTTCGACAGCGAATTGTTCTTCCGAGATGATCATCCGGAGAATCAAAAACTCCTCGAGCAGCGGCAACCTGTTGAACTGAATCCGGGAGATGTTCTGTTGTTCCATTGCCGGACGCTGCATGCTGCGACTCGCAACTATTCCAAGACCACCAAGTTCTCCGTTGTCTTCACGTTTCGGGCAGCGGAAAATTCTCCCCGCCAAGGATCGCGTTCAGCATCCATGCCGGAGATGCTTCTTCCATGACAAATTCGTGGGGGACGTCCTCCAATGATCCCTCCAACAGCAGAGGTATCCACGTGAGTGGTTCGCAAGAAGTCGAAGCTTCGATCGACCAGATGAAGGAGTCTTTGTTTGGCCAGATCATGCAATATGGACCGACGGTAATTGCGTTTTCTGGAGGTGTCGACAGTGCAGTCGTGGCACGCGCCGTTTACGAAGTCTGGGGAGCACAATCTCTGGCAGCGACCGCATCGAGTGCGTCTCTCGCATCCGGTGAACTTGAAGAGGCGGAGCAAATCGCAGCGTTGATAGGGATTCGACACGAAGTTGTCGGCACAGAAGAGTTTCTCGTTGAGGGATATCAACAGAATCTCGGCGACCGCTGCTTCTACTGTAAGTCCGAGTTGTACACCGTCCTTCGATCAAGATTCCCCGAAGCTGAGTATCCGACGATTTGCAACGGAGCCAACCTCGACGACCTCGGTGACCATCGTCCGGGAATGCGGGCAGCTTCAGACCATCAGATTCGCAGCCCGCTCATTGAAGCTGGGCTGAACAAGAACGACGTGCGGACACTCGCCCGTCATTGGGATCTTCCCATCTGGGACAAACCTGCGATGCCCTGCTTATCGAGTCGCATCGCCCACGGGCTGCAAGTCACTCCCGAGCGAGTAAAGCGAGTCGATCAGGCGGAGGCATATCTGAAGTCCGCTCTGAACGTGAAGAACCTGCGTGTCCGACATGAAGCCAACGAACTTGCCCGCATCGAAGTGTCGATTGACCTGCTTCCCCGATTTCTCGACGAAACCTTCCGGACTCGCCTTACTGAAGAATTCCGCCGGATTGGATTTCTGTTCGTGACGTTGGATCTGGAAGGTTTTCGATCCGGGAGTATGAATCAAACGCTGGAACTTGTCGAAATCCAGTTGGAAAAAGATTGAGAGGGCCGACCGACATCCGTTTTCATGCAGTGCGGGTTACAACGCACAGGCGAGATTGATTTGTCTGCCCGAAAAATTCTGAGGGAACGAATCTCACATCTCCGTGTACAAATGCGTATTATTGGAACCGGCCAGTGTTGATGGTGAATTCGTCCGCGAAACACCAAGAGAGTTTCTGAATCGTCAGGCGCGACTCACGAAACGAATCATCCAGTCAACAACACTTGAGAGCAGAAACCAGCAATGGGCGAATTTGGACGAGCTCGGATGGTGACTTTGAATCGACGGGCGGTGCCCAGGAATTCGATTCAACGGGAACCGGATCGCTCTTTAAGACTCGCGGAGAAAATTCCCACGCAATGAGTAGTGAGTGGTTATCACGAGCGGTCAACGTTTTCAAAAGAGACGTTCCAGATACACCGCAACCGTTCGAAGTCGAGTGCGAATGCGGACAGCGTCACACCGGGCTTCGACGTGTTCGCTTTCAGCATCTTGTTTGTAAGTCCTGCGGCGGTTCTCTCTTCATTCTTCCTCGTGATTCCTATCCCCCTCCCCTCGATCCAGCGAAGAGAAAAAAGAAACGCAGCAAGCGTCGCTCGAAAGAGAGCAAGAGGCCAACTCCGCTCGACTTCTCGCAACCGGATGAAGCCGTCATCCCAGCTTCTGAGGAGGCTTCACCGAATCAATCCTCGAAACAGAAACTCCCCAAAGAGGTCTACGACGAAGATCCCGGCCCTGGCTTTATCGGTCGGAAGATTGAAGCGACGGTTGATTTCGTGGCAGCCTTTCGAGATGCCTTTCTGGGGTTCTGGTCTCCACATCGAAAGATAGGGCTGTTGATCATCTGTCTTCTGGCAGCCACAGTGTTCTATTCCATTCGACGGTCTTCACTTGCTCAGGCTGAAATCGACGCCAGGGAGAAACTCGCAGCAGCGATAGACTTGATCGCTGAAGAGCAATGGACCGATGCGAGAGGAGAATTGAAGGACGCCGTTGACGCTGTCGATCGACTCGGAAGAACGGATCGCGAAGCGAGTCAGATCCGCCAGATGCATCGAGAGATACAAGCCTTCACCGCGCTGTCTCAGTATACACTTTTCGAGCTGACCGAAGATGCCGAAGCGACTTATGTCTCGGAGGGTATGGAAGCCTGGCAGGAGCGGTTCCGGATTCGATATCAGGATGAGTGGCTGATCATCGAAGGCAACCTGCGTCCTGTTCAGTCCTATCGGTCAGAGCAATCTTCTCTTCCTCTCGAATTGGACTTTCCATGGGTGGTTGGAGATCGACCGCGAGAAGTGAACGTTGTCGTTGACTTCCCCCTCGCTAAAGGATTGCCGGTTGTTTCTTCTGAACCGTACGATGACAGTCATGGTCAGTATTCGATCTTCGCTGCTCAACTCGAAGATTGTTCGCTTGGCCTCAACGGCAATTGGGTCATTCGATTGAATCCTCGAACTGCCTTCTTTTGGTCCGATGAGAAGACTTACGCTCAGACGAATCTGAACGTCGGTTCGATCCTCAGCCGGGAAGAGTTGGAACACATCCTCGCCCAACAGGCAAAATGGATGGGGGTACGAGATTAAATGAACGCTATTCGAATCGTCTTGCTACTGTTCGTGCTCGTGCTGGGACTCCAGAGAGATGGAATCTGTGAAGCACGATCGATCCAGTCATTCAATGCAGTCAAAGAGAAGTGGGGTGATCTTGTCGGGACGACGTGGCAGATCGAAGGACGCTACGCGCTGATGGGTTCGACGTCCCTGAAGTTCGTGAATTGCGACATGCCCTTTCGCTTTTCTTCGAATGTCAGTCGCCCGTCCGGGCAGTTCAAGAATCTCGAAGTGATTGGAAAGATCCAGAAGAATAACGGTCGCCTCTTCTTCGAAGTGAACTCGCTGCGCAAGGTTCCCAGCGATGACGAACAGTACCTCGCTCGACGAGCACGCGTAGACAGCGATGATCCAAAAGCAATGTACGAACTGGCAGACTGGGCTGAGGAGCGAGCCCGGTTTTACGGTGACGAAGACCTGCGGATGAAGGCGCAACAGCTCAAACAAAATGGTTTGCTGATTGAATACAGACAGCTCGAAACAATCGATCAGCGCGCTCTCGATCATCTCCTCAAGAAGGCCAGAGAGTTCCAGTTGGATGAGAGTCTCGTTCAGGAATTCTTGCATCGAGGGTACTGGGAACAGTTCGATCAGTTGAACAAGCTGCGTGATCGCGTTGATCGTCTGACTGAACTACATGTCTCTGTGGCCAGAAACCTGCCGGGAGCGTCGACTCCTCTTGAGCAGTATCCGCAAGAGCTCGCCGACAAATACTTCGCCGGTCCGATTCAATTATACGACGAGTCCAAGAATCCAGCGCGACGGCAGCTTGATCGACTCTTCTATCTGAAAGTCTCTGTCGACATGATTCTGGCTCAGGCGGATGCTTCCGGAGCCAATGGATTCGCGATCGCCAAACGTCTGAAAACGGACGCTCCTGAGCGGGCAGACCTGATTCGAGAATATGAGTCGAAGGAACTCGCCTACGCCTCTAAGCGACTGGACACAATGACTCGCGCGGAGATGTTGAATTTGTCGAATCGATACGTCGACTTCGGTGATGCATCTCAAGCTGTTGAAACTAAACGGAATTGGCTCGCTTCTCGAGAGTCGCTTGCGAGAGGTCAGGGCGCGCGAGGATTGGTCGACTACGCGGAAGATTGGATTCAACTTCTTGATGACCGAGAGGCCGCCGCCCGGTTTTACATTGAAGCCTGGAAGATCAATCCCCAGTACCCGCTGGCCACGGAGTGGCTCGACAAGAATGGGTATGCTCTGCACGAAGGAAACTGGACGCCCAAAGATTTGATTCCTGAAACTCGAGAGTCCCAAATCGAAACAGCAATTCGAGAAGGACGCATCGAGGAGGGAATGACACAACATCAAGTGAAATCAGCGATGGGAATCGCTCCGGACTCGATCGTTCGATTTGCGAGTTCAGGTCGCGTCTCTGAACTCTGGATCTATGATGCTGCGGGAGTGATGATTCGATTCGGTTGGAAACAGGGCGATTCCAACGGGCAGGTGAATTCGATCAGCTCGACGGTCCGTCGGGGGACGAACTGACAACTCCGCTCCAGTCGAATCCAATGTCAATCGCAGGAGCTGAGTGAGTCAACGCTCCCACACTGATTCGATCAACTCCAGTTTCGGCAATTGAACCGACTGTCGTCAGGGTGACTCCGCCGGATGCTTCGAGAAGCACGCGTTGATTCAGTTCATCTCGAAGCTGAACGCCTTCTCTCAATTGCTCATTGGACATGTTGTCCAGCAAGACGATGTCTGGATCGGCGGGCAACACGCAGCGAAGCTGTTCGATTGTGTCGACTTCGATTTCCACAATCACTCCTCTCGGAGCGTTGTTTCGTGCTTCGCGGACTGCGTCAGCGAGATAGTCGTGTGAGCGCGTCTTCAGCCAGGCAAGATGGTTGTCTTTGATCAACACGGCATCGTAGAGCCCAATTCGATGATTGGTGCCTTCACCGCAGCGGACTGCAAACTTCTGAGCAGCCCGAAGACCCGGAAGCGTTTTGCGGGTTTCTAAAATCTGACACTGAGTCTGTTTGACCGCGTCAACAAACCGCCGCGTCAAAGTCGCTGTCCCGCTGAGCAGGGTCAGGAAGTTCAAGACCGTCCGCTCCAGCGTGAGAATGCTTCGCATCGATCCGGAGACTTCTGCGATCACAGTGCCGGGGATGAGTGCATCCCCATCTTGGAGCAAGGGAGTGAAGTTAACGTCATGTCGCCCTTGAAATGAAAAGACTCTCTCCGCGATCGAAACTCCTGCGAGAGTGCCCTGCTCGCGCCCGACAATTTGAATCGTGCCTTGTGCTGATTCCGGGACGAGAGAGTCAGTCGTCAAATCAATTTGGCTCTGGAGATCTTCATCGATCGCTGTCTCGATCAGGCGATCAATCTGTTCCAACTCGCTGGGGGTCAAGCAATATTCAGGCATGAGAATTCGCTGCTGGAGAAACGTGGAACCACTTATTGAAACAATGATTGTCTCAAGAAACAATCCGTTCCACTCATCGAGAGCAAGTTGGCACTTTCCAGTGCACTCGCTTGCGCGCTCTCACTGATTAAGAAGCTGAGTTCGCTCGTTCGAGGCAGTGTGAACCATATTTGAGAATGTTCTGCTGATCAATTCGAGTGAACTTTCTTCAGCGATTGCTCAGCGACTGTTTGAAGGTGGCGAAAGTTATCACAGAAGGCTGAGTACTTCATTTCTCGGCGAATTTCTTCGACGAGAGCTTTGCCTCCCACAGCGAGTGTCGCATCTAGATTGAATGCGAGAGTCGACAGCTCTTCGAACTCAGCCAGGAATTCTTCTTTGTCACGAATCGACGAAACACTGACCCACAAAAATCTGGCGTTGGTGTCTCGGAGTGCCTGACGCATCGATGCAAACGGAAGCATGTTCCCCATCGAATTCGCGTTCCATCCGGTATCTCGAAGGACAAGTTCGCTCATCGAAGAAGCGAGTGTGTACGGATCTCCGTCGAGTGTGCCGCCGATCGCAATCGGTGCAGAAGAAGGCAGTTCGGGAAGTGCTCGTCTCAATTCGTGAATGATTCTCAAACAGAGTTCGCAAGCTCGACGTTCCTGATAGACAGCAACGTCTCCACAACCCCACCGATCACCGATTTCATGGAAGGTTGTCGCCAGTACTTCATCACAGATCGTGCTGACTGGACAATTTGCCAGATACAAATTGAAGACGATCTCAATACAGACCTCTTCACTTCCCGAAATCATCGCGGAGACAAGTCGTTCCTGCTCCGAGGAAATTTTCCGAGCCTGTCCGCCCGTAGTAGCTGGGGGAAGTCCGAGAATTTCAGGATGCTGAATCTGCAATCCACGTTCTCGGAGGTAACTCAAAACCCCGTTCACTGGAATCCGTCGGTGTCCCCCAGCAGTGTAGACTGCGGGGATCACTCCCTTGTCACACCACCGCTTCAGCGACGATTCGCTGACCGAAATCGCCTGAGCAAGCTGTTTTGGAGAGACGAGTTCCTTCACAAATCTAACTTCCGAAGAGGACAAGAGATCGAGCGTTCGCCACTGCCTTGGCAGCGAAAACTTCGACGACGATCTCAATTGAGACCATCGATTTACCTGGAGATTGTAGCTCAGTGGTCTAAAAGACCAACTCACTTTCGAAGAGGCGAGATATCGGCTGCTTCGGCTTCCAGAATGAGTGCCGTCATTGGTTCATTCATCGGGCAGTCCCATGACAGCAACCGGCGAGTGGAGAGACATTGAGCGATTGGTTTACTCAGAGATTTCAAAGCTGGAGCGGGGAAGAACTGACGGCAGTTGTGACTGGGTCCAGTCGACGCCAACATCCCGTCCATCGCTGGCTGCTTTCACGGCTGGATTGGTGCCGAACGCTCCGGTTTCGAGATAGAAATCGATGGGCTGAATCAGATGTGCCGAATCGAGAGACTGAACGGATGAAGAATCGAGGGTGATGCCTTCCCCGACTCGTGTCAGATCCATCCGAAGCTCGCTGGCTGAAACTTGTTCCGGTTCCAGCAGGAAGCTGCTGATCGAATCGATGAGACAAATGTCTGTTGTCCCGATCAAGAAGTTCGGATCAGAATGGTCAATCCAGGTGAAGCGATCAAGCAGTTCACTGCTGTCGAGGTGACCTTCGAGGAATATGAGGGGAGCCATATCGTCCGCAACACGGAAGATGTTGTTGCGAACGTTGAGTTCCCAATGTCCAAGTGTGCCATGATCGCCAGCGGAGGCAGAGAACAAGCCCTCGCCGGTCAAAGCTGTGACGTGGTTGATTGAGACGGTCGAAGTAATCGAAGCTGGGTCAGTATCCATACTCAAGTTGTGGGCATTTTCGCCATCAACTCGAAGGACTGCTCCGGTCACGTTCATCGCTGTCTCTTCAAATCGAATGTCTGCCGGGGCAAGACTTCGCTGAGAGATGACATCGGCCTGACCGCGAAGAATAGAATCTTGAACAGAGATCGACGTCTCGCGAGTCACCATGCGGTCGGGCATCAGCGTCGAAATGTCCGCCGAAGCAGTGGCAGTGATTTCGAAGAATGTGGCTGGGCGTTGAGTCGGATTGATCAGTGTCATCGTCGACCAGCGAGTGACAACTTCCGATCCCGAACCCATTTTGAAGAACGTCCAGAGGTCAACACTCGTTGCGGAGTCGACGACCAATTCGAGGTCAATTTCGTAGATCTCGATCGCTCCGCCAGTGCCCAGCTCAATGGCTGAGGCCAAGCTCTCATAGGGTTGTCGGGCGAGCGAATCGCGGAGATCGAATCGCACAATCGGTTGGAAGCCATCGCTCGAACGCAGACGTACCCGTTTGTTGGAGATCTGAACGGACTCGGTCTGAAGTTCAACCAGGCCATTGACTCGAATTTCGACCACAGAGTTGTTGTCCGCGACCGCGAAGGCTTCGGTAAGCGTCGCTGCCCGCTTCGTTTTGTCGCTGCCGGGAACACGGATCAAATAAGGTTCGTTTACAGCAGGTGAAGCAGCCACGGCAGTTGACTGTTGTGATGATTCGTAGGTCCTCTCGCCCGAGTCGAGGGAGTCGTCGTCGCGATTGACGGGTGTCGCTGAAGCGTTTCCGGTGCTCCCGATTTGGTCCCATTGCTGCCACGCACTCGTCGAATCGACCAGATCGGACGGAAGAGTTCCGAGGCTGCTGGTAATCAACTCCGGCATCGTTCCGGAGACAGCGTCTGTGAGCCCTTCAATCTGCGTGGGGAATGTCAAACGAGGGTTGAGTGTCTGGCTGGTTGGGGTTTCAATTGGTTGACTCCCCAGTGCGACACCTGTTCCATCGGGAATGATGACGCGTTTCGTCTCTGTCTGAGAACCTCCAGATTGTGATTCCGTTGGCTGTTGATCGAGAGGATCGCTGGGTGATTCAAGATTCGAAGCCACGCTTTCGGAACCAACTTCGCCATCGCGGTTCGGTTGCAAACGATCGACGAGAAAGACAATCAGCAGCAGTACGAGAGCGACCGCCATCCAGGTTCGAGTCCCGTCCCAGTACGGATTGCGAGCTTTATAGAGAGGAGTTGTCCAGACCGTTGTGTCAGGGTTCGTCGGTTGAAGCCCGAGGTGTTCCGCGATTTGAACGAGATCGTTCACGAGCGCGTCGGCTGATGCATACCGCTCGTCTGGATTGCTGGCCATCATGCGCTGCACAACGCGGGCCAGCTGTGGAGGGACCATGCGATTGCGATCAGCGGGATTGGGAGCGACCGAACCGTGGTGGCTGACCACTTTCTGGAACATTGTTCCCGACGGATAAGGGGGCTCGCCTGTAAGCATGTGGTAGACAGTGCAGCCAAGCGAATAGATGTCGCTGCGCACATCAACATTTCTGGCATCGATCGCCTGTTCCGGCGAAATGTAATCGAAGGTTCCCAACGCTGTTCCAGCGACTGTCAAATCTCTCTTGCCGCTGGCCGACTGGTGTCGGGCCAGCCCGAGGTCGACGAGTTTCGCACGCCCGGTTGGGGAAATAATAATGTTCGACGGTTTGATATCTCGGTGGACGACATTTGCTGCAGAAGTGTGCCGAAGTGCTTCTGCGATTTGCAGCGTGTAGTTGACCACGTCCGGAATTCGAAGTCGTCCCTTTTGAAGAATGAAGTCGCGAACATTTGTTCCGGTGACGAACTCAAATGCGATGAAGTGAAGTCCGTGCTCTTCACCGATGAAGTGAACTCGCGAGATGTTGTCATGATCGAGACGAGCGGCTGCTCTGGCCTCATTTTGAAAACGCTGGATTGCTTCGCCATCCGACGAGAGTGACGGAGACAGAACCTTCAGTGCGACGACGCGATCGAGTCGTTGATCAATCGCACGGAAGACTGCTCCCATTCCGCCGCGGCCGATTCGTTCTTCGATAACGAAATGACCGAGCTGCATTCCCGTGACAGAGGGGAGAGATCCCGAGTCATCATTGTTTGCTTGAGGGAAGAGGCGTGTCTGAAAGCTTGAACCAGTTGTCGACCAAATCGGGGCCAGCGATTCGCTACCGATCTCCGGAACGTTCGCTGTGGGGGAAGTTGACGGTCCCCGAGGGAGCGGTCGAACGAATGTCAACTCGCCACCAGAAGGATCAGAAGTCGGGTTTCCGGGATTGGAACTGGGCATCAGACCGATATTGTGTCACATACGGAAGATCACAAAATACTGATTCATTGATGTGCTGTTCGATTCGGTCCTGAAGGACCGGGTTTCAGGGTATTCGGTTCGGGTGAACTGAGCAATCAGCAGAGAGATAATGCAACAATGGTGCCGCTCTTCCGATTGCAGCCATGTTGAAGAACGCAGTGTCGTCCGTTTCTTCTGTTGATGGCCTCTTCAGTTCCCGATGACTCGCCTGAGGTCGTCGTCGATGGACTCTAGATACTGTAGAAGTGAAGTTGAAAGTTGTTGGGTAAAATCGTCCGATTGAAGGGTTTTTTCGACAGTACTCCGAATGGTCTTGTCTGTAATTTGATCTTGTTCGCGAGGATCGTTCCCGTGCCTGGCGGTCCTGCGCAATGTGTGGACCTTAGGAATAAATCCGTGTTCGATATGATGAATGAGTTCTCGTGTCAGTCGTTCTGACTCATTCAATTTGTTCCGCAGAGTGAGATTTTGTCCAGGCTGGCTCATATCGCAGAACTCCACGTGGTGAATCAAACTGAAGATGTGATCATACTGACTGTCGGTGTCGCCAAATCGATTTGGCGGGTACAAATGAGATGTGCAGGTATTGTAGTCTTCTGTGAGTCCGATTAGTCAATCTTAGTTCCCGGAATCCGATGCGAATCCTCGTTCTTGCTGATATTCATTCGAACTGGGCAGCGCTCCGCGCCATCGACGAGGAATTCGACCATTGCGTGTTTGTTGGCGATCTTGTCGACTACGGAACCAATCCACTCCCGTGTATCGACTGGGTGCGTCGCAATGTCGATGCCCATGTCCGCGGAAATCACGACCATGCTGTCGCTCAGCGTGTGCAAGCAACCTCTGGACAGGGATTCCGACAGCTTGCAGCTGCGACGCGGCCATTGCACTGGGATCTGCTGGATTCTCGCCGCATGAAGTTTTTGGGACGAATGCCGGTCACCACTCACTTTCGAGTTGAAGATACCCTCCTTTACCTTGTTCATGCCACTCCGAGAGACCCGATGGACGAATATCTTGGACCGGACGAAGCTGCCTGGTCAGCGCGGCTGGCGGGGATTGAATCCGATTTTGTATGCGTTGGACATTCACACGTTCCGTTTTGTTTACAGCTCGACGGAAAAACTGTGTTGAATCCGGGAAGCGTCGGACAGCCCAGAGATGGAGATCCGCGGGCTTCTTATGCCATTATCGAAGATGGAAAGCCGTCGCTGCATCGAGTCGAATACGATATCGATGAAGCTGTCGCACAACTCCGAGAATCCGGCGTTGAAGACTGGGTCGTCGAAATGAGTTCGAGCGTCTGGACTTCAGGTGGTCGATTGACGCGGGAACAGCTTGAACGCTATCGGTCTCCGCGTTAATTCTTCGATCGCTGCAACTAGCGTGTCGGAAGTTGTGGCAAAACAAACATAAAACAAACATCCTGAATCGCGGTCCGCGAGACTGCACAGACAAGAGCTTGACACTCTCAAAAGATTCTGATCATCAATGAAAGCACTTGTGACAGGCGGCGCTGGATTCCTCGGACGGCATCTCGTCGATCAACTTCTCGATTCCGGAAACGACGTCCGAATTCTTACACGAGGTGAATATCCGGAACTCGCCGATCGAGTTGAGATCGTTCGCGGGGATGTTCGAGACAAGGAGACTGTCCAATCCGCGTGCGCGGGTGTCGACGTCGTGTTTCACGTGGCCGCGGTTCCGGGAATTTGGGGACCGTGGAAAACGTTCCATGGGATCAATACGCAAGGGACTCTCAACATCATCGAAGCGTGTCAGCGACACGGTGTTCCGAAGTTGGTCTATACGAGTTCGCCCAGCGTCGTCTTTGACGGGCAGTCCCACATCAACGCGGATGAAAGCCTCCCCTACCCTTCGAAATACCTTTGCCACTATCCGCATTCTAAGGCCCTTGCTGAGGCAGCAGTTCTTCAGGCCAACAGCGATTCGCTCGCGACAGTTTCTCTGCGTCCTCATCTGATTTGGGGACCGCGTGACAATCATCTGATTCCGCGACTCATTCGACGAGCGATGGCTGGCCGACTCGTGCGGGTCGGAGATGGGGCAAATTCTGTTTCATGTGCCTATGTCGAAAACGTCGCTGCCGCTCACAGACAGGCTTGCGACGCTTTGTCGCCGGGAAGTGAAGTCGCTGGGAAGGCCTACTTCATCAACGAACCTGAACCTGTCAATCTGTGGGAGTGGGTCGATCAATTGCTCGATCTGGGCGGGTTGCCTCCCGTGAAACGGTCAATTTCTGCGAAGCTGGCGTCCTCGGTGGGAGCTGGTTTTGAAGCTGTTTATGGAGTTCTGAGAAAGAAGGCAGAACCGCCGATGACACGTTTCCTCGCTGCCCAACTGAGTCAGAGTCATACCTATTCCATCGAAAACGCACGGCGCGATTTTGGCTATCAACCTCAATTCAGTTTCGAAGAGGGAATGGCTCGACTTGCACCGGAAATCAAAGCGATCGCTGAACGGGAATCTTGAGAACAAATTCCAATTGTGCCAGCCATCGAAGTGGCGAGAGCTACGCATTCTGCTCACGGACTTCAGACTGCTTTTGGCGTGACTGTTTCCAAAACATGTATGCCAGGAACAGAAGCAAACCGAGATCGAGCCATAGCTCAAATTGAGAGAACTCTCTGCCGAAGTGTCGGGAATCCCAGTAGCTGACCGGGCTTGCAAAACGGGTCGACCAGTCGAACGGAAACCAGATGAGCGGGCCGTCATCGAAGTGAGTGAAGATGTCGATCACCGAATGAAACAGGCACGAAAGAAAGAACCAGAACCACCAGCTCGACTGAAGCTTGGGCAGTGACGGGTTTCTGATCGCGATGCATGCGAGAGCTGATAGCAGAATTAACGGTGCATGCAGAAAGTTGTGAAGCACGATCCAAACCGGATTTTCGAAGAACCAGTGATCGAAAACCGTTCGAAAAATCTCACGCGGCTCCCACCCTACGACGTTTCTCATCCATAGAAACGAACCCAACGTCAGGAAGTAGAGTGGCAAGTCAGGTGCGATCGAGCCCAGCAGAATCGCTGATGGAATCACTTTCAGCCCGGGAATCTTGCCGATGGCGGCTGTCATCAGAAAGTGAGAAGGAGTCTTCATCAGCGCTCGACGTTGTCCTTCATTTGAGCGGAAATCAGACCAACAGGCTGATGATCACATTTGATCGTTACTCATCTTCTGGGGCATTCTCTTCGAGATATCGAGTCAGCCACTGGCCCCAAGTGAAGTAGTGGAGCACGATAAAAAAGAGAAAGCCTGCGACCACCAGCACGAGGCCGAGAATCTGCGGCATGATCAACGAAGTGATCCCGATCAGACTTCCGGCGATGAGCAGCAGGGCGATGAGTGCAACCCACGTTCCTCCGTTTTTGCGAGGGGAACCGGAGCGTTTTGAGGACCCCGGAAAGCGAGTGGTCATACGATCGCGCCTTGTGAAATGAGTTCTTTCAGACGTTCTTCACGGTAGAAGAATCCGTTTTCCAATTGGTCGATGACTTTATCTTCAGTCAGGAAGAAACCGACCAAGCCACCCGGAGGTTCGAACTCGACGACATCAATTTTCCGGCATCCGCCGTCTGCCGATTCGTATCGATGGGAGTGCTTCCACGATTTCATGGGGCCTTCGAGTTGTTCTTCGACCACATGTGATCCATCTTGGAACTCGATGATCTTGTGTTTCAGGGTGTGAACTTGTCCGAACGAGACGATTTGGAACTCGAGTTCCACACCTTCTTCAATTTCGTCGGGCGCATTGACAAAGGTGACCTGCAAATTGGGGTCGCTGACTTTGGAAATGTTGGCCGGACGAGTCAAGAAACTGAATAGACCGGTAGGTGAACAGGAAAGTTCCGTCTGGTGTTCAAAGAGTGCCATCGTGACCTCATCAATGGGGATTATGCGTCTCGGCAATGGTAGTCGAGTCGAGCTTCGAATTGAATCGAACAACTCAAGTGGCGAGTTCGATCCATTCGAGATCGCGTCAACCGTTGCGAGACAACAGTTCCTCGACGCTTTGTTGCTCTCCTCTCTGCTTCCCGCCACAATCTGTTCTCAGATTTCTGATCAATGTGAAAGAGATGGACGGATGAAGATGTTACGCACCGGACTCGCAATCCTGATGGCATTCGTTGTGGTCAGCTCCAGTCTAAGGGGGCAAACGCCTGAGGAACTGAACGGGCTTCAGAATTCCCTGCAGGATCTTCAGTCTGAACTGCAAGACGTCTCGCCTCAAGAGCGAGTGGACGCTGAAGTTTGTGCCAAAGCTGTCGAATGGATTTTGCGGCATCAGGAGTTCTACAAACCGCAATACGTTGAGTCAGCCAAGCAAACACTGGAACTCGGACGCAACCGCCTCGCCAAGTTGAATGATTCGAATGATCGCTGGTGGGAGGCACCCGGTGCCCACGCACTGGGATATCGATCGAGAGTCGATCAGTCGGTCCAGCCATACATCGTCATTCTTCCTCAACAGTTCAAACCCGATCGCACAGTCCGTTGGCCACTTCACGTCGTGCTGCATGGGCGCAACGGAAATCTGACCGAAGCTCACTTCATCGCATCACAAGATGGGAAACCCGCACCCGAAGATCAGGACTGGATCGAGTTGCACGTCTTTGGACGAACCAATAACGCTTATCGCTGGGCCGGTGAGACGGATGTGTTTGAAGCGATGGATGACGTGATTCGTCGATTTCCGATCGATGAGACTCGTGTCACGCTTTGGGGATTCTCGATGGGCGGAGCGGGTGCCTGGCATCTCGCCGTTCATCATCCTTCGCGATGGGTTTCGGCTGGTGCTGGGGCGGGGTTTGTCGATTTCTACAAGTATCAAAAGCGAGATGAAAAACTGCCCGAGGTCCAGGATCAACTGCTGACAATCTACGATGCTGTCGACTACGCAGAGAACTTGAGCGTTGTTCCCATGATCACCTACGGAGGTGAGGACGACCCGCAACTGCTTGCGAGTCTAACAATGAAGTCCGCTGCTGAAGCGGCTGGCGTTCCGCTGACGGTTCTCGTCGGACCAAAGATGGGGCACAAATTCGACGATGCCAGCAAAGCATCGTTTATGGAGTTCCTTACGCAACACAATGCCGAGGGACGCAAGCGAGTGCCCGGGAAGAAGGAGTTCCAATTCGTTACCTACACTCTCAAATACAACCAGTGCGAGTGGCTGACGATTCACGAACAGCAAACACCATTCGAGCGAACAAGTGTCGTTTCCGTTGTCGATGATTCGGGAGCACTACTACTCGAAACGGAAAACGTGGCGGCGCTTTCGATTCGACGTGACATTGCTGACTTGGTCATGATCGACGATACGGAGTTCGATCTGACTGGCGACCTCGATCCGAATTTGACCGACCTTTATTTCGTTCAGGATGAAGACACTCAGCAGTGGCAGATTCTCGATTACGAAGAAGCCATCGAATTCGAAGACAATCCGAATCAGCACAAGCGTCAAAATCTTCAAGGGCCTGTCGATGACGCTTTCATGGAGGCGTTCGTCTGTGTGACCGGTTCGGCGAGTCCGTGGAGCGATGAACTCTCTGACTACTCAAGCTGGGTGCTCGATCGATTCTCAGGCGAGTTCGACAAGTGGCTGCGAGCGATCCCCGAGCAAGTGGATGATCAATCTGTCACCGAAGAATTGATCCGAAAGAACAATCTCGTGTTGTTCGGAGATCCCGGTTCCAACGAAATCCTTGGTCGAGTCCATGAGAAGCTGCCGGTTCAATGGAGCCGCGATGAGTTCACATTCGACGGAGAGACTTACTCCACGCGCGATCACGCGTTCGTTCTTGTTTACCCCAATCCGCTCAACCCGCGGAAGTACGTTGTCGTCAACTCCGGGATGACGATGCGAACGAAAGACTTCAAAGCATCGAATTCGTGGCTGTTCCCGAAAATCGGTGATTACGCGGTCATCAAGTTTTCGAAGAAGGAAGATGGGAGTTTTGACGAAACTGTAGTGGAGACAGGGGTTTTTGACGCTCAGTGGGACAAATGATCAGGTTTTGAAGAAGCTTTGAATTCGGATTGTGACGACCAGAGAGGATGGGGTAACCTCCCGGCCGTTCAAGCGTCGATAGATTAACGATAGCGGATTCTGTTGATCTTCAATGAAGGACGAGAATCATGTCTCGCCACCTGATGAGTATGAAAATTCTGGGCGTTCTGGCGCTCACGCAAGCAGTCGTTTTCGGAAGCGATCCCGGAAATCGTCCGCTCGTGGAGCTTTGGTATCTGGGCGACAGCACCCCGTCGCATCCGGAAGTTGTCGTTCTTGGTGATGGTCGATTGCAGATCATGTCACCAGAAGGACCTGAACGTTCTCAGCTCAGCCAGGACGCACTTCAGGAATTGATTCACGGACTTGTTGATCTCGACGGACTGAAGAGCGTCGAAACGTCTCAGTTGGAGACTCAGATCAGCCTGGCTGAAGCACGTTCGGGACTGAAAGCACAGATTCCTCATGCTGGTGATACGGTCATTCGACTGCGAATTGGAGAGGAATACAGAGAGATTCGCTGCCATGCTGTCGGTGTGTTGGCCAATCGATTTCCAGAACTGGAATGCGTTCGAGCTGTCGCGGCAGCGACTCGACGACTGGAGAATCTTCGGGCTGTGACGACCGTCGGAGGACATGACGAAGCGAAATACATCGCGGATCTGGCGACTCGCCAGGTCGAAGACTTCTACGATATGAAACTCGCGATCTCGGTTCAGGATCTGTCGATGGTTCGGGCTTTGCCAGATGGAAGCCGGTTCAGCCAGTTTGTCGTTGAGTCGAACGCCGGCGGAGAATCGATGATTCGCATGGTCTCTGTTACCGAAACGCCCGGACATCATCCACGAGTGAGCATGATTGGTGGTCCGACGATTCGATGAGTGATTTCGAGGAGTTACCCGATCCGCTGGAACGCAATCTGTGCTGGCGGACAATCCAAGTCGCTCTTCAGTTTTTGTTCGCGATCTGGTTCGGCTACAGGGCCAAGGGCATCGAGCATCTTCCGAAAGGCGGAGCACTGTTCCTGGTCAATCATCAGAGTTTCCTGGACCCGCTTCTCGTCGGGCTTCCGCTTCGACGCCCGGTCAGTTTTCTCGCACGTGACAACCTGTTCAAGGTGCCTGTCGTCGGTTGGGTCCTCCGCAATACTTACGTGATGTCCATTCGCAGAGAATCCGCAGGCACGGAGAGCATTCGAAAATCGATCGCGCGAGTGCAACACGGCTTCTATGTTGGCCTCTTTCCGGAAGGGACACGCACGCTTGACGGTCAACTGGGGGAAATCAAACCCGGTTTTATCTCGATCGCTCGTCGCGGCGGAGTTCCAATCGTGCCTGTGGGAATTTCCGGAGCCTTCGAAGCGATGCCGAAGAAGTCATTCTGGATCCGTCCGACGCGCGTGCGGGTCGTCTTCGGAAAACCGATTGCCGCTGAGCGAGTGGCAGAGCTGAGTCAGAAAGATCGACAGACGGAGTTTCTCTCCGTCATCAGTTCCGAGATTGACGAATGTCGCAAACAGGCTGAAAAGTGGCGAAATGGTGAATCTCTGGACGATTCTCGTGTTGCCGCTCACTCGGTTGAGGATGAATCAACTGCTTCTTCGGAATCTTCCGGAAGAGACGGTTCGTCCACAGATTCGATGTAGGGCTGACTTTCGCGATAGCTCTGAATTCGCGTTTTCAGCTCTTCGAGTTCTTCTTCATCTTCAACCAGTTCAATCGCGGTCTCGCAAGTTTGGATCGCTTTCTCGAATTGACCATCTGCTGCATAAGCGGCAGCGAGTGTGTCGATGAACCCGGGATCCCGGTACTCCGTGGAACGATTGGCAGCGAGAGCGAGTTCGATCGCCCGTTTCGGTTTTCGGAAGTTGGAGTCGGAGCATGTCGCGAGCATCCAGGCGAAGTCGTTTTGAGCTGCGGCGGATTCGTTGTCGACTGTCAGCGCGAGTTCGTAGTCCTTCTGCGCCAGATCGAATTGCTCAAGCGACTTGAGAGCGTAAGCTCGATTCAAAACTGCTTCCAAGAAGTGCGGGTCAGCATTGATGGCTCCATTGAAGGCGATGACTGCTTCGTCGTACTGATTCTGGAGGCTCAGCGCAACTCCTTTTCCGTTATATGCTTCGGCGTTTCCTTCCTGGAGTGAAATGACCTTCTCGAAGTCTCGAATCGCGGCGGAGAAGTTCTCGATGTCGAGGAACAGATTGCCTCGAGCGAGCAGAGCCACGACTTCATCTGGATAAGTTTTCAGAACGGACGAGTACTCTTCAAGGGCCTTTTCACGCAGGCCCAAACCAATCAGCGACTGGCCGAGATTCAGGTGAAGCGAAGCGGAACTCTCGCCGAGGTCGTAAGCTTTCTCGAGATCGTTGACCGCCCTTCCCCAGTCTTCTGCGGCCATATAAGCAATTCCCCGCAGGTGATACGTTTCGGCTGTCGGCTCTTGTTCGATTCGTGAGCTAAACTCATCTACGGCTCCATCGAGAGGCACCAGATCTCGCATGTGAACCCAACCGTTGATCGCCTTCGAATATCGCCATGGACCTCGCTGAAGAGTGGCTTCAAACAGTGTTCCGAGAGCGACGGTATTAACGCGTTCGCTGCCGTGCATGACCGCAGCAGACGTCGCGTGCACGATGAATTGCTCCGGCGGTTCAACAGTTACGACTCCATCGTCCGCCACAATCGGCATGGATGTTAAGAACCCGGTACCCAGTAAGATCACCGGGAGTATCATTTTGATCAGAACAATCATCAGAAGTTCCCTCGTCGGCAGCATTTCTGAAAACCTCCCAGTCTTTCTTGCAAAAGGCTCACCGCTGCGTATCTTGTCTAGTATGTCTATTCGTACGTACTTCGCCATTTGCGATGACCATTAGGTTTTGACTGCGGTGGATTTGCACGTCCACATTTCACACTCATCATTGTTTTAATGAAGAATAACGGGGGGAGGATTTCGAATGAAACGTCTAGCCATGTTATTGCCAGCTTTGGCAATGGCAATCTTTGTTGCTGATGTCGATGCGGGAGCATGCGGGAAACACCGACGACGCTCTTGTCCGGCACCATGTGCGGCGACCACCGCATGTGCGACAACAGCAGCTTGCGGGGGAGCTCCTTGTGCCACAACTGGTGGGCCATGTGCAGTTGCTGGTGGCCCGTGTGATGCAGTCGTGAGTGGCGGCCAGGATGGTGCGACTCCGGCAGCTCAGCCTCAGTTCATCGAACGGACCGTTATGGTCCCTGAGATGACCACTGAAACTCGTACTGTGACTGTGACCGAGTACCAGCAGGAACAGCGTGAGCGAACCTACACTGTCAACAAGCAGGTTCCTCGCACCGAAACTCGTTCACGAACTGTCGTGTACTACGAGAACGAACCACGCACTCGCACCGAAACGTACACCGTGTACGAAACTGCTCAAGAGCAGAAAGAAGTCGAGTACACCGTGAACGTTCCTCAGACAGAAGAAGTCGTCAAGACTCGCACTGTCCACGATCAGGTCTGGGAAGACAAAGAAGAGACCTACACAGTGATGGTTCCTCACACCGAAGAGCGAACCGGAACTCGTACGGTCACTGACATGGTCGAAGAAGAAAAGACCGACACTTACACAGTGATGGTTCCTTACACCGAAGAGCGAACCGGAACTCGTAAAGTCGTCGACTACGTCGATGAAGAAGTGACTCAGACTTACACCGTCATGGTTCCACGCACTGAAGAGCGCACCGGAACTCGTCGCGTTGTTGACTACGTCAACGAAGAAGCGACTCAGACTTACACAGTGATGGTTCCTCACACCGAAGAGCGAACCGGAACTCGACAAGTCGTCGACATGGTGAACGAAGAGAAAGAAGTCGCTTACACCGTCATGGTTCCTCACACTGAAGAGCGAACTGGAACTCGACAGGTTGTTGAGTACGTCGACGAATCCGTCGAGCAGACTTACACCGTCATGGTTCCTCACACCGAAACTCGGACTGGAATGCGAAACGTCTGGGACACTGTTCAAGAGCAGATGACTCGCACCGTTTCACGCACTTCCGGATCATGGGTCACCGAACAAGTCGCAGATCCTTGCAACCCAGCTTGCACACGATGCGTTTGCAAATGGGTTCCACAGGTGACTTGTGAAGAAGTTCCTTACACAGTCTGCAAGCAGGTGTGTCGCCAAGAGCCTTACGAGTACGAAGTGACTGTCTGCAAGCCAGAACAGCGATCACGCACAGTTGTTTGCCGTAAGCCTGTCACTCGCACCGAAGAGTACACCTACAACGTGACTGTTTGTCAGCCAGAACAGCGCACTCGCACTGTCACTGTCTGCAAGCCTGTGACTCGCACCGAAGAGTACACTTACAACGTGACTGTTTGTCAGCCAGAAGAGCGAACCCGGACCTACACCGTCTGCAAAGCTGTTCCACGTGACGAAGAGTACACCTACAACGTCACTGTTTGTGACGCTGAAGAGCGATCACGCACTTACACTGTCAAAAAGCCAGTGACACGTGACGAAGAGTACACCTACACCGTGTGCCTCCAGCGTCCAGAAGAGCGAACTCGCACTTACACTGTCTGCAAAGCTGTTCCTCGTCAGGAAGAGTACACTTACAACGTGACAGTCTGTAAGCCAGAAGAACGCACTCGCACTGTGAAGGTCTGTAAGACTGTTCCTCGCGAAGAAGAGTACACTGTTCAGAACCAGATCTGGGTTCCTGAAACACGCACTCGCACCGTCACAACCTGCAAGCAGGTTCCTGTCGAAAAGACTCGCGAAGTCAACTACGTCGAATGCGTTCAGAAAGAACGAACCGAAGAGTACGACGTGACTCTCTACGACACAGTGGCTGAAGAAAAGACACAAACTTACACCGTTTGTGTTCCAGTTCAGGTCGAAAAAGAGATTCAGGTTCAGGTCTGCCGCATGGTTGAGAAAACCATCCAGGTTCAAGCACCAGCTTGCAATCCTTGCTGCAACTAAGCACTTGAGTTGAGCTGAATGAATCGGCAGCCTTCTGAAATTCAGAAGGCTGCTTTTTTTGTGCGCGGAGTTCAACCGACCTTCATCGACTTCAAGGCGATGAAGCCTTTGAAAGGACCTTGTGACATGTCATGAGAACCTAAGAGGCTCTTTCTCGTGAGCGTCGCTTCTGGAGTTTTCTCATTCGACGACGTTCACTCTTGCTGAGCTTACTGAGGTCGACGTCTTCGTCATCCAGATAGTCACTGTCGGTGTTTGCCTCGGACGGTTGGATATGTGCTTTGGGAATCGACTCCGCCTGATCGGTGCGGGCAACTTTTCCGAGGACTCGAGGCTTCTTGCGGTTTGTGCTCGTGGCAGGTGCTGGCTTGTCGTCTGTATTGCTGCGATCAGTCGACTTAGTTTTTGTATTGGGGGCCGTCTGCGTTGAATTCTCAGCTGGCTGCTCCGCTTTTACTGCAGCTTCAGCCTGAACGGTTTTGGATGACTTTCGCTTGTTCGCGGCAGCTGCTTTCTGCTCTGCCTTGGCTTGTTCGCGTACAAGGCGTTTCTTGCTGGCCTCTTCCTGAGCGAGTTCTTTCTGACGCTTCGCTTCTGCCTTCTTCTGCTCGCGCTCTGTCTGCTTTTGCTGATTGAGCGCAGCTTTCTTTTCCTGCTTCTCGTGTTTCAACTTCTCGGCAGCATCGCGTTTTTCAGCGAGTTTCTGCTTCTTAAGCTCGTCGCGTTTCTCTTTTTCCACGAGACGCTGGGCGTTCTTCTCGCTTCGGAGTTGTCGACGTTGTTCCTGCCGTTTCGCCCACCAGGTTCGCAGTGGTGCTGTCTTCTCGAAGACGCGAACTTTCATCCGCTGCAGAGCTGACTTGCCTGAAGGAGCTGCCTCATTCGTGACATGAACGACAAAGCGGACGTGCAGCAAGAGAGTCATCGTGATCAGGTAGTGCCAGAACGCGACGGTCCCGTCGAGGACGACATCACGCAGTTCCATCGGAAGAAAGCGAGTCATACCGACCGTCAGAGATCCGCCCAGAACCCCAATTGCCAATGTGAGTCGCCACAACCAGCGACTTTGCGGTGACCATCGCATTTCGCGTGCGAGCATTTGATGCAGCGACAGGGCACCGACGGAGAATGGAACAAACCAGTACCAGGTTTCTGCCTGCCAGCAATAGATTGGCCATTGCTCAAAGAGCAGACCGGCCACGGGGCGATGGAGTTTCAATGCGATCGACAGACAATTGATTGCCCAGAACGCAGCTGCCCATCCCCAGATGCGGTAACGACCGCTGAAGTCTTTGCGGCTGCGGGAGCGATACCAGAAGATCAACCACGAGAGTTGAGCACTCAGGGTCAATGAAATGACGCTGAAGAACTGAAATCCGGAACCATGTGGCGGGGCGAGGAGTTGAGCGAGGCCGAAAAGCTCCACCTCGGTCAGGCTCACTCCGACCAGGAACATCAGTCCGAAGAGGCCGACCAGCCCGAATGAAATCAACTTCCAGAGTGAGGCAGGGATGATGCTTTCATCAGCGACTACGTCCGACTTGGTAATCGGAAGGTCGGTCGACTGCCGCTTCAACCTCTCTGCGGGGGCTGGGGCTTGTGATTGCTGTGAAGGCGGAGGGGCAACCTCTGACGACGTTTGTGCCAGACGTCGACGCCGACGGTCATCCAATGAACCGGAACCTGCAAATTTTGCGGTCATCCTGCCGCTGACTCTCTCGTCGAATGATGAAGGGGAGCACGCGGGGTAAACGCAATCCTCGGTGGCATCCTGCCTTCGAATACCCCTTTCATCGTCTTGGAGAATTGGATTCCCCATCTCCACTCAACGTGCGGCGGCGGTTTTCTGGCGGAAGCTCAAGTCGAAACGCAAGAGTCGTACAACAGGTGATGCCTACCTAGCTTCTCTATTTATGTTTCATGCCAATGTGGCCTTTTTGGCTTAAGTCTAGGCGGTGCCGAAATGGCATGTTTGTTTTGGTTGAATAACGCCTCGAGTTCTTTCTGTGCGTTGTAAATGGTTTATTGGTAATGTTTTGTGGTGGTTGTTTCATGTTTGGGCACGGTCTTTGCTTTCACAGTGCATCAACCAGCTCAAAGCTGACAAATTAACAACTAGTGCCATTTCGACCATTTTTGTGATCGGAGGATAACAAATGTTGACTGCCAATCGGCTCCACGAATTCTTTCGCAACTCTTTTGATTGGAACGATCTGTTGCGGATGCATGCTTCCGCAGCCCCGCAAACGATGGGGCCACGGGTCGCGATTTCTGATGCGTCGGTCTTGATCGAATTCGATCTGCCCGGCGTTCAAAGTTCCCAACTGGATGTTGAAGTCGAAAAGAATCGCCTTTCGCTTCGTGTCAAAAATTCCCAGCCGAGCCTGAACGAGGGTGGGCAATGGAAAGTTCGTGAACAGGCCTCTCTGGATCAGCCCATGGAATTTCACTTCCCGTTTCGCATCGATGCCGAGCATTCTGAAGTGACGCTGGCCAACGGAGTTCTCAGAGCGACCGTCCACAAGAATCAGGCAGACTCACCCGTCAAATTGACGGTGAAATGACCCGGGTGATTTCCGGAAAACGACACTCAAATCTTACGAACAGATTCTGTTTCAGAATAAGGAGACTCATTCATGAGCACTTCAACCGAAGTTCAAAACACTGAACACAACACCGAAACCTCAACCCAAGACGCTTCCAACAACGAGCGGACCTACCCAGTTGTGAACGTGAAGCCAGCGACGGATATCTTGGAATACAATGATCACTACACGATGTCCGTGGGTGTCCCGGGCGTGACGCACGACGACCTCGACGTGACGATCGAGAAAAACGTGCTCACCATTGAAGCGACAGCTCGATTCCAGATTCCTGATGGTTATCAACCACTGGCTGGTCAACCGGTCGATCGTCGATACAGCCGCACTTTCCAGCTTTCGGACGAGATTGATCGAAGCGGAATTGAGGCGGAACTCAAAGATGGAATGGTCCACGTCAAACTGCCGAAATGTGGTCCCGCCCAGCGTACGAAGCTGAATGTGCGCTAATTCTCTCGTTTGACTGGCTCGCCAGCGGAGTCTTCAGCTATTCCTTTTCGGGAATTGAGTGGACGTGGCGATGCTGGGCAAACGTTTTCGTCCCACTCCGTGAGAACTCGAAAAATGACGTTCTTGCGGAGTGTTTTTCTTGACTGAGAGCAGATCGATGGCGTTAATGGGGGCGTCGAATGTCCGTGAGTATTCGTCATAACTGACGTAACGAGAGGCTCAAACAGCGTTCAGCGGACAAGTTGTTGGGGCCAAAGAAGGACCGAATTGTGTCTCGTCGTGAATATGCTGTCTCGCGTTACTCTTCGCGGCGGAGACGTCTGATCATCTCTCTGTTGGGGCAAACTGAAGAACATCAGCTTGATGAAGTCGCTTCTGATGATTCGACGGAAAGCGAGTTCGTTCCGGTTTCCTCTTCAACAGCTTTCGAAAAGTTGCAGCATCGCTTGAATCGAGATGCGGAACTGACTTGGCTGAGCCTGGGAGAAAGCTTTCCGCTTGTCTCTCGATCTGATTCTCTCGCTGGAATGGTCTCGTCCGAAGTTCGGTCAAGGCGACGGCGGTCTCGAGACATCTTCATTGATGCCACGACTCCCGGCGGAAATTTGAGAGAGTCGTTGACGCGTTTTCATACGCAGTTTTGGCGGCAATCAATCGACATCGTCCTGACAGTTCTGTCACCCGACGAAGTGTGCGACAGACGCCAAAGCGACATCTTCAATTCTTCTCTCTCGCAATTTTTGAACGATACAGCCATTGCAGGTGTCATCCCGATCTTTCTGCTGCCACCGCTTTTCGAGGTTCGGAGCAACCCTCGCGACATTGACATCAGCATTGCCAATCTGGAGGGGCAACTTCGCGAGCAAGAAGCTCTCTTCGTTCCAATGTGGCAGCGATCAGAAGGCTCAGGTGAGTCAGAAAACGCAGCTGTTCAGGCAATGGACTCGCAGCGGGAGTCTCGATTCGTCACAATATGGAAGTCTTTCTTGCATGAGGTTGAACACCATGATGAGCAAGCAGCCGCTTCCAATTCATTCGATTGATCAAGTTCATTTGCTTGGAACGCTCGGGAAGCAATCGCCGTTTCAACTCAGACGAATCTCCTTGGTGTGTGCTGCACTCTTTGTTTTTCTGGGTGTTCTCGAGAACGTTTGCGAAGCCCAGTTCCGAGATGGGCGACGGAGCCGGATGCCATTCTCGCAGCCGATGGAACAGGGCGGAACACGATTCTATATCGACCGCAACGGTGTGCCCGACTGGGAACGTGATGAAGAGTTTCCGGAAGATGTCTTCACATTCGTGCGGATCATGTACAACGCACGCGAAGGCGAGTACGGGCAGTGGCGAACAGATTATCCGGACAGCGACTTGAACATGTCGTTCCGGCTTCAGCAGTTGACGTCTCTGAAGGTCAATCCCGATCCCATCGTGCTTGAGCTGACCGATCCTGCTTTATTCAACTATCCGTTCGTCTACTTCTGCGAACCAGGAGGCCGTGGCCGCGGGGGGTGGGGCGGAGGTCTGAACTTCACCGAAGCAGAGATCGCGGCATTTCGTCGCTATCTCGAAAACGGCGGCTTCGCCATGTTCGACGACTTCTGGGGCGAGTTCGAGTGGTACAACTTCTACACCGAAATCAAACGAGTTTTTCCGGATCGAGAACCGGTCGACATTCCGCTCGAGCATCCTGTCTTCAACGCGGTCTACGAACTCAAGGAAAAGCCGCAGGTTCCTTCAATCAACGTTGCTCAGCGTGGCCGTGCTTATGGCATTACCTGGGAACGAGACGACGCTCGCGAGCCTCACTATCGCGGTATTTTCGACGATGAGGGACGCTTGATGGTCATGATTTGTCACAACACCGACTTGGGAGATGGCTGGGAACGCGAAGGAGAAGACGAGTGGTACTTCCACGAGTTCTCCGAGAAACGGGCTTACCCTCTGGGCATTAACATCATCTTCTATGCGATGACGCATTGAGTCGACGAACAGTCCTTGGCGATGAAATCGAGCAGTCCGCGCGCTTACTGTGCAGAACGTCGCGTTTCGCGCGTTTTTTTTGAGTTTTTTGCTGGAGAAGAGTTTCGCTGCATGCGGATACAGGCCCGGATGCCTATAATACGCGCAGCTCGCAACTCCTTCCATTCAGAAGCATTTCACTCATCCAGTATTGTCAGCAATGGATTCTGATCACGACGATTCTCCACCGTTCGATGGTTTCATCGGATCTTGTGAAAGAATGCGCGAGCTATTTCGACACATCCGCAAGATCGCTAACAGCTCCGCGACTGTCCTGCTCTTAGGTGAGACAGGGACCGGTAAAGAACTCGTTGCACGGGCTGTGCACGAGCAAAGTCCGCGTTCGACGGGCCCTTTTGTGCGCGTGAACTGCGGTGCTCTGAGCGAGAGCTTGTTAGAGAGCGAACTCTTCGGGCACATCAAAGGTGCCTTCACCAACGCGATTGAAAATCGCACCGGCCGTTTTGAAGCATCTCACGGCGGAACGATCTTTCTGGACGAAATCAACTCGGTGAGTCCGACGCTGCAGGTCAAGTTGTTGCGTGTGCTGCAAGAACAGGAGTTCGAACGAGTTGGTGATTCCAAGACGATTTCGGTCGATTGTCGGATCATCGCAGCGACCAACCGCGATCTGGCGGAGATGGTCGAAAAGGAATCATTTCGGGAAGACCTCTACTATCGATTGAACGTCCTTCCGATTTACGTTCCAGCCCTCCGCGATCGGCGAGAAGACATTCCCGATTTGGTTCGTTTCTTCGTGAACAGATACGCGATCGAGAATCAGCGAATCATTGCATCGGTGACCAGTGAGGCTCTTTCCTATTTGAAAGCCTATCTCTGGCCGGGAAACGTTCGCGAGCTGCAGAACTATATCGAACGGGCAATTGTTCTCGCGGATGCTGACGAAATTTCGGCGGAGTTGCTGCCCTCTCACGTCCGGGGCGAAGCACCGGTTCGCTTTGGTCGGGTGCGAACGGAGCTTCAGTCTCTGTGCGCAGAACTGGTCTCACGCGGTCTCTCAGAAGTTGCGGAAGATGGAGCCTCACACGAAGCTGTGATGGGACTCGTCGAGCGGGAATTGATTCTGCAAGTGCTCAGAAGCTGTCAGGGGACACAAACGAAGACCGCTTCAAAGCTTGGAATCAATCGCAATACGCTTCACAAAAAGATTGAGGATTACCGCCTCCACGACGAAGCACGTTAGATCGTATTCGTAGTTTTCACGTGTTTGCTTTGAGGTTCTGGACAACGTCCTCGACTTCGGCTGCGAAGAAGAAAGATCCTGTCGCACACAGCAGGTCGTCTTTGCCTGCAATTTCAGTTGCAAGTGTCACAGCAGCTGCTGGGTCAGTGGCAGTTTCAAACCGACAGCCTTCGGTGTTTTCAGCGATGCGAGTCAATTCGTCGATCGGAACGGCGCGAGGGTTCGACTGATATGCGGTGAGAATGAAGTGGTCAAAGTTTCGTGACAGGATCGCCAGCAGTTCTTTGACGTCTTTGTCTTTAGAAGCGGAGAACAGGCAGATTCGTCTTTGGTAGGTGCCTGAACTCAAGGTGTCGCAAAGCGCTTGAATCGATGCGGGATTGTGTGCGGAATCGAGGATGAAAGTTGGAGACGTTGACAGCGTCTGGACTCTCATTGGGAGCACAGCTGATTCCAGTCCTTTCCGAAGATGGTCAGTTGTGATTTTGAATCGGGCGGGGTCAAGCTGGCGGACCGCTGCCACGGCCAATGCGGCATTACGAACCTGATGTTCGCCAGGCATTTTGAGAGTCAGATCCTTGAGCGTGAGGTCTTCGATTTCAAGGTCGAAAGTCCACGGTGACGGAGATGGGCCGGTCGGCGTGGCGTTGCTGACGATCAATTCCTGCTCCAGTCGAAGTAGTTTGGACTGATGATCCTCGGCGATTGATTCAATCACCTCAGCGGGGCCAGGTGCGGTGACTCCGCTCACCACAGGCACGCGGTCTTTGATGATGCCTGCTTTTTCCTTCGCAATTTTCTCCAACGTGTCTCCGAGAAGTCGTGTGTGGTCTTTGCTGATGCTGGCAATGACAGCCACTTCAGGGTGGCAAACGTTTGTTGAGTCCAGCCGACCACCGAGACCAACTTCAACAACCGCGATCGAGGCTTGTTTCTCTTTGAAATGCAGCCAGCCTGCTGCAGTCGTCAGCTCGAAGAACGAAGGGCCTCGCTTCGACTCTCCGTCCATCTGTTGGCAAATTGGCTTCAGACGATCGACGATTTGCACAATCTCCTGACGAGAAGCCGGAACTCCGTTCACGGTGATCCGCTCTTCGTACTTGTGTGCGTGTGGAGAAGTGAAAAGTCCGACTCGGTAACCGGCTGCTTCAAGAATACGTGCCACCATAGTCGCGGTTGAGCCCTTCCCTTTCGAGCCAGCGATATGAATGACTGGCAGCGCGGTTTGAGGGCTTCCCAGAAGCGTGAGCAAGCGATCCATTCGGGCGAGAGGAAAGTCTGCCATCGACGTCGCCAGATCGGGTCGAGACTCATAATTGATGCGGCTCATCAAGAAATCAATCGCTTCCTGGTAGGCACGATTGGTCTCAACGAGTTCGGGCGAATCGAGTCCAAGTGAAGACATCACAGATACTTCTGGCAGTACGGCAATCTTTGAAACAAACAGAAATGGATGGAACATCGCGAGAGAATGGTTTCATCAGTGCTTCACAATAACGCTTTGCCAAGCTGAAACAAGTTGGCTGGAACCATTCTCAAGCGGCGAGGAGGCGCATCAAGCGATCCGTTTGCGAAGCTTGCTTTTGGAATTCCCGCTTTTGCGTGGTAAAATCATCCTCAAGCGTCGATGCATCTCTGACTTGTCTGCGAAGTGACCTAGCGGATCGGAGAGGATTCAGGCGGAGAGTCAGTTTGATTGTCCGGCGAAGCCATGTTGCGACGTGTGAGTGACCAGTCATCTGGTATTGAAAGCAAATCATGGAAACGATTGATCTCGCAGAGTTTGAGTGGAAGACGATTCTAAGAAGGCTGACGATTGACGACTTCGACGCTCTGGTCGAAATGCAGAAGCTCTGTTTCGGCGGAATGCAGCCGTGGGAAAAGAGTCAGATTGAAAGTCAGATTCACCTGTTTCCGCAAGGTCAGCTCTGTATCGAGATCGAAGGTAAACTCGCCGCGTCGTGTAGCAGCTTGATTCTGGACTACGATCCGGAACTCCCCTGGCACGACTGGAAGAAGGTTGCCGACAACGGCTACATCCGCAATCACAATCCCAAAGGAGATACGCTGTACGGGATTGAGATTATGGTTCACCCGGAGTTTCGCGGGATGAAACTCTCCCGAAGGCTTTACGATGCCCGCAAAGAGTTGTGCCGAGAAAAGAACCTCGAGAGGATCGTCATCGCTGGGCGGATTCCCGGTTTCAGCCAGCACGCTGATCAAATGACTGCTCGTGAGTACGTCGAGAAAGTCGTCGACAAGTCGCTTTACGATCCCGTGCTGACGGCTCAACTCTCCAACGGGTTTGCCTTGAACGGACTGATTCCGGACTACTTCCCATCCGATGTGGCGAGCCGAGGTTTTGCGACGTCGCTCGACTGGCGGAACCTCGATTATCAACGGGGAGCGCGTCGCCGCTACGGACACACCACTGAGCCAATTCGACTCGCGGTCGTTCAATATCAGATGCGAACGATCTCGGTGTTCTCGGAGTTCGAAACGCAGTGTGAATTCTTCATCGACACAGCCAGCGAATATAAGTCGGACTTTGTCGTCTTTCCTGAATTGTTCACGACTCAACTGCTGTCATGTGTGCATCAGGATCGACCCGGAAGCGCAGCCCGGAAACTGGCCGAGTTCACGCCTCAGTACCTCGACTTCTTCACTGAAATGGCGGTTAAGTACGACATCAACATCATCGGTGGATCACATTTCGTTGTCGAAGAAGATTCGTTGTTCAATGTGGCCTATCTGTTCCGACGAGACGGCTCGATCGGCAAGCAGGAGAAGATTCACATTACGCCCAGCGAACGCAAGTGGTGGGGAGTCAGTCCCGGACGTAGCGTGACGACGTTCGACACCGACTGTGGACGAATTGCGATCCTAGTTTGCTATGACATTGAATTCCCGGAGCTTGTCCGAATCGCTGCTCAGAAAGGGGCCAAGATCATCTTCGTTCCCTTCAACACGGACACACGGCAAGGCTATTTGAGAGTCCGAAACTGCGCGATGGCTCGCTGCATTGAGAACCATGTTTACGTCGCTGTGTCCGGTTGCACCGGCAACCTTCCGTTTGTCGAGAACTCCGACTTGCACTACGCACAGTCTGCAATCTTCACTCCTGCCGATGCAGAATTCGCTCGGGATGGAATCGTGGCCGAGTGCAACGCAAACATCGAAACGATGATCATTGAAGACGTCGATGTCGAACAGTTGAGACGCCACAAAGAGAGCGGCAGCGTGCAAAACTGGAACGACAGACGGCGCGATCTTTATAAGGTCGTCTATCGCGAAAACGGTGAAGAGTTCGAAGTGTAGAGCACGTCGCTAGAGTCAGGCGCAAACGAAAGGACCCCACCAGAGTTGCTGGCGGGGTCCTTTTTTTGAGACATGTCGTGCTTAAAGAGCTTTACTCTTTCGGATCGGCGGGAAGTCGTTCGTCTTCGATTTCAGGAAACGATCCGGTGAGTGCTTCCATGAAGGCGACCAGATCGAGCTTTTCCTGATCGGTCAGATTGAGCTTCACAATCTTGTCGCTCAGGTTCTTGTTAGGCGTTCCGCCTTTGTTGTAGTGCTCGACGACTTCCATCAATGTGTCCAGGCTTCCGTCGTGCATGTATGGGGCAGAGTGGACGACGTTTCGGACAGTTGGAGTTTTGAATGCTCCCCAGTCTTTCTCGTCGTTTGTGACTGCGTAACGTCCAACGTCAGGTTCTTCGACATCCATTCCGATGCCGAGGTTGTGATACTTTTCATCGGCGAGGTTCGCACCCACATGACAAGCTGCACAGTTGACCCGTTCGCTAAAGAACAGTTCCTGTCCACGGAGAGCGCTTTCCGACATTGGGTGAGCTTCGGCTCCCTGCTTGGCGAGTTCGTACTGCTCTGCAAACTCTTCGCTGGAGTCGATCAGATCCTCGAGGTCTTCAGGATCGAGTTGGGCGAATCGCTTCATCTCTTCGCTGAAGTCGTAAGGAGTCGGTCCGGTGACGAGTGTTCGTTCGAAGGAAGCAATAGCATCGGCGACGTTGTCGATGTTGACTGCGTTCTGCCCTTTACCACCGAAGATTGCACGAAACTGCAGAACGTATCCGGGAATTTTTTTGATGGAGCCAACAGCAGCTTCATGAGTGTTTCCCATTTCAATCGGGTTCGCGATTGGTCCGACCGCTTGTTCTTCGAGCGAGGCAGCTCGTCCGTCCCAGAATTGAAGGTCTGACAGAATTCGGTTGTAGCTGACCGGGGAGTTTCGATTTCCTTGTTGTCCGCCGATCCCAACTCCGAACTGTGTAAATCGTCCGTAGCCTTCGTCGGGATGATGGCAGGTCGCGCAGCTGATTGTGGTGTCCGCTGACAATCTCGGATCGAAGTAGAGTTGTCGACCGAGTTCAATTTTCGCCTGTGTCAGAGGGTTTCTGTCCAAGCCTTTAATTTGCGATGCTCCGGCGGCAAGCCCGAGTGGAAGGACCGGTTCAATGACCCGATGAACTTCCGGCTCTGACAGCCACTTCCGGATCTCGCGGAGCTTCAGTTCTCCTTCGCCGGGGATGCCTTGCAGGAGTTCCCCCTCTCCCAGTTTGACGGTTTTAGGCCCCAGCTCTTTCGCTTTGGCTTTTGCCTTCGCGACTGCGTTCAGCTTTCTCTCTTCCTGGGCCTGACCGCGGACTCCGATTGAGAGAACACAGGCTCCGGTGATCACAACGACAAGCAGCTTCTTCATCTCAAATCCTCAATCTCTCCGGTTGGGGTTTCTGAAGGCACATTCAAATGATGAGAGTTCAAAGGGCGAGGAGGAGTGAATGTAGTGAGGGACCAGGGAGTAGACATCAGGACCGCCAACTCCGACTCGCGTCTCTCCATTGTATGAACCCGGGCGATGGGGTCCACTCACCCGAAGTATTGGCTGCCCATTCAAGAAACTCCTCGCGAGAAATTCACTCTTCCCACAAAAAAAGCCGGAGCTGAAGTGCTCCGGCTTTCCTGATTTGGTCCACAGCTAGACGGATTTCCGTAGCTGTGTTCCTGTGCGATTCGGGAGAGTGTTACTCCGCTTGCATCTTCGCACAGATCGCGTCGGCCATTTCTTGAGTTCCGACAGCGGTTGGATCGTTACGATCTGCTTTCATGTCATAGGTGACGTCTTTTCCTTCTTCGATGACAGCTGCGACAGCGCGATCGAGTTTCGCGGCAGCTTCACGCTCTCCGAGGTGGTCGAGCATCATCTTGCCGGAAAGGATCAAAGCGACAGGATTGACGCGGTTTTGCCCTTTGTATTTTGGAGCACTTCCGTGAGTCGCTTCAAAGATTGATGCTTCGGTTCCAATGTTGGCACCAGGAGCAACTCCCAGTCCCCCGACGAGTCCAGCACACAGGTCGCTGAGGATGTCGCCGTACAGGTTTTGAGTCACGATAACATCGTACAGCTCGGGCTTCTGGACGAGCTGCATGCACATGTTATCGATGAGACGTTCCATGTAAGTGACCTTGCTGGCGTCGGAAACTTTTCCGACCAGTTCCGGATCAGGAGTGACGCCGTCAGCCAGTTCGTCCCATTCGAATTTCGCACCGTATGCGAGAGCAACAGCACGCGTTTCGTCGTACCAGAGTCCGTCGGTGAACTTCATGATGTTGGCTTTGCAGACCGACGTCAGAGACTTCCGCTCTTGTTTGACGGAGTAGTCGAACGCGAAGTCAGTGATGCGGCGCGTTCCTTCGTAGGAAATCGGCTTAATGCTGATTCCGGTCGTGTCTTCGCGGGTGTTGATCTTCTTGCCGGAAGCAAACTCGTTGATCTGTCCGATCAGTTTAGCGGTCTTGTCGTCCCCAGCTTGGAATTCGACACCTGCATAGAGGTCTTCTGAGTTTTCGCGAATCAGAACGAGGTCGACATTGGAGTCCTCGAAGTAAGTACGGACACCTTTATAAGTCTTGCAGGGGCGAACACATGCGAAGAGGTTCAGTTCCTGTCGCAGGAAAACGTTAACGCTTCGGAATCCTTTTCCGATCGGAGTGGTGATCGGCGCCTTCAATGCGATTCCGTTCTTGCGGACAGAATCCATCACGCGGTCCGGGACTTTTCCTTCACGCTCAATGACCTCAATTCCACACTCCTGAAAATCCCAGTCGATTTTCACGCCTGTGGCTTCAATACACTTGCGTGTTGCTTCGGTAATCTCTGGACCAACACCGTCACCTGGAATCAGCGTCACATTGTACATTTCGAATACTCTCTGCTGTTTCGATATCGAGGCCGAAAGCTGCCACGTTTGGGGTTCAGACGATTTCGCAAATGCGGTAGCGCTTCGTCTGTCGAGGAATTCTCAAGTTTCCAGATTTTTCGGAACTTTTCCGACGAACAGATTTGGGATCTGGTGGGTTACTCTGGATGAACAGGACCGTATCAAAAGGATATGTCCCATTCAAGGAGTGGAACGGCTTGTCAATCATTCATGACATTTTGTCGTCATTTCGTGGCGATGAGATCAAAATGAATACGAGAGGCGAAGAGTCGATTCGCTCGAACGCAGAAATGCCTTTGATGGTCATGTCCTGAGTTTCAATTGAAAAACATCGGGATCAGACTCGAAACTTTCCCTGAACGTGAGCATCGGTACAGGAGTTGCAAATCCTGTAACCGGTTCAGTTCAGGGGTCAGTCCGATTCCTGCTCTATCGAGCTTGGAGTGTTTGAAGCAATCCTTGAGCACTCCTTCCCTGGCGAGATAGAGGTTTGTCAGCCTCACGGCAGCAGCAACTGAGCCGGAAGCAAGATCGCATTGAAAAGTTGAGCAATCAGCTTTTTCGTGCGATGCCTGCTTGGGTCCCCTGACTTCGGGGGGAGCGGGGGACCCAATTTTCACGGATTCCTCTCCCGGAATCCGTCATCGGTTTACCAACACATATCACACCATTCAGTTGCCCCTGTCCATTCTTTCAAGCCACCTCATGACGGTTGGTTGTTGATCCCTGCAGCTGCATTCGTCTGCGCAGTATCGAAATGACAGTCAGTGCTGTCGATTTCGGTGATGGGACGATGCTGCTCACAGCAGATCGGAATATTGTCGCTATGGTTCTTGCCCCGAAGAAACCGAACAAATCCCGGCAGCCAGGTTCGTTCTCACTCCCCTTCACTTCATTAAGAGCGAACTCTCAATTCAAGGATTCATCTTTGAGAGCATTTTGTGAATTGGTCTTCGCAAACTCTCCCCATCGCAACAAAGACGAAAGCTGTCAGTCAGATCAAACGGTTGCACAGTCCGTCGCAGGTGATCCCAGCGACGAGTTCGGGCCATCGCTCACTTTGGGAAGTGAGAGGTGCGATGCGATTGAAGATGTCATCGCGAGCTATCTGCACGATGTTCCCCACAGTGCAAAAACGTGGGGACAACGAGATCTCGACCGTTTTCTGCAATGGGTTCGCGACGCAGTCACTTTCAGTGAAGATCGAGGTTCTCGGGCAGATGAGGTGAGCCTTCGGCGATCAACAGAGCAGTTGATCATTCAGAAACGACTCGCCTTCCGAAGGTTTCAGGCAATCGCTGCCGACGCCGCTGTGGAAATCAGAAGTCAAGGATGGAATGAGAAGACCGTGCTGCACCTCAATCCAACGTTTGTCTGGTCGGCACTCAAGCCGGATTGTCGATCTGCCCACGGGGACCGAACCGTTCTGTTTGTTTCAACGGATGAGAAAGTCGCTTCGATGTCGCTGTCGTCAAACTGGAGCGAACTCATTGAGTTGTTGGCCAGATCCGGACCGACGACCGTCAAAGCTGCGCAGCGAAAAACCAAATCCGCCAGCCGGGAAGAGTTCGACGAAGTGTTGACTCGATTGCTGAGCCACCAACTTCTCGCTATTTCCACATGAACTCATCCGGCTGAATTGAGACGACGTTTCTGCTTAAAAGAACGTCGTGCTATGCGGGATTCGGTTCAGGAGTTTCTGAACCTTTGGGCTGTGTGATCAGAGAAACTCCGACTAGCGTGAGGAATCCGAGTGGAATCGTCACAATTCCGGGCTGGCTGAAAGGGACGTATCCAAGGTGACCGGGGATTTTGTAAACCGCGTCGAAAGTGTCAGCGCTCAGCAGAATCCATCCGAGGGATGACACCATCCCGACAGTCACAGCCGCGATCACGCCTTCTTTGGTCGTTTTGTTCCAGAACAACAACATGACAAGCGACGGAAGGTTCGCGGAGGCGGCGATGCTGAACGCCCATCCAACGAGATACCCGACGTTGAGTCCCTCGAAGAGAATTCCGAGAACAATTGCAATCACACCGACAACGACGGACGTGATCTTCGCGACCCGCACTTGTTGAGAGTCGTTCAGGTCGACTTTGCAGACATTCATCAGCAGGTCTCTGGTGACCGCTCCTGCCGAAGCGAGAATCAATCCGGAGACAGTTCCGAGCACGGTTGTGAACGCGATCGCTGAGATCATCGCGAAGAGCCAGACGTTCATGCTTTTGGCCAGAAGCGGCGCAGCCATGTTCGAGTCGGTCACATCCATTGCTCCACTGACCATGGCTCCCAGGCCGAGGTAAAGTGTCAGGATGTAAAAGAACCCGATCGCTCCGATTCCGACAATCGTACTCTTCCGGGCACTCTCCCCATCTTTAACCGTGTAGTAGCGGATCAGAATGTGAGGAAGCGAAGCTGTTCCGCAAAAGAGGGCGAGCATGAGTGAAATGAAGTTCAGCTTCTCGTCGAACTTGTCTCCGCGGATTCCGGCAAACTTCGGATGGTTTCCGGGCATCAGAACTTCGCTGCCGGACGTCGGCTTCTGGTAATAGATGGTCGTCACGTCGCCGTTCTCTTCTGGGACGGTGGTTTTCCCCCACAGAATGACTTCGCTGTCGTGAAACTTCTGGAAGAACGAAACCGGACCCAATGCTCCGGTGGATGTTTCATCATCAGGAAGATGGCTGATGTAGCCGACCGGATGCAATTCGGGTTCACCTTTTTCGGAGCCTTTGGGAAGTCCGTTGACGAGCAACTGTCCGTCCGGAGTCGATGTGACAGTTTGACCTTCAACGAGGAGAATTTCTGAAGCGTCTTCAGAATCCTTCTCGATGCGGAAGATCTTTTGACCGCCATCCGGTTGTTCGACTCGAACATACGGTTTCTCAGCCCAGTCGCCAGTTGCGGGCAGAATCGTTCCGGATACTCCTGGCAACGTGCCCGACTCGGATTCTCGGGACTTCAGGTCTGCCTCTGTGATCGGGCCGATCGTTTGAAACTTGTAACCATCCATTCCTCCCTCTTCGACTTTCAAACCCTTCGCCAGAATCATGATGACGAGGATTAAGCTGAACAGCACAAGCAGAGAGCCTTTGAGGAACTGTACGTAAGTCGTCGACACCATTCCCGCTGAAACGACGATAGTGACAACCGCCGCACCAACGAGAACAACACCGACCCAGTGCGGAAGTCCCAGCAGCGGTTGGATCAAAACACCGGCGCCGACCATTTGTGGAATGAGGTAGAAAATACTGACGATCAGCGTACTGATCCCAACGACACACTGAATTCCACGGGAATGAAAGGTCGAGTCGAGAGCATCCGCGAAGGTGTATTTACCCATCCGCTTGAGTGGTTCTGCAACGACGAACAAAGCCACAATCCAACCGGCCAGAAAGCCAATTGAATACAGAAAGCCGTCGTAACCGTAAAAGGCAATCATCCCACAGATTCCGAGGAATGAAGCTGCGGAGAGGTAGTCGCCGGCAAACGCGACCCCGTTAATGAACCACGGGATCTGTCCGTGAGCAGCGAAGTACCCGGCGGACGATTTCGCTCGACCGGCGAGGTAGAAACTTAAGCCCATCGTTCCGCCAACGAAGGCGAGGAACGCGACGACCGCGATTGTTGATGGTTCGTAAATCATTCTTGCCCCTCCTCTTCTTTTTGAGGTTCGGAGCGACAGAGCAGCCCATAAAGAATCGCAAGCAGGAAGGCGGACAGGATCAAGGCAAATCCGTAAAGGACGGCCAGGTTAATTCCCTCAATCGGTGTGGCCCGCATCGCTTCAGGACGATACGCATTCAGCAGCACAAAGATCACATAGAAGATGAGATAGATCCAGAAGAGGATCAATCCAATTCGGGAATTCCGAGCCTGCATCAAGGTATCCTTCATTCTCGCGATGGACGCGAATCATATATCGATAGCAATTGATCGTTGCCGGAAGATACAGGCTGAGACTGGCCACGACAAGGACTTGTCACGATCGCTGCGAATCGCGTTCGGAATTCCGGAACTGCATGTGCGAACTTTCGTTTCGTCGCCATGCGGAAAAGATCTGTTCTTGAAAGACGAGTCGCTTCGCATACAAAGAGAGTCGACCTCTTCATACTTTTACCCAGGATCAGAAACGATGCCGCTTCCACAGGTTGGTAAGAAAGCTCCCGCGTTTACGCTTCCGGCGATCCCTTCAGGCAAGGTGCGTCTCAGCCAGTTTCGCGGAGACAAGAACGTCGTTCTCTATTTCTATCCTCGTGACAATACACCCGGCTGCACACAGGAAGCTTGCGACTTTCGTGATCAGATTGGGCGTGTTGAAGACAGTGAGACAGTCGTGCTTGGGATTAGCGGAGACAGTATCGCCTCTCATGAGAAGTTTGCCGCGAAGTTCGAATTGCCCTTTCAGCTACTCGCGGACGAAGATCATGCAATTGCCGAAAAGTACGGCGTCTGGGTCGAGAAGAAGAATTACGGCAAGACCTACTTTGGGATTCAGCGCGCAACGTTCCTGATTGACAAACAGGGAACCCTCGTCGAAGTCTGGCCGAAGGTGAAAGTCAAAGGCCACGTCGACGAAGTGATTGAGAAGTTGAACGAGCTGCGTGGTTGATAGCAGAAATCGCGCGCACGGATTCGTCGTTGAATCAGTGACGAAGATTGACATGTTGTAGCTGATTGCGAATTTCGCGAATCAATTGCAGCTGCATCACCTGCAGCCGCTCGAGCCCTTCGATGTCTTGATTGAGTTGTTCAAACAACTTGTCATCTGGGGTGGAAGATTTCTTCTCTGGTGGTTGTTTGGTTCGTGATCGTCGTCGCTTGTCCATGAGTCATAAAGCACCCGCGCGTTCTGAAAATCTGGAGGTGGATGGCTCTCGTCGCATGCTGTTGAGTGTTTCCGTTCAACACCGAGAGCAATCACGACCGTCGACATGATCTCTCAAGTGACCGCGTCGGAACTGGCTCGCGACGAACTGTAGAACGAAAACTCACAGCAAGAGATGATCAACCTGCCATTGTTGTTATTTACTGATCCACAACGGCCGACGATGACTCTCCAACCGATTCGAGGGTGAGTAGCGATTGGTCTGAACTGGTGAGAACTTCACCGATGATTTGCGTATCTGGGATTGTCACCAGCACGTAGGTGTTTCGTCCGTCTTGGATCTCCGCGATTGTACTCACAGAGAGGGGGCGTGACGCGACCTGATTTGGGAGGATTCGGGGAGCAAGAGTGATTTCCCTTGAACCTGCGGGTAATTCCGCACGGAGCACCTGAATCTGATCGGGCAGAAGCGTCCAGCTTCGTGTGTCGGCCTGTTCTGTTGCTTCCCAGGCGACTCCGGCAGCTGTGAGTGCGAAATCAGCCAGGCCAGAATTCTCGGCACCTAAGCTGTCTTTGGCAGCGTAGATGGCTGCTTTCTTGAGGCTTCGACGAACAACAGCCCGCGCGACGACATCGGAATGCTCGGCAGCGGTCTGCTCGACTGCGAACTCGCTGATATTGCTTAGAGTGGTCGTTGTTCCGAGAACTTCGTTGCCAACGGAGACTTGAATGTTTTCAATCAAGGAGCGTCCTGGGATCACCACTGGAACTTTGATTGGGGCGATCGTGGGGGTGATTTCCTGTTCTGTAAACTCGTTGAGAATTCGGTCTGCGATCAGCATGGCGGCAGTGCTGGGAACTTCGACTGCTTCCACTTTTTGTGGACCGCGTCCCACGAGACAGAAGACGTACAGCACTCCGTTGCCTCGCTCAGAGTGTTTGCCTTCCCGTGCGCGGGCCAGATCGATTTGAGCATCGCGGAAGTCAGTTTCCCAGCTTGCAACTTTCAGGCGCGAACGTTCGATGTCGTCGTAATCGAGGTGCCGTTCTTCGAGCAGGGCTGCGTGAACGTAGGGGCCGAGTGCCAGCCTTCGGAAGTGAAGTTCTTCAGCGACTTCTTCTTCGTCGAGCTTTCTTGAGTTTTCGATGCGAGCGATGACTTCGTTCTGCTTTTCGGTGACCTGAAGCGCGTAAGCAGTTGCGTCGTCTCCGCCGTGCATCAGGTTGGTGATCGCCAGCATCGCGCGAATCAGAATTCGTTCGTAGTCACTCCCAGCCCAGGCGATGTCGTTGTCGTCTCGCACCATTGATTTCGCGAGTTCTCTGATGTCGCGCTGTTCCAGGTGATCAAGTCGATCGCGAACGCCGCGCAGAAGCTGTTCGGCTTCATGAGTGTTGCCGGCGGTCAGTTGGATCATCGCTTTATCGAGAGTCAGCGCATCGACGTCTTTTCGCTTCTCGTCGATCAGCGTTTGCAGCCTCGCTTGCGATTGAGCCAGATCGCCGATGTAGAATTCCTCGCGAAAGCTCTGAACCTGACGCGCGCGATGAGAGCACCCGACCAGCAAGATGCAGACGGTCAGCAGCCGTACTGCGACTTTTCGAAAGTGGCGGGCGGACATTTCGCGGGGAAGCATTCGTGAGTTCTTCATGTTTGAAATGTCATCGAGTGCTCTGATTGATCAACGCAGCGACGACGCTGATGTTCTTCTCTTCGGAAGCGGTCCAAACTCTCTCGATTTAAATCGGAATCAGCCTGGAGCAAGTTGCTCATTTCGCTTGAGCGTCTCACTCATACAAATGCTGATTTCGCTCGTGCGAGCCAGTGCCAACCGAATTGGAAGATCCTCTAGAAGTGACTCTTTGAGTAGAGCTTTCGGAGGTTTGCGGATTCTTTGGTGAACTCTCCGGTATTGATGTCGACCATCTCCAGCGTGAGGAGGTAATCCCGCTGGTACTTCTTGTTGTCGCGTGTCGTTCCGGATGTCAGTTTTGCGAAGAGCAGGTAATCGAACGGCTGATTGAGTTTCTGCATGACACTCAAGTACAGCTGTTGATTGTCAGGAAGGAAGAGATCGTCGGGGCGAAGTCGTGTTTCTCGAAGCCCTGCCTCGACGTATCGTCTGCTGATCGATCCGTACAATTCCGACTGCGACAACATTGTGTCGATGTGTTCGAAGATCTGCTCTTTGAAGTCACCGATCTCCTCGGAGCTGCGGTTCTCAACTCCGACAAAGCAGATGCGTTTCTTGCCAGTAGGCATCCCGTTCATAGAGGCCTGTTGGATTTCTTGCACCTGGCGACCCATCAACCGACCGACAGCTTCGTCGATGAGTGGCTTCCAAGTTTCCGCACCAGCTTCGTGCGAACCGACAGCATCGGCGTCGAAATCTGTCAGGACGGTTGCCTTTTGCGATCCGCGACAGCCATATGTCCAGATGGAGAAGCTGCCAGCTGTGAAAAGAAAGAATTGTCGCCGATCCATGGCTACCTCTTGCTGTGATTGGTGAATCACTTTGTTCGATTTTGCGTTGCGAATTCTACGTGTTTGTCGAGGCTCACAATAGATCGGTTCATCGATCCGACAGGCGTCTCGAGGATCGCAGGCAAGACCTGCCGGAGAGCATGGACGGTGGAGCTTTGGGGGGAGATTCGCCGCGGTGTTGTCAATGTGACGACGTCTTTTCCGAGGTGGTTGTGAAAGCCTCGGCTTAAGCTCTCAGGCGTGACGTCAGATTTACTGAATCTGAGACCGTGAATCTTTTTGACAGTCTTTGTTGTCAAAAGTGTGGAATCCCGTATACTCGGGACGTGTTCTTTCGATTCTTTGATTGATTTCTCACCCATGTCGCGTGACCAGACAGATCATGAATTCTTAAGCGTGCTGCAGAGACAATCTCCTGCCACGATTCAGAGTTTGTGTGATTCGATAGGGATCACAGCCACAGCGGTTCGTCAGAAGCTGATGAGGTTTCAGGCAGCTGGTTTGGTCGATCGAAAACTGTCGCGGCAGGAGCGAGGTCGGCCCAGCTATACGTATCATCTTACTGCGGCAGGACTTAAGGAACTGGGAGACGATCACGCGGAGATCGCAGCCATTCTCTGGAAGCAGATTATGGTGATTTCGGACGAGAATGTCCGGAAGAGTGTTCTGAATGGTGTGAAAGAATCGTTGGTTGAGCGGTTTGGAGCTTGTCGCGATGGAAGCAGTTTAGCGAGCAGGTTACAGCTTCTCACGAGCCAACTGGCTGAACAGGGATTCGAACTTGAATACGCCAGCAATAGCGACACAGACGGCCTCCCCATCCTGAGGGAGTATAACTGTCCGTATCATGAACTGGCTGCAGAAGATCCGTCGATTTGCGATCTCGAACAATCAGTCTTTTCAGAGCTGTTGGGTGTGCCAGTCGAGTTGTCGTCCTGTCGGTTGGACGGCCATCGATGTTGTGAATTCCAAGTCGGAGAGTAACGACTCAAACGAGATCAGATGTCAGTTAGAGGATTCGACCCATTAAGACAGCTGGGTCAGCTTGTAACTGACAAAAAACCCGTCGACAATTCCGCCTGTTGAGGAGTTTTTGAGTCACCAGTTTTGAGAGATCGGCGGAGAGAGTTGTGTTCGTCAGAACGACAGATTAGTAATGACTTTGAGGGCGTTTTGTAATCGCGGTTTTTGACCTGCACACCTATTTCAATGCTTCCGATCATTAAGGATACCGTACAATGACATGGATCGAAGGTCGATTCGAAGAGAACGTCATCACGACGAGTCTGGAACAGGCGATGAACTGGGCAAAGCAGTCCAGTGTGTGGCCGATGACGTTCGGATTGGCGTGTTGTGCGATTGAAATGATGGCAACCGGAGCGAGCCGGTACGACATCGACCGCTTCGGAGCGGGGGCATTCCGAGCGACTCCACGTCAGGCGGACCTGATGATCGTGGCCGGAACAGTGACTCACAAAATGGCCAGCCGCGTGCGTCGTCTGTACGAGCAGATGCCTGATCCCAAATACGTGATCGCCATGGGGGCGTGTACTGTCGGTGGTGGTCCTTACTTCAAGTACGGTTACCACGTCGTGAAAGGTGTCGACCTAGTCGTGCCTGTCGACGTTTACGTTCCCGGGTGCCCTCCTCGTCCAGAGGCACTTCTGGAAGGCGTGATGCGAATCCAGGACAAGATTCGCATGAAGAAAATTACTCGAGGCGCGGAAGATTCACTTCCTGTTCCTCACCATTCCGGATACGTCAAAGAGCCGGAAATCGTCCTTGCCTGATTCGTCGACTTGTCGACTTTTGTTTATTTAGATTTGTGATTGCGAAACCATGTCCAGCTTGTTGAAGATCGAAGACCTGCATGTTTCTGTCGGGGAAACCGAAATCCTGAAAGGCGTCAATCTTGAGATTCGCCAGGGAGAGATTCATGCATTGATGGGACCAAACGGGTCCGGAAAAAGCACGCTGGCATACGCTCTCGTGGGACATCCAAAATACGAAATCACTGGCGGCTCGATCTCGATCGACGGGACTGACGTTCTCGACCTCGATCCAGCGGAGCGAGCCCGCCTCGGGATGTTTCTTGCGTTTCAGTATCCTGTCACAATTCCCGGCGTAAAAGTCGCAGACTTCCTCCGGCACGCGATCAGCAACGTTCGTAACCCCGATCGTAAAGAAGGTGAAGAGCTGATGCCGATGCGGGAGTTCCGAACCGAGCTCCGCAACACGATGCAAGAGTTGAACATCGACGCCGAATTCGCCCGACGATACCTCAATGATGGATTTTCCGGCGGTGAAAAGAAGCGAATGGAAATTCTTCAGCTGGCAATGCTCAAGCCGCGATTCGCGATTCTCGATGAAACAGATTCCGGCCTCGACAGTGATGCTGTCCGGGTTGTCAGTGAAGGATTGAGCAAACTGTCCGGACCGCACATGGGTGTGTTGATTATCACTCACCATGAACGGCTTCTCGAATACAACGTTCCTCAATTTACTCACGTGATGCTTGCGGGGCGAATCGTGGAAACGGGTGATGCTTCGCTTGCTCATGATCTGCACAAAAACGGATACGCAGGCGTTCGCGAGCGACATCCAGAAGCTGCAGCAGAAGAGGATGCAGCCCAGGAAGAAACGACTTCCGTCTAACGGAAGCGTCTCTTCTGCAACTCCTCAATTCCCGAGCGGATTATCGGGATTCGTCAGAGCGACTGGATTCGCACCGATCGTTCCGGGTAATTAGCCCGCCTCGTACTTCCTCATCAGCAATCCCGACTTTCAATCGGAGACGGCACCATGGCGACTACAGATACACTTGACTCTGATCTCGGCAACGACGGCAAAGCCGATGTCTCGATCGGAGATTATCAATACGGGTTCCACGATCCGACTGACAAATACTCGTTCACCTCGCAGAGAGGTCTCAACGCACAGATCGTTGCTCAGATTTCTGAGATGAAGAACGAGCCAGGCTGGATGACGGACTTCCGCTTGAAGTCCTATGAAATCTTCGAGTCGAAACCGATGCCCACTTGGGGCGGCGATATGTCGGGAATCGACTTCCAGAACATCTTCTACTACGTGCGTGCCAGTGATCGGCAGGAGAAGTCCTGGGACGATGTTCCGGAAGACATTCGAAAGACCTATGACCGACTGGGAATTCCAGAAGCGGAAAAGAAATATCTGGCCGGTGTGAAGGCTCAGTATGAGTCGGAAGTGGTCTACGGATCTCTGCAGGAAGACCTTGAAAAGCAAGGAGTCTTGTTCACTGACACAGACTCCGCGCTGCGTGATCACCCAGAAATCTTCAAGCAGTACTTTGGAACAATCATTCCGCCAAGCGACAACAAGTTCGCAGCTTTGAACAGTGCTGTGTGGTCCGGTGGATCGTTCATTTACGTTCCTCCTGGGGTCAACATTGACTTCCCGCTGCAGGCGTACTTCCGAATTAATACCCAGAACATGGGGCAGTTCGAGCGGACCCTGATCATCGTCGATGAAGGTGCGAACGTTCACTATGTCGAAGGGTGTACTGCTCCGACTTACAGTTCGGACTCGCTGCACTCTGCGGTTGTCGAAATTGTCGTCAAGCGCAAAGGACGGTGTCGGTACACGACGATTCAGAACTGGTCGAACAACGTCTATAACCTCGTCACCAAGCGAGCGATGGCATACGGCGATGCTCTGATGGAATGGATCGACGGAAACCTTGGGTCCAAGCTGACGATGAAGTATCCAGCCATCTACCTGATGGAACCGGGTGCTCGTGGCGAAACTCTTTCGATCGCTTTCGCGAGCGAAGGACAGCATCAAGATGCTGGTGCCAAGATGGTCCACTGTGCTCCGCACACCTCGAGTCGAATTATCTCGAAGTCGATCAGTAAAGACGGCGGACGAAGCAGCTACCGCGGGCTGGCGAAAGTTGAGAAAGGGGCGACAGACTGTAAAAGCAACGTCGTCTGTGACGCCTTGATCCTCGACTCACACAGCCGAAGCGACACGTATCCTTACATCGAAGTTGAGGAAGATGACGTCGCGATGGAGCACGAAGCTTCGGTCTCAAAGATTGCTGAAGAACAGCTTCTGTATCTGATGAGCCGTGGTCTGACTGAAGCGGAAGCTTCCGCGATGATCGTGACCGGCTTCATTGAGCCACTCGTCAAAGAGCTGCCGATGGAATATGCCGTCGAGATGAACCGTCTGATTGAACTGCAGATGGAAGGCAGCGTTGGTTAAACTCGCTTCCAGCCGATCTTAATGTGACAGGTTGCAGTTCTCTCTGAACTTCGATCGCAGAAAAAATCAAACACGGCAAGCACTTCAATGAGATGTGCTTGCCGTGTTTTTTATCGTTTGAATGGTCTTCCCAGCGAAGGTGAGAAATTCAAACGCTATAGCGCATTCTTGGATTTTCTGTGCACAATCTCGCACGAACAAGCACGGCCTTTTAACTTGTGAAACCGTGCAAGCGAGTGCACAGGAAAGAGCAACTTGCTCTACTGGCGTGAGGCGACTGTCTTGCCTGTGGCAGGTGCCACGACGACAGCGATTTCATCTGCGACTGTTTGCTCGGCTGTCAGAATCTGAATGACTCCGTCGACAGGTTCCGAGATCTGGAGCGAAGGCAACACGGCGGTTGTCTGCTCTGGTGTCCAGTTTTCGACATTGGCTTGCAGCTTCATTCCGCCGATGACCAGCAGGACGGTACCTGGCTGTTGTCCGATTTGTCCGTCGATGGAAATCGTCTGCCCTGGATTCACAACAACAGATTCAGGAGCAGTTGCCGGAGCGCTGGCAACGGGTGCCGTAGCTGTGTTGACGGAGTATCGAACGCCGAGTGTGTTGAGCACTTCACCGGTCGGGCCCATGACGACGATTTCTGCGGGAACTGGCTCGGTCACTGGGAGAGTTGGAAGTTGTGCAGTCGCAATCGCATCTTCCCATCGAGTGACTTGTGTTCCGAGAGACATTCCCCCGATTTTCAGGACGATTGACCCTGGTGTTGCTCCAAAGCCAGTTCCTTCGAGTGCGATCTCCTGACCTGAGTAAACGTCGGTCAATTCCACGATTGGCGAAGCTGGAACCGCTGGTTGGCCGATGCCTGGGTGGCACTGGCAGGGAGTCGCACAATGGCAGTCATGATCGCATCCGCAAGGCTTCTTTTCGACGCAGACCGTTTCAATGGGGCGAATCGTGCAAACAGGCCGGTGTGGCTCGCAAGGGCGAATAACGCAGACGGGGTTTGGCGGTGGGCAAGGGCGAATCACACACTTCGGAGGCCCGATGACTGGTGGAGGTGTAATGCAAACGGGAGGAGGGATGATTTGTGGGGGTGGAATGATGTGCGGCGGAGGCGTGATGCAGACCGGTGGAGGAATGATTCGTGGTGGTGGATCGATGCAAATTGGTGGGGGGATGATCCTCGGGGGTGGTCCAATTGTCACTGGGGGAGGAATGATCCTCGGCGGTGGTGTGATGCACACTGGTGGTTCAATGTGTGGAGGTTTGAACTTCGGCGGGTCGAATCTCGGTGGATTGTGTGGGGGGTGCTTCGGAGGGTGACCTGTCCATTTCGGAGGATTGTGTTGTGTGCCGAATTTGACCTTCGAGAAGAAGTTGTTGGAGCTTTTTGATTTGGAATTGGACAACTGGTTGAACAGTTGCTTGGCGTCGAAAGATTGAGCGTCGCATTCGCTGGCGGTGACGGCAGTGATCAATGTTGCGGTGAGGACGAGAGTTTTCATGGCCTGATTCCCTGCTGAGTGTTCTGTGTCTCGTTTTTGAGGTCGCTCAGAGGAAAGGCATGTGCTGTGCCATTCGGTTTTATCAGCAGTTTTTGCCATTTTGCGGGTTCGTGCGCCGTCATTTTGACATTGCATGTGTCGAACCGAACACAAACGGTTGCGCACTTCGATGACGGTTGGCACGAACGACGAATGGTCCGCAGAGAGTCTCTTAATAAGAAGTTAAGACAGTGAGGCTTAGTTGGTCGCTCTGTTTTCTGCCAGAATGAAGTCGACCCATTGCGGAAGCATATCTGCAAAGTCTGGTGGGAATTGATGTTCGGACATTCCAGGGTACTCGATGGCTTCGACACGAGCCCCGAGTCGCTTCAGGTCCTGGGCGTAGAAGCGAGTGATTGCGATGTTCCCAAGCATCTCTTCAGCTCCGCAGGTGACGACGTACCCTTGCTGGGTGTGGTTAGCCTTGGGGTGAAGAGAGAGAGTCGCTGGATCGTTGTTACCGCCGGGAGACATAATGAGTGCTCCCGAAAAGTCCTCCGGATGTCTGGCTGCGATTTCCGCCGCGACCATGGCTCCCTGAGAGAAGCCGAACAGCACAAGCTGGCCGGGGGCGGCTTTCAGCTTGGGGCTGACTTTCTCGAGTGCTTTGCGAATTCTGGCTTCATCTTGTTGTGGGTCTTCAGTCCAGACGAAACTGCTTGGGCCGAGGGGAATGGGGCCACTGATGCCGAGGATGGCGATTTGCATTTCGTCAGCGAGTCCCTGATAGCCGGTGTTGACGAAGTTCTTGGCCCGTCCTCCCATTCCATGCAGCCCGATCAGAATGGGAATCGGTTCAGTGGGTTGATAGTTCGACGGCAGAATCAGTGAGTATTCGGTGAGCCCGCTGGTCTTCCAGTACTCTCCGTACTGAGACAAGTATCGCTGAAGCTTGCTCCAACGTGGGTCACTTCGGACGAGCGTTAGATCAGGATCGTCGTTCGTCCAATCCGCGTCGACGCCTTCCTTCTCCGCTGCCTCCAGCAGCCAATAAACACTCGCTTCAACATTGCCAGCGAGTGAATAGTAACAGGCGAGATTGTAAGCCCCTTCAGACCCCTCGCTTTGGGCATGGGACCAGTACTGCAATTGAACAGCGTCGTCGTAATTCCCGTCGGCGGCGTTTTGTCGGGCGCCAGCTGCGAGCAGATCGCTTTCCAGCGTCGACAGGTCGAGTTCGCCAAACTGGCTCGACGGAGCAACTGGTTCTGCAACGACGAAGGGGCGAACTGGTCGTGTGGCGGGGACTCCCGGTTTCGCGACGACAGCTTGATCCTGCTGTGAAGAGACGATCGGGCTTCCGATCAGCTGATCATTCGGCGACTGCGTTCGTTCACAACCAAACCAACACAACATCAAGCTGAGCAATCCCCAAGTGAAAGCTTGAGTGATGGGGCGTGTCGCTTTTGTCGTGAGTGGTCGATGCATCATTTTTCGATCCTACACCATGCTGTGATTCATGGCCATGAACGCTCGTACTCTCCTGTACGGTTTGTCTCCGTCGTGTGTTGCAGTTGCGAAATCTTTTGACAACCCATTCGGGCTTCAATGAGTTCTTCAATTGCGAAGTGGCTAACCTTTGACGACAAAGTTGACCATTCGTTTGGGAACACAGATGACCTTCACGATCTGCTTTCCTTCGAGTTGCTTCTGGACGAGTTCATTCGTTTCGGCTGACTTCTGCATGACTGCCTGATCAGCTTCGGCAGGAATTCGGATTTTCGCTTTGACCTTTCCGTTCACCTGAACCGGGATTTCGATTTCCGCTTCCGCGATTTTCGATTCATCGAACGAAGGCCACGGAGCGTAGGTGAGCGAATCGGAGTGTCCGAGAAGTTGCCAGAGCTCTTCTGAAATGTGTGGAGCGAACGGTGCCAACAGGAGAACGAGCGATTGGATCGCCTCTTTCGGTCGCACATCCTGGCCTGTGTAGAAGTTGGTGAACTCCATCATTTTGCTGATCGCGGTGTTGAAGCTGAGCTTCTCGATGTCTTCGGTGACACCTTTGATCGTCTTGTGCAGGACTCTCTCCTGCTCTTCGTTCATGGCGACGTCTTGAACGGCCGGGCTGAGTTTGACCTCTTCGGAATGCTCGTCAGTGACCAGTCGCCAGACGCGTCCGAGGAATCGATAGACTCCTTCGACGCCTTTCATGCTCCACGGTTTCACTTGCTCCAGCGGCCCCATGAACATCTCGTACAATCTGAGCGAGTCCGCTCCATATTCGCGGACGACATCATCGGGATTGATGACATTGCCTTTCGACTTGGACATCTTCTCGTTGTTTTCGCCGAGGATCATTCCCTGGTTCACGAGCTTCTGGAAAGGTTCGACCGACGACACGTGGCCGCGATCGAACAGGACCTTATGCCAGAAGCGTGAATAAAGAAGATGCAGGACGGCGTGCTCTGCACCGCCGATGTAAAGATCGACGGGGAGCCAGTATTTTTCGAGTTCCGGATCGATGAAATTCGAGTTGTTTTTGTTGTCGGCGAAACGCAGATAGTACCAGCAGCTGCCGGCCCATTGAGGCATGCTGTTTGTTTCACGTTTGAGGCGAGTTCCATCTTCGGCGACCGAATAAAGCCACTCTTCGGGAGCCCAGCTGAGGGGCGGGTCCGGAGTGCCTTTCGGTTTGAAGTCGTCCATGTCCGGCAAGGTGACGGGCAGTTCGCTTTCTTCGACCGTGCGAATGTTTCCAGTCGGATTGCCTTCCGCGTCGAGTTCGTGCCAGATCGGAAACGGCTCGCCCCAATAACGCTGCCGGGAGAAGAGCCAGTCGCGCAATCGGTAGTTGGTCGCTTGTTTTCCGAGACCGGCAGCTTGCAGGTCTTGCGTGATTTTCTCTTTGAACTCCTGCGTCGGAGTTCCGTTGTACTCTCCGGAATTGATGGCTGTGCCCTGACCGGTGAAGCCAATGTTCTCGACGTCATCGCTGCCGGAATCGACAACTTCAATCACAGGCAGGTCGAACGTCTGAGCGAATTCGAGGTCGCGTTCGTCGTGGGCGGGGACCGCCATGATGGCCCCGGTTCCGTAGCTGATGAGAACGTAGTCGGCGATCCAGATCGGAGTTTTCTCACCGTTGACCGGATTGATCGCGTAGGCACCGGTGAAGACACCCGTCTTTTCCTTCGCGAGATCCGTGCGATCGAGGTCGCTCTTCAATGCGGAGCGTCGACGGTACTCTTCGACTTCGGAGCGTTTTTCGTCTGTGACGATCTTATCCACAAGTGGATGTTCGGGAGCGATCACCATGTAAGTCGCCCCGAAGAGTGTGTCCGGACGGGTCGTGTAAACCCGCAACACGTTGCCCTCGGGAGTTTGTGGAAGTCCTGAGCTTTTGCGTGCGGACTTCCATTCTTCGAATGTGGTCGAAGTTGTCGCTTCGGAATTCGAAGGGAGTTCAACGAAGAAGTCGACTTCCGCACCGACGCTTTTCCCGATCCAGTTCCGCTGGAGGATCTTGATCGATTCGGACCAGTCGAGGTCTTCCAAGTCGTTGATGAGTCGCTCAGCATACGCGGTGATCCGCAGCATCCATTGTCGAAGGGCCCGACGTTCGACCGGATGGCCACCGCGTTCGCTCAAGCCTTCGGCGGTAACTTCTTCATTCGCGAGGACGGTTCCGAGTGCGGGACACCAGTTGACTGGAGCGTTGCTTTGATAGGCGAGGCGATGCTGGTCCTGATAGTCACGGATCGTCTGCTTGTCTTGCTTGGAAACCTCTTCCGGGATCGGCAGCTCTGAGATCGGACGCCCTCGCCCGATGCGGTTGGTTCCGTTCTGATCCGTCCAGCTGATTTCTGGGTCGTACCAGGTGTCGTAGAGCTGAAGAAAGATCCACTGCGTCCAACGGTAGTAATCTTCGTCCGTGGTGGAGATTTCACGGCTCCAGTCGTAGCTGAAGCCGAGCATCTTCAACTGTCGGCGAAAGTTGTCGATGTTCTCGTACGTTGTGACGCGCGGGTGAGTCCCAGTGTTGATCGCGTGCTGTTCTGCAGGGAGGCCAAACGCATCCCATCCCATTGGATGCAGAACGTGTTTGCCTTGCATGCGATTGAAGCGGCAGACGATATCTGTGGCGGTGTAACCTTCCGGGTGACCGACGTGCAGGCCTGATCCGGATGGATAAGGGAACATGTCGAGCACATACATTTTCCCCTGACTGGCTTCTTTCGGTTCATTTGAGGTCACGAACGTTTCGTGCTCGTCCCAGTAGGTTTGCCATTTGGATTCAATGTGCCGAGGTTCGTAGCGAGACATATCTTCAGTCGAGTTTGTGCGGTGAGCGTGTGCAGAAAAGCGGTAGTGTAGAGCGCAAGAGTGATCCGGTCACCAGTCACAGACAACGATCTCACGAACTGACTTCCTAAGCAAATCGCGATTCAACTGAAATTCATGTGTTCTTCGGTTGCCAGCGGGGCAGTTTTTGGGGCGACGTAGAGCGAGTCGCGCGGAAGAGTTCCCACTGCGAGCAAAACTGAGCAATATATCTCAAGCGAATGCGTCGAGGTGTTTCAGCATTCAGTGAAAGCCGGTTTTCAGAGTGAAAAATATCTCAGGCAGCGAGTGAGCGGGGGAAGCGCTTGAGGGTCCAGTCGATGACGTGATTGAAGATCTCTCGCCAGCGGGGGTCGTTGTGTGGCTCGTGGATGAATTCATCGAGCGGGACAAATCTCGCGGCTGGAGCTGCTTGGCAGAACTCGTAAGTTGCTTCGCACGAGGTGATTACGTCTGACGTACCGTGGAAAGCGAGGACGGGAACCGGGAATTGTGCAGCGTTTTGCAGAGCCCACTCCCCTGCCTGATGGCACTCGATGGCGGTCTTCATTGTGATCCGATTGTGCCTCAATTCGTCGTTTCTGAGTTTCTCCAGAATCTCTTCGGACCGCGTGAGCTCCTGACTTCGAATGCTGGTTGGGACGCTGAATTCTGGCCAGACGAGTGAAACACCGTGAATCAGATTCGTTTTCAAAGCTGATGGTGGAGTCGCCAGGCGGAACCATGGTGCCGACAAAATCGCTCCGGTGATCTGATCTTCGAGTTGGTCCGGCATCCTGCGGAGACACCAATTCGCGACAACTCCGCCCCCCATGCTGTGACCGAAAAGTGTGATTAGCCGGTACGGGTCTTCGTGTAGAAGGTGGTCAACAACGAGAGAGACATCGTTCAGGTAGTCGTTGTAAGTCGATATGTGGCCGCGTGTTCCGGTTGAAACTCCGTGGCCGCGCTGGTCAAAGCGGACGACGCTGAGCCCGACGGAGTTCAGCAAATCGACAATGTGCCCGTAGCAGCCGCTGTGTTCTCCGAGGCCGTGGACGAGAAGAACGGTTCCCTGACCGTAAGGAACCTGATGGTCGACGACATGCAAAGCGTGGCCGTCTTCGGTCGTCAATTCGGTTTCAACGGTTCGGTTCAGAGACATCCTTCTCCTTTCAACAATCGAACACGACGAACTTCCGAATCGGAGATCCTCTCAGGACTCATCCCCAAAACAGACCATTTTCACGGTCTCGATGCAATCCACTGAACTTTTTCGTTCTGGTGCAAGCTGCGATTTCTTGAATGAATCAGTCCAAATCAATGGCGAGGATGCACTGCTGAGTTGGAGGATTCTCCGAGATTGTCATCGGTAACAATCATCGTTTCGAGCCATCCTATAAAGGATCGGCAGAATCAGTTGGAACTTCGTATCAAATGTCGTAAATTTGAGGTGCGAATTTTGATGTCCTCCCGAAGAATGCACGGAGTGGTCTCGCGTTGTGCATCTCGTGATCCCCCAATCAAATCATCCCCTGGGGCACCCCGCCGATGATCAGACTTTTTCTGCTTGGAATTGCCGCAATCTTGTTAATTGGCAGCTATGGTGTCGCCGATCCCGGCACAGCGAAGCCTGTCGACTTTCAACGTGATATTCAGCCGATTCTGCAAGCCCGCTGTGAGAGTTGTCATGGCTCGGAAGCGAGAGAGGGAGGTCTTCGTTTTCTTGGGCGGGATGACCTGTTTCTGCGGAATGATTCCGGCGAGCCTGCAATCGTGGCTGGGGAGCCATCCGAAAGTGAATTGATTCTGCGAATTACGGCAGGCGAATTCGAAAGAATGCCGCCTGAGGGTCCGCCGCTCAAAGATGATCAGATCAAGCTACTCAAGAGGTGGATTCAGGAAGGCGCTTCTTGGCCGCAGACGGTGAAAGCTCCAAAGCATTGGGCATACGAGTCTCCAGCCAGACCGGAAATTCCGCTCGTGGAGAGTGGTCGAATCGCTAATCCGATTGACGCGTTTGTGCTGTCGACTCTTGAAAAGTCAGAGACCGGGCTGCAACAGTCTCCGCCAGCATCGCCAGCGACACGATTGCGTCGAGTTTATCTTGATCTGATCGGGCTGCCTCCTGAGATGCACGTGTTGGAAGCCTTCGAAGCGAATCCGTCGGACGATCACTATCGTGAGATTGTCGATCAGCTATTGGCTTCTTCGCATTACGGAGAGAAGTGGGCTCGCCAGTGGCTCGACTTAGCTCGCTATGCGGACTCCAACGGGTTTCAAGCGGATCAGTTTCGAGAGATCTGGCCGTATCGCGATTGGGTCATCAATTCTTTCAACGATGACATGCCGTTCGATGAGTTTTCGATCGCGCAGCTTGCTGGTGATCTCCTGCCTGAGTCGAGTCTGGATGACAAAGTCGCAACAGGATTTCATCGATGTACCACTTGCAACGTCGAAGCCGGAGTCGATCCGGAAGAGAATCGAACGAATCAGATCATCGACCGGGTGAACACGACCGGGACGGTCTGGCTGGGAACGACTCTTGAATGTGCTCAATGCCACAATCACAAGTACGATCCGTTCTCGCAGGAGGAGTACTACGAACTTTTTGCGTTCTTCAACAACACCCCTTTGGAAGTTGTACAACCCGGCGGGAAGGGAGTTCAGTTTGAAGTGTCGGGGCCGAAGATGGACCTTCCACTTACTGAGCTTCAACAACAAGAACGGGATCAGTTTGAAGAAGAATTGAAGCAGCTTGAAGTTCGCATCGCACGTCGGGAGAAAGCACTCACCCAAGAGCAAGAAACCTGGGAAGACAAGCTGCGATCGAGCCTGGCTTCGGTCCCGCAGTGGCATGTATTGGAGCCAGTTAAGTTCGAATCGAAGAACGGTTCGGACTATCGCATTCTCCCCGACTCCTCGATTCTTCTGACCGGGGAAGCTCCCAACAAGGATACATACACTGCTTCATTCTCGACTGACCTGAAAGAGATCACTGGATTCAAAATCGAAGCGTTGACGGACGATTCACTCCCCGGAAAAGGACCCGGACGCGGAGACGCAAAACGGCCGAACTTCGTCGCCCATGAGTTGACGGCTTCTGTCACTTCGGAAGGGGACGACGATCGAGTTTTGAAGCTGCATACGCCTCAAGCCAGCTTCTCTCAGAAGAACTATGATGTCGCCGGGCTGATTGATGGAGATCCTGAGACCGCTTGGGCGATCAATCCGAAATTCGGAGAGCCACACTGGGCAAGTTTTCTGATCGAAGAAGCGATCAACAAAACCGATCAAGGAACAGAGTCGAAGCCGGTCACGATTCGGTTTGAACTTTCTCAGCAGTTCGGGGGATCGCGAACCATCGGTCGCTTGCGAGTTCAAGCTCTGACTGGCAATCCAGAGGCAGCGACGATTCCGGAGGACATTCGTGAAGCATTGCTGGCTGAGAAAGAACGGACTGAGGAACAGTCAGTTGCTCTGGCAGATTATCACGCGTCGCAAGATCGCGGGATGAGACGGCTTGTTAAACAGCGTAAGGAGATCCAGTCGAAAATTGATGCCATCACTCCGCTGACAACGTTGGTGATGGTCGAGATGGACGATGTTCGGGAAACTAACATCTTCCAACGGGGCAGCTTCCTGTCTCCGGGGGTGACAGTCGAAGCATCTGTGCCTGGCGTTCTTCATTCTCTTTCTACGGCAGTCGATGAAACGGAAGAACGTGATCGTCTGGCTTTCGCGAAATGGCTTGTCTCTGAAGAAAACCCTCTGGTTGCTCGCGTGGCTGTCAATCGCTGGTGGTCGGAATTCTTCGGTCACGGAATTGTGGAGACTCTGGAAGACTTTGGAACTCAAGGTGAGCGGCCGACTCATCCGGAACTGCTTGACTGGCTGGCGGTCGAATTTATGGAACACAACTGGTCGATGAAGCATATACATCGCACAATTGTGCTCTCGGAGACCTATCAGCAGGATTCGCGAATTGAGAGTGCCGATCGGGAATTGGACTCCTTGAACCGGCTTTATGCTCGTGGACCAAGATTCCGTTTGAGTGCGGAAACGATTCGCGATCAGGCTTTGGCCATTAGCGGACTGCTATGTCGCGATGTCGGAGGTCCGCCGGTTTATCCTCCGCAGCCTGAGAACATCTGGCGACATGTGGGGCGTAACGCTCCAAAGTGGGAGACCGACACCGATGGCGATCGTTTTCGCCGAGGGCTGTATGTCGTCTGGCGAAGAAGTGCCCCGTATCCGAGCTTCGTCAACTTTGATGCGCCCGATCGAGCTTCGTGCGTGGTGAAGCGTTCCCGGACCAATACTCCGCTGCAAGCGTTGACCCTGCTTAATGATCCTGCATACGTCGAGATGGCTCACGGGCTGGCTAACCGAATGCTGGTCGAGTGTACGGAGCAAGATTCGGACGAATTGGTCGAGTTGGGATTCCGGTTGGTGACGTCACGGTTGCCCAACAGCCACGAAGCAGCGTTTCTTGTCTCGTTTCTGGAGTCTGAAGAACAGCGATTTGCTGGCGATCCCGCAGCGGCGAAGCAAGTCGTCCCTGAAGACTTTCGGCAAGCCAACGTTGCGATTGAAAAACAGGCAGCTTGCTTTGAGCTGGCGAGCGTTCTTCTGAATCTCGATGAATCGATCACGAAGAACTGATGCGTCTTTGGGCTGGTTTCGGAATCGATTGACGCGGCCTGATCTCCCGTTATGTTGCAGTCGGTCGAATTGAGATCGGTCGAGGCAAAATCACTCGACATCCTGATCTCTGGACGGCAGCGATTTGCACGAGCAAACGCATTTTCAGCAGGTGAATCGAGTTCACGTGAGTGCAGAGAAACCATGGAAATGGTTGAGGGACATGAGATGAGAATCCCATTTTCGGTTGGTGCTATCGTTCTATCTCTATTCGTGCTTTCAGTGAGTGGAGAGGACTGGAACGAGTTTCGTGGGCCGACTGGACAGGGAGAAGTCAGCGGCGTCAGTCTGCCAGTTCAATGGGACGATACCGACGGAGATCCAGAGAACATTCTTTGGAAACAGCAGCTCGATGGGCTTGCCTGGTCTTCGCCGATCGTCGTCGGCGGGAAGATCTACATGACGTTTGCTTCCGAAGAGGATGAAGACTCCTTATCGCTCCAACTGATTGCCCTCGATGCTGAGACCGGAATCGAGTTGTGGCGACGGGAGTTGTGGACTCATTCAGATGATGTGGCGATGCACAAAAAGAACTCACACGCCAGTCCGACTCCGATTTGTGACGGGGAATATCTCTATGCTCATTTTGGTCCGCATGGGACAGCCTGCGTGACACTCGATGGCGAGATCGTCTGGAAACAAAAGCTGGAATACAAACCGGTTCACGGAAACGGCGGTTCTCCGGCACTCGCTGATGGTGTGCTGGTGATTTGCTGTGATGGAGGAGACCAACAGTTCGTGGTTGGACTCGATCGAGACAATGGCGACATTCGCTGGCGGACCGATCGAGAGACTGATCCCAAGAAAGGCTTTTCGTTTTCGACTCCGCTGGTGATTGAAGTCAATGGTCAGCAGCAAGCTGTCTGTCCGGGGAGTGATGCTGTCTTCGCTTACAACCCAATCTCGGGAGAAGAGATCTGGCGAGTTGACTATCCGGGCGGATATTCGGTGACGCCGAGGCCAGTCTTCGGGGGAGGATTAGTCTTCGTCTGCACCGGGTTCAATAAACCGAAGCTGTTGGCGATCGATCCGACGGGCAATGGGAATGTGACAGAGACTCATTTGCGATGGAGTGCCGATCGAGCCATTCCTCATTCGCCTTCACCGGTCTATTTCGAAGACTCTCTCTATGTCGTTTCAGACAAGGGAATCGCGACATGCTTTGATGCTGAGTCCGGAGAAGTTGTCTGGCAGGAACGTCTCGGCGGGAACTTCTCAGCTTCGCCAATTGTGTCGAACGGAAAGCTCTACTTTCAGGATGAAACCGGGACGGGGATTGTTCTGAAAGCGAGTCGGGAATTCGAAGAGTTGGCGCGGAACAGTGTCGGGAGCAGTGAGCGGACGTTCGCTTCCTATGCTGTCGACGGAGATTCCATCCTGCTTCGCAGCGAGTCGCATCTGTATCGAATCGGACAGAATTAGATCGGGATCGCGACGACGCTCGGATTGTTTTTGCTGAGCATCCATCCCATTCTTCGGATTTTTCTGGATGCGATTCGTTCTTTCAAACGATCGATTGAAAGAGTAAGTTTACGAAACGTTTGAATAGGTGGTTGAGTCGCAGCTGGAAAACAGCACAATTCCCACCTGAATCAGCAACACTTCAACTTCACGTCCACTTTTCACTTCAGCGAAACAGTTTCCACTTATGTCGACATCTGTGAAATCCAGCTCCGATTACATGGCGGACGATATTGAAGTCCTGGAAGGGCTTGAACACGTCCGAAAGCGACCCTCGATGTATATCGGAGGTGTGGATGCTCGCGGGCTGCATCACCTTGTTTGGGAAATCGTGGACAACTGCGTCGACGAATATCTGGCGGGAGAATGTGATCAGGTCAAAGTAACGCTCCACAAAGATGGATGTTCGATCAGCGTTGAGGATAACGGGCGAGGCATCCCGGTCGACAAGCACAAGAAGACAGGGAAATCTGCGTTGGAGGTCATCCTCACGACGCTTTACGCGGGCGGAAAATTCTCCGACAAGAATTACGTTCGCAGCGGGGGACTTCACGGAATTGGTTCGTCGGCGGTGAATGCACTCTCGGAAGAGATGGTGGCAACGGTTCATCGTGAGGGGCATGAGTGGCGGCAATCTTATCAACGAGGCCGACCCGACGGGCCGGTGAAAAAGATCAAGCCTTTCCGCGGGCATGGGACGATCATCTTCTTTCGGCCGGACGATCAGATCTTCCGGCGTGTGCAGTTCCATGCAGATACGATTCGGCAACACCTTGAAGACATTTCGTACATCCATGGAGGTCTGAAAATCACCTTCGTCGACGAGATGAAAGGCGAACGGTTCGAGCTGCACCATCCCGAAGGAATTGCAGCTTACCTGCAGAAGCTGATCAAAGACGAAAAGCGAAAAGCGGTTCACGAAGCACCCTTCAAAGCTGATAAAGATGAGGGAGCAATTCGAGTTGAGATGGTTCTGCAGTGGACTGAATCAACCGATGAGCAGATTCGCAGCTATGTGAACGGAATTCGGACTCGCGGTGGCGGAACACACGAATCCGGGTTTCGAACCGGTCTCGCGAAAGCTGTCAAAAACTACATGGACGTCCATGGAATCAAGCCAAAGGGGTTGAACATCAACCCCGATGATATCCGTGAAGGTGTGATCGGAATTGTGTCCGTGTTTCACAATGATCCGATGTTCCAGGGGCAGACCAAAGACCGGTTGAATAACCCGGAAATGACTTCGCTCGTGGATGGGATCGTGCGTCCGTCGGTCGAGACGTGGCTCAACAACAATCCTTCGATTGCCGATGCTGTGATCGGTCGGATCATCCTCGCTGCCCGTGCGAGACAGGCGAGTCGCGATGCGATTAAGGAAATCAAACGGAAAGGGCCCGGGTCAAAGAGGAGCAACCTGCCGGGCAAGCTTTTGGATTGTCGATCGACTGATCCCGAGGAGTGCGAACTGTTCATTGTGGAAGGCCAGTCCGCCGGTGGGACAGCTGCCAGCGGTCGCAATTCAGCGACTCAAGCTGTGTTGCCGCTGCGTGGAAAAGTGCTGAACACGGAATCTCTGGAACTGAACAAGATTATCAAGAATCAGGAAATCAGTGATCTTGTCGAAACGCTCGGAACCGGGATTGGACCACACTTTGATCCTCATAAGCTTCGATACAATCGCATCATTCTCTTGATGGATGCCGATAGCGATGGCTATCACATCAGCACGCTGTTGCTGACGTTTTTCTTCAGGCATATGCGTGACCTGATTCAACTCGGTCGCCTGTATTTGGCGCAACCTCCGCTCTACAAGATCGAGTTCGGAAAAGAGCGGATGTATGCTCGCGACGACAGCGACAAAGAAGAGATTCTCGCTTCAATTCCGGCCAATCGCACGATTGACGTGCAACGGTTCAAAGGGCTGGGTGAGATGAATGCAAGTCAGCTGAAAGAGACAACTCTCGATCCGGATTCTCGAACGCTGTTGCGGGTCGACATCGACAGTGCCGTCGAAGCTGATCTGACGTTCGCTCAACTTCTTGGCAAAGATGCCAGTGAGCGTTACCGGATCATCATGGATGAAGCAGCCGAAGTCGACGACATTGACGTCTAAGAGTGACTCTGTCCAACACTTGCCAGCAGGTTGATACGCGTGTCGGAGTTGCTGGATTTCAGGTGAAGAATTGATTCCTGAAATCCAGCGATCGTTCCGAAAGGCCAACGAGTACTCTTAGAGTGAGCGGTCAGTCCATTCACCATCGACGAAGCGTGACAGCCCGTCGATTGTGTTTTCGTCGCGGAGTGCTGGAGGAAGCCGGTGTGAGCGGACGTTGTCGTAGCACTCCAGGATGGCGAATCGCCGCAATGACGCGGGAATTCCGACAGCTGTGAACCCGGGATGACCAGTCGCTGGATATGGACCACCGTGATTCATGGCTGGGCTGACAGCCACACCAGTTGGCATTTTGTCGTTGAGCAGTCGACCGACGTGTCGGCGAAGTTCCCCTGCCAGACGATCATAGAGAGCATCGTCAGCGCCATTCGTTTCGGAATAGATGCAGCCGGTCAGATTGCCTTCCAGTTGTTCCGCGACAGCGATCACTTCCTCATCGGAATCGCAGACGACCAGCAAAGAGCTGTTTCCGAAAGCTTCTTCTTGGTGGCCAGCTGGGTCTTCAAGGAACTGTTTTCCTGTTGAACGAAGGAGGGTGTTGGCGAAGCAGCAACGTGACTCGTCGACTGGTTTGTTTCCGGTGACGATATGTGCTCCTGTGCGTTGAATCGCGACGATGCCAGCTCGCAGGCTTTGCTCGACACCTTCTCCGAGCAGAGTGCCGGCCGGTGCTTCCTCGAATTTTTTCGCCACAGCAGAGATGAACTGCTCAGCCTGATCGCCGGCGCGAAGCACGACGAGTCCCGGATTTGTGCAGAACTGTCCGGTCCCCATCAGGCAGCTTCCGACGAACTGTTCGACAAGGTCGTCGAGTCGTTCACTGAGTGCATTGGGCAGAATGAAGACGGGATTGATGCTCGACAGTTCGAGGTAGATGGGGTTTCCGCCTTTGTCTGCGGCTTCTTTCAGGAAGAGCCCCGCGTGTCGCGCGCCTGTGTATCCGGTGGCACCCAAGCGTTTGTCAGCGACAAGTCGGGCCCCGTCCTCGTGAGAGGTGCGGTAGACGAGTTGGACAAATCCTTTGGGCATGTTCGTCGTTTCGGCGGCGTGGGCAGCGGACTCGGCGAGAAGCTGAGTTGTGCGAGGATGAGCGGAATGACCTTTGGCGATCACAGGGTTTCCGGCCGCGACAGCAGCTGCGAAGTCCCCTCCCGCGATGCTGTTGAACGCGAGCGGAAAGTTGTTGGGACCAAAGACAGCGACTGGTCCGATTGGGCCGAGCATGGAGCGAATGTTGGTCTTGGTATCGATTGTGGGCAGCGTCCAGGCTCGATTTCGGGCGGCCTTCGCTGCCTGGCGGAGTTGGTCGATTGTGCGAACCATTTCCCCATCTTTCAGGCGAGGGGAAACCGGCAGTGCCGTCTCTTCGTTCGCAGCGGTGACAATGTCGTCGATGCGGGTTTCGATTTCGGCGGCGTAGGCTTCTAGAAAGTCTGCAAAGCGTTCCGGTTCGAAGTCGCGAACTTCTTTGAAAGCGGCGTGAGCAGCTTCAAGGGCTTCTTCAATTTCTTCCCAAGGACTGACTGGGAACTCTCCCGAAAGGACTTCTCGATTGGCCGGGTTGATTCGTGTAAAGGTCTTTGACCCTGTCGATGGACGCCATTCTCCGTTGATAAGAACTGGTTGAACGCTCATGAAGTTCGCTTTCGTGTTGGTTGTCGATGCCTTGAATCTTAAGACTAATCATCGTGGGGTCGAGTTTCGAGTCAGTGCCGACGGCGTATTCATCTAGGTAAACGGAACGAAAGTGAGGGATTCGCCCGGATGGACACTTCTTTGGTTTATGAATCAACGTCTGTGAATGTGAGCTGTTGGATGCCGGGTTTTCGGGATTCTCGCAGGAATGCAGAACGATTCTGGGGAATTCTCGCGAAACAATGGTCGACCGAACTCCTTTGGCTTTGATACGCTTCCGAATTCCACAGATTGTTGTCCCCACACTCAGAGATTCCGAGGCGTTTCCGTGTCGATCATTGTTCAGAAGTTCGGAGGAACCAGCGTTGCCAATGCGGAAAAGATCCGTGCTGCCGCAGAACGAGCCGTTGCGGCTCACCGTAATGGACATCAAGTGGTAATGGTGGTTTCCGCTCGCGGAAAGAAGACGGATGAACTGGTCCAACTGGCAGGAGAGTTGAGCGAATCTCCCGCTGCGAGAGAGATGGACATGCTGCTGTCGACCGGGGAGCAGGAATCGGTCGCGCTGATGTCGATGGCGATTCATTCCATGGGAGAAAAGGCTGTCAGTCTCACCGGCGGTCAGATCGGAATTGTCACCGACTCGACATTTTCGAAGGCGCGGATTCAGTCGATTTCGACGGATCGGATTCGTCGTCATCTCGATGCTGGGGAAATTGTTGTCGCGTGCGGGTTTCAGGGGATTGACGCTCTTTCAAACATCACGACGCTCGGACGCGGCGGAAGCGATACAACAGCGACTGCACTGGCTGCTGCACTTCAGGCAGATGAGTGTCAGATTTATACGGATGTGGAAGGAGTCTTCACGACTGATCCGCGTGCGGTGGATGAGGCGCGGAAGATTGAACAGCTTTCGTATGACGAAATGCTTGAACTGGCGAGCCTCGGTGCGGGCGTGATGCACTCTCGATCGATTGAGTTTGCTAAGAAGTTTCGTGTTCCGCTGCGGGTCAGGCCGTCGTTTAATGACGGGATGGGAACACTCATCGCAACTGCTGGTGAAGACCGAACGGTGACGGGTTTGGCTCTGGCCAAGAATGAAGCGCGAGTCACACTCGATGATTTGCCGGATGAACCGGGAGTGATGAGCACAATCTTCTCGTGTCTTTCGGACAGGAAGATTCCGATCGACATGGTCGTTCAGAACGTCGCTTCGAACGGCAAAGCCGAGGTCACATTCACCGTTCCTGAAGGAGATCTCGCGGAGACGCTGACCGCTGCCAATACGGCGATTGAACGGATCGGAGCAGGAACGATTCGCAGTGGAACTAACGTTGCAAAGGTCTCTGTCGTCGGAAGTGGAATGCAGTTCCACTCGGGCGTTGCAGCGCAGCTGTTTCAGATTCTTGCAGCACAGAACATCAACCTTGAGATGATTACGACGAGCGAGATCAAGGTTTCTGTGCTTGTGGCACGTGATCAGTGCCAGGAAGCTTTGCAGGCTGTGCATCGCGGTTTCCGGATGAATGCTGGTGATACCCACGTGCCAGCTGTGGGCTCCAAGGTGGCTCGTTCGGTCGAGCAATCGACAGCGAGCGAAGACGAGTTGCTCTCGCGAATCGTGGGGCGGTTGTCCAGCATGGAAGACATTGTCGTCAGCGAGATCACGCTCGACGAATCTCAATCGCGAATCACTCTGCATCACCTTCCGGACGTGCCGGGAACTTGCGCGAAATTGTTCCACGCGGTCGCTGACGGGAATGTGATGGTCGATATGATCGTGCAGAACATCAGCAACAGTGGTCACGCGGAAGTTTCGTTCACCGTGCCTCGAAGCGAAGTGGAACGCTGCATCGAACTTGTTGATCAGGTGCGAGCTGACTGGGAGGAATCAACAGTCACTCATGAAGCAGAGATCGCGAAGCTGAGCGTGTCAGGGATTGGCCTGCGGACTCACACAGGTGTCGGCGACAAGATGTTCCGAGCCCTTTCGGAGGCTGGAATCAATATCCAGATGATCAATACCAGTGAAATCCGCATGAGTGTCGTGGTCGACGCGAATCAGGGACAATCGGGGCTGCAGGCGCTTCAGGCAGTGTTTGGGCTGAAGGACGAACGCTGATTGCGGCGATTCGGGATTTCGACTCGAAGTCGACCGTGGCTCATCATATACTTGAGCAGCCACATTGAATGAACGCATTCGCACTCAATTCGCTCATTGCGAAGATGTTGAGTCAGCGAGTTTCCGCAATTGCAACGCGATTCATCAAACCGCGATCGTACGGGATACAGCATGAGCAGCGAGACGACGACTGAAGTTGGTAGTTACTTTGTCTCGAACTATCCACCTTTTTCCCAATGGAAGAAGGACAATCGGCACCAGTTTCTGGATGCTCTCGAGAAAGAGCCTGATCGCTCAATTCCGATGGGGATGTATCTGCATATTCCCTTTTGCCGGAAGCGGTGCAAGTTCTGTTACTTTCGGGTCTATACACAACAGAACGCCGAGACGATCAAGAACTACGTCGACACTCTCGACAAGGAAGTTCGACTTCTTCGAGACAAGCCCGCAATCGCGGATCGCGTTCTGAAGTTCGTCTACTTTGGAGGCGGAACTCCGTCTTACCTGAGTGCGAAGCAACTGTTGATGTTACGGGAGCGACTCAGTGAGTCTGTCTCCTGGGACAACGCAGAAGAAGTCACTTTCGAGTGTGAGCCGGGAACGCTGAGTCTCGAAAAGGTGCAAACGCTCAAAGAGATCGGAGTGACACGCGTTTCGTTGGGGGTGGAGAACTTCAACGATGCCATTCTCGAAGAGAACGGACGGGCGCACCTTTCACCGGAAATTCTGCGAGCCTACGACTGGATTCAGCAAGTTGGTTTCCCACAGGTGAACATCGACTTGATCGCGGGGATGGTCGGAGAGACCGACGAAAACTGGCACAAGTGCGTTGAAAAGGCTCTTGAGATGGAGCCGGACAATCTGACGATCTATCAGATGGAATTGCCATTCAATACTGTCTATTCGAAAGAGATTCTCGAAGAGGGTGCTGCGTCTCCCGTCGCTGACTGGCCGACCAAGCGTCGCTGGGCGAGTGAAGCGATTGATCGATTCCTGTCCGCTGGGTACCAGCTTTCCAGCGGAAACGAGTTGGTTAAGAACATTGATACGGACCGTTTCGTGTACCGCGACAATCTCTTCCGCGGAAGTGACATCGTGGCGGTCGGTGTTTCGAGCTTCGGTCATTTGCAGGGTGTGCACTACCAGAACAAAGATGAGCTCAACGACTACATCTCCACAGTTCAAGCTGGTGAATTGCCTGTGAATCGGGCGATGACTCCGACTTCTCATCAGAAGCTGATTCGCGAGTGGATCTTGCAGATGAAAGAGGGTCGCGTTGCTGTTGAGCCATTCAAAGCCAAGTTTGGAGTCGACCCGCTCGTCGAGTTTGCAGAACCGCTGTCGAACCAGCAGGTCGCAGGGTATCTGACGGTCGAGGAAGAAGAGGTTCGTCTTACTCGAAAAGGTCTGCTTCAGGTCGACAGCCTGCTGACGGAATACTTCGAAGAACAGCATCGCGAAGTTCGCTACACATGACCGAAAATCGTGATCAGGACCGGCCAGCTCGGGAGGTCCGAATTGTTTCGAGTGACAGCCTGGAACAAACTCAGGAGTTTGGTCGACTCTTCGCGACTGTGCTGCGAGAAGGCATGGTCGTCGCGCTGATTGGTGATCTGGGGGCTGGGAAAACTCATCTCGTTCAGTCGATTGCCGAAGCTTGTGGGGCAAATCGTGAGGATGTGAGTAGTCCGACGTTTGTTCTGATCCAGGAATACGACACGGCGATCCCGATCTGTCACATTGATGCGTACCGTCTCGGGGATGTCGATGAGTTTCTTGAACTCGGCGCAGATGAGCTTCTGGGAGGCGATTATCTCTGTCTGATTGAATGGGCTGATCGTGTGGAAGAGGCTTTGCCGCGAGATCAGATTCGAGTTGAAATCGTTCCCACTTCGGAAACCGGACGCCAGATACGCATCACTGCTGCGTCGTCTCTTTTGGACCAGTTGGAACAGAAGCTTGACGGTTCATCGATTTCTCTCGTCAGGAACGGTTGAAGTCCGTTCGATCGTTGGCGACACTGACAGCGACTCGATTCTTGGTGGAAAGTAGCATTTCATGACGACTGCTCTTACGAAGACGCTCTTTGACGAACTCGAACAGCTTGTTCTGATCGACCCGCACACACACATCAATCCGTTGTCAGCTCCTTCAGAGACGCTGGCGGATATCCTCGGGTATCACTATTACACCGAGCTTGCTCACTCGGCCGGGCTTGCGAAATCACAAATCGAAGAGGAAGGACTCGACCCCAAAACGAAGGTCGGTCGACTCATCGAGAAGCTGAGTGATCTCGACAACACTATTCAGGTGTCGTGGCTATTGGAAATCTGTCGGGAGTTCTTTGACTTCAAGGACGACCGAATCACGACCGACAACTGGGAAGCACTCTACGACACTGCTCAGCAGAAGTTTGCTCAGGAAGGTTGGGAACAACACGTTCTACAGCACAGCAAGCTGGAGAAAGTGTTCCTGACGAATGACTTCGACGATCCGCTCGAAGGGTTTGATACGAACGTCTATATTCCTTGTTTGCGAACTGACGATCTCGTCTTTCACTTCTTGAAGAAGTCGGTTCGGAATCGACTCAACGAGGCTTCGGGAATTGAAGTTGGTGATGCGACAACTTTCCGCGAAGCGATCGGCAAACTGTTCACTAAGTTTGTCGAGAAGAATGCCAAAGCGTGTGCGATCTCGATTCCGCCGAGTTTCTCTCCGGCCAAAGTCGATGCTGGTGCAGCTGCTGCGGTGATTAAACGAACGATTCGAGGCCAGCGGTTGACGAGTGCCGAACAGGAAATGCTTTCCTCATTCGTCTTCTGGACCATCGCGGAGCACTGCCAGGAACATAAGCTCCCGTTCGATTTAATGATTGGAGTTAATCGTCGAGTCTACGAAAACGGCGTCTATCAGGGACAGGATCTGTTCGACAAGCGGGTTTCTCTCATTCAGTATCAACAGCTGTTCAACGCGTTTCCCGATGTGACATTTCCAATCTCTGTGCTGGGCAGCACGAGCAATCAGGAACTGGTCAGTTACGCGTGGATTTTCCCGAATGTCGTGACGAACGGGCACTGGTGGTACTCGAATATCCCGACGTATATTGAACTCGATACGCGAAGTCGTCTGGAAGCTGTGCCCCGAAATAAGCAAGTCGGATACTACAGCGATATGTACAAGCTGGAGTTCGCGTTGCCGAAATTCCGGATGTATCGTCAAACGTTGGCACACGTGCTGGCGAATGATTTTGTCGAGAAGCGAGGTTGGTCAGAAGAGCAGGCGCTCGGTCTGGGCAAGCAAGTGTTGCGAGGAAACGTTGAGTCGATCTTCAACGTCTAAGAGGTGCTTAGGATGAGCAGCAATGGAATTACCGTTGGCTCATTTCCTTCGTGATCAATTGCAGCCTCCGTCTCGAGCATTTTCGGGCTGGTTTGCACGAACTCGCGCGAGCAAACCGAGTCAACGCTGAGTGAAACCGTTCAGGCGAGTCCACAGCAAAGACATATTGCTCACGGAAAGTCGAGTCTCATGGACAAATTGGTCTTACTGCAAGATGGTCAGGCGACACCCTTTGAAATCTCCAAAGACGAGATGGTCATCGGCCGTCTTCCTGAGTGTGAGATTCAGCTGCCCTCGAACATGGTGTCTCGAACTCATGCGAAAGTGATTCGCAAGGGTGACGAAGTTCTCATCGAAGATCTCGGAAGCGGCAACGGAACGTTTCTGAATGGGAAGAGAATTGAAGCCGCCACTCCGCTCAAGGGCAACGACCGATTGAAATTCGGCCCGATCCTGATGCGGTTCGATACCGATCGTGTCTCCGACGATGATTCCAGTTCCGTCCTTCGACATGCTGAAGGATTCAATCAGGTTGAGATTCACGAACAGGACGACGGGTCTTCTACCATCGTCAACTCCCTCGACAGCAAACTCGTCGGAGGGATTTTTGATTCTCGCCCGCAGGACAAGTTAAAGGCTGTCCTTGAGATCAGTCGCAGCCTGGCTGGAACGCTCGATGTTGAGTCGCTGCTGCCCAAAATTCTTGACAGCCTCTTCTCAATTTTCCCGGCTGCCGATCGCGGGTGCATTTTGCTGCGTGATGCACAATCGGGGAGAATGACACCGCGTGCGATGAAGCATCGACGCGAAGGCGAAGATGCGACGGTCAAATTGAGTCGAACGATCTTGAACTCCGTGCTCGAAGAGAAGAAAGCAATTCTCTCAGCGGATGCGGCCAGCGACTCTCGGTTTGATGCGAGTGAGTCGATCTCAGCCCTGACAATTCGATCGATGATGTGCGTGCCGATGCTCGACATGCAGGGTGATCCGGTTGGAGTGATCAACATCGACACTCAGAATCCGGTCATGCAGTTCAAGAATGAAGACCTTGAGATCATGATGGCTGTCGCCAGCCAGGCAGCTAATAACTTTGAAACGGCTCGTCTGCTGGATGCGTTCGTCGAAAAGCAAAAGCAAGACAGCGAGATGGATATCGCCCGGAATGTGCAGCATGCACTGCTTCCGGAAGCATTTCCCGAAATCAGCGAATACCAGTTCTTCGCCTCGTATGAGTCTGCGCAGGCCGTTGGCGGAGACTATTACGATGTGATCCCGACGAAAGACGGGAAAATCTGGTTGGCCTTCGGTGATGTCGCTGGGAAAGGTGTTCCAGCATCGCTGGTGATGTCGCGAATGTCGAGCGTTGTCCGCAGCACGAGCGAATTCGTCACCGATGCTGGGGAAGCTGTCGCAGCGATCAACGAGCACATGTGCGCGAAAGCGGTTGAAGGGCGATTCGTCACATTTGTTCTGACAATTCTTGACACCGTCAATCATTCAATGTCTGTCGTGAACGCCGGGCACATGTCCCCGATGATTCGCAAGGTTGATGGCACGATTGAAGAGTTTGATGACGATTCGATTGGGGTTCCGATTGGAGTTCTGGAGAGTTTTCCCTTCGAGAAGCGGGAGAGGAAACTCGAACCCGGGGAGACAGTCGTTCTGTTCACGGACGGTGTCAGTGAGGCGATGAATCCGAACTCGGATCTGTACGGATCGGAACGCCTTCGGGAAGTCATTTCAGAACATACCGACGATGCGGAAGAGCTCGGACGAGCGATCCGTGAAGATGTGAAGAAGCACGCGGATGGCCGTCCACAGAACGATGACATCACGCTCATGGTGTTCGGTCGAAATCGATGATGACTCGTTCAGTCCGCGTTTTCCGTCTGATGTTCGGGTGAGCCGTGGAAAGCTGTGGCGGGAATGCAACATCGAGCAAAGTCGAACAGAGAGTTGGGATTGTGCCGGAAAGGCTGCGGAGAATGGAGGCTTTGGGGGACTTCTCCGGATTGATAGGCAATCGCTTGAATGATGTCATGTGTCACGTCAGAATGATGTCAGATTGAAACAATTGAAATCTGTGTTGCCGATGGAGTGTCGAACTCGGAAGAAGTTCTTTCTTGCGAGTGCTCGATCGTTCGTTTCTTTCGACCTCCTCTTCACTTTGATCCAGTCAACAACTTCGAAGACAAACTACGAGCAAAGGCAGACTTATGGAAATCCTTCCAGGGAATACAGTTGGAATCGATTTGGGAACAACGTACTCAGCGATTTCGCAAATGGATGCTGAAGGACATCCAGTCTCGATCTCGAATGCAGATGGAAAGACCATTACTCCATCCGTGGTCATTCTTGGCGAAGGGGGAAAAGTGATCGTCGGTCCCAGCTACGAGCGGATGTCGATCGAAGACCCTCGCAATATTGTCGAAGCCATCAAACGTCAGATGGGCAACAAAGACTTCTTCATCGTCTACAACGACAAGAAGCTGACGCCCGAGTTTGTTTCTGCGTTGATTCTGAAGAAGCTGAAGCAGGACGCCGAACAATCAATCGGTCCGATCGCGAACGCTGTTGTCACTGTTCCCTATTACTTCAACGATGTTCGACGCAAAGCAACGCAGGATTCCGGAAAGATCGCCGGGATCAATGTCATCGACATCATTAACGAACCAACGGCAGCGACTCTTGCCTATGCCTGGCAGAAGGGACACCTCGGACGCCCTGACGCCTTTGACGGCGAACGAACCATCATGGTTTACGACCTTGGTGGAGGAACGTTCGACGTGACCGTTGTGCGATACACTGCGACTACATTCAACGTGCTCGCGACCGATGGAGACGTGATGCTCGGCGGACTCGACTGGAGCCGACGAATTGTTGACCACATCGCCGAAGAGTTCCATCGTCGCCACGGGGAAGATCCTCGTGAAGACTCCGAAACGTTGATGCAATTGACTCAGGAATGTGAGCAAGCCAAGCGTGACCTCAGTGAACGTGCTCAAATTCCAATCACCGCGAACTACAAAGGCAAGAGCTACACTCACGCTTTGACTCGCGGTGAGTTCGAAAGACTCACCGGCGATCTCATGCAGCGAACTCGTGACACAACCGAGTTGGTGATGCAACAGGCCGGTGTGGGTGTTGGGGAACTCGACGAGGTGGTCCTCGTCGGCGGTTCGACCTATATGCCAGTCGTTGAAACGATGCTTCGTGAAGTGACCGGGAAAGAGCCTTCTCGTGAAGTGACTCCGGAAGAAGCGGTTTCGCAGGGAGCTGCGATTCATGCTGCCATTCTCGAAGCAACCGCAACTGGTGGCGGAAGTCGACTGGGCAAAGCGGTCATCACGCGATTGCGTTCGGTCTCGGCGACAGACGTCAACTCTCACTCACTCGGCGTGAAGATCAGCGATCCGAAGGACAAGTCACGGAAGCTGAATCACATCATGATTCCGAAGAACTCTTCGCTTCCGATGGAAGTCTCTCAACGATTCAAGACGAACAAAGAAAACCAGCAGCGAGTGCATGTCTGCGTGCTCGAAGGCGATGCTTCCGATCCCGATGCCTGCACGACGATCGGTGATTTCCGTATCGTGAACCTGCCTCCAAATCTCCCTGCGGGATCGCCAGTTGAGATCACTTACAGCTACGACAAGAACGGTCGATTCTCGGCACGAGCTGTCGAACTGGTGAGCAATACTGAAGCGAAAACGGAGATTGTGCGAGACTCCGGATTGAACGAAGACAATGTGAACGCGTTTGAAGTGTTGGCGAATGAGTATCAAGTCGAGTAGAAACTGACGAACTCATCGTTCGAAAATCATCGACGAATCTCATCAGCCGCGAGTGAAAAATGGATGTTTATAAAGAATGGCTCGGCATTCCGGAGGGAGCCCGTCCTCCGGATCATTACGAGTTGCTGCGAGTTGCACAGTTTGAAGATGACACCGACAAAATTCGTGCACACTACAAGAAGCTGAATGCACACGTTCGGAAGTATGCCACAGGGCAGTATTCCGTTCAGTCTCAAGAGCTTTTGAATGAGCTTGCGAAGGCGATGTTGTGCCTGACCGATCCCGGTCGTAAACGCGACTACGATGAAGGCCTCGGCCGAGAATTCGAAGCTGCCGTCGACGAGTTTGGTCGTCAACCAGTGCTGGACGTTTTGGTCCAGCAGGGAGACATCACACGCGATCAGCAGCGTGAAATCGAAGAGTTCGCAGATCGACGAGGTCTCTCTCATCGTGATGCCGCCGTGCAGATGAAACTCGTGAAGCCGGAAAAGGCTGCCCAGGCGTTGGCTTGTCAGCTTGGATACTCCTTCGTCGATCTGGAAGACATGCTTCCGGAAGATGACGTACTCGATCTGGTTCCGCGGGCGATGGTGAAACGGAATTCGTTCATTCCATTGTTTGTGGATGACGGGCGATTGCTGATTGCCTGTGTCGATCAGCCGGAGCACGAAGTCGAAGAAGAGCTTCAGATTCGCTCCGGTGTGCCTGTTCGACCGGTCATCGTCACGCCACGTTCGATCAATCAGGCGATTGCCCAGTACTACGCACCGGGAATGCGCGACGAAGCCAAACTCTCTAGCGAGTCTTCAGAGTCGTCGTCGAAATCAAGTTCAAAGAAGTCCGGCAAGAAAGATTCAAAATCGAGTGCGTCGAAAGATTTCGCTCAACTGACTCCGTCCGAGAAGAAAGAGCGTCGCCAATACGGAATTCTTTTCATGTGTTGGAGTGTTCTGATTCCGATGCTGCCGGTGATTTTCAAGTTTGTCTCGCCCACACTCGCGCTGAAGCTGGCCTGGTATCCGGATCTGGTGTCTTACATTCTCACCGGACTGGTTGCCCCGGCGACGGTATATTGGATCACCCAGAAATACTGGAAGTGATGAGCTGAGTGTGTCTTGAAAGAGGCGAGTGAACGTCTCGATGCGAAGGAGGTAAGGCCGTGTTCGAAGCGACTCTTCTGGTCATTCAAGGACCTGACCAGGGAAGCCGCATTGACCTGGGCAAGCCTCCAGTTCGCATTGGACGTGGTGTGCAGAACGACGTCCGAATTCTCGACAAAGAAATGTCGAGACAACATGCCGTCTTTCAATGGGATGGCGAGACGTGGGTCATCAACGACCGCAACAGCTCGAACGGAACGTTCGTCAATGGCATGCTGGTCGATGGAGCCCGACTCCGCCGCGGCGATCAGATTCAAATGGGGAGAACAATTTTCCTGTTCTCAGCAGAGATCCCGGAGATTGCTTCTTCAGCGAGTAGCCAGATCCATCTGATCGGACAGCGAGGCGGTCAGGACAACTCTCGAATCGTCAGTCAGGCGACTCCCGATGCATCGCACTTATCTGTCGGTCGTGAGCAGGCCGGGGCCAATCTGCAGATCCTATATCAAATCACTGAAGAAGCTGTCCGACCGACGTCCACGTGTGAAGAGCTTCTTGAGCGAATTCTGCAACTGACATTGGATGCTGTGGGTGCGGATCGCGGTTGTATTCTCGTCACGGATTCAAGAACGGATCGGATTGAGCCCCGAGTCGTCAGCTACCGGCACGGAGTCGACAGCACTGAGCGAATGCCGATCTCGACGACTATCGTTGAGTATGTCATTCAGCACGGTCAGGGGGTCAGGACGACCGACGCTCAGAGAGACTCCCGTTTTGACGGTGGGCAAAGCATCATGCAAGCTGGAATTCGGGAAGCGATGTGCGTTCCGATGCGAGGTCGGTATGAATTGATGGGGGTCATTTATGTGGACACGAACAGTGTCAACAGCCTCGGGATGGAGATGACTCAACTCAGTCTGAATCGATTCAACGATCACTTGTTGCGGTTGCTGTTAGCGATTGGCCGTCAGTCCGCTTTGGCTCTAGAGAATCTTCGCTATCAGGAATCGATGATTTCGGCGGAGCGTCTGGCTGCTGTCGGCCAGACGGTGGCGATCATGAGCCATCACATCAAGAACATTCTTCAGGGAGTCCGCGGCGGAAGCTATCTTGTTGATATGGGACTCAAGGATGAGAACCTCGAATTGGTCCAAAAGGGCTGGGGCATCGTCGAGCGGAATCAGGATCGAATTTACAATCTCGTGATGGACATGCTGACGTTCAGTAAGGAACGCGATCCGAAGCTGGAATTTGTTTCGATCAAAGACGTTATCAACGATGTCTGTGAACTCATGGAAAAACGACTTGAGGATCGCGGAATTCAACTTGTCGTCGATGTGCCTGAGGACCTCCCGAAATCGATGGTTGACCCGGAAGGTTTCCATCGGGCGATTCTGAATTTCGTCGTCAATGCGATCGATGCTCTTGAGGACCAAGAGGAACCGCTGTTGACGATGCGGTGTCGCTATCAGGAGTCGGATGAAACTTTCCAACTCGATATCGAAGACAACGGGACCGGCATCGATCCCGTGGACATGCCGAAACTGTTCAGTCTGTTCGAATCGAGTAAGGGGTCTGCGGGGACCGGTCTGGGATTATCGGTCAGTCGCAAAGTTCTCAGGGAGCACGGAGGAGAGATTACGCTGGACAGCGAAATCGGGAAGGGAACCTGTTTTCATCTCGTGTGGCCGTTTATCAAAGATGATCAGGTGAGCAAGGAAGACTCGCAGCCCGAACCTCCCCCGAGTGGATCAACCATGTTACCGTGACTTTTCCGGAACTTGGAAGAATATCGATTCGAGAATTCCTTCCGGGTGAAGTCGAGAAAATGAAAAAAACAGACGAGAATCAAAGACTTCCGGTGCATTCACTCACCGCCAGGAAATAGGCTGTATGCATCGAATCTGAAGTCGCTTAAGGAGCACTCATGAACTACGCGTGGTCGTTACTGGTTGTGATGTGTGGGATCTTGCTGTCAAGTTCCGCACTGTTGGCTGCGGATGACAAAGATGGCCCAGTTTACACCAATCCGTCTGAAGTCGACCTCGACTATCACTTTCAGGGTGAGTATCGGGGATGGCAGCGTGCGCAACCAACATCACGAAGTTCCGAACCGGTTGCTTTGCAGGTTGTTGCCCTTGGTGACGGAAAATTTTCGGGTGTGAAGTTTTACGGTGGCTTGCCTGGTGAAGGCTGGTTTGGTGGTGATCGTTTCGAGATTGACGGACAGCTCGAAGGAGATGTCGTTGTTCTGCATGGCGAGCAGTACGACATCGAGGTCGATGGAGACCGCGCTTTAGTGTTCACGAAAGATGGTCGCGAGGCTGGCGAACTGATCAAGACCTATCGCGTGAGTCCAACGATGGGGGCATCGCCTCCTCCCGGGGCCATTGTCCTCTTCGACGGAGAGCCAACTGAACACTTCAAGAGTCCTGTGTTGACCGACGATGGACTTTTGAATGCTGGAACAGAAACAACCGAAGGGTTCCGTGACTTCCGATTGCATGGGGAGTTTCGAATTCCTTACAAGCCTATGGCGCGTGGCCAAGCTCGTGGCAATAGCGGTTTCTATCTTCAGAGCCGATACGAAGTTCAGGTTCTTGATTCATTCGGTCTGGAAGGAATTGAGAACGAGTGCGGGGCGCTGTACCGAACTCGCCGTCCGGACGTCAACATGTGCCTGCCTCCACTAACCTGGCAGACGTACGATATCGATTTGACCTCTCCGCGATTCGATGAAGATGGCAACAAGGTTTCGAATATGCGCATCAGTGTTTGGCACAACGGAGTGCTCATCCACAACAACGCAGAGATCGAAAACAAAACCGGAGCGGGGAAAGCTGAAGGCGAGTTGAGGCTTCCAACGAAACTTCAGGATCACCAAAACCCAGTCGTCTACCGAAATATCTGGCTGGTCGAAAAAGATCAGGAGAGCCCATCGCGAAAGTCTTGGGTGAAGACAAACGTAAAGGTTCCTCCCGTTCCGATTTCCTTCTTTCGATCGCCTCTAAACAGTCCCAACATGACATATGGAAACTGATCTCAGCACGTCGTTTCTCTGGTCGGTATTTCTGGGGCGGACTTTCATCATTTGTTGAAAGTGTTGGCAATGGACTCGACGCGGCCGCGAGTTTCTTTTGTGATTCCTGCACGGAATGAAGAACTGCTGATCGCGTCAACCATTTTTGCAATCGCCCAATCTGTTGTTCCCTGCTCAGTTTCGTCGGAAGTGATTGTCGTTAACGACGGGTCGATCGACGAAACAGCGGGCATTGCAAGAGACTGTGGTGCGCGGGTGATTGATGTGCAGCTGCACAATATTGCGGCTGTTCGGAATGCGGGTGCCGAAGTCGCTTCCGGTGAGATTCTGATTTTTGTCGATGCAGATACGTTGATGAATTCGGAGTGTCTGCAAGGCATACTCGAGGCTGTCGAGAACGGAGCTGTCGCTGGCGGATCAGCAGTTGAGTTCGATCAGCGGACAAGTCGGCTTCAGCGAATGATGGCGAAGAGCTTTCTGTTCATCTGGCAGCGTGTGTTTGGTTACGCCTGCGGATGTTGCCTGTTCGCGAGGAGTGATGTCTTTGCAGAGATTGGCGGCTTCGATCCCAGCTATCTGGCGTCTGAAGAGAGGCCATTTTCACGGTCGATGAAAAAGAAGGGCTCGTTCGTTCTCACTCGACAGCCTGTGCTGACGTCGTCAAGAAAGTTTCGACTCTATTCATCATGGCATCTGACGAAAGTCTTGTTCCGGTCGCTGTTTCTCGGGAAGTACCGCGACCGTGAGGAATTGGGCGTCTTCTACGATGCTCCCCGCGAGTCGGAGACCTAGGACATTCTCGAATTTCGTTTGCACTGACTCGCACGAGCAAATTCTGCTTTTCAACAAGTGAGAACGCGCAAGCGAGTGCACTGGACAGAGCAACTTGCTCTAGCTCAGGGAGGCTGGAATAAAAGGCTTGAGCGTCGGAGTCTCTGCTTGATGGTTGAAAAGCGTATTGGGGAGGCTTCACGAGTTCGGCGTGTCGTCCTACTATTGGGGATTGACCTGGAAGGAACGTCATGGCCAGCAAGAAATCGAAGAAGAAAAAGACACCTGCGGTAGATCCAAACTCTCGCACGATCTGTCGGAATCGTCGTGCGCGTCATGACTACGAAATCGTCGAAGAACTCGAGTGCGGCATTGTCCTGACAGGGAGTGAAGTGAAGAGCATTCGGGACAATAAAGTCACGATCGATGAAGGCTTTGCCCGCATTCAGAATGGGGAACTGTGGCTCATCAACTGCGACATTGCTGAGTATCCCCAAGCGACGTATTTAAATCATGAGCGCAGACGAGAGCGGAAGCTGCTCCTCAGACGGAGAGAGTTTCGAAAGTTCGCAGAATCGGCCGGGCATGATGGAATGACGTTGATTCCACTTTCGATGTACTTCACACGCGGGCTTGTGAAGGTCACGATCGGGGCTGCGCGCGGACGTAAGAAGTACGATCAGCGAGACAAGCTGAAAAGCAACCAAGCTCGGAGAACGATGCAGGAAGCGATGCGAAAGAAGTACTGAGTTCGCAAAGATGCTTTCGTGTGTTGTTCCGAGTTCTTCGGGTTTCGCTGTGATTGTCGAGTGAATACTGAGCGATCAGCAAGCGAATTTACTCGGGAAGAAAGCCGCGTTCGCGAAGTTCCTGAATGTTTCCCGGTGCACTGTCCATGATGCGAGAGACGGTGTATTTGAAGACTGCTGCCCCGCCGAGTCCATGAGGAGCGGTGAGAATCGCTACACGGTCTTCTTCTTCGGTGTCGAGTCGCTTGTTCAATCTCGACACAACTTCTTCGATACTATCGCTAAGAAGTTCAGGCTGTTGCTGCGTGTTTTCGAGTTTCAAATTTGAGAATGCCGCCGAGCGGGCCATGAGAAAGTCAATCATGCCGCCGAATTGATCGCTCTCAAAAAAGTTGCGAAACTCCGGAGGTGCATTGTGTGGAGAGATGATGAGAGGACGATTGACTTTCACACAACCTCGGCGGACTTCCACAAGTCCGTCAGATTCCTCACTGTCTGTGACGAGGTAGTATTCGAGGTCGCTGGCACCGAACGTGAACAGAGAATAGGGCACGGACCGGACGATCTCGACCTGTTTCCAGAGGTGATGGAAGTTCTGTTCTCGATGAAAATCGTAGTCATTCATGGCTGTAGTTGAGTGAATTGAGTTTCGGCTCACAAGTCCGCAACGTCTTGACAACAGTCGCATCGCCCATACAACACGTCTCAAGACAATGATGTCAGCATCAATCGGGTGCTTTGTCACCTGAGTTTGATTCAGGATTGAAACAGGAGAAAACGAAAATGAGTGGCCCAATCGTACGTACTGGAGCAACACCGGAATACTGGGAAAACTGGGACCAGGTTTTCGGAAAAGGGAAAACCAAGAAGAAGTCCGCTCCCAAAAAGAAGACAGCCAAGAAAGCGGCAAGCACAGCCACCAAGTCTGCTCCGAAGAAGAAAACAGCTACCAAGAAGGCTGCGACAAAAAGTGCAGCCAAGAAAGCTCCTAAGAAGAGCGCGAAGAAAAAGTCAAAGTAGTGATGTTGAGCGGAAATTGACCGTTCGATACGCCTCTCTGTCGTCGCGCGTGATGAGGTCTTCTCACATCTGTCGGACGGGCTTGGTTCCGATTCCCAGCGAAGTCTGCATGCCCTGAAGTTTCGATGAGGTTTGTGATGCCGAGTGTCGAAACCACTGCTCAAGGTCAATCAGAGCAACGTGCGCAGGCATGGCAGTATTGGCTGACCGGGGCGGTCATCTATGGTGTTTTGCTGTGTGTCTCGTTTCTTCGAGTTCCGATCCCGGGAGTCAATGAGCCGCACTATCTGAGTAAGGCGAAGCACTTTTGGCAGCCAGATTGGTGTGCCGGAGACTTTTTTCTGGATTCCTCGAATCCTCATCTGGTCTTCTATTGGGTGTTCGGCTGGCTGTCTCAACTGCTCACTTTAGAGCAGACAGCGATCGTCGTGCGGGCGGTGGGATATCTCCCGTTGGCGATCGGTTGGACACTCCTCGGAAAGCAACTCACTCGGTCCGGGACAGCGACTTTGTTCTCGCTCGGCACCTTCCTCGTTTTCCATAGTCTTGGAAACTGGTCCGGGGAGTGGCTCGTGGGCGGCATGGAATCGAAGGTTATCGCCTACGGATTTCTGTTTGGAGCGATGGCCAGCGCGATGTCGCTGCGAATCGTGGCGAGTGCGCTGCAAGCGGGGCTCGCGACTTCGTTTCATCCGGTCGTCGGGGTGTGGGGAACACTGGCGGCGGTGGCTGCCACGCTGTGCTGGGTGATGTTGTTCGGGCGCAGTTTGATTCGCCAGTCTCCGATACCGGTCTTACGCTGGATTTTAGCTGCGATCGTTTTTGTGGGAGTCGCGCTGCCGGGGTTGTGGTCGGCAGCTTCGATCGTTCTGCAAACTGATCCGAATGATTCTCTGATGGCGACACATCTTCAAGTTGCCCATCGGCTCGCTCATCATCTCGATCCGATGACGTTCTCGAAGTCCGCTCATCGCTACTTCACAATGCTGGTTCTCACGTGGGCAGTGTTGATCATCTTGCAGCCCGCACGTGATGAAGCAGTTCGCTGGTGGCGATTGATTGGTTTCTGGGCGCTGGCGTTTGCCCTCATCGGGGTTGCGATTTCATGGGGACCGAGGCCAGTCAAATCGATGCCGGGATATGAGTGGCGAATTGCCCTGTTGAAGTTCTATCCGTTTCGATTGGCTGACATTCTCATTCCCGTAGCAGTCGGTTTTTCATTGGCTGAATTATTGAGAAGAAAGACCTGTGAGCGGTTTCATTCCGACTTCGAAGCGAATGCAATCAGCGTTTGCACTGCGTGTGTTCTGGCCTGCGTGGCGATCTGGATTCCGGGTTCTGATCGGAATCCAAGCGGAATGTCCGCTCAGGCGCGAGCCGACTGGATTGATGTGTCACGCTGGATTGATGAGGAAACGCCTGAAGACTCGCTGGTGTACAGTCTGGAGAATCAGTGGGCTGTCAAATGGTTCGCGAACCGGCCGGAATATGTGAACTACAAAGACTGTCCTCAGGATGCGGAATCGCTTCTCGAATGGAACCGGCGTCTGTGGGTGATCGCAAACTGGAAGAAGGCTGCGACGAAAGACATGCTGATTACGCCCGATGAACTTCGGGCTCTGCATGATGAAACCGGGATCGATGAGATCATCTTCGGCAAGTACTGGAAGGTGGATGTCGACGCGAACTACCGGAACAAGAGTTTTCGCGTCTACCGGATTCCCTCTGCTGGGCAGGCATCTGAAGCGACACAATCGCCGAATCCCGAGGAATGAAACTCGGTTGATTCAAATTTGAGTTGGCCAAATCGGCTTCGAAGTGCTTATCTTGCCGTACCAATCGGAAGTGGTGGATGGTATTTTTCGGTACTCATTTCAGAGCAAATTCTGATTTTGTCTACACGATCTCGCACGAGCAAGCACAGCCTTTGAACCTATGAAGCAGTGCAAGCGAGTGCACAGGAAAGAGCAACTTGCTCTAAATCCTGAGTCGCTCTGGTTTTCGTTTTCGATTATGGATGAATCGGAATTTCGAAGACTAAATCAAGCGTTTCAGTGCCTCAACAATCCTCCTGGACAAGAAGCAACCGATATCAATGAATGAATCGTTAGAGTCCCCTTCCCCGGATCGAACCAGGCGAAATTGGATCTCGGTTGCGATTGCGATTCTTCTGTTTGTCGGAGTCATCTGCCTGCCGACGCCAAAAGGAATGACTGCCGAAGCTCATCGTCTGGCTGCGATCACCGTCCTTATGGCGACGATGTGGTTGACGCAGCCGATTCACATCGCAGCGACAAGTCTGATTCCCATTGCTGCTTATCCGTTTCTGGGGATTCTCACCGCGAAAGAAGTGAGCCTGCAGTATGCGGATCACAACGTCTTTCTGTACCTCGGAGGTTTCGCGATTGCAGTGGCGATCGAGCGGTGTGGCCTGCATAGGCGAATAGCACTGCACATTATCAGTCGAGTTGGCAGCAGCCCGAGACAGTTGGTCTTCGGGTTTATGTTGACCTCCGCGATTCTCTCGATGTGGATTTCGAATACCGCCACAACAATGATGATGTTGCCCATCGCTCTGGCGATGCTGACCACTCTCAAAGATGCACTTCGCACAAGTGATCCGGAGCAGGCGAAGCTCGTCGGCGATAAATTGACCGTGCCGATTCTGCTCGGCATCGCTTACGCCTCGAGCATCGGCGGACTTTCAACGTTTGTGGGAACGCCGACGAATGTCACATTTCTCGGTTTTTGGGACCAGTCGTTTGTTCCGCAGGGTTACGAGAGTTTGTCGATGGCGGAGTGGATGGCATCCTTTGTTCCGCTCAGCGTGCTCATGCTGCTTGCAACGGGAGGCGTTCTGACGATCGGCCTTCCATCGGTGAAGAACACCGAGAAATACGGCCGCGAATTCTTCCGTCAGCAACTGACTGATTTAGGCCGGGCGAGTCGAACCGAGCGGCGAGTCTTCAGCGTCTTCGTTATGACAGCCCTGCTCTGGGTGCTGCGCAAACCGATCATGTTCGATTCGTATCAGCTTCTTCCCGATTGGCCGGGAATCTGTGTTCAGCTAGCTGCCAGTCTGGGTGTCGACATCAGCTACTTGCCTGAGTACGTTCAGGATTCTTCGATTGCCATTGCGATGGCGATGTTATTGTTCCTGATTCCGGGTGACGTCGATTCCAATGGCGAGAGTCAACCGTTGCTGACATGGACAGCAGCGGAAGCTGGCCTTCCGTGGGGGATGATCTTGCTGATCGGCAGCGGGTTCGCGATGGCTCAGGGATTCGAAGTGACTCAACTTGGTGACTGGTTGGGACAACGCTTCGCGGAACAGCTTCAAGGAAAATCGCCGACAGTCATCGTCGCTGGCATTTGTCTGATGGTCACATTCCTGACAGAGTTCACCACCAACGTCGCGACGGTGAATACGCTTCAGCCAACGCTCGCAGCGATGGCGGAACAGTTGACGATTGACCCGCGACTGCTGCTGATCCCCGCTGCTATCTCAGCGAGCTGCGCGTTCATGCTTCCGATCGCTACTCCTCCGAATGCGATTGTGTTCGGCTCCGGCAGAGTTCCCATCACGTCGATGGTCCGCTACGGGATTCTCTTGAATCTTGTCGGCGTGGTCTTAGTGACATTGGTGACCACTCAACTCGCTTCTCGAATGATGGGATTTTAGGCCGTTTGCTCAGTCCGCTCGGCGAATTCATGAGTGACAAGGTGATTCCGCTTCGCCTTGTTGTGATTCGAAATTTGACCCGGCGGCGTAGGCCCACTATCCTTAAAAGAACATTTATCCGAGATGTTCTTCTCGAATTCGCATCTGGCAGCTGGATCAAAGCAAGGTCCAATTGGTCAGGCGAATGCCCACATGAGAAGGACAGGATGATTGTTATCCCGCCCCTTCGTCCATCTGGATGTCATGAAGTTGTCCCCGCAGAACCTCTTGATTGTCGCCCTCGTTGTGAGTGGCTGGAACTTTTCCGACCTCGAAGCGGATGAAGTCTCTTTTGGACGAGACGTTCGTCCGATTTTGGCCGGGAAGTGTTACAAGTGTCACGGGCCGGATGAGAACACTCGAGAAGCGGATCTGCGTCTCGATCTTCGATCCGCTGCAACGGAGGATCGCGGAGGCTACCAGGCGATCGTTCCGAAGAATCTCGATCAGAGCGAACTGTATACTCGAATTTCGAGCGATGATGAGTTCCTCGTCATGCCGCCGGCAGATTCGAATCTTCAGTTGACCGATGAGGAAATCGATGTCCTGAAACGATGGATTGAAGCTGGTGCTCCTTACGAAGAACATTGGGCATTTCAGGCTCCCAATTTGCCTGCGATTCCTGTCAACGAGCACTCCGACTGGCCGGCGAATCCGATCGATCATTTCGTCCTCAATCGCATGCACGAACATGGTCTCAAGCCAGCTCCGCCAGCTGATCGCTATTCACTGCTGCGACGAGTGTACATCGATCTGATTGGGCTGCCTCCTACGATTGAAGAAGTCGATGAGTTTCTGAATTCGACCGACGAGGACGCATACGAGAAACTTGTCGACAAGTTGTTGAACTCCCCTCAGTACGGCGAACACTGGGCGAGTCATTGGCTCGATCTGGCGAGGTACTCAGACACAAACGGGTACGAGAAGGATCGTCCGCGTTCGATTTGGCCGTATCGAGACTGGGTGATCAATGCCATCAATTCAGATCTACCTTTCGATCAGTTCACCATCGAACAGCTGGCTGGTGACATGCTGGACAATCCCACTGCCGATCAGTTGGTTGCGACCGGATTTCATCGAAACACGATGTTGAATGAAGAAGGCGGAATCGATCCCTTGGAGTACCGATATTACGCGATGGTCGATCGTGTGGCGACGACCGGAACAGTTTGGCTCGGAATGACAATCGGTTGCGCTCAATGTCACACGCACAAATATGATCCGATTACGCATACTGATTACTTCGGGATGATGGGGCTTTTGAACAATGCTGATGAGATCGACTTAATTGTTCCTGATGCAGAAGTGGCAGCTCAAAATGAAGACATTCTCGCTCAGATTGCCCAGCTGGAATCGCAACTCGCGGCAAAGTTTCCGCCACGTGATGGAGATGAACCGGAGGAACAGCGACGACAGGAACACCTCAAACAGCAATTCGATCAGTGGTTGAAAGAGCAGGCAGATGTCGTTCGAAACTGGGAAGTTCTTCGTCCCGTGGCGATGAAGACGAATCTTCCGCGACTTGAGGAACTGCCCGATGGATCAATTCTCTCGACTGGTGACATCACGAAACGAGATGAATTCGAGCTGACATTCGACTTGGCGGCGTTGAGCCAATCCGGACCAATTACAGCACTGAAGCTTGAAGCACTGCCGGACGATCGCCTCCCCGCTCGGGGACCCGGGCGAGCATTTTACGAAGGTCGAAAGGGTGATTTCTTCCTGAGTGAACTGACAGCTTCACGAGACGAAACTCTCCTCCCCTTGCGTAAAGCATCGCACAGCTTCGGGAAGATCAGCGTCGGAAGCGGATCAGCTGATGCCGTCAACATCCTCGACGGAAATGGATCGACAGGCTGGTCGACGTCGACCGCCGAAGGTCAACGGCATGAACTGGTGATCAACTTTGAAACCCCGCTCGAAACGCAGGGGCAATTGACGATCACGATGTTGTTCGAGCGGCATTTTGCGGCCAGTCTCGGACGATTTCGATTCAGTGTCACCACCGATTCAAGAACGTCTGTCGCAACAGGCCTTCCGGTCCATCTTGCGGAACAACTCGTCGCTGGCGAAGAGAGTTTGTCGGACGAAGTTCGTCAGGAGTTGATGCGGCATTTTCTGAGCACAACACCGTTGCTCGCGGAAGAGCGAAAAACGATCGAAAAGCTTCAGGCTCGTCTGAAGGATCCAACGACAACGATGATCTTTTCCGAGCGGCCCGATGACAATCCGCGACCGACGTTCCGTCATCATCGCGGAGAATACCTTCAGGCTCGAGAAGAAGTGGCTCCTCATCTTCCGTCTTTATTCTTAAGTGAGACAGAAGACGCGCCCGAGAACCGGTTGGAATTTGCTCAATGGCTTGTGAGCAGCGAGAATCCGCTCGTTGGGCGTGTGACCGTCAACCGGCATTGGCAAGCGTTCTTTGGTCAGGGGCTGGTGACCACGAGTGAAGACTTCGGAACCCAGTCGAGTCAGCCCACGCATCCAGACCTTCTCGATTGGTTGGCGAATCGATTTGTCAGCCAACCGGATTCTGGAGAATACGCACTCGGCTGGTCTCGCAAAGAACTGCACCGACTCATCGTGACCAGTGCGACCTATCGTCAAAGCTCGGTCGTTGATGAAAGCGTTCGCGAGAGCGATCCGAAGAACAGCTGGCTTGCCAGAGGTCCACGCAAACGAATGCGTGCGGAAGTAATTCGAGATTCAATGCTTCGAGCGGCGGGCGTTCTCGTTGAAAAAGTCGGCGGCCCAAGTGTTTATCCGCCACAACCGGAGTCAGTCGTCAAAGTTGCGTACGGGAATCCGAACTGGCCCGTCGAAACAGGGGAGGACCGGTATCGTCGATCGCTTTACACTTTCTCGAAACGAACGGCTCCCTTTGCCGCGTTCACTGTTTTCGATGCTCCCACGGGCGAGAACTGCATTGTTCGTCGTGACCGCAGCAATACTCCATTGCAGGCGTTGACCATGCTCAATGATGCGATGTTTCTCGAAGTTGCTCAGAAGGCTGCTCAATCCTTGAGTGTCGGCGATCAAGATCCTGCCGAGCTTGTGGCGATTCTGTTCAGGAAGTTTCTCACACGTCCACCGACTGAATCAGAAGTCGGCGCGATTCTTGAGTTTCGTGATCGCCAGCTGGCGAGGTTTGATTCTGAAGAATTAAGTGTCGAGGAAATCACTGGAGGCAGCGAGAGTTCCGCTGATGAGGCATCGTGGGTGATGGTGGCGCGAGTGTTGATGAATTTGGATGAGGCAGTGACGAAACCATGACATTTTCACACCTTCAAAATCAGACGCGTCGACAGTTCTTCGCAGATTGCGGAATTGGCCTCGGGAAGATATCGCTCGGCTCCCTGCTTGCCAGTCAGGCGTATGCCAATACCAGTGCGACTGTCGGGCTGACTCCTCGTGTGAAGCGAGTGATCTATCTCTTTATGGCTGGAGCGCCGAGTCAGTTAGAGCTCTTCGACTACAAACCGAAGCTTAAGGAGCTAGAAGGAAAACCAATTCCTCCTTCGGTAATCAAAGGGCAGCGGTATGCTTTCATTCAACCTGACGCAGCTGTTTTAGGGCCGCGTTTTTCGTTCCAGAAGCACGGCGAGAGTGGGACTGAGCTTTCCGAAATGCTCCCGCATCTGGGGAAAGTTGCAGATGAGATTGCCGTCGTTCGGTCGGTTCACACCGATCAGTTCAATCATTCCCCTGCTCAAATCTTCCTGAACACCGGGAGTCCCATCCCCGGTCGACCGTCGATTGGTTCGTGGCTCAGCTACGGCATCGGAAGCGAGGCAGAAGACCTTCCCGGGTTCGTGGTTCTCAAGAGCGGCGGCAGCCTGAGCGGTGGTGCGTCGATGTGGAGTTCCGGGTTTCTTCCGAGCAATCATCAGGGAGTTCCGTTCCGGGGTCAGGGAGATCCCATTCTGCACGTTTCCAATCCGAGTGGGTTCGACAATCTTGCCCAGAGAGAGACGCTCGATCTCATTCGAGATCTCAATACGAAACAGCTCAACGTCGTGGGTGATCCGGAAATCCGAACGCGGATCGAAGCGTACGAACTTGCTTGGAAAATGCAGTCCGCAGCCCCTGAGCTGATGGACTTCTCACAAGAGACGGAATCAACGCTTGAACTCTATGGAATGGACGAGAAACGTCCGAATGAGTTTGCACGAAACTGTCTGCTGGCTCGCCGGCTGGCTGAGCGGGGAGTCCGCTTCATTCAGGTTTATCACGCGGGCTGGGATCATCATTCGAATGTCGAAGGAGGAGTGAAGAACCAAGCACAGACGACCGATCAAGCTGCCGCTGCTTTGATCGTTGATCTCAAGCAGCGTGGGTTGCTCGATGAGACGCTGGTCATCTGGGGTGGAGAGTTTGGACGAACTCCGATGGTCGAATCGAGTGCAGCTCTCGGTCGAGAGAACGGCCGTGATCATCATCCACAAGCATTCACGATGTGGTTTTCAGGAGGCGGAATCCGGTCTGGAACGACAATCGGCCAGACCGATGAACTCGGGTTTTCAATTGTCGAAGATCCTGTTCATGTTCACGACGTCCAGGCGACGCTGTTGCATCTGTTGGGGATCGATCACGAAAAGCTGACGTTCACTTACCAGGGACGCCCATTCCGTCTGACCGATGTTCACGGACATGTGATCGATAAGCTATTGAGCTGACGAACAGCGAGTCGTTGGCCGATTTGCTTGCCCGGTTCTCAGATCCGTCGGGAACGCTGGACAAGCGAACCGACCGCTTTTAGCCTGAGCAAAGTCTCAGCAGTCCGCTGCTCACTTCACGCCATCATCTCCGTATTCGGAAAGCAAGTGAATGCTCAAGCACACTCTCATTCATCCTCAAATCAATGAAGTTCTCGGTCGGGCGGGACATCATTCAAAAATTCTCATCGCCGATGGAAACTACCCCGCTTACAACACTCTCGGACCGAATGCAGATCTCGTTTGCCTGAACCTTTCTCCGGGAATTGTAAGTTGCACCGACGTTCTCAAAGCTCTGTTGACGGCGATTCCGATCGAAGCTGCGAACACGATGGGCATTCCTGACGACGACCCGTACAAACTCGCTGGTGATCCTCCGATCTGGGGTGAGTACCGCACGATTCTTAAGGATGCTGGCTCAGACGTTGAGTTGGAACCGATCCAGAAGTGGGACTTTTACGATGCTGTGGCGAGTCGAGACCATGTCTTGACCATTCAAACCGCAGATCAGGAATTGTGGGCGAATCTGCTGCTGACGATGGGAGTTCGCAAGCCCGGTGAGTAGTTAGGCAACCACAAATGGGGGAGAGTTTGAGTATCTCCCCCATTGAAGTGGTCTTCTGTAAGAGAGCGTTCAGCCTGCCGGGATTGCTCGCGCACACGTGCTGCACTCTGATCTGCAAAGCGATCGGCTGGAGTTCCTCTTGTCTGAGGCGTTTCTGACAATCATAATCGGAGAAGACCTTCGATGATTTGCATCGTCTCGTGCTTTCCCCGGAGTTGATTGGCTCTGTTGTGTGGTGTGCGAGGTACGCATTTGTGAGAAACGATGCCATGAATGATTTCAGCAGTCAGCGCAGAAATGATCTGAACATCGTCCATGCAAAGAGGAGTGAGACGAGTGGCGGAATTGCGTGTTCAATGTCCTGAATGCAATGCGAAAATGAAGCTGACGATGAAGGTCGAGACAGTTCGCTGCCCGAAATGCGGCGAATTGTTCAAGGCATCGCAGAATCAACTCTCCTCCGCCCCGTCTGCGTCGTCGACTCCATCCGCCTCGATGTGGGATCTCGATGACGATGAAGGTGAGGCCGATTTGTTCGGATCGGCACCGGCCAAAAAGTCCTCGTCGAAATCCAAACGAACGAAGCCCAAGCGATCACGAAAGGCTTCCAAATCGTCCATTCCCACGGAACAGCTTCGGAAGTTCGCCTTCACGATGATGATGCTGGGGGTTGGGGCGTTCATCTTGCCTCTGATCGGATTGCAGATCAAAGGGCTGCATGCTCTTGGTCCAGAAGCTCAGACCCTGGGTGGGGTCATGTTTTTGATCATCGGGGGAATTCTCCTATTAGTCTCGTTTAAAGACCACTTCGGTGTCTCCGGGGAATGGGGATTCAAAGCGGTGAAATGGACGGCGATCGGGCTGGCTGCCTTGATCGTCCTGCCCATCGGTTTTGGAATCATCATGTCGTTGGGCAAGTTGATGTTTAAGGGAGATCCTGCTCCTGCCGGGCCTCAATTTGCTCATCAGATTCCCGATCACGCAGCCCCGAATTTTCCTCGACCGGGGAATCATCCCGCGAATCCATTTCCCGGACGAAACCGAGGAAGCAATCCGTCGAGTGTCACTGAATCAAATCCGACATCAACAAACGACAATAATTCTTCTCCGTTTCTTGATTCGTCAAGCAGTACGACATCAGGGAGTCAAAACACGTCCTCTGAAGAAAAGCCCGCAGCTGCGAATCCGGCGGGCACAGCTCAATCCACTGCAGCGAATCCGTTCGAGCCCCCAGTTGGCGAGGATTTCCGCAATCGACTCTCGATGGACAATGAAGAGGTGACGCTGGTGATGAAGGGGCTTCAGCGCCGTGAAGTTGGCCGGTTGCTGCACGAGGTCCGAGAAGCGGCGGGCACTTTCCGAGTGCGTCCGCGATTTGAAGAGGATCGCGTGATATTTCAGGTGAGCAAAGTGGATGACATCGATGCATTCGCTGGTCGCATCAATTTCGGCGAAGTGTCGAACATTGATCACGAGACGAATACGATCACCGTCGAAGCGAAATAGCAGCCGACATTGCGCAGCAACGAACTGCGGTGCAGCGGACGAATGCATCGCCATCTACCGCTGGCTCGACGCACCTGCAACTCAAGAGAGCTCAAAAGAACGGTCTGTGCGGAAAGGCAGACCTTAAGCTCTCAAGCCGGCGATGTCGCTAGCAAGCCAGTACAAGTCACTCGGCAACGGCCTTAGCTTTTGCCTTTTGGGCGTCGCTGCAGGTATTGCTGAATCGCGTTGGCTGCTGCTGACGGAGCTTCCTCTTTCGCTTTGGCGTCGGCCGTCTTTTCTTGCTTCTCGTCGTCAGGCTTTGGCGGTTCAGGCGGTTTGACACCGGTTTCAGATGGGTCGGGCAGACGGACAGCAGGTTCCTCGACAGAAGAGGATTGTTCCTGAGCTGGCTCGGCTGGCTGTTCCTGTGGCGGGCCTTGAGGATACGGCTGCGGATATCCTGGTGGGTACGCAACTGGTTGTTGCGGGTAGCCCATCTGAGGGAATCCGGGGTAGCCGTAAGGCATCATTTGCTGAGGATAACCCATCTGTTGTGGGTATCCCATGGGAGGCATCTGAGGCATTCCGCCTGGAACGAAGTACTGAGTGTCTCCAGTCTGGGGAGGCATCTGGCCTTCGAAACCTGCGGGAGGCTGGGTCGGAATGTTAATCATCGTGTCTGATGATGGGGCAGCGGCGTCGGAGACGATTGTGTTTGAGGCTGCGTCTTCTGGGCTGGCTTCTGCAAGAAGCTCATTGAGCAAGTCGCTGTCATCGTCCGCAGAGCTTCCGACTGGCTGATCAGCGGGTTGCGGATTGATGATCTCTGTGTTCATCTCGCTGGCGAGATTCGTTTGTGTGTCGTCCGGCAAAGCGTCGCCGATGACAACCTGAAACTCAAGCTTGCCGATCGAAACCTGATCGCCCGAGTTGAGAACGACTGATCCCCGAATCTTTTCACCGTTGACGAATGATCCGTTTGTGCTTCCGAGATCACGAAGGCGAAGCCCGTAGTCGTCAAGAGTGAATACGCAATGGTGACGGCTCACCAGATCGCTATTGGGACGGAGATGACAGTCTTCTTCACGCCCGACAAGAAATTTCCCAGATGGGAGAGGGATCGAACTTCCAGAGTGCTTCCCGGAAATTACTCGTAATTCCGCATGCGCCATATTCAGTGAACCTCACGTGGAAGTGAATTATTCGTGATCGGCCCATTGAAATCATATTCAATAGCACAGTGGAGTGCCAAGAATACGACTGCCATTTTGGATCGAATTAAACCGTCAAAACAAACAAAACGGAGTTTCGGTTGTTCTTAACGAATTGAGATAGGTCGAAGGGATTTGCTTGAGAATATTCAAGAATTGCAAAAACTAGCATTCTCCCGGAGATGAGTCAAACATCAATTCACATTGATTTGTTGAATTCTTCATCATTCAATGGACTCAAGAGCTGAATTTCGCACTGTCCACATTGAGCCCCGCGCAAGAAAAACACTGGGCTGAAGAGCTCAGCCCAGTGTTGGAAATGTGTTACTCAAGCTTTCGAAGTCGAAATCGATCGACTCGCAGAAACTATCTGTCGTCACGGACACGAACTTGAAGGGCGCTCAAGAGTCGTGTGATGCGTTTCTCTTTTGAGCTAATGAAGAAGACGTTGTCCAGCACGACGGGGCGACGTTCCTGGCTCGGGTGCAGGATCAATCGACCAGAACCGAGCAGGATGTATTCGAAGATGTCGTTGATCTCTTTTTCGATTCGCAGATGCGGAGCTGAGAATCGTTCGAGATCGCTCAACACGCCGTGATGATGAAGGAGTTCGTTAGGGCGGACTTCCCAGTAATCAAATCGCGACAGGATAGCGACAGCGATATAAATCGCTGTCAGCACTGAAGCAAATATGAAGTAAAACGGGGCATTGGCGACCGGCTTGATCGAATGGATCATGTTCGTGACAGCCGGAATCAGATTCGGCATCTTTGACACCAAAAGCATGGCTCCCAGAACCAGAGCTGTGACCACCGCGAAAACGAGGAAGGATGTCGTTCGGGGAAAGTCGAATGACAACACAATCAGGTTCAGCGACAGGACGATCAGGAAAGCCCATCCGATATTGATGGCACCGGTTCCAGTCAAATCCTTGGCGAAAACCATGTAGATGCCACAGATGATCGACAGCACCCATGACGGCCACATGAATACGATCTTCGGATAGGAAATCAAAATGACTCCACTATCCTGCGGATCGACAGGTTGTTTGGGTTCTTTGGGTGCGTTGGCTTCAGGTGCAGAAGTTTCAGTCATAGCTCTTCCCATTGACATGCATGTGCGGGCTGTCAAACACGTCCACGACAGGCCGCCTCGAAGGTGAACGGAATTCAACTGGTTTGGATCAGCAAATCTTTTCGACTTCTTCGAACTCTCAAAATTCGACGTGACACTTCATCCATTGGCCACTCTATGCGCCGAATTTTTCAAGTCGGCCAGCGTGAGCGAGTGCCATAAGCATCAGGTATTTCGCTTCGAACTGTCCGAGCCCGCCCTGCAGGCAGTCTTTTTCACTGAATCCCGGGCGACCATCAAATCGGCAGTTTTCGGCGGTGATCAACGTTGGAACCGGGTGCCAGCTGTGGGACTTCATCTTGCTCGGTGTGCTGTGATCTCCGGTGACGATCAGCACTGTCGGGTTTTGTTCCATGATGCGCGGAATGGCAGCATCGAGTTCTTCTGTGCGCTGAACTTTGGCTTCGAAGTTTCCGTCTTCGCCAGTGGAGTCGGTGTATTTGAAGTGCATGAAGAAGAAGTCGTAGTCGTCCCAGGCAGCTTTGAGGCGGTCACATTGATCGCTCAATGTTTGGCCAGCATCGAGGACGTCCATTCCGACGAGACGAGCGAGTCCGCGGTACATGGGATAAACTGCGATGGCTCCGGCTCGCGTCCCGTAAACCTCTTCAAAGGTTGGAATGGGTGGACGCTTGGCGATTCCACGAAGAGTCAGAAAGTTCGCGGGGCTGTCGTTTTTGAGAAGATCACGTGCCTGTTGCAGGAACTGATGAGCGACTTCGATCGTTTTCTCTGATCCGGGTGCTTTGGCTTCCGGGACGAGTGGAGGAACTCCGGTTTTTTGAGGATCGGTGTCGTGAACATCACCACCGAGACCGGGACCGCGGAAGACGACGACGAGTCGGTATTCCTTGACGTGTTGAACGAAGACTTCCACGCCTGGAATTTTGATTTGATTCAGCTTCTCACAAAGCGGAGCTGCGATGTCGTTTCCGATTCGGCCAGCACGTCGGTCAGTGATGTTGCCGTGCTCGTCGAGTGTGCAGAAATTTCCACGAATCGCGACATCGTCTGGACCGAGTTCGAAGTCAATTCCGAGTGCTTCGAGGACTCCGCGGCCAATCTGGTATTGAAGCGGATCGTACCCGAACAGGCCAAGGTGACCGGGACCACTGCCGGGTGTGATACCTGGCAGAACGGGCGTGCTGAGTCCACTCGTTCCTCGTTGTGCGAGCGCGTCCAGATTCGGTGTCTTGGCAGTTTCGAGTTCCGTCAGATCACCTGGATTCTTGGGAAGCCCACCAAGTCCGTCAGCGACGAGGAGAACAATTTTTGAATCGTTCTTCTTTTGGAGTGCACGGGTGAGATCGTGAACGTCAGACATATCAACAATTCCAAACGAGTAACTATGGGTTCGGACGAGTTATCCGAGGTGAATCTTTGAAAACGGGAATTTAGCAACTCATCATCACAGGGGACAGTATCCGCGCCCGCAGGCAGAAAATCCATTTGCTGGATGACTCTGTTCCTCACGATGTGGTCACTGGCCAAATCAACGCCTATTTGACTAACTTGGAGATCGAAAGACAAAAGATTCGCAGTTTGCGATTTGAGACAATTGACCGGGAACGACTGAGATGACACAACTTGAATGGTCGCGTCGAGACTTTCTCACCTCTGCTGCCCTGGGAGGTCTTGCACTAAATTTCGGGCTTTCATTGCAAGCGGCGAAACCGGTTGTGCGAACCGGGGAACCCTACATGAAATTGTCGCTGGCAGCCTACTCGTTCAATCGAGAATTGCCTCGCAACTGGCCAACCGTTCGCGAATCCAACTCGTCGATGACGTTGCTTGACTTCATCGACTTCTGTGCGAGTCAAAATCTCGATGGGACAGAGCTGACGAGCTATTACTTCCCCGCCGAAGTGACGGACGCGTATCTGGCAGAGATCAAGGAGCGAACGTTCCGTTTGGGACTCGACATTTCCGGAACAGCCATCGGGAATGACTTCTGTCTTGGGCCCGGTCAGGAACGTGATGCTCAGATTTCGATGACCAAACAGTGGATCGATTACGCGGCGTTCATGGGAGCGCCGGTCATTCGCATCTTCGCTGGAAAGGTTCCCTCAGGAGGCGATGAACCATCGGCGCTGAAGAGATGCGTCGACGGCATCAATGAGTGTGTCCAATATGCCGCTTCTAAAGGTGTGGTGCTCGCACTTGAAAATCACGGCGGAATCACAGCCACTCCCGAGCAACTGCTGGCCATCGTGAAGGAAGTCCAACCGTCGCCTTGTTTCGGAGTGAACTTTGACAGCGGGAACTTCCGCACGGAAGACCCCTACGGCGATCTCGCGAAGATTGCTCCATACGCGGTCAACGCTCAAATTAAAGTTGCCATTTCCCCGAATGGGGCAGGAAAAGAGCCGACCGATTTGGGCCGGGTCGTCGGCATTCTGAAAGATCATGGCTATCGTGGGTACGTCGTCCTGGAGTACGAAGAGCAAAATCCCCGTGAAGAGATTCCAAAGTATCTGGACGAACTGAGAAAACTGATTTCTTAGCGAGCAGCCATTGCCTCTTTTTGAATCGGAGTTCAACAGGCATCATTCGGCTCGATCACTCATCCTACGCACGGTAGAGGTTTCAGGGAGCGGTTGTCTCACGTGCTCGACTGAGAGCAGAACTGCTATGGGTTTTAAACAGTTTGGTTTGCTGGTGTTTGGATTTGCTGTTTGTCTTCTCTTTGGTCAACAAGGTTTCGCTCAGCCGGATGACTATTCCGGAGTTGTTGCGGAAGAGGAATGGACCGTCCTCCATCTGAAGTCGCCCCGCATGAAGGGGAGTCGACCGCTTCCGAAAGCGTCCAAGCTGACAACGCTTGAAGAATTCGATCTCACCGGCCCGCAGCCCGGTCATCCGTTTGTTCTTGGAAACTTTTCGACTGATGGAAAGTTCGGACTCGTCGATGGTTATGTTCAACGACTCGACGGGCATGATGCTGCAATGAGAATCTGCTGGGCAGATGAATTTGAACTCGAAGGCATCATGGAGCACGCCGGCTACGGGGGCTGGTTCTTCCTTGTGGGATGGGATCAGGGGCATGGATATGCTGTGAGCAATGTGAACATGAAGGTCAGCGGCAGCCCGTATTTCGTCAGTGAGTTTCGAGGTGCCAAAGCGATCGAGGGCAAGACGACGGAACTGGACGATTTCGACTGGAAACGTGAGCAACCGTTTCGACTGACGGTCAAAGAGAATCACGTCGTGCTGGAGATTGGTCGGTTTCAGGTCGTCGACTTCCCGCTGGAGAACTACAAGCCGGGCGAAGTCATTTTCGGGGTCTATGAGACCCAATATGGGACAAAACCGATACGCGTTAAGTCTTTGCGTGTTCGCGCGATTTCCAGCGAATAATTGGAACTTTTTCGAGAGATCAAGTTGCAGCTTCCGGTTGAGACAGATGTCCCGGTTGCCCCTCCCGAATCAATCGGATGTGTTCGTCTTTTTAGGCACAGAGATCAGATTTCGTCGTAGATTTTGAGACTGGGCTCATTTCCCTACTCATTTCTGGTTTCCTATGAACATTCTCCAAGCACTACTGAATCGTTGGGAGTACGCGACGCCGACAGACTTTGCAGCGCTGGCGATCTCAGTCGTCGTTGCAGTCTGGTACTTCACGAAGTACAGCGATTGAAGGATCAGGCGACTCGTCTTGTGCGAGCAAGCTCAACGGACCGAGTTTGCCGCTTTCCTTGTTTGCACAGAGTCGAACTTACTTGTCGCGAGATGATCTTTTTCTCGCTGGTTCGTTGTTCGGCATTAATGTGACTGATCGCTGCGTTGTCACCAACTGGGTCACGACGTCTTCTGCTGTTGGTGATGAGTTTGGGTTCCTTCATCGAGACGAATCATCATCAGTTCAACCAGTTTGGAATGCAGGCCAATCGGCGGACAGACATAGCATTCAATCTTCGGGAACTGTTCCTGAAACTGATCGCGGAAATTGATGAGATCTTCAGCAACGTGGGCGCCTTGCGACAAAAAGTATGGCAAAATTGCTATGGATGTTGCGCCGCGCTCAGCGCATTTCGACAGCCCGTCAGGGATCGTCGGTTCGGTCAGTTCGAGGAATCCAATCTCGACGAGAGAGTCGGGGCGTTGCGTTTTGAAAAGTTCCGCCAGTTGATAGAGGTCGGCATTTGCTTCGGGGCGTCGACTCCCGTGAGCGACGAGAAGAATTGCTGAAGTCATCTTTTCACCATAAAATCATTAAACAGCAGGGAATACAGCGTCTCTTGGAAGTTCGCTCTTCAATAGTCGCGACTACTTCACTGTTGTTTGTAGAGGTTTTGATCGAGCCGAGTACCTGGAAAAGTGGAACTTGACGGAGATCTTGCTTCAAAATTGTCTTTGAATCGAGATCTGTTTTGGAAGACAATTCGTTGGGCAGAGATTGGGATGGTTTCGAGTTTCCGCCGGTACATTGTTGGATTTAGTTGATAGTTCAAGGAGTTCCCGAGAACAGTGGACACAACCGCATCAGGAATTTCCGGATCAGGTTCGAATTCGAACGATGCTCTGAGCCAATCGGCTCTGCCAACAGTCGTCGGGCCCTACTTCATCGAGAAGAAGCTCGGAGCTGGCGGAATGGGCACCGTCTATCTGGGTCGTCACAAAACGACACAGGAACTCGCGGCAGTCAAAGTCCTTCCCGCTTCGATGGCTCATGAAGCCGGTTTTGTCGCACGATTTGATCGCGAAATTGTCGCGATGCGAAAGCTCAACAGTTCCTGTATCGTTGAACTGTACGAAAGCGGAGAGGCGGACGGAACGTACTACTATGCGATGGAGTTCGTTGACGGCGAGACGGTCACAGAACTCCTCGAACGTCACGGTCGAATTCCCTGGCGTCAAGTCGTTGAGATTGGCGTTCAGATTTGCACCGCCTTAAAGGCTGCTCACAACGCAGGCATCATTCACCGAGATCTCAAGCCGTCGAACTTGCTGATCGATGACGACGGTCAGGTGAAGCTGACAGACTTCGGGGTCGCCCAGGTCTTTGCAAGCGGACGACTGACAGTCACCGGAGGCGTGTTGGGAACCGCGGAGTACATGTCTCCCGAACAGGCGCAAGGGAAACGAGCCACCAAGGCGAGCGACATCTACTCATTGGGGGCTGTGCTGTACGTCATGCTGACGGGGCGTCCTCCGTTTCAGGGAAAGACTGTCCTCGACATTCTTCAGAAGCATCGCTATTCCCAGTTTGACAGCGTACGCAGAGTTGTCCCGGAAGTGCCGGTCTGGTTGGACGAGATCGTTTGCAAATGTCTCGCGAAGAAACCCGAAGACCGCTATCCCGATGCCTACGTCCTCAGTTTGAGGCTTCAAGAGGTTCCCCGGAAAGTCGACTTTCGAGAAGAACAACTGTCGCAGTTTCAGAATTCGGTGACAGAAGAAACCATCGCTGATCCTTCGCAGGTGAGTCGCCCTCAACCGGAAGCGATCGGCGGCACGCTCGTCCGTGATTTGTTCCGCGCACATTTCGAGTCGGAACAACAAGGCTCGATCGTCAAGAGGTTTCTCGACAACCCGTGGGTCCTGCTCTCTTTGCTCGCAATCATGTTGATCGGCGGATATGCGTGGACTCAAAGCCAGCAAATGAGCGAAGAGGACAAATTCACTCGCGGTGTCGAACTGATGTCACGACCTGAAGGCCCCGTCTGGGAAGCTGCCGGACGAGACTTTTTCGAGCCGCTCGTAGAAGCCGATCCCGAGCGATGGCAACCGGAAGTAGACGTCTATCTGAGACAAATCGAAGTCTATCGATTCAAAAAGAAACTGCTTGGACGCGATCTCGGGAAAGTCGATGTTCCCACATCTGAACCTGAAGCAATCATTCGGCAAGCTCTGGAGATGCGAAGTCGAGGCCAACTCGGACATTCGCGGGAAATGCTGGTCGCACTACGTTCTATCGTCGTAGGAGATCCGGAACATGCTGAACTGGCTGAAGTTCTGGATCAGATGGTGAGCGAAATTGAGTCGGAAGCCCACGAGCAACAGTTTGAGTTTGTCGAGAAAGCCCTGACGCGGGCAAACACTCTTTTTGAGAAAGGTGAAGTCGATCAGGCTTTGGAGATTTGGCTGAGCGTCAAGAGTCTGTACGATCAGCATCCTGACGTGCAGCCGCTTGTCCAGCGTGCGGAAGCGTCTTATCTGCTGGCCACAGGTGTGGACTTGAACGACGCAGTGAGACGCCCGGCGGATGCGAAATCTTCCGAAATCGACTCAAAAAGAGACGCAGATGGACCTCAGAAAGAAGATCCGAAATATCCCTGACTTCCCGAAGCCTGGGATTATGTTTCGAGATATCACTCCGCTCCTCGCATGCCCTGACAGCTTCCGAGAAGCGATCAAGCAAATTGCAGATCAGTATCGCGGGATGCAGATCGACGCCATCGCAGCTGCCGAAGCACGCGGCTTCATCTTTGCCGCCCCACTTGCTCTTGAGTTGAATGCCTCGTTCGTTCCCGTTCGCAAACCGGGCAAGCTTCCCTTCGATACTCAGGCCTTCCACTACGAACTCGAATACGGTGTTGATACGCTCGAGATTCACACCGACGCCTTCCGCGAAGGCGAACAGGTTCTTCTCGTCGATGATTTGCTCGCCACTGGCGGAACAATGAATGCTTGTGTCAAACTCATTGAACAAGCTGGAGCAGAAGTCGTAGGTTGTGCTTTCGCGATCGAATTGTCATTCCTCAACGGACGAGAGAAACTCGCTCCGCACGAGTGTTTTTCACTGCTGACTTACGACGGAGAAGATTAGAGCGGGTGGCTCTATCCTGTGTACTCGCATGTACTGTTTCGCAAAGTTAGAGGCTGTGTTTCCTCGTGCGAGAGAGTGCAGACGTAATCTGAAGATGCTCTCGACCCGTTCATGGTTTCTTGCACCATGCGTGATGGTCTGGCGAAGGTCGTATGCCTGAATTGGAAGTGATCTGTGAAGATGGACCGCTGCTCGGCGTGAACAAGCCGAGCGGTCTGATCGCTCAGGGTGCGCCTGCAGGAGTGACCAGTCTTCCAGATCTGGTCCGGGAGTACTTGAAGAAGAAGTACAATAAACCCGGAAATGTTTATCTCGGAATTCCCCATCGGCTCGATCGACCTGTCTCTGGAGTCACGGTTTTCTCGCGAAACTCCAAATGTGCAGCCCGCTTGTCAGAGCAGTTTGCGAAGCGGACTGTCGAAAAGACTTATCTTGCCGTTCTCGAGTCGATCCCGGAACGAAAGTCAGGACGACTCGAAAACTGGATTTACCGCATTCCGAACGAGTCGCGTGTTGTGATTCGCGACGAAGAATCCCCGGGTGCGAAGATCGCGAGGCTGCGATATCGGGTTGTCGAAACGTCGAAGAACCGCGCACTCGTCGAAGTCGATTTGGAGACCGGACGAATGCATCAGATCCGCGTTCAGTTTGCGAACATTGGATGCCCGGTTTACGCAGATGCGAAATACGGGGCGACGTCGTCGATGGCCGATCCAGATGCGATTGCACTGCACGCGTTTCGTATGAAACTTCAGCACCCCGTCCGCTACGACGATGTGACGATCGAAGCTCCAATGCCTCGCACGTGGAAAGCACTCGGATTCTGAGGACGTTTCAGTTCCAGGCTGAGTAGCGTTCCCGGTTCTCCGGAGCATGGAGTCGCTTCATCCGGGATGCGATTGTGTGCATCCGTTCAAGGACCTCTTTCTCTCTTGATTCTGCCACCTCAGCGCGACACCACCGCTCCACCCAGGTGAGTCCGCTCAACAGAACCGAGCTGCGATCGAGTGCGATCAGCACTTTGAGATCGTTCGAAGTCAGCGAACGATGTTGCCGATACTGGTCGAGTGCGAGTTCCCAGCGTTCAAAGTCATCACCCCACAGGCTTCCAAGAAATCGTGACAAATCCGTGGCAGGATGATCGGTGCGTGTAGCACTGGCGTCGATGATTCCGGTGACGCGACGATTCGTAAGCAAAATGTGTTCACGGTGCATGTCACGCCAGCATGGGAAGACTGCAAGCTTCAGACTTGAAAGCGATTTCAGCTCGTGCAGAATCTCCGTCGATGATTCATGGAACCGTGACAAAATTTCGACGCAAATTTCTCGCGCAACTTTGGACAGTCCCTGGTATTGAAGTGTTGTCTGACCAGTTGAAGCACTCTGCCAGGATTGAATGAGTTGAGCCCGTTCGATGACCGCAGGCACGACGTCGACACCACTTGAAAACCACCTCTGGCCGGATGTCTGAGACAGAAAGCGTTCGCTCGCCAGATGAAGACTGGCGAGTGTCTGCATGATGGATTGAACGTTCTCTGGCGAGCAGTCACCAAAAGTCGCAGGGATGCCGGGCAGCCAGGGTTCGCATTGCCAGAATTGTCCGATATGCAGAACCAACGTCTCTCCGGAATTCACTCGGACTGGAACGGCGACCGGAAGGCCAAGATTGTTGAGATGATTGAGGTACGCGTGGAGCTCTCGAATTCTCTCTGCAGGGAGCGAATCCTGCGGCCATCCTCGCAGCGCGTAGTCCGCGAGGTTGGTCGTCACTCTGGCGATTGTTGCACCGCTGAATCCGCTTGAGACCAGCTTGATCTCTTCGACTCTCTCACCGGGAGCGAGGAACGTGTTCACGACTGAGTTGAGAAAGCGATCAGACTGCTGAGGGACAAATTCAGACATGAGTCAGAGGTCGGTGCGCTCTCCGATTTTCGGTTTCTCAATTGGGCAGTTTTGATTATCGGAACAGATCTTCGAGAACTCTTCCCTACGGCTTTTCATAGGGAAGGACTTTGAGAAACTCAACAATCGCGTCGATGTCTTCATCTTTGAGGTGAGATGTTCGACCATGTTTGTCATCTGGATTGGCTGTAGTCAGGAGATCTTTCAGAGTCTCTGCCGTTCCGTCGTGAAGATAGGGCGCAGTTCGATAGACACCGAGCAACGTGGGAGTGTCATAGCGGGTTCCCATTTTCTCGGTGGGATCGTTTCGGCCCGTTCCGACATCGTGCATTTTGCGGTCGGTGTAAACTTTCCCAGAATGACATTCAGCGCATCCGACTTGTTCGGAGAAGAACAGTTTCCGACCCTTTTCGACTTCCGCACTGAGACCACTTTTCGAGTACGGGCTGAGCTCGAATGGATGAGAATTCGTGTACGCAGCGAGTGCGTCGAGTTCACCAGAAAGACCGGCATTCGGCTCACCGAGCATGTCGTTGACGCGACCGGTGATGAGGCCGCGTCCGCCCATGAGGGGAGAGCGAATTGTGTATTCGAAGTCATGGACCTCGTCCCGGTCTGCTGACCAGTGAATCGGGTGAGTGTCGATCAGCCCGCGAATCGATTGGGTGTTTCGTAGTCCTTCAGGCTGTTGCCAGGTTCGGCCATCGGAATCACCGTCTGGGTGACAGCTCGAGCAGGAGATCCAGCGTCTTCTGGTCATGGGAGGATGAGCGGAATAGAACAGCTTTTTCCCGATGAGAACTTGCGGATCACCAGACCACTTACTGACTTTGATGCTCGCTTTCCGCGTCAGTTGCCGGGCATCAAAAACGTCGACAGTGAAGTCGAGAGAATTGTAGACGTAGAATGACTGCGAGTCTTCGGACACCTTAACAGCACGCGGATTGGCCCCTGTCTTGATCAGGCCCGCGAACTCGATTTCGAAGTAATTGTCGTCGAGAATGTTGCAGGCGAACATGTCGTCCGTCCCGCTGAAGACAATGTAAAGTCTTCTGCCATCTGGAGAGATGGCCACTTCCCATGGATTCGCGACGACATACGTGCCCCGGAAAGAATCCATTTGGATTCTCTTGCGGTCCAGATCATCAGCTCCGGGAAGGTTCACGACTCCCAGGTAAGGAAAGATCGACCCGGAACCGTGAGCAACGTTCGTGACGGACCTTTGAAGCGGCAGGTAAGCTTTGGGCCAGTCGGGATGGATGGTGATCTGTCTGGCCAAATTGTCTTGAGGAGATCCTTCCCATTCCTCAGTCACACTCCAGGAGTTCAGATCGATCGCTTTCACGATCCCTGTGTAGTATTCGGTGACGAGCAGGCTTTTGTTTTCCACAAGTGCCAGCCCGCGCAGAAACGAACCTGCCTTGAGTGATCGCGTGATTGTTTTTGAATTTGGATCAACCTCGATGACTTCGCCGGGATATTCCAGGGTGACCCATAAGCGAGTTCCCTCTGCATCCGAGACCACTGAATATGGTTCGTCGAACACGTCGACAGAACCGGTGATCTCTCTGGACTTCGCGTCGACAAAGACGATCTGATCTTCGGCGTAGACTGCGACCGCGACGATGTCGCTCTTGCCGACGAAAGACACTCCTTCCGGATGACGTCCAACAGGGATTTCGTGAGCGACTGTTTGGTCATTCAGGTCAACGATCGTCACTGTTCCCGAATCGCGATTGCTGCAAACCAACAGTTGCCCGTTGGCGGAGATGTCCATCAAGCTGTTGGAAATCCCCGCCATCAAGGATGTTGAAGTTGTTATTGCCAGTCCGATCGCAAGACAGGTTGTTATCACTCGACAGAAGCTCAAGTTCTTTCCTCCGTGGTGTCACATTGGTTCGGTCGAGTGAACGGAAAGATCACGGAGTCTCGACCGTAATGGCCATGAAGATGGGGGCTGTTCCATCCTCTCCTTTGATCAACTCGATTCTCTCGACGGCAAGATCCGAACGTGCTGGTTGGATCTGGAAGTAGCGGACCTGTCGTCCGTCCAGATTGTAAGCAAATTCAGATTGTTCAACATCGACTCTCCGAACATAGTCGGCGAAGTGAACACCATTTTTCAACTCAATGTCTTCCGTCGTTCCGTCTGAATAGGTCAACTTCATCAGCACGGAAGTCGTTTTTTCCTGATGGGCTGGGAAGCTCCATCCGCCGATCCCGCCGAGAACATGAATTGATTTGACCGGGCTGTGAACCGGGAACTCAACTTGCCTTGGCATTTTCGGAGGGATGTCCCCGAGCGGTCCATTCAGCATCACGACGTTTGGAACTTCGGTTCCCTTGGGGTCGACGAGCAGGAACGGAACGGAGTTGAAAACTTTCGGTTTCCAGTCGGGGAAGACCAGACGTTCGACCGGCGAGACTCCGTAGAACATGGGAGTGGTGCTTGCGATGGTCGCGATTTTTCGTAGATCGATCGGGACGTATTTTCCCTTGTTTGTCAGGAACTCGAGCAGATTGCCGAGTTCTTCTGGCGTCATCTGTTTTTCGAATCCTTCGGGCATCAGAGATTTAGGCGACGCGAGGAGTTCTTCGATGTCTTCGCGTGGAAGCGTTCTTCGTTTGGCGTCTGTGTCGATGAGTTCAATCGAAGTCCGCGATTCTGCAGCCATCATTCCTGAGAAGATCCGTCCTTCGATCGTCACGACAGTGTACAAGCGGAAGTTGCCTTCGACGCTGCGGCTTGGATCGAGGATGTGAACGAGCAGTTCTTCCTTCGGATGGACGACCATGCCTGTCAGGTTCGGGCCGATCTCTTCACCGAGATCGCCATGTTTGTGGCACTTCGCACAATGCTTTGTAAAGACCGCTTTGCCGAGCTCTACATCGCCTTTCATATGGGTGACCGAAAGTAAATCTTCAATGACTTTCTGTCGATCAGCGTTCGGCAGTCCTCCGCCTGCTTCCATGATTTCTCGGGATCGACGACGGATGGGGCGCGATGGGTGATCCGTCAACGCTCGCTTCTGATCGAGAGAAAGATCAGAGAACGGAATCTGTCCCGCTTCTACTCCGTCGAGGAAGGCAATCGTCGTTTCCGGACGGGCCAATAGAACGCGAATGGCTGCTTCGCGAATCGAAGGTGTGAATGCGCTTAATCTTCCAGCAAGTTGTTGACCGATCGTCTCAGCGGTGCTGTTCATGAGGGCGTTCATGATTCCCGTGGAAAACTCGGGAGGTGATTGTGGAGTGATCAAATCGAGAAGCTGTGAGACAGCTTGATCACTCTTGTTCTGGAAGGCGATCAACTCGTTGATCGCAGACAAGCGATTCTCAATCGACTGTCGATCGTCGCGAATCGTGGACAAGAGAGCTTGAACGATCTCATCTGCATACTTGGAGAGTGCATCGCTACCGAGGAGATTAGCGAGACGAATGACACGTCCTTTGACATCATTCGGAATCGACTGGACCAACGCGATCATTGACTGCTCAAGCTGTTCCGTCGGTTCAAGCTGATAATCGGAAGGCCATCCTTCTGTGAGCCCTGTGAGGACTGCTGACGAGAGTTCGGAGTTGAGTTGGGCGGTTGCCGGCAGAACCGTTTCGAGTTCTTCTGCGCTGGGGCGTCCACGTGTGAAGTGTTCGGAGACAATCCTTAGAACTTCTTGTCGTTTCGCCAGCGACTCGGGTGAGTCATTCGAAATCTGAGTTCCGACTTCGGCCGCACGTTCCAGGAATGGGACAGCGTGAACAGCGGCAGCGCTCGTCATGGCGTCGGCAAGCCATTGATCGTTGACGTCTCCTCCGACGAACAGGCGTTCTGCAACGAGTTTGCCTGCCCGGTCTTGAGTATTCTGATCAGAGAGAGCGAGCAACGCAGCGAGGCGAACCTGGGCGTTTTCATCGGCAAGCACTCCGCTTGATTCGATCAATTGCACCGATTCATTTGCGACCGGCAGCGACTGTAGTGCGAGCCGGCGAACTCCTGCCGCAGGATGGTTCAAGGAACGTTCCAGCAACGCGAACGAATCGGAATTGTTCGCAGAGAAATAGTCGAGACCCTGCAGGACTCCAATGGCGTGCATCGCTGCCGGGTCGAGACCGATTTCATCGAGTTGAGGAGAGTCAACGATCTTTACGAGTTCAGGAATGAGATCGTCTCGGTTTTCTTCGATGAGCAACCTTTGGGCATGGAGTCGGACGAGATAAGACGTGTTGCGGAGTGCATCGATCAGCCCGGCGCCGTCGGTGCGATCAAGGACTGGAAACGCGGTTGAGGGCGAGTCTTGATGAACGACGCGGTAAATGCGTCCATGTTTCTTGTCTCGCAGATCACTCTCGTAGGCGCGGCCTTTTCCCGTCTCGAAACCTTGTGGAGTTGGATTGTGTTGGACGATGTAGTTGTACCAGTCGAGGAACCACACGTTTCCATCGGGTCCAACTTCAGCTGCGATCGGAGCGGACCACTCATCATCGCTGGCGACCAGATTCAGCGGGCTGGTCGATGTGTAGCCGGCTCCATCAGGTTTCAGGACGAATGTCCCGATCAGCTTCCCGGTCGGTCCGCAGACAAAAGCTGTTCGGTTCCACCATTGTTGAGGGTAATTCCGTCCGGTGTACAAAGCGTGTCCGGCAGCTGCAGTGTACCCACCATGCTGATCGACTTGACGAATACGATCGGTAATTGGATTGAAGAGATACGTGTCCGCGATCGTTCTGAGCTGTTGTGGGCCCCAACCGCGAACGCGTTCGTAATACCTGTTGGGAATTGGCATGAAGACACTCGGATTGCGATTCGCTGTCGAACCGAAAACAAGCCCTTCCTCGCTGATGCCGAGTCCCCAGGTGTTGTTGTCAGTGGAGCGAATGAATTCGAGGTCCGTGACTTTCGGCGGTTCAGAGTTATCGAGACGAAATCTCCAGAATCCCATACGGAAACCGGGTTGTTTCTCTCCTGTTGCTTCGATCACTGGTTCGGAATC